>NC_017249.1:3990000-4590000 GCF_000284375.1 Bradyrhizobium japonicum USDA 6
TACGGCCATCACCAACGGTTCGGTCCTGACTGTCGACGGCAAGACGATCACCTTCTCGACCGCGCAAACCACCTCGACCACCGATTCCTTCGGCAACGTCACGATCGGCATCGGTACCGGCAGCACACTCACCGTGCAGACGGTGCTGAGCGCGATCGACGGCATCACGGGTACGGGCACGGCCTCGACCATTTCCGGCGGCAAGCTCGTGCTCAGCACCGGCACTAGCCAGGATCTGGCGATCTCCGGCTCGGGCAACGTGCTCACGGCGCTCGGCCTCACTGCCGGCACCACCGCCCGCGTTCCGCCCCCGCTCAGCGGCAAGACGTTGACGATCGGTGCGACCGGCGGCGGCACCGCCACCAGCATCACGTTCGGCGCCGGCGCCGGGCAGGTTTCCACGCTCAATCAGCTCAACGCGGCACTGGCGGCGAACAACCTGCAGGCGACGATCGACACGACCGGTCATCTCAACATCGTGACCTCCAACGACTCGGCGTCCTCGACGATCGGCGCAATCGGCGGCACGGCCGCGGCGAGCGGCCAGTTCTTCTATGGCCTGATCGCGCAGGCGCCCACCGTCGACCCGGATTCGCAAGCCACGCGCGCCAATCTGGTCGGGCAGTACAACAACGTGCTCGCGCAAATCAACACCACGGCGCAGGACTCTTCCTACAACGGCGTGAATCTGCTGAACGGCGATACGCTCAAGCTCGTGTTCAACGAAACCGGGCGTTCGACGCTGAACATTCAGGGCGTCACCTTCAACGACGCCGGCCTCAACCTTGCTCCCTTGACCTCGGGCGTTGATTTCCTGGACTCGAAATCGGCGAACGCCATTCTGACTTCGCTCAACTCGGCCAGCACCACGCTGCGTGCCGAGGCGTCGACGCTCGGTTCGAACCTGTCGATCGTGCAGATCCGTCAGGACTTCAGCAAGAACCTCATCAACGTGCTGCAGACCGGCTCTTCGAGCCTGACGCTTGCGGACACCAACGAGGAAGCGGCCAACAGCCAGGCGCTCTCGACGCGCCAGTCGATCGCAGTCTCCGCGCTGTCGCTCGCCAACCAGTCGCAGCAGAGCGTGCTTCAGCTCCTCCGCTAAGCGCGACGCCGACGTACACGATGAGTCATTCAACGGCGAAGCCTAGGCTTCGCCGCTGTTTTGAGCGAGATCGCTAACTGTCGATTAGCTCAGATCAGCGCATGATGGATGCAATCGTTTACAGTGCGCGCACTCGGATTTAGCCTTGAGGTGAAGATGGATGCCGCGACCAGTAATTGTCCGGAGATCGTCGGCACTCTCACGTAAGCAAATCTTAAGCGGTGCTGCCTAGGGTTGGGAAAGAAATCCTTAAGCCTGTACAACGGGCGAGGAAACCTCCAGGGTGATCGATGTCGAGTTCTGCTGCTTCGGCCTACGCGCGTGTAGCCACGACCACTGCGTCTCCTCGCGATATCGAGGCGCAGACGCTCCTGAAGGCCGCCAACAAGCTGCAGGACGCCATCAACAGCGCCGATCCCTTCAACGAGCAGACGACGCAGGCGTTGATGTTCAACCGCAAGCTCTGGACCATCTTCCTGAGCGAGGCGATGCGAGACACCAATCCGCAGCCGCTCGACGTTCGGCAGAGGATCGCCAACATCAGCGTGTTCGTGCTGAGCCAGACTGCGGCACTGCTGATGAGCCCGCAGCTCGATCACTTCCGCCCGTTGATCGAGATCAATCGCAATATCGCCGCCGGTCTTTCGGGACGGTCGTAACGCGACCGGTTCGAACGACCTCGATACGGCCGTCGCGACACGCGGCGTGAACGTCAGGCGCTGCGATCGGTGCTGAGTGGACGCGGGGGCTCGGACTTCATGTCCAGTGCGTGGAAATAGGCTCGCCGCCGCAGCATCGCTTCGTCCGGAAACTGATCGACAACCGCATCGGTCCTTTCGTTCACGATCTGGAACACGAAGGATGCGGCGGGCTGGTTGAATACGACCTGGCGTGAAACGCTGTCGTTGGTGCTCTGCAAATCATTGCGCGCAGCCGCGCTGGTATCGCTCGCGGCGACCGTCTGGCTCACCGGCAAATCAGTTTGCACGGCCTCGTTCGCCGCCGCATTGGACGTCGTTATGATCTGCACGGGGGCCGGTATCCCCACCGGCCTGATGCTGAAATCTGTACTCATGGCAGCCTCCTGGTTGCCTCGTCTGAGTCAAATCCCAACCCCTCTCAATACGCAACCATTGAACACCAGGATTGAAGACCGGGTAAGGAAACGTGACTAACCGCGCGACGATATCGCCGCGCGGTTTTTCGTAAAATTGCAGGTAGTTTTCGCGCGCGCGCTCAGAGCGAGCGACTGACCGCGAGCGGGGTGATGTGGCGTGGGCCCGGAGCCGCGCGGCGTCCCGCCGCCGTGTAGGTGTTGGGCACGTTGCGCTTCTGGATCTCGGCGTTGACGCCGCGCACCACGCTCTCGGAGACCGCGTGTGCGGTCGCGAGCACGGTGAGATTGACCTGGAGCATCGCGCGGAACGCGTCGTGGTGCCGATGCAGCGTCGAGAGCAGCTCCGGCGCGGATTTCGCGAGCTGGGCCTGGTTCGTCTTCAACTCGCTGACGGCGCTGACATAGTTGCGCGACAGCTCCTGCTTCTTGCTCTCCAGCGTCATCGCTTCGCGGACCTGGCCGGCGCGAACGAGTTCGGTCTCGCGCTCGACCAGTCCGAGCAGGGCGTTCATCGCATCCATCAGCTGCTCGGCGACCTTGCGCGCCTCGGCGTTGCCGGGCGCGGTGTTCGGGCGCTGCGCTTGCCCCGGCTGACGTGAGGCGTTGAAGTGGTTCATCTCGGTTGACCTTATGCCGTGCGGATCGTTTTCGCCTGCTGCATGATGAGGGTGCGGTAGACTTCGGTGGCGACACCGACGCCGCCCGCCTTGGCGAAGTTCTTGGAATATTGCTCGGTCAGCATCGAACGCCACACGCCGGTGCCCGGGGTGTCGCCGAAAGGGCCTTCGCCCTTCAGGCCCGAGGTCATCTGCGAGAACATGCTGTTGAGGAACATCGCCTCGAAATCGGTGGCCGTCTTCTGCGCCTTGGCCTGCTGCTGCGGCGAGACCTTCTGCAACGCGGCGGCAAGCTCGAAGTCGGGCCGGCCGTTGCGGCTCTCCACCGAGAAGGCCGAGGAGGTGACGATGTGCGGGGTGTTGATCATGCTGGTCTGCATCACATCACCTCGATGTCGGCTTCAATCGCGCCGGCGGCCTTGATCGCCTGGAGGATGCTGATCATGTCGCGGGGGCCGATGCCGAGGCCATTGAGGCCGTCGACGAGCTGCTGCAGCGAGACACCGTCCTTGACGAGGGCAAGCTTCCTACCGTCCTCGGTGACGCTGACGCCGGTGCGCGGCGTGACCACGGTGCGCCCCCGTGACAGCGGGTTGGGCTGGCTGACCTGCGGGCTCTCGGAGATGGTGACGGTGAGGTTGCCTTGCGCCACCGCGACGGTGGCGACGCGAACGTCGCGGCCCATCACGATGATGCCGCTGCGTTCGTCGATGACGATCTTGGCGGCGAGATCGGGATCGACCTGGAGCTGCTCGATCTCGGTGAGGAAGGCGACGACGTTGCCCTTGAACTCCGGCGGGATCGCAAGCTGCACCGTCGAGGGATCGATCGGTTCGGCGGTCTTGACGCCGAGATAGTCGTTGATCGCCGCCGCGATCCGCTTGGCCGTCGTGAAGTCGGCGTTGCGCAGCGCGAGCCGCACGTTCGGCAGCCGATTGAGCGCGAACTCGATCTCGCGCTCAATGATGGCGCCGTTGGCGATGCGCCCGACGGTCGGAACGCCGCGCACGATTTTCGCCGCTTCGCCCTCGGCCTGGAAACCGGAGATCGCGAGCGAGCCCTGTCCGACCGCGTAGACATTGCCGTCGGCGCCGAGCAGGGGCGTGACCAGCAGGGTGCCGCCGCGCAGATCCTTGGCGTCGCCCAGCGCGGAGACGGTGACGTCCATGCGCGTGCCCTGGGTGGCGAAGGCCGGCAGATTGCCCGTGACCATCACGGCGGCGACGTTGCCGGTGCGGATGGTGGCGCCGCGGATGTTGACGCCCATGCGCTCGAGCATCGCTTGCAGCGACTGCTTGGTGAAGGGGATGTTGTTGAGGGTGTCGCCAGTGCCGTTGAGGCCGACGACGAGGCCGTAGCCGATGAGCTGGTTCTGCCGCACGCCCTCGATATTGGCGAGGTCCTTGATGCGCGACGTCGCGCTTGCAGACGTGACCGAGAGCGCCAGCGCTGACAGCGCGGCGCAGGCCACCCCAACAATCCTCACCCAACGAACGCCTGGCATCCTCTGCTCCCCGAGGCTCCTCACATCTCGGACCATCCACGACACTCCCATGACGAGCTGGTCCGACGCTTTCCTTGCGAGCGCTGTGCCAACGCGGGGCAGCGGGGTTACGCGATTGAATAGGTTGAATAAACCTGTTTCCACCGGTGTCAGGGAGCGTTCTCCCTGAGGAGCGAAACTGCCGCCTGTCGGCAGATTTTGCCGGGCCGTTTACGCGCCGTTAACCATAAGACGGCGAAGGTGACGGCATCGATCACCCGGATTCCTGCGATGCGCATCTACGGACCGAACGGCACCACGCTTGGTACGCCGGCCAGCCAGGCCAGGCGGACGAGCTCCGGCACCTTCGTGCTGCCCGACACCTCGTCGGCGCAGGAGACGCGGGGCGCTGCCGCACCGAAGGCCGCCGCGAACATCGACGGGCTGCTCGCACTGCAAGGCATCGAGGAAGATCCGGTCGAGCGCCGCAAGCGCTCGGTCGCCCGCGGCAGGACCGCGCTCGACGTGCTCGACGATCTCAAGATGGGACTACTGTCCGGCAATCTCGACGCCTCGACAGTGATGCGGCTGCGCGATGCCGCGGCGAACCTGAAATCGTCCTCGGGCGATCCCGGTTTGGATTCCGTGCTGTCCGAGATCGAGCTGCGCGTCGAGGTCGAGCTGGCCAAGGCCGGGCAGGCTTAGCCGGGCAGGCTGTCGTCGCCCGGCTTGACCAGGCGACCCAGTATTCCAGAGACAGTCGTTATTGAATCGCGAGGCCGCGGCGTACTGGATGCCCCGGTCAAGCCGGGGCATGACAGCGGAGTTTGGCGTGGCGAGCAGCGCACTCTCGAGAGAGTGCCTACGCCGCTTCGTCCTTCAACTGCGCGTCGTAGCGGCGCTGGGCGGCGAGCACGTCTTTCAGATTCTGCTCGGCCCAATCGCGCAGGGGATCGACGGCGGCCGCGAGCGTCACCCCGAGCTGCGTGATCGAATACTCCACCGTCACCGGCACGGTTGCGATGGCGTGACGCTTGATCAGGCCGTCGCGCTCGAGCGACTTGAGAACCTGGCTCAACATCTTCTGCGAAATGCCTTCAATCGTTCGGCGCAACTGATTGAAGCGCATCGACTCCTCGCGCAGCAGCAGCAGGATCAGCACCGCCCATTTGTCGCCGACGCGGTCGAGGATCTGGCGCGTGGGGCAATTCGCTGAATAGACGTCTGGCTTCATCGTCGGCTCCTCACGATCCGTTTGGCCCCTTGCCGGCTCGCGCGCCGGTGACGGGTCCCGGTTACTCTTGCGTAATCAGGTAAGCACAAAGTGCTCTCTTAACACCAGCATCCTTCGCGATATCTAGTAACTGTTAGTTACCAAAAGAAGCAAAGGAACCATCAATGAAAATCGCAGTCGCCGGCGCCTCGGGCCGGGCCGGGTCGGAGATCACCAAGGAACTGTCACGCCGCGGCCATGCGGTCACGGCGATCGCCCGGAACCCAGAGAAGATCGCGACCCTGCCGAACGTCACGCCCACGAAGGGCGACGTGCTCGACCAGGCTGGCCTTGCCAGATTGTGGGCGGGGCATGACGTTGCCGTGAGTTCCGTGCACTTCCTGGCCAGCGACCCGCTCAAGCTGATCGGCGCGGCGAAGGCGTCCGGCCTTGGTCGCTACCTCGTTGTTGGCGGTGCCGGCAGCCTGGAAGTCGCTCCCGGCGTCAAACTGGTTACAACCCCCGGTTTTCCTGCCCAATACAAGGCCGAAGCGGAGGCGGGCGGGGCTTTCCTTGACCTGCTGCGACAGGAAAAGGACATGAACTGGACCTTCATCTCGCCGTCGGCCCTCTTCATCGAGGGCGAGCGAACCGGCAAGTTCCGGCTCGGGACCGATCAGCTTCTCGCAGATGCGAACGGAAAAAGCTGGATCAGCTTCGCCGACTACGCCATTGCGCTCGCCGACGAGATCGAGCGGCCGGCCCATCTAAGGCAGCGTTTCACGGTCGGTTACTAGGCCTTCGGCCGCCCCCGGGCTCTCCAGGATAAACCTTCCTGTGCAAGGGCTTGGGGGCGCTAACCGAACGATCAGGGAAATATTGTCTGTCACATGAGGCCACTATATAAGCCCGGCTTAACGGACCCGTTTCCGTTGCGAGTCGTTGCTTAGACAGATAGGCCGCCCTTGGAAAAGTTGAAAAACTACCGACCGACCGAAAAAGAGCCTTTCATGAACGACCGGCAGAAGGAGTACTTCCGTTTGAAGCTCCTCGCCTGGAAGGATGAGATCCTCAAAGAGTCCAAGCTCACGCTGCAGGCTCTGCAGGAGGAGAACGTGAACCACCCCGATCTCGCCGATCGGGCATCGTCCGAAACCGACCGCGCCATCGAACTCCGCGCCCGCGACCGCCAGCGCAAGTTGATCGCCAAGATTGACGCCGCGCTCCAGCGTATCGAGGACAACACCTACGGCTATTGCGAGGACACCGGCGAGCCGATCTCTTTGAAGCGGCTCGAAGCCCGGCCTATCGCAACGCTCTCGGTGGAAGCGCAGGAGCGCCACGAGAAACGCGAGAAGGTCTACCGCGACGAATAGAGTCCGAGCCGCAGCGATGCGGCTCTTTATTTTTGGGCTCACGGTGCAGCTTGAGCGCCGTGACCAGCATTTTGTCTGCCGCTTGCCGCGATGCGCATCAGCGCAGGCGCGATCGCGAAAAATGAATCGCGATCAATGGGCTAGAGTCACTTCCTCCGAGCTCACGTAAGTTCGGATGAGGAACAGCCTTCACTTCAGGTGCCGGAGGTTTTGCGAGTCGCATCAACGAGATCGACTCGAATGCTGAGGCGCCGAGCCGGCAGCTTCACACATCGCTGCAATCAGGCTTGGCTGCAATCAGGCTTGCTGCGACGCCACAAGGCGCGCATCGCCATAAAGCCTGGACCAGCTCAATATTTCCTTAAACGCCGGCAACAGGCCGTAGGCCGCATCCGTCAACTCGTACTCGACCCTCAAGGGCTTCTCCGCGAAGACGCTTCGCGACACCAGGCCGTCCTGCTCGAGCTCGCGCAGCTGCGTGGTCAGCATGTGCTGGGTAATGCCGCCGATCGATCGTCGCAACGCGCCGAAACGAACGGCACCGTTCATCAACGCGAACAGGATCTCCAGCTTCCACTTGCCGCCGAGTGCATGGATGGCGCGCTTGAAGTCGGCGAGTAGGGCCGGGTCGGGGCTGCAATCGCAATCGCCGTCGCAAACGCTGGTCAGGTTTTCCATACCGGTCTCGAAATCCATTCTACTTGTTCCCCTGGGAGATAGTGACCAGATGCGACCTTGAGCAGGGTGGCGGAACCCAATTCGCCGGCTCGCGCAACGAGGGGAGTTTGGGCAATGAGCACCGTTCTGGTCACCGGCGGGTCCGGCTTCGTCGGCATCCATGTCGTCCTGCAGCTTCTGGCCGCCGGCCATCAGGTGCGGACCACGGTGCGCCGCCCGGACCGGCAGGCCGATGTGCTGGCGATGCTGCGCGAGGGGGGAGCGGTTTCGCCCGAAAGCGTGTCCTTTTTCACCGCCGATCTCACCGCGGACGACGGCTGGCGCGAGGCCGTCGCCGGCTGCGATTACGTGCTCCATGTCGCCTCGCCATTGTCGACCAGTGTTCCCAAGGACGAGAACGAGATGATCATTCCGGCCCGGGACGGCACGCTGCGGGTGCTGCGTGCCGCACACGAGGCCGGCGTCAGGCGGGTCGTCGTCACCTCGTCGCTGGGCGCGATCGGCTATGGCCATCCGTCGCGCGACAGGCCGTTCGACGAGACCGACTGGACCAACCTCGACGGTGCCGACGTGCAGCCCTACATCAAATCCAAGACGCTGGCTGAGCGGGCGGCCTGGGATTTCATCGCGCGCGAGGGCAGCGGGCTCGAACTGTCCGTCGTCAATCCCGCCGGCATTTTGGGCCCCGTGCTGGGGCCGGACTTCTCCGGCTCGATCGAGATCGTCAAATCGCTGCTCGACGGCGCCATGCCGGCCGTGCCGCGGGTCTATTTCGGCGTGGTCGACGTGCGCGACGTGGCCGATTTGCACCTGCGCGCGATGATGGCGCCCGAAGCGAAAGGCGAGCGCTTCATCGCGGTCTCCGGTGAGACGATGTCGATCCTCGATATCGCCAGGGTGCTGCGGCGGGAACTCGGACCCAGGGCGCGCCGGGTTCCGCGGCTCCAGGCCCCGGACTGGCTGGTGCGGCTGGCCGCGAACCGGATTCCGCTGCTGCGCGCGGTCGTGCCGATGCTTGGAAGGGTTCGGCATTCCACCAGCGCCAAGGCGAGGTCGCTGCTCGGCTGGCGGGCCCGTTCGAACGACGAGGCGATCCTCGCGACGGCCGAGAGCCTGATCCGGCTCGGCCTCGTCAAGGGCTGAGGGCGCCCTGCTTTGGCCCGCGCTTGTCACGCCCCGGCGGGGATGCTGAAGTGCCGACCTCAATTGTGTAGCGTGGGAGCCGGCGCCGATGGACAAAATTCTCAAAGCCGCAAAGGCGATTGCGCTCGCGCGCCGTAACCGCGCGCCGCTCGCGGCCCTGGACCATCCGCCCGCCGACGAGGCCGAGGGCTATCAGGTCCAGCGCGCGCTGCATGATCTGCTGCTGCCGCAAGTCGGGCCGCTGGTCGGCTATAAGATCGGCTGCACCAGCCAGGTGATGCAGGACTATATCGGCATCCCGCATCCCTGCGGCGGCAGCGTGTTCCAGAAGGGTGTGCACGAGAGCGGGGCCAAGCTCGCAGCTGCCGACTACGTCCGTGTCGGCGTCGAGTGTGAGATCGCGGTGCGATTGAAGCGCGACCTCGCCGCCGGCGAGGCGCCGTTCACGGCCGAATGGGTCGGCGAGGCCGTCGAGGCCTATCATCCCGCGATCGAGATCGTCGACGACCGCTATGTGAAGTGGGAAACGATGGGCGCGCCGACGTTGATCGCCGACGATTTCTTCGCCGCCGGCTGCGTGCTGGGTGAGGCGGTGCCGCGCTCGTCGGTGCCGGACCTGAAGGCGGTCAAGGGCCGCGCCATCGTCAATGGCGAAGAGGTCAGCCACGGCACCGGCGCCGACGTGCTCGACCATCCCCACAACGCGCTCGCCTGGCTCGCCAACCACCTCGCCGCCGAAGGCAAGGGTCTGCATGCGGGGCAACTCGTGCTGACGGGGAGCCTGGTGAAGACGCTGTGGCTGAAGGCCGGGGACAAGGTGCGGATGGAGCTCGACGGGCTGGGGACGGTCGAGGCGGAGTTTACGTGAGGCTGCTACGGCAATCCCCGCCGTCAGTCGTCCCAATCAGCTTTACAAAATACATGCGGCCTCCGGCAGGGGAGCTACCGGAGGCCGCGTAGTACATCGTCGTTCGCGCCTAGGTTCGCGAACACGATGTGGGAGCTCGGGAGAGACTTAGAAGGGCAGCAGCACGTCCATGACTTGCTGGCCGTAGCGCGGCTGCTGCACGTCCATGATCTGGCCGCGGCCGCCATAGGCGATGCGGGCCTGCGCGATCTTGGAGGAATCGATGGTGTTGTCGCTCTGGATGTCTTCGGGGCGGACGATACCGGCGACGATGAGTTCGCGGATCTCGTAGTTGACACGGATCTCCTGCTTGCCCTCGACGACGAGGTTGCCGTTCGGCAGTACCTGGGTCACGACCGCGGCGACGTTGGTCTGCAAGGCCTCCGTGCGATTGACCGAACCCTTGCCGTCGCTGGCGGCGGTGGAATCGGCGGTGAGGATGCGGCCGGGCAGGATCTTGAGCGGCTGCGTGATCGTCTGGGCGCCGATGAAGTCGCTGATACCCGAATTTTCCGAATTGGTGCGGCTGCGCTGGGTCTCGTTGGCGATGTTGGCCTTGTCGGTGATGTTCACGGTCACGGTCAGGAGGTCGCCGACATGGGTCGCGCGCTGGTCCTTGAAGAAGGCGCGGCTGCCGTTGCGCCACAACGAGTTCGGATTGTAGGAGGCGACTTCCGGCTTCGGCATCGGCATCTGCACCGGCTTGTAGCCGGGCTGCGTCGTCGGATTGTCGATTGCCGACAATTTCGGTTGCTCGCCGATCTGCGACAGGCGGTCGATCGAGGAGCAGCCGCTCGCCAGCGCGCAAACTGCCAGCAGCAGACCAGAGATCGCGACGCGACGAAGACGGGAAGCCGAACTGAACGTGGACATGACTTACTCTGACTTGGCTGGAGCTTGCGGGACGCGAGTTTGAGGGATCTGGGCTTGGGCGACTTGAGCCTGCGATGCGGGGGGCTGGACCAGGTTTCGGACCAAAGCTGCAGTGTCGACGGGTGCGGGTGCTTCGTCGCGCTTGAGCGAGGAGGTCTGCTCGACCGCGGGCGCCATCGGCGCGGACTGGCTCGCGCCCTGGACCGTTACCTGGCCGCGGCCGGTGACCACGCCGGTCAGCGTGCGCTTGGTCTGCAGGTTGAGCACGCTGACGGTGTCGCCCTCGGCGCCGCTCTCGATCGCCTTGCCACGCGTGGTGAGGTAAATCCCGGGGACCTGGTAGATGACGGTGACGCTCTGGTCGCGCGACACGAAGTCGGGCTTGACGATGTCGGCGACGCGGATCGGCATGCCCGCCCGCATCGGCCGGCGCAGCTGCATGCCGATGCTACGGTCGCGCGAGGCGGGCTCGCCGGTGACCTCGGCCTTGGGCCGGCGCTCCAGCGCGATGTCGGAGGACTTCAGGAGATCGGCGCGGTCGATGTCGCGCGTCAGCACGGCAACTTCCACCGTCTCGATTGCGGTGCCGGTGAAGCGCAGCTTGGTCGGCGCCGGATTGCTCTCGTTGTTGATCTCGAAGGCGATGTCGAAACGGCCGTTGCGGACGTCATAGCGGGTGGCGACCGGCTGGAGCGCGCCGGTGTTGGAGGCATCGAGCCGCATGTCGGCAACGCCGCGGTCGAACGTGACGGCGATGTTGGCGGCTTCCCCAAGGCCGAAGCGGCGCTCGAGCGCCGAGGCCACCGCGGTTTCGAGGTCCTTGTTGGCGAGCGTGCGGGCGAGGCGGGTGACCTGGACTTCCTTGATGTCGCCGGTCATCACGCCGATCACCTGCTTTGCGCGCAGCACCGACAGCACATGCGCGACCGGTAGCGCGCCGGTGGTGCCGAGATCGGGCGAGCGGTAGACCGGGATCAGCGCGGCCGAGCCCGCATTGTCGATGAGGTCGCCAACCCGCACCACGTCCGAGGTCACGGTAACGCTCGCGCGCAGCGTCGGCGCTGCGATGAAATCTTCGGCGGCCTGCGCCGGCAGCGCCAGCAGCAGAAGAGCGGAGATCGTGGCGAGGGTGGCGCGGATCATCGTCATCACCTCAGCGGAACAACGCCGTGGTCGATTGCATCATCTGGTCGGCGGCGCTGATGACCTTGGCGTTCATCTCGTAGGCGCGCTGCGCGGCGATCAGGTCGCTCATCTCCGAGACGACGTCGACATTGGCCTGCTCCAGGCTGCCCTGCGTGACCTTGCCGTAGCCTTCGGAGTTCGCGGTGCCGTCCTGCGGCGGGCCGGAAGAGGGCGTCTCGACGAACTGATTGTTGCCGACGGGCTGGAGGCCCGCCTTGTTGATGAAGCGGGTCACGCCGATCTGGCCCTGAACGGCCGACGTCGACGAACCCGGCAGCGTCACCGAGACCTGGCCCTGCTCGTTGACGGCGAGGCCGGAAGCGTTGTTCGGGATGGTGATGGTCGGTTGCACCGGGTTGCCCTGCGCGGTGACGACGCGGCCCTGGTTGTCCATCTGGAAGGTGCCGTCGCGGGTGTATTGGAAGGTGCCGTCGGGCATCAGGATCTTGAAGAAGCCTTCGCCCGAGATCGCGAGGTCGAGGTCGTTGCCGGTCTGCGACAGTGTGCCCTGCGTCATGCTGCGCGGCGTGCCGACGGTCTTGACGCCGCCGCCGATGTCGACGCCGACAGGCACGATGGTGCCCTGGTCCGAGGCCTGCGCGCCGACGCGGCGGACGTGCTCGTAGATCAGGTCCTGGAACGCCGCCGTCTGCTTCTTGAAACCGGTGGTGCGCAGGTTGGCGATGTTGTTGGAGATGACCTGGACGTTGAGTTCCTGGGCCGCCATTCCGGTCGCAGCGGTGTGGAGCGCTTGCATGTCAGTGATCCCCTAATCAGGCCGGAACGTCGGCGAGCTTCTCGATCGCCGATTTGTGGAGGTCGCTCTGCTGCTGGAGCAAGTTGGCGATGGCGGTGTAGCTGCGCATGACTTCGACCATGCGGCTCATCTCGCCGACCGAGTTCACGTTGGACTTCTCGATGTAGCCCTGGCGCACGGTCGACTTGGTGGCGGCCTGCGGGGTCGCGGAGCCGACGTCGTAGAGGTTGGCGCCGAGCTTGGTCAGCTTCGCCGCATCGTCGAACGCAGCCATGCGGATCTTGCCGCGGATCGAGTCGGTCTTGGCGGTGCCCTCGAGCACCGTGACGGTGCCGTCGGGCGCGACGTTGATGTCGTGGTCGGTGGGCTGGAAGGTGATCGGGCCGCCGGTGCCGAGCACGAGGCTGCCGTCGGAGGTGACGAGCTGGCCGGTGCTGTTGAGCGAGAACTTGCCGTCGCGGGTGTAGCGTTCGCCACCATTGGCCTGCACCGCGAAGAACGCGTTGCCGTCGATCGCCATGTCGAGCGGGTTGTTGGTCGGCTCCATCGGCCCCTGGCCGACGTCGCGGAAGGTGCCGCGGTCCTGCACATAGGAGACCCGGCGGTCGGCCGCGATGAAATTGTCCTCACGCGCGTTCGAGTTGAGAAACTCCTCGAACAGCGAATGGTCGGCCTTGAAGCCGTTGGTGTTGGCATTGGCGACGTTGTTGGCGATGACATCCATCTGCCGTTCCAACGTCATCTGCCGTGACAAGCCGATCAGAAGCGCGTTCTGCATCGGAAATCTCCCCTGAGTGAGCCTGCCACCTCGCTCTCCCAAGCGCCTTGGCCGACCCGTGAACGAGACCGCCAGGTTCTCCCAAACCCTCCGGCCTCGGTCCTCTCTCAGCGAAAGCCGTGCCAACTAATAAAGTTGTGTAATGTCAATAGCTTGCTGATTTTTGAGCGGCGCGGGGAGGCGGCAGAAAGGTTCTGTTAGCCATGTTTGCCCGGCAGATTTTTCCTAGTGGAGGCCCAATCGAAAGATTCCGTTAACCATTATTACCGTAGCGTTTGCGTGTAAGTGGAGCGCACTGCGCTGGGGCATTTGTATCGCGTCACTGTCTGCCAGGAGGCTTCGCTCTTTCGACCCCTTATGAGATGAGCGAGCCTATCGACCATGGCAGACAATGAAGCGGAAGGCGGCGCAACCGCCGAAGGCGCGGAAGCCGCTCCGCCGAAGAACAAGCTCAAGCTCATCATCATGGCCGTCGGCCTGCTCGCCGTCCTCGGCGGCGGTGCCGCGACCTGGTTCTTCTTCTTCCGTCATGGCGACGACGAGCATCACGCCGAGGCGGCGCCACCGCCGAAGCCGCCGGCCTTCGTCGACGTGCCCGACATCATGGTCAACCTCGCCGGCGCGCCCGGTGAGCGCGTGCAATATCTGAAGCTCAAGATCGTGCTGGAGCTGAAGGAAGAGAAGCAGATCGAGGCGATCAAGCCGACGATGCCGCGCGTGACCGACATCTTCCAGACCTATGTGCGCGAGCTGCGCTCCTCCGACCTCAACGGGTCCGCCGGCGTCTTTCGCCTCAAGGAAGAGCTGACCAAGCGCGTCAACGCGGCGGTCGCCCCGATCCAGGTCAGCGCGGTGCTGTTCAAGGAAGTCGTGATCCAGTGAGCATGACGGGCTAGGGATCATGGCAGGCACCGACCAACCAGACCAGGATGCAATTGCCGCCCAATGGGAGGCCTCGCTTGATTCCGAGGATCCCGCGGAGGCCGCGAAGGCTGCTGCCGAAAACGAACTATCCGAGACCATGGCCCTGCAATGGGCGGCCATGGTCGAGGATGGCAGCCGTGATCTCGGCGCCGGCAAGAATTCCGGCGAGCGGGTGCTGTCACAGGAGGAGATCGACAATCTTCTCGGCTTCGCGGTCGGCGACGTCACGCTCGACGACCATTCCGGCATTCGCGCGATCATCGATTCAGCGATGGTCTCCTACGAGCGTCTGCCGATGCTCGAAATCGTCTTCGACCGCCTGGTGCGGTTGCTGACGACCTCTTTGCGCAATTTCACCTCCGACAACGTCGAAGTCTCGCTCGACCGCATCACCTCGGTGCGCTTCGGCGACTATATGAACTCGATCCCGCTGCCGGCCGTTCTCTCGGTGTTCAAGGCCGAGGAGTGGGAAAACTTCGGCATGGCGGTGGTCGATTCCAGCCTGATCTATTCGATGATCGATGTGCTGCTCGGCGGCCGCCGCGGCGCGAGCCAGCTCCGCATCGAGGGCCGGCCCTACACCACGATCGAGACCGAGCTGGTCAAGCGGCTGGTCGAGGTGGTGCTGGCCGACGCCGAGCAGGCGTTCCGGCCGCTGTCGCCGGTGACCTTCACGATCGACCGGCTCGAGACCAATCCGCGTTTCGCCGCGATCAGCCGTCCCGCCAACGCCGCGATCCTGGTGCGCCTGCGCATCGACATGGAAGATCGCGGCGGCAACATCGAGCTGCTGCTGCCTTACGCGACCATCGAGCCGATCCGGGGCGTCCTGCTCCAGATGTTCATGGGCGAAAAATTCGGCCGCGACACGATCTGGGAGGGCCATTTCGCCACCGAGATCAACCAGGCCGAGATCGCAGTCGATGCCGTGCTCTACGAGGCCGAAATCCCGCTCAAGCAGCTGATGCGGCTCAAGGTCGGCGACACCCTGCCGCTCGACATGCGTGCGGATGCCAACGTGACCGTGCGTTGCGGCGACGTCACCCTGACCGAGGGGCGGATGGGCCGGGTCGGAGACCGCGTCGCCATACGGGTGACGAAACCCCTGCGCAAGCCAAGTACGACACTTGCGATGTTCGAGAAGGTGGACGAGCAGAACAAGATGATGGAGGCCCCATGAACCACTCCCTGGGAATGGCGATCGAGACGCTGGTGGCTATCCTGCTGATGCTGACCATCGTCTACTGTGTCATGCTCAACAAGCGGCTGACGCGGCTGAAGGCGGACGAGCATTCGCTAAAGGCGGTCATCGGCGAGCTGATCACCGCCACCGAGATCGCCGAGCGCGCGATTGGCGGGCTGAAGCTCGCGGTGCGGGACGTCAACGAGAACCTCGGCAGCCAGCTGGCGGCGGCGACGCAGATGTCGGACCAGCTCTACAAGCAGCTCGGCGAAGCCGACAACGTCGTGCGGCGCCTGTCCAAGATCGCGATCGCCGCGCGCCCCGCGGCGAGCCCGGAAACGGCCGCGGTACCCGCGGCCAAGCCCTCATCGGCGAAAGCGGTGGCGGCTGCGGCCGAAGCCTTCTCCGAGCGCCGACGATCCAACGGCCTTGCGGCATAAAGTCAGGGTATGAAATCCTTTCGTAACATCCGCGTCATTCCGGTCGTCCTGGTCGCCGTCGCGGGGCTCGCCACGCTCAAGGTCGTGGGCCTCGTGATCAATGGCGGCTATGTCTTCGACTACCAGCCGAGCCAGATCAAGAAATCCTGGGCGCAGGAGAATCTGAACTTTCCGACGGGGCGGGAAGACCCCGATATCACGGGTTCTACCCACGGCGCGCCGAAGGAGGCGCCGAAGCCCGCCGCGCCCGAGACCAAGCCCGAGGGCACCGTGGTCAAGATGGACGAGGCCCAGCCGCAGGTCTCGGCCTCCGAGCGCGCGATCCTGGAACGCTTGCAGGCACGCCGCCAGGAGATCGAGTCCCGCCAGCGCGAGATCGATATCCGCGAGAGCCTGCTGAAGTCGGCCGAGAAGCGCATCGAAAACAAGGTCGAGGAGATGAAGGCGGTGGAATCCCGCATCTCCGCGACCCAGGCCGAGCAGAAGGCCGCCGAAGCCCAGCGCATGAAGGGCCTCGTGACCATGTATGAGGGCATGAAGCCCAAGGACGCCGCACGGGTGTTCGACCGGCTCGAGATGGGCGTGCTGATCGAGATCGCCTCGCAGATCGCGCCGCGAAAGATGTCGGACATCATGGGCGTGATGTCGCCGGAGGCCGCCGAGCGGCTGACGGTCGAGATGGCTCGCCGGGCCAATGGCGGCGGCGATCAATCGGCCGCGGCGGGCGATCTCCCCAAGATCGACGGCAAGCCGACGCAAAAGCCGAATTGAGGGCCCCGGAGGCGCGACGCGCTGCGGCAGCCTGCGCGTAATCGCGCGGTCGTTCGGCCTGTACGCGGCTAGACGCCTTGCGCGTCTAGTGCGCGAACCGCTGTTGAACCCTGGGACCCGTCGCGCTCGGCGGCTTCTCGACGGGAAGGAGGGTCTCGCAGTGCTGCCTGATCAGCGCAGCCTTCGTCGTGCGAGTCACGAGATGAAGGGTGCTGTGGCAGCAAGAGCACTCGTATACCTTTAGTGCATAGCCCCGCGCGATTGGAAAGACGGCTACGACCGTTCTCGCCTGGCTACATACAATGCAGTTGGCTTCTCCGCTCATTGATTGCTCCCCCAAAAAAGTTGACCAATCGCATTCGCATCGCAATGATCACATTTGATTCAGAGTCGTTGATCGACCGCAACACCTCTGAGGTTGTGCGAGCCCACTTGGCAACCAAGTACGCAGATCAAACGCACCGGGGAGTGGGGTGATCGCCGCGAGCTTGACGACTTTGCCGCACGAAGCACGTCGGCTCGCGTTGCGGATGCAGCTGAAGCAGGCGGCATCTTCTGAGGCTGCGATGAGTTGACGCGTGCAACTGTGAACTGGAGTACAGTGGTGCTGGAGAGTTCGTCCTAGGCTCCCGCCATCGGCAATCAGCCGCGCGGGCGGAAGCCATGAATTACTCGTCCGTAGCAGAACGCGCAATCGAAGCCGTCAATCGGCTGCTCATCGCGGCGATGACGTTGGCCTGGACATCCGCGCTTGACCATCAGCATGCATTGCCGCCGCAAGAAGAGGACGGCGACACTGACGATGCTTGTCCCGAGCGGGACAGCTCCGCCGCATCGGATGGCACTGGAAAACAGCACTGAAGATCCGGTTGCCCTGCGGACATCACACGATCAGATCGTGCGGCACGTGGGCGTGAGCTGAGCCTGCGCCGTGAACCGGATCAATATGCGGCGGGGACGGTTCAGGCATCGACGCCGCCCTGAATCCGTGGGCGACGCCAGCATGTTCGTGATGACCGGACGGGTCCGAAGGATCGTCCCATCCTGCGCTGAGCTCTGAATGGTGGCCATGCAAAGCGCCATCCCTGATGGCGTAGGATTCGACCGCCGCGTGCCAGGGCGCGGGCGCAATGTCACCCGAACCGTCAGAGCCGTGCTGCTTGAAATGAAATGAGTCCCCGAGGTGAACCGAAGCACCTCGAGGAAGGCCGTTCTCGGCTATCGGGTCCCCATGATGATGCTCGCGCAGGTGATTTTCGTGGTGTGACGTCTCGATGGAGTCTGGGCTGGACTCGATGCTTGGATCGACCGTGGACGGTGCGACCGGGCCGCTGTCCTTGGAGGCCACACTCTCCCGAGCGGGCTCGAACGGTGCCAACTTGTCGAATACGAACCTATTCTCCGCGACTGCCGTGGGATGAAGCTGGTTGACGGGCTGCACGTGGCTCACCGCGGAGGCCACGTTCTCGCCGGTGGGCGCGTCCGACCGCGTGTTCGTATCGTCGGGCTGAACGAACTGGGTGTGCCTGACGAGGGCAATCCGGTCGCAATCGGCATCGAGCCTGCACCCGCTCGCCTTCGCAGCTTGCCCGGGCCCGTCTCCGTCGATCAGGACGGTTCGCTCATGGACGATTTCGCCCGATGAGAGGCTGGTCACCGTCGTCGGGCTAATGGTCGCGTCCTTGTCCGCGCCCGGTTCGAGATTGGTCGGCTCGGCTGCCGTCGCATGACTCGACGTTTCCAGCGCGAGCATGAAATCCGACGTCTGGACGGTGGAGAAGCCATCGAGATGGACTTCCACCAGACTGGAATCGCCGATGCTCAGGCTTTGATCCGTCGGATTGACGTAAACGATGGTCTGGTTCGCCGAGCTGTCGTAGAGCCAGGCGATCGTATGTGCGGGCACCGTCGTGCTGGAGGGGTCGAGTGCCAGAACGGAGAGGGTGAGCGCGCCGAGTGCCATCAGGTCGCTCCGCTCGGAGTCTGCCTTGAAGCCGGAGATGATATCAGGGCGCGCTGCACTGGAATTCGACGTCGAGGCAAAGACGAAATGATCGTCTCTGGAGCCGCCAGCAAGAAGGGTCTGTTCGTGTCCGTCGTGAGAGGTGTCGCCACCGCCGCTTGCGCCGATCTTGCCGTGATCCGGACTTTCGGCGGAGACACGGATGCCACCCGTGTTCGCGTCATGGGTGCTCGCAGCCACCGTCGGACCGGCGGTAAAAGCTCGCGCAACCGCATTGTCTTCGGGGGGCGCGGCGGTGTGGGGCGGATCGGCGGCATCGAGAGCCGCCGCGTGGCCGAAATGGTCGCGATCGTCGGCGCCGTGGATTGTGATAGCTATGGTCTGTTCCGTCCCATCGATGGTCGTGACCGCAAAGGTGTCGGTCAAAGTCTCGCAGGAAGAAAGCGCCTGCACGGCACAGTTGGTGGTGTCGAGCGTGTAGGTCCACACACCGGCGGCGGTCATCGTGAAAGTGCCGTAGCCGCCCGCGCTCCGTGTCGCACAAGTGATCGGCGTGAATGTGTTCGGCGCGTTGTCGACGTCGGTGTCGGTCAGTCTGCCGCTCGCCGTCGGCTTGCCATGTTCCCTGCAATCGGGCTCGGTCACCGAGCCGGTGATGCAGCCGTGGATGATGGCCGGATCGTTCGTGCCGTGGATGGTGACCGTCACCACCTGCGCGGTGCCGTCGATGGTGGTCACGGTGAAGGTATCGGTCAGGGTGTCGCAGGCGTTCAGCGCCTGCACGACGCAATTGGTGTTATCGAGCGTGTAGGTCCAGACGCCGTCAGCCGTCATCCGGAAGCAGCCGTAACCGTGGTCGCTCGTCCTCGGCTCGGTCACCGGCGTGAAGCTGTCGGGAGTATTGTCGACATCCGCATCTGCAAGCTTGCCGGTCGCGATCGGAGTCCCGGGCTTCCAACATGCGGCTTCCGTCACGGTGCCGGTCGTCGCCCCGGAAATGATGGCAGCATCGTTGGCGCCATTGATCGTGATGGTAATCAATTGCGGGGTGCCGCCGATGCTGGTCACCGTGAAGGTGTCGGTCAGCGTCTTGCCGATGTTGAGAGCCTGCACTGCGCTGTTGGATTGATCGAGCGTGTAGCTCCAGACGCCGTCGGCGGTCATCGTGAAAGTGCCGTAGCCGTGTGCACTCTTCGTCGGGGAATTGACAGCCGTGAAAGTGTTGGCGGGGTCGTCGACGTCGATATCCGAAAGCTTGCCGGTTGTGACAGAGGGGCCGGATGCGGCATTGGCGACTGCGGCATTGGCGACGCCGCCCAATTCGACTGACGTGCCGGTCGTCGTGCCGGAGATGATCGCCGCGTCGTCGGCCCCGTTGATGTTGATCGTGAAGGCTTGTTGAGTCGAAAGCGACCCGTCGGACACGGTGATCACAAAGCTATCGGTGGTCGGCGTCTTCAGCGCATTGATCGCGCCACTGTCGGGAACGAAGGCATAGGCGCCAGTCGAGCTGTTCAGATAAAGCGTGCCATAAGAGCTGGTCTTCGATACATCGTAGATCGCTCCCTGCAACGCAGTCGCGCCCGTAGCGCCTCCGCTGATGCCGAAAGTCAGCGCGGCGCTGGAGCTGCTGGCGCTGAACGTTCCCGTCGTTGCAGTGAAGACGTCGAACGCGATCGTGTCGAGTTCAAGCGGGCCTGCCTGCACATTCAAGATCGGTGGCGTCCGCACGGGCGTCACGGGCGTGATGATGTCGGGCACCGTGACGATGATCGGCTGCAACGGTGGCAGCGCGTTTGGCCCCGCGGGCGCTATGAAATTGATCGGCTCCAGCGGCAGGGATTCGACGAACGGAGGGGTGCCGGACCCGTTCTTGCCAAATCCCTTAGACAAATTTTCGAGCGCCTCCTGCTGGGCCACCCGCAGCTCCTCCATGCGCGTGGGGCTGTTGTCGAGCTGATTCACGGTAAGCCCTGAGCCGACCTTGCTCAGCTCGACCGTTTGTCCGGGGTCCTCGACGATGATGTGCCGCGGTATTGGTTCCTTGGTCGTGAGCTCGAACACGCCGTGTGCGAAGTCCTTGTACGTAATGGTATCGTCGTCCAGGAACGTTGCGTTCGGGTCTGCGGCCCTGACCTCTTTGATCATCGAGAAGAGCAATGCCGTGAGCGACAGCATCCCGAAACGGCCGGCAGAGGCTCGCTCATGAGATTGAACAGCGGTTACATCAGGAAGATTGCTCTTCGCCGTCTTCACGCGGCGATGCAGGCCGGCAGCGGCTTCGCGCTCGTCCCCGTGCTCTCCAGTGGACGTGACGGCCATTTTTCAACCTCGATTGCCGAGCGGTCAGCCTCAGGCGTCGCCCTATGCCACCGCATCTTGGCCGGCCTGCCGCGTCACGCGGTCGGGAACAATTTTGTGCCGGCAACCTCAGCCATGCCCGCTAAAAGACGTGGTTTCCGAGAATTCCACCGAGCCGATCACGGCAGAATTGCTGTCGTTTCACCCGACGGCACCGCTTTCAGCGCCAAAAGCTGTTTGAAATTGCCCGGCGCGGATAGTGACTCTTTTGGACACGGCGATCAGCCATTCGGAGTACCCCGGAATAACCATTTTGGCTGTCGTGGTTTGCTGTGGCTGGTCTGCCATTATCCCCGATGGCTTTCGCCGGCGCTGTCGGAGCCGTTCGGATGCTCGAGGATCATATCTTCGAAAAGGAGGAAGCCATGGGCACTCGTGCAACGATTGTTCTCATGGCAGGTCTCGTCTTTGCGCTGGCCGCCTCGTTACCCCGCCCGGTTCAGGCGCAGGACGATTCTCCGCGGCGTGCTGTGCTGGATTCGTCGTCAAAGCCAATCGGGAAAGTTGTGACAGCCGATGGCTCGGTCATCATCGAGCATGCGGGCGCCGCCATTGTCCAGGCAAACGTCGGGGGCGAACCCATCCAGACGAAGATCGGTGATCTCGTCTATTTGGGCGATTTGGTTCGAACCGGTGCCGACAGTCGGGTCGGCATCAACTTCGTCGATGGAACTTCGTTCAACTTGTCGAGCAACGCCCGCATGACATTGGACGAATACGTCTACGAGCCGGGTGGAAAGTCCAATTCGACAGTCTTCAACCTGACCAAGGGTACGTTCGTTTTTGTTGCCGGCCAGGTTGCGAAGACCGGCGACATGAAGATCGAAACGCCGGTCGCGACGATGGGCATTCGAGGCACCACACCTCACGTCGAAATCTCGGACGACGGAACCACCAAGTTTTCCACTCTGATCGAAGAGGGCAAGAACAAATATGCGAAGAAGCCCGGCGCTGCGGGGACACGCCAACGCGAGCAAAGGGCCGAGCAAAGGCTCAATCTGAACATCTGCCGCGGCTGCTAGAGAATTGGTCCCAGCCGGTGCAATCGCCAGATCTCAGAAGATCGGGAGCCTGACATGAAACCAGGATCCTCCGTTGCCGAAGGCGGACTGGCGCTTGTCGTCCTGATGTTGGTCGGCTTGCCGGTCGTGGCCCAAAGCTCCAAGGTGAAGGACAGCTATCTCAGCAATATCGAACTGTGCAACGGGACGGGTACCACCTCGCTCGATGCCCGGATCGGTGCCTGCACGACTTTCATACAGGCGCGTCCAGATTCGACGGCAGCTCTGGCAATCGCGTACAACAATCGCGGCAACGCCTACACTGCAAAGGGCGACTACGACAGCGCCATCAGCGATTTCGATCAGTCGATCGCACTCAATCCGACATACGCAAAGGCCTTCAACAACCGCGGCGTGGCTCACTTGAGGAGACGCGAATATGAGCTCGCGATCGAAGCCTTTGATAATGCGATCAAGCTCGATCCTGGCTATGGCGCTGCCTTCGTCAACCGCGCCGGAGCCTACCTGAAGAAGAACGACCATCAGCGCGCGGCGCATGATTACGACGAGGCAATCCGCCTCCAGCCCGCCTCGCGGGCGGCATGGAGCGGACGATGTTGGACCCGGGCGGTTCTTGGTGCCTCGCGAGAAGCGCTGGAGGATTGCGACAGAGCGCTTCAATCGGGATCGACCAGCGCTGCAGTGTACGACTCGCGTGGGCTGATCCACCTGAAGATGGGTGAGTTCGGTGCGGCGATCGATGACTACAATTCCGCCCTGCGAGCTGCCCCGGAACTGGCGAGCGCGTTGTTTGGCCGCGGGCTTGCCAAGCTGAAGCAAGGCGATGCGATCGGCGGAAAATCTGACATTTCGACTGCAAAGACAATTCAGAAGAACATCGGTGACGAGTTCGCGCGTTATGGCGTCGATTACGACTGAGTTGGCCCGGTGAGGCGGAACGAATCGGAGGTGAATATGGATGCAAGGTTCGCGCTCATTCAGGCTCACGACGATAGCATTCGCCGCTATCAGCGGTTGTTGAACACGCCGCTGACGGATCTCGAGCGTGAGTACATCGAGCGCCGAATCTTGGAAAAGCGATTGACCTTGCAGTCAATTCGCGAAGCGCGAGGCAAGTTGAATGCCTTGCCGGCCAATCGGGTTTGATTGGCATTCCTGACGGGTGCGAAGAAGGGGTGTTAACACCTCCTTAACCACTTGCTCTCCAGATTTCGAAGCACGAACGCCCGAGCCCGCAAGCAGGCGTCGCGACGCGCTGTGCCGGGTGTATTCGTCATTACAGCATTAACAAGTCCTTAATTGGCAAAACCTACAGTCGACGGCACGGGCCGGCGCCAGTGCCGGCATGGACCGCCGAATTGGAAGAAACGCCGCCAATGGCGCAGAAGGCTGCCGCTGGATTTATGTCGCGAGCCCGCGTCTTGGCGCGGGGGCTGTCGCGCCATGTCCGCAAGGCACCCGTGCTGGCGGCCTGCCTGCTCATCGGCCTCGGTGTGCCCGCCCGCGCCGCCGATGTGGTCCGGGGCGAGGCGGCTTTCTCGGCCAGTGGCGGCTTTGCCCGTCTGGTGATCAAGCTCGGCGAGGACGTTCCCTCCGAGGTGACGACGGCCGGCTCCATTCTCATCATTCGCTTCGACCGGGCGGTCGACGTTCCCGTCGATCGCGTTCCGGAAGGTGCGCCCGACTACGTCAATTCTGCCCGCCGCGATCCCGACGGTAGCGCCATCCGCCTGTCGCTGGCGCGGCGCGTCACCGTCAACACCATGAACGCCGGCGAGCGCACCTTCATCGACCTGTTGCCGGAGGGCTGGAAGGGGCCGCCGCCAAGCCTGCCGATGGACGTGGTCAAGGAACTGGCCGAGCGCGCGCGTGTCGCCGAACGCGCCTTGCGCGCCCAGCGCGCGGCAGCCGAGACCAAAAAGCGTCCGCAGATCCGCGTGCGCGCCTCGGTGCAGCCGACTTTCGTGCGCTTCGTGTTCGAAATGCCCGACGGCGTCGGCGTGTCCTCCGTGCTCAACGAGCAGAAGCTGACGCTCGCGTTCAATGCCGGCCTCAATTTCGATCTGGCGGACGCCGTCGTCGCCGCGCCCCCGAACGTCGCCTCGATCAAGCAGAAGTCCGACATCGACCAGACCAGTGTCGAGATCGCGCTGATCGGCGATTCGGACGTGCACTCCTTCCGCGACGAGAAGAATTACGTCGTCGACATCTCCTTCCAGCCCGACAAGGGCAAGACCGCCGCGACGGCTGAGGCGGTGATCGCGCAGGCAAAGCCCGTGGCCCAAAGCCACGGACCGGCTCCGGAAAAGCCGGCGGCCGAGAAGCCGAAGGAGGCCCATCGCGAGATCGCGCCGCCGACGTCCGAGACAATCGCGCGCGAAGCCAAGATCGAAGCCAAGATCGAAGCCAAGCCCGAGGTGAAGCCGGAAGCTCCGGCGGCGATGCCGCCGGTCGAAGCACCGAAGCCTGCGCCGGCTCCCGCGGCCGAAGCACCGCATGCCGCGGAACCGCCCAAGGACGTGTCGAAGCCTGCGGCGCCGGCAGCGGAAGCTGTGGTCGCGCCCGTCAAGCCCGCGGTGTCCGAAGCGCCCAAGGAGGTCGTGAAGGAGGCTGCGAAAGAGCCGGTCAAGGAAAGCGTGAAGGCCGCACCTGCCGAGGCGCCGGCCGCGCCGCAGCCCACCGTGGCCAGCGTCGATGTCCGCCGCGACAGCGATGGCTTGCGCGTGATCTTCCCGCTTCAGGTGGCAACGCCTGCGGCGGCGTTCCGCCGCGGCGATACGGTGTGGCTGGTGTTCGATACGCCGAAGCCGATCGACGTCGAGGCGATCCGCGGCCGGGGCGGCGCGATGATCGGCGAGGTCAGCCGCATGCCGCTCGACAAGGGGCAGGCGGTCCGCATCCGTCTCACCCGGCCGCTGGTCTACTCGCTGACGAGCGAGGAGGTCGGCAAGGAGACCAATTGGCTCCTGACGCTCGCCGACAAGATCCAGGCGACGCCGCTGCCGCTGATGATGTCGCGCAACATCACCGACCCCGCGCTCGCCAATATCGCGATCCCCTTCGCCAATCCGGGCCTGCTGCACAAGCTGACCGATCCCGACGCCGGCGACACGCTCTATGTCGTCACCGGGCAGCGGCCGGTGCGCGGCTTCATCAAGCGGCAGGATCTCGTCGATCTCTCACTGCTGGAATCCGCGCACGGCATCGCGATCCGGCCGAACTCCGACGAGGTCGGCGTCGAGGTTGGAGCCGACAAGGTCATTCTCGGCAAGAAGGGCGGACTGACGCTGTCGCCGGTCGATATCTCCGCCGAGCGGGCACCGACCGCGGTGCGGCCGGTCTTCAGTCCGGAAGGCTGGCGCAAGGGCCAGTCGGAGGATTTCTGGACGCGCCAGGGCAGTCTGATCACGGCGATCGCGGCCGTCGAGCCGGCGCAGCGCTCGCTACCGCGGCTCGATCTCGCGCAGTTCTACATGTCGCGCGCCATGTACCACGAGGCCAAGTCGGTGACCGACCTGATGCTGGCCGATCCCCTCAACAAGGAGGAGAGCGGCGCGCTGATCATGCATGCGATCGCGAACATCCTGATCGGCCGGCCAGCGCAGGGCTTGAAGGACCTCGCCAATCCCGTGATCGGTAACAGCCACGATTCCCAGCTCTGGAAGGCGCTCGCCTATGCGCGCCAGGGCAAGTGGGCGGATGCGCGCGAGAAGTTCAAGAACGTCGAATTCGCCATCGCCTCGCTGCCGATCGACATCCAGCGCATCGTGACGATGGAGGCGATGCGCGCCTCGCTCGAGGTGAAGGATTATGCCGGCGCCTCCAAGCGCCGCAGCGAGATCGAGGTGGTCGGCATATCGCCCGAGGCGGCGCCCGGCTTCGCCGTGCTGCGCGGCCGGCTCGCCGAGGCCCTCGGCCACGACAAGGACGCGCTCGACGACTACAAATTCGCGGTCGCCTCGAATGATCGTCAGGCGGCGGCCGAGGCCAAGCAGCTCGAAGTGGCGCTGCGGCAGAAGCGCGACGAGATCAGCAAGGAAGACGCGCTGCGTGAGCTCGAGACGCTGTCGATGACCTGGCGGGGCGACTCGATCGAGGTCAAGACGCTCCAGATGCTGTCGCAGATATATGCCGAGAACGGGCGCTACCGGGACGCGCTCAGGGCGGCGCGCACCGCGACAAGGCTCCAGCCGAACGCCGAGGCCTCGCGTCAGGCGCAGGACCTCGCCTCCGACCTGTTCACGCAGATCTTCCTGGGGCCCAAGGGTGACGAGCTGCCGCCGGTCGAGGCGCTCGGGATGTTCTACGAGTTCCGCGAGCTGACGCCGATCGGCCGCCGCGGCGACGAGCTGATCCGCCGGCTCGCCGACCGTCTCGCCTCGATCGACCTGCTCGACCAGGCCGCCGAGCTGTTGCAGTACCAGGTCGACCATCGCCTCGAAGGCGCAGCCCGCGCCCAGGTCGCCGCGCGCCTGTCCATGATCTACCTCGCCAACCGCAAGCCCGACATGGCGATCTCGGCGCTGCGCGCGAGCCGAATCAGCGATCTCTCCGGCGAGCTGCGGCAGCAGCGGCTGCTGCTGGAGGCGCGCGCGCAAAGCGACGTCGGCCGCCACGATCTCGCGCTCGACATCGTCTCCAACGTTTCCGGGCGCGAGGTGCTCCGCCTGCGCTCCGACATCTTCTGGGCGGCACGGCGCTGGCGCGAATCCGCCGAGCAGATCGAGCTCTATTACGGCGACCGCTTCCGCGACTTCAAGCCGCTCAACGCGGTGGAGAAGAGCGACATCATCCGCGCCGCCGTCGGCTATGCGCTTGCCGACGATTCGATCGGCCTGTCGCGCTTCCGCGAGAAATATGCGCCGCTGATGAGCGAGAGTGCGGACCGGGTCGCCTTCGACATCGCGAGCAAGCCGGCAGCGTCCTCCAGCGCCGAATTCGCCGAGATCGCCAAGCTCGCCGCCAGCGTCGACACGCTCGACGGCTTCCTGCGCGAGATGAAGCAGCGCTTCCCCGATGCCACCGCCCGCGCGCCGGCCTCGCCGCAAGCCAAGGACGAGGCCGACCACACCGGCTCGCTGCCCACGATCCCCGTCGTGCGGCAGATCAAGATGACGCGGTAGGAACCCTGCTACCACGTGGCCTCTCGACAGGTGCCCGTTGAAGCGGCAACCTGCGCGTCTTTATGCCGGGAGAGCGTCGATATGAGCAAGCCTGCCAAGACCGAAGCCGAACTCATCGCCATGGCGCGGGCCGAATTGAAGGTCCATGCCGATGGTCCGGATGACCTCGTCATCTCGATCGTCCGCGACGGCGACGGCTGGGAATTCCGCGCCGATGCAGACCAGGCCGCGACGGATAAGCCGGGCTTCCCCGAAAGCGTCGCCATGCTGGTGCAGATCGGCGATCACCTCAGCAGGCAGTATGACGTGAAGGGGTAGGGGCGCGCTGTCGACGCCGTCTCGCTGTATGCCACGTTCTCGGTGTCATCGCCCGACTTGATCGGGTCCAGTATTCCAGAGACCGCAGTGATGAAATCGAAAGGCCGCGGCGTACGGGATGCCCCGGTCCCGGCTCCGCTAGGCTAGGCCGGGCCCACAAGGGCGCTCGGCCGGCGACGCTTCAGCGAAGACGGCAAGCCGGGACATGACGGCGGATGGAGCCGCAGTTATCCGCCTCCGTAACTCTGCACCAGGCTTCCCGCCACCAGCGACCAGCCATCGACCAGCACGAAGAAGATCAGCTTGAACGGCAGCGAGATCGTTGCGGGCGGCAGCATCATCATGCCCATCGACATCAGCACGGAGGCGACGACGAGGTCGATGATCAGGAAGGGGAGAAACAGCAGGAAGCCGATCTCGAAGGCGCGCTTCAACTCGGAGATCATGAAGGCGGGGACGAGGATGCGCAGCGCGAGGTCATCCGGCGTGGCCGGCGGCGGCTCGCCCGAGAGATCCAGGAACAGCTTGAGGTCCTTCTCGCGCACGTTCTTCTGCATGAAGCCGCGCAAGGGGACGGAAGCGCGCTGGAGTGCGTCCTCGACGCCAAGCTGGTTGGCGACGAGCGGGCGGATGCCCTCGTCGTAGGACTTCTGCAGGACGGGTCCCATCACGAAGAAGGTGAGGAACATCGCGAGCGCGATGATCACCGAGTTCGGCGGCGCGGTCGCCGTGCCCATCGCGGTGCGCAGCAGCGACAAGACGACCACGATGCGCGTGAATGACGTCATCATGATCAGGATCGACGGCGCGATCGACAGCACCGTGAGCAGCGCGATGAGCTGGATCGCGCGCTCGGTGACGCCGCCGCCCCCCTGACCGCCGAGATTGATGCTGATATCCTGCGCATGCGCAGGCATCGCGAGCAAAGCCGCGGCGATCAGGACAGAAAGAAAAACAACTCTACGCGGGAGGGCCGGCAGCCTCACGAAGACGGCTTCGGACGGCCGAGCAGCGAGGCCATCTCGTCTTCGAGATTTTCAAAGCTGGTCTTCTCCGCGGCCGGCTTTGCGGGCGGAGCCGGGGGTGCCGGCGGCTCGCTGCGTGCGGCGCGGGGCGGGGGTGGCGCGGGCGGCTCGGGCGAAACCGGAGGCGCGACCGTCTCGCCGGCCGGGCGGCGCAGCGCGGCTTCGAGCCGCTGCGCCATCTCGGCGAGATTCTGCTCGGCGTTCGAGGGCGCGGCGGGAGCGGGGGCCGGCGGCGGAACGGGCGGAGCCTGCGGCACGGGCGGAGGAGGCGGTGGCGCGGCCGCGCGCTCGGCGCGCATCGGGGGCACTTTCACCGCCTCGCTCTGCCGCGGGGGACGCGGCATCAGCGGAGGCTCGCTGCGGGCGATGCGCGGCGGAACCGGCTCGGGGCGTGCCTCGCGCTCGGGGCGCGGCGGCAGGATCGGCTCAGGCGGAAAGCCCGCCAGTGGCGGTTCGTTGCGGCGCTCGGCCAGTGCGGGAGCAGGCCGGCGTACCTCGTCGGCGAAGGAGGGACGCGGCCGCGGCGGCGGCTCGGGCATTTGCGGTTCGGGGTGATCGAGCAGCTCGGGCCGCGGGGCTTCGTCGGTCCAGCTGCTGGTATCGGGCATCGGGGCAAGGCGCGGCGGCTCGGCGGCATTTGAACGCTGCGGAAGCTGGTCGCGGCCGGGCGCGGCGCGCACGATATTGGGCTCGACGACGATGTCGGTGGGACCGCCAATCATCAGGAGATGCTCGACATTGTCGCGCCGGACCAGCACCAGGCGGCGCCGGCCATCGACCGCGGCGGCGTCGATCACGGCAAGCCGGGGCATCCGGCCGCGCTGGGTGTTGGCACCGAGCCGGCTGGTGGCGAATCGGCGAACCAACCATGCGGCGACGCCGATCAACGCCAGAACGACGATGAACGCCACGATGAAGGTGATTGGGCTGCCTTGCATACTTGTCCCCGACAAATGGCGCTTTTCTCGTGCCCATGGTCAGACGCGCCAACCATCGACGTGGGATGCCCCAAAACTGCGATTTCTTAACGTCCCACGGCAAGTTTTGCCGTCCCCAACCCTTAATAACCCATGAATCGCTCGATCCAAAACGACTTCTTGGCCTGTGCATGGCCCGCCAAACGGTTGGGTTAATGCCGCTTTTGGATGCGTAGAATCACGGGGGCGCAAAGTGGTGTTCCGTCAAGGGACATGCATCGATGCCATCTTTAACCACCTGTTAACCATACACGCGGCAAATTCTGCCTAGCTTCGGGCCTTTGGTCCGAGAGGCGGAAGGAGCCGCAACGATGTCCATCAACGACCTCCCGGAGCTGTCGGCGCTTCGCACCAAGATGCAGTGGCACCAGGAACGCCAGCGCGTCCTGTCCGAGAACGTCTCCAATTCCGATACGCCCAAATTCCGGCCGCGCGACCTCGTCGAGCCGAAGCTCGACAAGGCGGGGGCGGTCACGGGCTCGATGGGCCCCCTGGCGCTCACCCGCACCAGCGGTTCCCACATGACGCCGTCAGGTGCTGCTTCGGCGTTCGACCAGAACAGGAATGCAGGTTTCGAGACCCGTCCCGCGGGCAACGCGGTCAATCTCGAGGAAGAGATGATGAAGGCCGCCAGCAACCAGATGGACTATGCGGCGGTGACCTCGCTGTATTCCAAGAGCCTGCGTCTGCTCAAGACCGCGATCGGCAAGGGCTAGGGCATGATCCGGAAAAATGTGCAGCGGCTTTCCCTCGCGACAAACGCGGAGCGTTTGCGCGGAGATCATGCTCAAGAGCTAAGGGAAGCGCATCATGGCGAATGACAGCAGCGACTTTGCCCGCTCGATGGCGATCGCGACCTCCGGCCTGCGCGCGCAGGCCGGGCGCATGCGGGTGATCTCGGAGAACATCGCGAACGCGGATTCGACCTCGCAGACATCAGGCGGCGATCCCTACCGGCGCAAGGTGCCGACCTTCTCCTCCGCGCTCGACCGCACGCTCGACGCGCAGGTCGTCACCCTCGGCAGGATCAAGCCGGACCAGTCGAACTTCCGCACCAAATACGAGCCGAACAATCCGGCGGCCGATGCGACCGGCAACGTCAAATATCCAAACGTGAACTCGGTGGTCGAGATGACCGACATGCGCGACGCGCAGCGGTCCTACGAGGCCAATCTCAACATCATCAGTGCGACGCGCCGGATGATCCAGCGCACGCTCGACATCCTCAAGAGCTGAACAGGACATTTGAGCCATGGCATCACCGACAATCGCAGCCAATGCTTATGCCAACCTCGCCCGCGTGCTGGAGAACAGCGGCGCCGGCAAGGGCAGCGAAGCGAGCGGGCAGTCCTTTGCGTCGCTCCTGAAAGACGCCGTCGGCAGCGTCATGGAGTCCGGCCGCAAGTCCGACGCGCAGACGGTCGCGATGGCCGCCGGCAAGGCCAACGTGATGGACGTGGTGACGGCGGTCGCCGACACCGACGTCGCGGTGTCCACGCTGGTCTCGGTCCGCGACCGCGTGATCGCGGCCTATGAAGACATCATGAAGATGCCGATCTGATTTTTGGCGCTCGCGCTCGCCCCAATCGTCATTGCGAGTGCAGCGAAGCAATCCAGAATCTTTCCGCTGGCGACAGTCTGGATTGCTTCGCTGCGCTCGCAAGGACGGGGATAAGCCTTTGCTTCGCTCGGAACAGCGGTGGGGAGGCGAGAAATGAACAAGGAATTCTGCACATGACCGGACCTGAAACCCTCGACGTCGCGCGTGATGCGATCTGGACCATCGTGATCGTGTCCTCGCCGCTGATGGTGGTCGGCCTCGTGGTCGGCGTCGTCGTGTCGCTGTTCCAGGCGCTGACGCAGATCCAGGAGCAGACGCTGATCTACGTGCCGAAGATCCTGGCCATCTTCGCCACGATGCTGTTGGCGCTGCCGTTCATGGCCGACGCACTCCATTCCCACATGATGCGGATCTCGTCGCGAATCATCGGCGGCTAAGGCACAATGCGCCCGACATGCGCATCGACGTCTCGCTGCTGCCGGCGCTCGCCGCTTCCTTCATGCTCGCCTTCGCCCGGGTCGGTGCGATGGTGATGCTGTTGCCGGGGCTGGGCGAGACCAATATTCCGACGCGGATCAAGCTGGCGATCGCGCTGCTGCTCACGCTGATCATCCTGCCGCTGCATCGTAACGCCTACCAGGTCGACATGGGCTCGATCGCGCCGCTGCTGGTCATGATGCTGCATGAGATCGTGATCGGCATCGTGCTGGGGGCGACCGCGCGCGTGACGTTGTCGGCGCTTCAGGTCGCGGGCGCCGTGATTGCGCAGCAGATGGGGCTCGGCTTCGTCACTTCGGTCGATCCGACACAGGGGCAGCAGGGCGTGCTGGTCGGCAATTTCCTGACCATGCTCGGGGTGACGCTGCTGTTTGCCACCGACAGCCATCATCTGGTGATCGCCGCGCTGAACGACAGCTATACGATCTTCGCGCCCGGCGAGACCGTATCGAGCGGCGACGTCGCTTCGCTGGCGACGCGCGCCTTTGCCGCCGCGTTCAGCCTGGGCTTGCAGCTTTCCGGACCGTTTCTGGTGTTCGGCCTCGTCTTCAACATCGGGCTCGGCGTGCTGGCGCGGCTGATGCCGCAGATGCAGGTCTATTTCGTCGGCGTGCCGTTGTCGATCTTCGCGGGCTTCCTGGTGCTTGCCGTGGTGCTCACCGCGATGATGGGCACGTATCTCGACTATTTCATCGGTGTCATGCACCAGATGATGCCGCTCAGATAGGTGATCGATGGCAGACGACAACGATCCCGACAGTCAAACAGAAGACCCGACACAAAAGCGTCTCGAAGAGGCGCTCGAACGCGGCGACGTCGCCAAGAGCCAGGAGATCAACACCTGGTTCATGATCGCGGGCGGCACGCTCGTGGTCTCCACCTTCTCGGGCTCGGTGGGCAGCGGGCTGGTGACGCCGATGCGCAACCTGCTCGCCAACTCCTGGATGATCAAGACCGACGGCAGGGCTCTGCTCGCGCTGATGCAGCAGATCGAGGTCGCCGTGCTCGCGGCGATCGGCGTGCCCCTGCTGATGCTGGTGCTGGCGGCGATTGCCGGCAACGTGCTCCAGCATCGCCTGGTCTGGTCGGCCGAATCCCTGAAGCCCAAATTCAGCAAGCTGTCGCCGGCCGAGGGCTTCAAGCGCATCTTCGGCAAGCAGGCTGCCGCGAACTTCCTCAAGGGGCTCGGCAAGCTGGTCGTGCTCGGCGCGGTCATGACTGTGGTCCTGTGGCCGGAGCGCCATCGCATGGAGGCGATGGTCAGGCTTGATCCGGCCGCCATGCTGGGCGCCAGCACCAGCCTGACCATTCATCTGCTCGGCGCGGTGGTCGCGGCGCTCGCGATCATCGCCATCGGCGACTATTTCTTCCAGTATCGCAGCTGGTTCCAGCGGCAGAAGATGTCGCTCCAGGAGATCAAGGAAGAGTTCAAGCAGTCCGAAGGCGACCCGCACATCAAGGGCAAGCTCCGGCAATTGCGCCAGCAGCGCTCCAAGAAGCGCATGATGGCGGCGGTTCCCAAGGCCTCCGTGATCATCACCAACCCGACCCACTATTCGATTGCGCTGTCCTACGAGCGCGGCATGTCCGCCCCGATCTGCATCGCCAAGGGCGTCGACAACCTCGCCTTCAAGATTCGGGAGATCGCGCGCGAGCACGACATCCCGATCGTCGAGAACGTACCGCTCGCCCGCGCGCTCTATGCTACCGTCGAAATCGACCAGGAAATCCCGACCGAGCACTACCATGCGGTCGCCGAGGTCATCGGTTACGTCATGCGGCTGAAGCACGGATTCGGTGCCGGACGCGGATAAAATGCCCGAAAAGTACCGGAAATGGCCGTAATCTGGGAATCAGCGTACCTTTCGCCCTTGCTGCCCTTGCGCCTGCGGGTCCGATTCAGGCAGGGAGGACCCCACGCGCCCCGTAGCGCGTTGATTCTCTGCCGACAGGCTGTGCCAGCTTGAAATGACTGCCGAGACCGACCACGACCTCACACGCGAGCCCGTTGCGGCGCACGAGCCGTCGCCGCGCTCGGGCAGCATTGCGCTGGTGCTGCTGGTGGCCGCCGGCCTCGTCGCCGTCGCCGTCGGGTTGATGACGCTCGGGCGCGCGCAGGCGCAGCCCTATATCCTCGGCATCCTCGCCGTGCTGGCGATGGTCGGCCTGTTCAACCTGTTCGCCTTCGCCGCCGGCATCATCCGCTTCGTCGACCGCAGTCTCGACGATCCCGTGATGGGGCGCATTGCCGATCACGCCTTCGACGGCCTGGCCGTGACCGATCCCCGCGGCCACGTGGTCTATTCCAACGCCGCCTATCTGACGCTCACCGGCGCCAGCGGACCGCAGGAGGTGCGGCCCGTGGAGCGCGTCTTCATCGGCAACCCCGACGTCTCCGAAGCCGTGTTCCGCCTGCTCAAGGCCGCGCGCGAAGGAAAACGGCAGCAGGAAGAGGTGCGCATCTCCGGCCATGACGGCAGCCAGGGCCGCTGGCTGCGCATGCGGGTGCGCCCGCTCGGCACCGGGAAGCGCGAGGCGAAATACGCGGTGTGGTCGATCGCCGACATCACCCGCGACCGCGAGCGCCAGGAGGACGTGTTCCAGGAACTCCAGCACGCGATCGAATATCTCGATCACGCGCCCTGCGGCTTCTTCTCGGTCAATCCGGCCGGCGAGCTCGCCTATGTCAACGCGACGCTGGCGAACTGGCTCGACTACGATCTCGCCGAGATCGGCTCGGGCGGGCTGAAGCTCACCGACATCGTCTCCGGCGACGGCGCCTCGCTGCTCACCGCCATCGTGGCGGTGCCGGGCGAGGTGAAGACGGAAGTCTTCGACATCGACCTGCGCATGCGCACCGGCAAGACCATGCCGGTGCGGCTCTATCACAAGCTCGCCTTCGGCGCCGACGGCGCGCCGGGGCCGTCGCGCACGCTCGTCATCAGCCGCGCCCGCGACGAGCGCAGCGATCCCGACCGCGCCGCCGAAGTGCGCTTCATGCGCTTCTTCGACCACACGCCGATGGCGATCGCGACCGTCGACCGCGGCGGCAACGTCGTGCGCGCCAACGCGCGCTACGCCAAGCTCGGGCAGGCCCTCGGGCTCGACAGCGCCAGCAAGTCGATCTTCCGCGCGGTCAACTCGCGAGACCGGCACCTCTTGATCACGGCCATCAACCAGGCCGCGGAGGGCCAGGCCGACGTCGCGCCGGTCGAGGTGGCGCTCGAAGGAACCAAGGAGCGCTGGGGCCAGTTCTTCGTCACGCCGGTGGATGCCGCCGAGAACGACGCCGAAGCCGCCATCGTGCACATGCTCGAGACCACCGAGCGGCGCGCCCTGGAGAACCAGATCAACCAGTCGCAGAAGATGGAGACGGTCGGCCAGCTCGCCGGCGGCATCGCCCACGACTTCAACAACGTGCTCTCCGCCATCATGATGGCGAACGACTTCCTGCTGAACGCGCACAAGCCGACCGATCCGTCGTTCCAGGACATCATGCAGATCAAGCAGAACGCGACGCGCGCCGCGACGCTGGTGCGGCAGTTGCTGGCGTTCTCGCGGCGCCAGACGCTGCGGCCGCAGGTGCTCGACCTCGGCGATGCGCTGTCCGATCTCGCCATGCTGCTGCGCCGGCTGATCGGCGAGAAGGTCAAGCACGAGACCATCCATGGCCGCGATCTCTGGCCGGTGAAGGTCGACGTCTCCCAGTTCGAGCAGGTGATCGTCAACCTCGCGGTGAACGCGCGCGACGCCATGCCCGACGGCGGCAAGCTGATCATCCGCACCGCCAACGTCACCGCGGAAGAAGCGGCCAAGCTCGCCTACAAGGGCATGCCGGCCGCGGACTATGTACGGATCGAGGTCGCTGACACCGGCACTGGCATCCCCGCCGATATCCGCGACAAGATCTTCGAGCCGTTCTTCTCGACCAAGGAAGTGGGCAAGGGCACCGGCCTCGGGCTCTCCACCGTCTACGGCATCGTCAAGCAGACCGGTGGCTTCATCTACGTGGACTCGGAACCGGGGCAGGGGACTTCGTTCCATATCTTCCTGCCGCGCCATCACGCCGAGCCCGAGGTGCAGGAGCAGCCCGCAGCAGTGGTCGGCGCGGCCAATGGCGCCGCGAAGGAGACCGCACCTGCGGGGGCGGAGGCCAAGCCGCGCACCGATCTCACCGGACAGGGCACCATTCTTCTCGTCGAGGACGAAGAGGGCCTGCGCGCGCTGAACGCACGCGGCCTGCGCTCGCGCGGCTACACCGTGGTCGAGGCCGAGAACGGCGTCGAGGCCATGGAGGTCCTGGAGGAGCAGAGCGGTGCGATCGATCTCGTCGTCTCCGACGTCGTGATGCCTGAGATGGACGGCCCGACGCTGCTGAAGGCGATGCGCGAGAAGAACCCTGATATTAAGTTCATCTTCGTCTCCGGCTACGCCGAGGACGCCTTCGAGAAGAGCCTGCCCGAAGGCCAGCAATTCGACTTCCTGCCAAAGCCGTTCACGCTCAGCCAGCTCGTGGCGGCCGTGAAGGAGACGATGGCAAAGGCGGGATGAGGGTGCGCGCTCGTCACGTTCCCCGCAATGACGAGGAAAAAGCGGAATTCGCCTGGTTCCTCCGCGCCCGCGGCCAAACCCCCGCCAAATATGGGCTTTTGCCACATCCCCGCGACTGAGGGCCGCAGCCATAAGTTCCGAAACCGGCTTCACTTTTCGGGAAGTCTGCCCATCTTAAGAGCACGTCCCCATGCCGGGGATTTGGGAAACGCACATGACTTTCTCGCAACGCTCCCGCACTCTCTTCAAGACCCTCGCCGTCATGCTGGCGCTTGCGCTGCCGACTGCGCTGGTGATTTCGTCCGCCGACGCCCGCGTCGGTGGTGGCATGTCGTCGGGTTCGCGCGGCTCGCGCACCTATTCGGCGCCGCCTTCGACCACGACCGCACCGGGCTCGACCTCGCAGTTCAACCGGACCTACACCCAGCCGGGTGCCGGCATGAACTCGGCTGCGGCTGCGCCCGCGCGCGGTGGCCTGTTCGGCCGCGCCGGCGGCTTCATGGGCGGCCTGGCGGCCGGCTTCCTCGGTGCCGGCCTGCTCGGCATGCTGTTCGGCGGCGGCCTGTTCGGTGGCCTCGGCGGCCTGTCGTCGATCCTTGGCCTGATCATCCAGATCGTGCTCGTGGTGGTCGTGGTGCGGCTGGCGATGTCGTGGTGGCAGCGCCGCCATACACAGCAGGCGGCCTACGCCAACGCTGATGCAGGTAGCGGCCCGGGACCGCAGACGAATTATCGCAGCGGCCTCGGTGGCGGCGGCCTCGGTGGTGGACTTGGCGGCTTCGGCTTCGGCGCAAACAATGCACCGCTCGAGATCAAGCCTGATGACTATGAGGCATTCGAGCGCCTGCTCGGTGATGTCCAGACTGCCTGGTCGAACGAGGACGTGGCCAAGCTGCACACGCTCGCGACGCCGGAAATGGTCTCCTATTTCGAGCAGGACCTCGGCCAGAACCGCGCGCGCAACGTCGTCAACAAGGTGACCAACGTCAAGCTGTTGCAGGGCGACCTCGCGGAGGCCTGGCGCGAAGGCGAGACTGAATACGCCACGGTGGCGCTGCGCTTCGCCCTCACCGACAAGACGCTGGACCGCAACAGCGGCGCGGTTGTCGCCGGCAGCGAGCAGCCGGGCGAGGCGACCGAGATCTGGACCTTTGCCCGCCGTCCGGGCAGCGGCTGGGAATTGTCGGCGATCCAGCAGACCAACTGATCGTACGCGGATTAAAGACAAGGGCGTCGTGCTTCGGCACGGCGCCCTTTTTCTTTGAGCCGCTTATATCCTGATACGGCCGACCATTTTGCGCGAAGCACTTAATTGCTTGTTGCCCGCGCAGAGCTCCCGCAATTTCGCGCCTGCCGGTTAGAGAGGGAGATATTCGGTGAGCCAGTCTGTCGCGCGCTCCAGGACAAATCACGAAACCATTGGCAGGAATTCGTCCCCGCCGCTGGAGGCGATCGAAGCGGCGTATGACCGGATCGAGGCCGAGCGCGACCGCAATTGCTGGATCTATCTCCGCCCGCGGGAGGAGGCGCTTGAAGCATGCCGGAAGCTCGTGGCGCGCGCGCGGACGGGCGAAAAACTTCCGCTGCTCGGCATTCCCTTTGGTGTGAAGGACAATATCGATGTCGAGGGAATGCCGACCACTGCCGCATGCCCGGCGTTCAGCTACACGCCCTGGCATTCCGCGCACAGCGTCGAACGCCTCACCGCGGCCGGAGCAATTTGCCTCGGAAAGACCAATCTCGATCAGTTCGCCACAGGCCTGTCCGGCGCGCGTTCGCCCTATGGCCCCTGCGCGTCGGTTGCCGATGCGCGCTATATTGCGGGCGGCTCCAGTTCTGGGTCCGCGGTCGCCGTGGCGGCCGGGCACGTCGCGTTCGCGCTCGGCACCGATACCGGCGGGTCCGGCCGCATACCTGCCGGCTTCAACAACATCGTCGGAATCAAGCCGACCGTTGGGCTGGTGTCATCACGCGGGCTGGTGCCGAATTGCCCGACGATCGATTGCGTTTCGGTGTTCTGCAACACCGTCAGCGACGGCGAGGCGATCATCGAAATCATCGAGGGGTTCGATTTCGAAGATCCCTACAGCCGCTTGCCCAGGACCTTTTCTTTCGCCACGGGAACGGTGCCATCCTTCCGCTTCGGCCGCATCGCGTCCGCCGATCTCGAATGCTTCGGCATGCCGGAATGCGGCGAGCTCTATGAGCGCGCCTGCGAGCGTTTTGCGCAGATCGGAGGAACGGCGATCGAGGTGGACTTCGCCCCGTTCCGCCAGGCCGGGGAGTTGATGTTCAGCGGGCCCTGGGTCGCGGAGCGGAACTCGGCCATCGCTTCGCTTATGGACATCAATTCCGGCTCCCTGCTTGATGTCACGAGGACCGTGCTGGGCTCAGCCGCCGGCTATTCAGCGATCGACACATTTGGTGCCATTCACCGTTTGCACCGGCTTCGCCGCGACGCCGAGGCGATCTTTGCGGGTATCGATGCGCTGGTGGTCCCGACCGCACCGCGGCCGTTCACGCTGGAGGAGATGGATCGCGATCCGATCATCCTCAACAATCGCCTCGGCTACTACTCGTACTTTGCCAATCTGCTCGATCTCTGCGGCGTGGCGGTTCCGAACGCGACATTGCCGAACGGCATGCCCATGGGCGTGACCCTGCTGGCGCCGGCCTGGCATGATCGTGCGCTGATCGGACTGGCGCGGCGGTTCGAGGCCAGTGCAGGCCGAGCGGCGTTCGAATTGAAGTCTGGCGGCTGAAGGCGGAATTTATTCCATCTCTTGCTCGAGCATCGAAAGATCCAGGATCGAGATCACGGTTCTGTCGTACCTGATCACGCCTTCCGCCTGGAGCCGTGCGAGCTGTACTGTGACCCATTGGCGGGTGGATCCGATGAGATTGGCGAGATCGCCGTGGGTAAACGGCATCCCGATGACGATCTCGCCGCCGCGCTTCACGCCATAGACGTGCGACAGGAAGATCAGCAGGCTATGCAGCCGCTCGGTCACCGAGCGCGTCCCGAGCATCTGGGCCATCGCCGAATAGCATCGCGCCTTGAATGCCAGGGCATCCAGCAAGGCGACGGCGATCGCCGGCGATTCCAGCGCAAGCCGCCGCAGCGCCAGTCCCGGCATGAACGTCAACAGGCTGGGTTCGGCCGCAACCGATGACCACATGTGCGGGCCCGTTCCGAATATATCGGGGCCGCCGACGAAGTTGCCGGGAAACCAGTAGGCGAGCGTGACCTCACGCCCCGACGGCGCCGCATAGTAGCTGCGTATGCGTCCCTCGCTGATCAGGTAGATCCCAGCCTGTGTGTCGCCCTGAGACCAAACCAGCTGGCCGGCGTCCAGGGCCCTCTCGCGTCCGATCGCACGCAGCCGATTGCGATCAGCCCGGTTGAGACCGTCCAGCAAGCCGGGCAGCGGCCTGACGAGATTGTCCGACTCGGCCAGCATCACGCCTGCCGCTATCGCGCTATTGGCCCTGTGCATCGCCGGCTCCACTGTGAGACCCGGCATCGATTATTCAAGAACCATGCCAGCGTGCTGCGGGCTGCTTCTCGATTTCCAAGTTCTGGGCGATCAGCTCGCGTCCGACTGATTGAATGCCCGCAACCCTTCTGCGCGGATGACGTCGAGACAATCCTTCTTGAGGGAAAGATAGGTTGGCTCGACCATGACAGAACTCGACCGCGGGCGCGGCAGCTTGACCGCGACTTCGCGCAGGATGCGGCCGGGTCCTGCGCTCATGATGAGAACACGGTCGGCCAGCACGATGGCTTCATCGATGTCATGCGTGACGAACACGATCGTCGCCTTGATCCGGTCGCGCAGCTCCAGCAGATTGTCCTGCATCACCGCCCGGGTCTGCGCATCGAGGGCCCCGAAGGGCTCGTCCATCAGCAGTACGCGGGGCTGATTGGCCAGCGCTCGCGCGATCGCGACCCGCTGTTGCATGCCCCCGGACAGCGTGTTCGGATAGGCGTCGGCGAAACGCTTGAGACCGACCATCGCGATCAGATCGTCGGCGATGGCATTCGCTTCCATCCTGGACTTCCCAAGCATCTTGGGGCCATGGGCGATGTTCCTGCGGACCGACTTCCAGGGGAAAAGATGCGGCTGCTGGAACACCATGCCGACATCGGGGCGCGGGCTGTAGACACGCGAGCCCTCTACCAGGATGTCGCCTTCAAACGGCACTTCCAGTCCGGCGATCGTATTGAGCACCGTCGACTTGCCGCAGCCGGAGGGCCCGACGATGCAAACGAACTCGCCAGGTGCCACGTCAAAGGACACGCGATCCACCGCGATGGTCTGCCCGCGGCGGGTGTCAAAAACGATGCTCAGGTTTGAGACTTGAATGGCCGGTTGTTTCCGCGCCGGTTCGACGGAGGCCGGCGAACTTGCCAGAGCCAGTTTCATGATCGATCGAGCTCCCGACATCAACGCCACCAGACAGTACGTTCCGCAAGAGCCGAAAACAGCCGGTCGGCAGCGAACGAAATCAACCCGAGCGCTGCGAGCCCGCCCATGACCTGGCCCGTTTGCAAATTCTGCTGCGCAATCTCGATCCTGTAGACAATGCCGGCGAAAGCGCCTGCGAGTTCGGCGGCGACAAGCGTGTAAAACGAGATGCTGACGGCGGTGCGCAACCCGACCACGATGTAAGGAAGCGCGCCCAGCAGCACGATCTCCTGGAGCATCTGCCGCCGGGGCGTGCCGAGCATCAACGCCGCCCGGATCAGGCCGCGGTCGACCTTCTGCACGCCGATGTGGGTCGAAAGCCAAACCGTGAAGAACACGCCCCATACGACCAGGAACAGTTTCCCTGCCTCCGACAGGCCGAACCACAGGATGACGATCGGCACGAAAGCAATCGGCGGAATTGGCCGCAGGATATGGAATAGCGGGGACAGCAAGCTCGAAACAACAGGGAATTGGCCGGTGAGGATACCGAGCAGGATGCCGAGCGCGCCGCCCAGGATGAACCCCGTGGTGACGCGAAAGAGGCTGGCCAGCAGATCGCCAAGGAACTGTCCGCTTCGTATCCACTCAAGGACCGCCGCAGCAACCACCGTCGGCGGCGGAAACAGCACCATGTTGACGGCCCCGGACCGGGAGACCAGTTCCCAGAGGCCGACGAACAAGGGAAGCGAAAGCGCCCCGACCAGAATATTGAGGCGGCGAAGACGAGCTGAATCCGGCCGCCGACCGCGACCGTCAGTGCGGAGGACAATCTCCTGTCCTGCTGAAGTGCCGTCCTGCATGGCCGTGCGGGTGCCTATTTCCACGAGAGCGTGACGCGTGCGGGGTCGACCTTCTTCAGCGGCTCGGCGACGACGACCTTGCTGAAGTCGGGCATCGCCGCTCCCGGAGGATGGTTGCCGCTCTCGAGGCGCCATGCTGAGTGGGTCTTGAGAATCTCGATCAGCCGGTCGTCGAGACGCACCTGGTAAACATAGTCGGTCCAGATCGGAGCGAGATCGTCCCGCTTCATGCCGACCGCGTCCGCCACGACCGTGATCGCTTCATCCTGGTGTGCCTTCATCCAGATCTCGGCGTCGATCAGCGCAGCGATGAACTTCCCAACCAGCGCCGGGTTGGCATCCAGATAGGTCCTCATGACAACGATGTTGAACGTTTCGGAGTAAGTGCCCTTTGTATCGAGTTCAGCGGCGGCTTCGCCCAGGGCCTTCTTGGCGTTGGCGATGTGGGGTTCCCAAGTGTCGATCGCGTCGATGCTTCCGGCCGCAAGCGCCGGCAGCATCTCCTGCGGCCGCAGATTGACGAGGGTGACATCCTTGGGAGTCAATCCCGCCGACTTCAGCAACGTCGCCGTGTAGACCTCGCTGCCGGTGCCGGCAGTGAATCCGATTCGCTTGCCGCGCAGGTCTGCCTTGGTCTTGACGCCGGCTTTGGCCGCAACGACCGTCTTGAGGTCGGAATATTCCATGCCGGCGACGAAGGCGATGGGCTGGTTTGCCATCGCCGAAGCGGTGACCGGCGCCTCCGCCGTTGTCGCGATGTCGGCGCCGCCCCCGATCACGGTGTCCAGGCATTGCTTGCCGGACGTGAAGTTCGAAACCGTAATGTCCAGTCCGTGCTTTTCGAAAATCCCTTTCGATTTGGCGATGATCGCAAGGCCGGAGATCGGCGCGAGGTTTTGCGCAAGCCGGGCTTTGAGCAATTCCGCGGCCGCGGCGCAGCCCGGACTGATGGCAAGGCAGCAAAGCGCGGCATAGCCGGCAATTGCCGCAATTGGGCGGACGGTGTTCCAGTGCATGACGATCTCCCCTCGCGCCGCGCCCGGCGGCAGCCCCGATGTGATCGCGGATGCCGCCCTGAACGGCCCCGCAGCGGACTCCCGCGTCCTCTCCTGGGCGATCTCTTGAGGATCGGCCCCACGTTGGTATGCTCGCCCGGCGCTACCGTCCCGGGAAGCAATTAATCGACATGGCGCTCGGAGCGACCGGTCGTGCGCCGCCGCTCGAGGTGATGCGCGTGCGGCGGATGGCCGCTGGAATAATGTCTGTCGCGACGGGTTCATGTCAGCGGGTCAAAGACCGTCCAGCCAGGCGCAATCGCAGGAACAATCGGGAGGATAGGATGAGCATTATTGCCAGGGTCATCGTGCCAGCAGGCGTTGCGCTCGCGGTCTTCGCAAGTCCATCGGTGCGGGCGCAGTCGGCCGACATGACCTTCTTCGTGACCTCGAGCGGCCCGGGCAAGGGCGCCGATCTCGGCGGCCTGGAGGGAGCCGATGCGCAGTGCCAGAAGCTGGCGCAGGCCGGCGGCGCCGGCGCCAAGACCTGGCGCGCCTATCTCTCGGCGCAGGCCGCTGACGGCAAGCCTGCCGTCAATGCCAAGGACCGCATTGGCAAGGGACCGTGGCAGAATGCCAAGGGTGCGGTGATTGCCAAGGACGTTGCCGACCTGCACGGCGCGGCCAATAATCTCACCAAGCAGACCGCGCTCAGCGAGAAGGGCGAGGTCATCAACGGCGCCGGCGACACGCCGAACCGGCACGATATCCTCACGGGATCGCAACCGGACGGCACCGCTTTTGCCGCGGGTGACGACAAGACCTGCAGGAACTGGACGTCGAGCACGCAGGGCGCGGCGGTCGTCGGCCATGCCGATCGCAAGGGCCTGCGCGATGACGAGCCGTCAAAGTCCTGGAACAGCTCTCACCCCTCGCGCGGTCCCGACGGCGGCTGCTCGCAGGCCGATCTGAAGAGCACCGGCGGCGACGGCCTGCTGTATTGTTTCGCGGCGAATTGAGTTAGGGCGCGCAGCTCTCTCCCCGCGTCATTGCGAGCGTAGCGAAGCAATCCAGACTGTCTCCGCGGAAAGATTCCGGATTGCTTCGCTCGCGCTCGCAATGACGGAGTAAGTGGTGCCGCCGTTCCGTCTCGCTCTCACGGAACCTTCGGCCGCATGCTACATTGGTCCGACCGCTTCCACGCTCACGGACCCCTCCCATGAAATACGAGCTCTATTATTGGCCCGAGATCCAGGGCCGCGGCGAATATGTGCGGCTGGCGCTGGAGGAGGCGGGGGCGGCTTATGTCGATGTCGCGCGGGGCGCGCGCGGCACCAGCGCCATGATGAAGATGATGGACGCGCATGAGGGTACGCCGCCCTTCGCGCCGCCGTTCCTGAAAGCGGGCAAGCTCGTCATCGGCCAGACCGCCAACATCCTGCTCTATCTCGGCGCCCGTCATGGGCTCGCGCCGAAGACGGAAGCGGGCAAGCTTTGGGTGCACCAGCTTCAGCTCACCATCACCGATCTCGTGGTCGAGATCCACGACACCCATCATCCACTCGGGCCTTCGATGTACTATGAAGATCAGAAGGCGCCGGCGAAGAAGCGCACGGCCGAGTTCTGGGACGAGCGCGTGCCGAAATATCTCGGCTATTTCGAAGAGATTCTCGTCGGTAATGGCGGTGTCTATGTCACCGGTCGCAGGCTGACTTACGTCGATCTCTCGCTGTTCCAGATCGTCGCCGGGCTGCGCTACGCCTTCCCCAAGCGCATGAAGGCGTTCGAGGGAAATATCCCGGGCCTCGTCGATCTGCATGACCGCATCGCCGCGCGGCCGAACATCAAGACCTATCTGGCGAGCGCGCGCCGGATCCCCTTCAACGAGCAGGGCATCTTCCGCCGCTATCGCGAGCTCGATGGCTAGAGCGTTTTCGAGCGAAGTGGATACCGGTTCGCGTGAAGAAAACGCGTCGAAATAAGAAACTCTAGCCGGTCCGGACGGAGGCCGGCGGCAGCCCCCGTTCCGGACCAGCCGTTTCGGGCGCGATCAATCGCCCGAACGCGTCGTGGCTTCCGATCGGCGCTAAAGGCCTCGGAGCCACTCGATCGTCTGAAGAGTCGGAAACGAGAGCGAGATCAAGCTCGTCGGGGCAGGGGGGCTTGCAGAACATCGTCGCGCCTCCCGTTGCGGGTCCCTCTAGCGAGGTTCGGTTGCGGCGACGTCAGTCGATCGGAGGAGAGAGAACGCTTTTCCGTGCAGTGCCGAGGGGAGTGGGCCCTCACCATATGCCGGGCAGCAGGCGATAGCGCACGCGCGTCATATAGTTGGAATAGCCCGGCAGGCCCTCGCGCAGCGTGCGCTCCTCGATGCCGATGCGGATAGCAAACAAGACGACGATGACCGGCGCCATCACGAGGCCCCACCACGAGCCCAGCAGCAGCGGCACGCCGGCGAAGAACAGGATCATGCCGCTGTACATGGGATGGCGCACATGCGCGTAAGGCCCCGTCGAGACCACGCGTTGTGCGCGCTCGGCCTGGAGCTTCACTACGGGCGCGGCGAACGAGTTCTCGCGAAACACCCACAGGATGAACAGCGTCGACAGGACGAACAGCACGAGACCGAGCGCCTGGAACGCAACCGGCATATCGGAGAATTGTGTGCGCCGGTCGAGCCCCATCGCAGCCAGCCAGGCCAGCATCGCAATGACGAAGACGATCATGAAGGCCTTGTCGGCGGCGGGCTGGTCCTTTTGCAGGACCGGCCGCAGACGTTCGGCGAGCAGCGCCGGATCAACCCGATAAAGCCACCAGCCGCAGAGCGGGCCGAGCAGGGCGCAGGTGGCGAGGAACACCCAGGCCGAAGGCCAATGGATCGTCCCGGCGCAAGCGAACAGCAGCGCGCCCATACCGGCGGTGGTGATCGTGTTCTGCAACAGCAGTTTTGCGATCATGTTCGATCTGGTTCAGTCGTGCGCCGGTGCATTGATAACATTCTTCGGGCAACATGCGGCCGGTGGGGCAGGGTTGGCTTCAGATCTTGATGGGTGATGTAAAGGCCGCCACCAGCCGAACCAGATCCGCCTGTCGTTTGGTTCCGGTCTTCGTGAAGATCCTGGTGAGATGGGTCTTGATCGTCGTTTCGGCGATGCCCATGCTTCTGGCCGCGTCGGGAACCCCGCCGATTTCGACGATGGCCAGGAAGACGCGCAGCTCGGCCGGTGTCAGCTTGAAGAGCTTCCGGATGAGGTCGGGCGCGACGATCGTCTCGAGCGCTGCCTTGCTGACGAAAAGGACGGCGCAGGCCTCATAGCTGGTCCCGAACATTTGCCGGCGTCCAGCGGTGAGCGGCAGGAGATTCCCGACATAATGCGAGCCGTTGCGGGCCGTCAGATGCAGCGAGATGTTCGCGTTCATCATCGACCGGTCGCCGAGAGCCGTGCCCGCCAGTGCCTGCCGCAGCATCCGATCGGCATTCAGGTCCGACGTCACGAGCCGGCCATGGAGCGAACGAAGGACGTCGGCCTCGTCCAGAAGCTCTCGCGCGCTTGCATTGGCGTGCGTGACATGACCGTCGGCATCGAGCAGTAGAACGGCGGTGCGCAGAGCGTCGAGCGTGCGGACCGACGTCGTCTCCAATGCATTCTGCCGCTGCAGCTTCTGTCTGACGAGCATGGCCCGTTGCATGTGCGGCGTCAGGTGCGAGATCGTCTGATACATTCTGCGATCGACCGGACCGCCGCCCTTCATGATCGAGAGGCGGGATATTCCCTCGGCGGACTTGCCGATCAGGATGTTGGCGGCGTCCTCGAGACGCTGCGGCCGCGCCCATTCGTTGTAGAATGTGGTCGTCCGGAATTCGTCGACGTCGATCCAGTCCCTGATCGTCTGGATTTGGCCGACCGCGGCGTGGAGCACGCTGCGCGACGGATCGAATGGCTCGTAGGTTTCGATGTAGGACTGAACATAGGCGGGTTCGACACCGACGGCATGCGAGATCACGGCCTTGCCGGCTGCCCCGATCCAGACCAGACCGCCACTCTGGCCGCCCGCCAGGTCGACGATGCTGCCAAGTGTCGCCGTCCATCGGGTATCGTCGAGCGCTGCATCGTAGATGTCCGTCACCAGCGAGAGCAGCTTTTCATTCAGTTCCATAGGCGTGTCCATGAACGGATGGATGGGCTCGTTCGGCCTCACAGATGAGCACGCCGGATGTGGAAATTTGATGAGCCGGATCACACTTGAAGACGCTCTCGCAGCCCTGGCGGGCGCTGAGCGAGGTGCCGGGAGGAACGAGCCGGACGGAAGTGGCGCGGGAACAGTCAGGCCGAGGGCCAGTGCATCGTTCCGGCGCAAGCCAACAGCAGCGCGCCCATGGCCGCGGCGGTGATCGTGTTCTGCAACGGCTATTTTGCGATCATGCGCAGGTCAGCCGCGCACGATATTGGTCCCGCTATCCGGCGAAGATGCGGCCGGACACGCGAAAAGCCCGATCGACCGGATCGGGCGTTTCATCTTTGACGGGCCCTGATCAGGCGAGCTGATCGATCCGTGTGCCCTGACCCGGCGGCAGCGGCGCGGGCGGCGGCGGCTTGTAGGTCGGGTCGTTGTCCTTGGTCTTCTGGTCGTCCTGCTGCTTGGTCGTGTCGTAGCTCGGCACCACGATCGCGATCGGCGGCGGCGCAACGGTAGAGACGCTCATCCACAAATCCTCACACATGGAAACAATCGACCTTGCGCTGCGAGGAGCGAAGCTTCCGTCAAGCCAATCGTTAAAATGCGAGGGAGTTGGTGCGGTGGGATGCCGTTCCTGGTCCCGCGAGTGCGCGATCTGAGAGGACCGCGGCTCTCTCCTCGTCATTGCGAGCGCAGCGAAGCAATCCAGACTGTCACCGCGGAGGGATTCTGAATTGCTTCGCTTCGCTCGCAATGACGGAGCGTGTGGAAAGAGCGAGTGTCGTCTACTCGTCCTTGCCGCGCGTGATCGCGATGGACGCATCCGTCTTGGTACGGGTGCATTCCATGTTGAGCCGGCGGTAGCGCATGACGACCTTGTCGCCGCGCAACAGTCCCATCCGCTTCAGGCAGCGTGTCGCGCCCGTCGTGGTGTCGTCCTTCGTGACGGTGAAGACGATCGCCGCCATCGACCCCACCAGTGAAAAGAACTCCGGCGTCGGCTTGCGATCGCCCTTGGCATAGAGCTCGATGGAATATTTGTCGCCGCGGCAACCCACGGACAGCTCCTTGGCCGCGGGGTGCGAGAGGTAGACGATGTTGGCGGCCCGGAAGTTCACCTTGAGGCGCTCGACCTGGTTCGCCAGCTCCTTGGCGCTGTCGTCGCAGCGATCCGCGCGGGCAGGCGAGACGAGGGTCACAAGGCCGGTGATGGCGGCGGCGACCAGGATCGCGCCGCGGACGTTCAGTTTGAAAATCATGATGAAAAGCCCCTTAGGCCGCGCATTCAACCTTCGTCGCGCGCCGAGCGCAAGGGGTGCATCCAGAGCCTGCCGGGGACGGTCATCGCCACCTTGCGTCCGGCCGACGGCCACCAAAAAGGGCCGTCGTGACGCCGAATCGGGATGCCTCGGCCGCGCCAGAACGCCTTCCATTCGCGGTAAAAAGCTTAGAACGCTTCTACGCTTAGAGGCCCGCGAGGGCTCCAAAACCCCGAGATTTGCCCATGAACGCTCCCACCGCCTTCCCCGATCCCGCAAAACCCGTTCCGCCCTACAAGCACACCCCGCTGTTCCCGTTGGGCAAGGACGAGACGCCCTACAAGAAGATCACGGCCGAGGGTATCAGGGTCGAGAAGGTCCTGGGGAAGGACATGCTGGTGGTGTCGCGCGAGGCGCTGCGGGCGCTGTCGGAGGCGGCCTTCGGCGACATCAATCACTATCTGCGCCCCGGCCATCTGAAGCAGCTCCGCGCGATCCTGGAGGACGGCGAGGCGAGCCCGAACGACAAGTTCGTCGCGCTCGACTTCCTGAAGAACGCCAACATCGCGGCCGGCGGCGTGCTGCCGATGTGCCAGGACACCGGCACCGCGATCATCATGGGCAAGAAGGGCTGCAACGTCATCACCGACGGTGACGACGAGGCGGCGCTGTCGGAAGGCGCGCGCGACGCTTACCTGCGTCGCAATCTGCGCTACTCGCAGGTCGCGCCCTTGTCGATGTACGAGGAGAAGAACACCGCCAACAACATGCCGGCGCAGTGCGAGATCTACGCCGAGGGCGACGACGCCTACAAGTTCATGTTCATGGCGAAGGGCGGCGGCTCTGCCAATAAGAGCTTCCTGTTCCAGGCCACGCCCTCGGTGCTGACCAAGGACCGGCTGCTCGCGTTCCTGAAGGAGAAGATCCTGACGCTGGGCACCGCGGCGTGCCCGCCCTATCACCTCGCCATCGTGATCGGCGGCACCTCGGCCGAGCTGTGCATGAAAACGGTGAAGCTCGCTTCCGCCCGCTATCTCGACGCGCTGCCGACCCACGGCTCGCCCGACGGCAACGCCTTCCGCGATGTCGAGATGGAGCAGGAAATCCACAAGATGACGCAGTCGCTCGGCGTCGGCGCGCAGTTCGGTGGGAAGTATTTCTGCCACGACGTGCGCGTGATCCGGATGCCGCGCCACGGCGCCTCGCTGCCGATCGGGCTCGGCGTGTCGTGCTCGGCCGACCGGCAAGTGCTCGGCAAGATCACCAGGGATGGCGTCTATCTCGAGGAGCTCGAGCACAATCCGGCGCAATATCTGCCGCAGGTCGAGCAGTCGCTCGGCGGCGAGGTCGTCAAGATCGACCTCAACCAGCCGATGAAGGATATCCTGGCGACATTCTCGAAGTACCCGACGAAGACGCGGGTCTCGATGACCGGCACCATGATCGTCGCGCGCGATAGCGCGCATGCCAAGCTGCGCGAGCGCCTCGAGAGGGGCGAGCCGCTGCCGGACTATTTCAAGAACCATCCGGTCTACTACGCCGGTCCCGCCAAGACGCCCGAGGGCTACGCCTCCGGCGCGTTCGGCCCGACCACCGCGGGCCGCATGGATTCCTTCGTCGACCAGTTCCAGGCGGCCGGCGGCTCGATGGTGATGGTGGCCAAGGGCAACCGGGCGCCTGCCGTGCGCGAGGCCTGCAAGAAGTATGGCGGCTTCTATCTCGGCTCGATCGGCGGTGCGGCTGCGAACCTCGCCGAGCACTGCATCAAGAAGGTCGAGGTGCTCGAATATCCCGAACTCGGCATGGAAGCGATCTGGCGCATCGAAGTCGTCGATTTCCCGGCGTTCATCATCATCGATGACAAGGGGAATGACTTCTTCAAGGAATTGAATCTGGGCTAATCAAGCTCGCCCACCGTCCGCCGGTCCTGGACCGGCGGACGGTGAGGGCGCAGGCTCAGCGCTTTATCTTGAACGACCGGGCACCGCCATTTTCGACGCTGTCGAACATGACGAGGACGCGGATGCTGGTTGCGTCTTCCTCGAGCGGAAGCAGAATTTCCGCCTTGGCGCCTTCCTTGACCTTGCTCAGGTCGAGCGTCGCCAGAGGCTTGGCGGCAGTCTCGCTGCTGCCGTCCCACAGCCAGACGGTATAGGGAACGCCTTCGTCGCGCGTCGGGCCTGCGAGTATCAACACGCCGTCCTTGACGACGGCCAGGTCCCGGATCCCGGTATTCTCCCCGAGGTCGAGCGATGCGGTGTCAGGCTTGAGATCGCCGTGTTTGGTGAAGAGCGCATCCGCGTTGACGCTGAGCACGTAGGCGCGACGCTTCACCGAAGGTCCTCGCAGTCCGAAGTACATGCGGCCGTTCCTGACCGCTATCCCTTCGATGTTGACACCGCCCTCTGCAAGCGGCTCGTTGAAATAGGCTTCGACGTCGTCGTCGTTCTTAAGCACCTTGCGCAGCCGCGAGCTCGACTCCACGCCATCGACGTTCCTGGCGTTAGGTTTGGTCTTGGGAGCCCCGGTTCGCGAATCCACGGCAAACCGAAACACGACGTAACTCGATAGATTTTTCTTGTCACTGTGACGGCTTCGGCCATGCGAGCCGGTCACATAAAAGAAGCCGTCGTCATAAGCGACGCCCTCGGCATCGGGGTCCTTGTCTTCATCCGAAAGCAGAACGACGTCTCGCGGCACGAGCATCTTGTCTTCGATCGAGAAGAACTGCGCATATTTCTGCTGGTCATTGGCAATCAGGCACGATGTGAATTTCGGCGTGGTCGGTACGCAAGCGGCGCCGCTCAGGTTCATGCGCGGCTGATCCTTGAATGTCTCGCCCTTCTCATTCTCCTTGAAGATCGAGGCGGGCTTCCAGGTCGTTGCTTCCGGAGCAACCTTCGGCGGCAATGGTTCGCCGCGCCCGGCCGACATTGTTGCTGCCAGCAGAATGCAAACGAACGAGGCCGTCAGTGATCGGTGAGATACGCGCGTGATGCTGTCGGGCATGCTTCCCTCCCGGGCGCCATCCTCAAATACAATCCTGAATTGTGAGGAAGGCAAGGGTGAGAATGTCGCGGAGCACGGTCTCCCGTCAGCTACAATTCGTAACCTGGTTCGAGCACAGCGAGCGCCACCAGCCGCGGACGCCGTCCTGGCTCTCGACGAGGCCCCAGAGGCCGCTGCAGGCGAGCAGGCGCTTCGGGCCGCCGTCGGTGTCGATTGGGCCCCCGAACTCGCGCTGGGCCGGCATCCATTTCGCATCGACGAACGGCGCCTGGAAAAGTCCGCCCATGCGCGTCGCGCCGTTGGCATAGGACGCGCCGACCTTGTTGGACGCGACCCAGCCGCGCCCCGCATAGGGTTTTGGCGCGCTGCGCGGATATCTCTTCTCGTCCTCGTAATCCTTGCCCGGCGGCTTGGCGCCTTCGATCAGGAACCAGTCATCCTTGAAGCCGATGATGCGGAATTCGGTGAGCCAGCCGCCATCGGGCGTGTTCTCGGCGCCGCCAAGCTTCAGCCGATAGGGTGGCGGTAGCGTGCCGAGCACGCGCGCTTTCACCGAGGGCTCGGCACGCACGTTGAGGCCATCAGGATCCTTGTCGATGGACCAGGCGCCGAGATCGCAGGGCTCGGTGCCATCGGGCAGCGTTGCGCGCCTGGCGGCGAGATCGGCGTGGAGCTTTGCGAATCGGTATCGTCGTTGTCAGGATCCGGCCCGCTGCGCGGCTTCAGATCGACCGAGACCGCGCGCGTCGCATCCGGTGTCAGTGTGACGACGAGGGCCTGGCGCGCAGCGAACACGCTTGCCGATGTCTTCGGATCGTTCGACGAGGCCGGATAGACGGCGAGGTAGCCGGTCGATCCTTCGGTCCGGTAGGCCGTGCCGGCGACATAGCCCGCCGGCACCATGGCGAGCGCGCTTGCGCGCCACGCCGGTTCGGTGTCATCCGCGCGCGCCGCTTGCGTCGCGACACACAGGATCGCTGCCGCGATGAGACGGAGCACGCGCACGGTTCGCAACGAGCCTATGCGCGCGCGCCCGTGAAGGGAAAGCTGCCCATCGGGCCGATGCCCATCTCGCCGCTCATGCTGTCGCCGGACACCGTTCCGATGAACTCGAGCGTCAACGGCATCGGATTGGTGATCGAGACTTTCCAGTTGACGGCGTCGCCGCTGATGGCGCCGTCGAAGATCTCGGCCGAATTGCCGTCGGCGCCCTGCGTTCCGGTCAGCGTGCCGCCGGAGCTCAGCAAGGTCAGCGTGGCCTTGCGCTCGCCCATGGGCGTCGTCATGGTCAGAGTCCAGTTGCCGTCCACGGCCATTCGTGTCTCCCAGAAATCCCGGCGGGCAGCGACGATCCGCGACCCTTCCCTGACCGAGCGTATAGCGCAACTCGCAGCAGCTGCCTAACCCTCACTTGGAGGCATTTAGGCGCGGGCGGCGGCACGGCGCCGGCTGGTGACAATGAGGCGAAGCACGACATACTGCACGGCAAAGGCGAGGATCTTGGCACCGCCTGCGACCACCGTGATGTAGAACGCCCATAGTTTCAGATCGCCAGTGGAGGCGACCGCGATCATGCCGGCGCCGATCACGAACATCAGCAACGCCCAGGCATAGCCCGCGGCCGTGACATATTCCGGAACGGTCTCGACGACGATCGGCGGCATGTAGCGCAGCATCCAGCCGCGCTTGAGCATGATGGCGCCGATGGCGAAATGCGCGATCGAGGGCTTTGCCAGCATGAAGCGGGGATCATTGGTCAGCAGGGTGACGGTGCCCAGCACGACGACGAGCGCGAGGCTCGCATAGGTCATGTAATTGAGCTGCTGCCCCTTCACGCGCGCGTAGATCACCTGCGCGATCGCTCCGGCAATCGCCACCGACGTGGCCAGGACGACGTTGTCGGTGATGAGGTAGATGACCAGGAAAACGATGGCGGAGAGAAAGTCGGAGGCGAGGCGGGCGAATACGTCCTTCATCGTCTGTCCTGTTCAGCGGGTGTTGGGCATTGCGCTGGCCGGCGCACCGTACTTGATCTGGCGATACTCGGGATACCATTTTGTGAAGTAGATCGCGCTGTTGCGGGCGGCGAAGGCGACCGCAAGGCCCGACCAGAGCGGCAGGCCGGGGACGTAGAGCAGCGCGATGTTGGCGGCCATCATCAACAGCGCGGCGGCGGTCCAGGCGCCGGTAATGACGTAATTGGCGGTGAGGAATCCGGGCATCGCCGCCGTCTCGGCCGGGACCGTTTCAACCGCATATTGCAGCGTGAACGGGTGGCGGACCAGCATCGAGCCGAGCGAGATGACGAAGATGCCGATATCGACCGACAGCTTGACGCCCAGCGTGCCGAGCTTCGGGTCGATCAGCGCGAGGTAGAGGCCGATTGCGGCGAATACGATTGCCGAGCCCATCGCCAGGATCTTCACGGAGCGGCCGCGTGCGACATCGATTGTGATGGTGGCGAGGCAGATTGCAGACGCGGCGAACACGCTGATCGTGGCCGACGTCACCAGCATCAGGAAAGTGTAGGCGCCGTAGGGCGCGAGGATCAGGAAAATCGCCATGAGCCGCCTCGGTCTGGCTAATCTTTACGATGTAAAGATAAATAAATCAGGAGCGATGCCGGGTCAAGCGAAATCTTTACAGTGTCAAAATAACGTAGGCAACTTCCAAAAAATGAAGTGCTGCAATGGCTTGGTCGGATGCCTCGTCGGCGAATTCCGCCCAGGGCAGGCGTGACAGGATCGGCAGCGCGGCGGCGAGCAGGAGGCCGACCGAGAGCAAGATGCCGCCGTTGAAGATGACATAGCCGCTCCGTCGCAGCCGGATCATCCGGAGTGCGAGCGCGGCGCAGGCCAGGGCGAGGACGGCAAGGCAATCCGCGGTGATCGAGGGCATGTGCATGCGAGGCCTCTTTGGTGACGTCCGCGATGTCATTCCGGGGCTCGCGACGTCGTCGCGCCCCGGAATGACAAGAGTTACTGCGCGCCCACCCAATTGCCGTGAAAGCCGTCGGGGACGCGGTGGCCGAGCTGCACCAGCGCAACGGGACCGGCTTCGACATCGGTGGCATTGAACACGGCGAGGTCGCTGCGGTTCTCCCGCGCGCGCCAGACCACCGCCAGCAGCCAGCCGTCGCTTTCTGCTGCATCCGCCGCGCGCTCGACGAACACCGGCTCGGAGATGGTATCGCCGGCCGGCAGCAGATAATGACCGAGCCGTCTGCCGTTGCCGTCGACATGGACGATGCCCGACAGCGCGCCGAACATCGGCAGCCGCGGATTGGCGCAGGCGTACCAGCCGTGATGGTTTTTCAATCCCGCGCGGCGGTCGTCGATGCGGGGGAATTCGCCCGTGAGATCGTCGAGATAGGTCTGCTGAAAGCGGTCGGTCTTCCCTGAGAGATCGAACATCCAGCGGCAATGGCGGGCGCGTGATTTCTCCGGATCCGTCGGCCGGCCATCGGGATGCGGAAACAGCGGCGCTTCCTCGAACTGCATGACGTCGGCGACGATGCGGCTGCCGTCCTCCCACGCGTTCATGACGTGGAAGACGTAGCAGGCTTCACCGCGAAACCAGACGATGTCGTTCGCCGTGCCGTTGCGCTTCCTCACGCCGACATAGGCGCCCTTGTCCGGCTCCCAGGCATAAGGCGGCCGTCCGCTCATCGCGCGCTCCATGCTGCCGGTGATCGGGAGGATCGGAAACAGCACATGGTTCTCGGTGACGATGAAGTCGTGCACCATGCTGGCATAGGGCGCCTCGAAACGTTCGAAGCGCGTCGCTTTGCCGGAGGCGTCGATTGATCCGTAGGAGAGGGCAGGGGTCAGCGGACCCGCGGCGTTGTAGCCGAAGAACACGAGCTCGCCGGTGACCGGGTCGACCTTCGGATGCGCCGTGAAGCTGCCGGCGACGCGACCCTGATAATTGTGATAGCCGCGGGTCGCCAGCGTGCCCGGCTCGATCTCGGTCGGCAGATGCGCTTCTTCCAGCGCGAGCAGCTTGCCGGCATGAAAGATGATGTTGGTGTTGGCGACGCCGCCGTCGGTGAGGTTTTGCGGGGCATCCGGCAGCTTGCGGCCGAAGCCGCCGAACAGCGCGCGGCCTGCATCGTGCTCGGCCAGCCATTTCGGCGTGCGGACCCAGCGGTTGCGATAGCTGGCGCGGCCGTTCTCGAGGTGGAAGGCGTGCAGCATGCCGTCGCCGACGAACCAGTGCGCACCGGGCGCATCGAACTGCGGATTGGGACCGTTGCGATAGAGCACGCCATTCAGATCGCGCGGCAATTCCCCGACGATTTTGAGGAATGGCGCATCGGCTTCGAATGGAATCGGACCGAGGTTATGGCGGCGTTCGGCAACTGCGTCATGCTGCACGGCGTATCCCTCCCTATCTTTACATCGTAAAGATTGGATAATGCCGATTGCCGGATTCGTCAAGTGAAATCTTTACACTGTCAATATTGCGTCATATAGCTTGCAAATGGGCAAGAGCGACACCAAGAGCGAAACAGCGCGCAAGCCGCGTACCCCACGCAAGACATCGTCGGCCGCGAGCGCGCAGGCGCGTTCCGCACGCCGTCCGGCAGTAGCGAAGACGGAGACGCCGTATCATCACGGCGCCCTGCGCGAGGCACTGCTCCACGCCGCCGAACGGGTGCTGGAGCGCGACGGGCTGTCCGGCTTGACCTTGCGCGCAGTGGCGCGGGAGGCGGGCGTCTCGCATGCCGCGCCGACCCACCATTTCGGCGATCTCACCGGCCTGCTCAGCGAGCTCGCGGCCGTCGGCTTCCGCCAGTTCAACGCGGCGATGGCCTCGTCCTGCGACGCCGCCACCACGCCGCTGGAGCGCGCGCTGGCGCGGCCGAAGGCCTATGTCGCCTATGCGCAGGCCCATCCCGGCATGTACGGCATAATGTTCCGCACCGAACGGCTCGATTATTCCAGGCCCTCGCTGCACGAGGCGGCCGAAGCCTCTTTCGCCGGCCTTGCCAATGCCATCGGGATGATGCGGCAGGAGCAGATCAGCGGCGACGCACTGACGCTGAACCAGGGCGCCGCGATCGCGCGCGCCTGGTCGATGGTGCACGGCTTCACCATGCTGCTGCTCGACGGCCGTCTCGAGGACATTCTGGGGCGGCTGCCCGAGGGGACGACGGCCGAACAGTTGCTCGAGGCGATGCTGACGGCGCCCATCACGGCGAAGCTGCCGGTATAGCGCCTTCGGGCGGGCGCTGCCCTAGCGGATCGTCGCCAGTTCGACGGCGCGCCCACTGTTTCCCATGATCTTCACCTCGTCCTTGCCGCAAGTGAAGCTGCGGGCGAAATCGTCGGCCGCCTTGCGCGCGAGCTCATTGGCGGTGGGATTGGCGATGGCATCGACATAGGCGACGTGGCAGACCGGCCCCGGCGGCAGCCGCGTTACGACGAGCATGGCCTTGGTGTTCGGCCGTCCCTGCTTGTCGGGATCGGTGCTATCGGCGATGTGCCAGCGCTGGATCATGGCAAACGGCTTCGCGCCCGCGCTACGCCATTCGACGGTGGCCTCCGATGAATTGAACGGCGCGAACCAGACCTTTGCCGCCGGTTCCTCCGCTGCGGCCTTGCGATTGCGGCCGACCGAGACGATTTCGCGCAGATCATCCTCGGCGATCAGCACGATCAGGCCGTTTTTTCCCGGGCAGACCCGCGTGGTGCTGCCGTCGAGCTCGCTGGGCTTGCCGATCTGGCGGCAGTCTTTTGGTGCTGTGGAGGAATAGGTGCTGCCCATGGATTGGGCGGCGACGTGACCCGCGCTCAGGCAAGTCAGCAGCACGGTCAGGCAATGGAACGCGATACGCTTCATGACGATGCCTTGATACAGAGGGAACTCCCTCCATCAGACGTCTTCATTGTGGGCAAGGTTCAAACAGAGGCGGGATGTACCTGACAGCGGCGCGGAATCGTTCTAGAAGGGCGCCTTCCGTTGCGCTTACCACGCTTCGTCCGCGACATCTCATTCGATCATGCCAGCCATCGCTTCCAGCAAATCCTATCGCGTCGGCCGTTCCAAGACCGGACTTGGCCTCTTCGCCACCATGCCGATCAAGAAGGGGACCCGGATCATCCGTTATTTCGGACCGATCCTGGATTCGCGGATTCCCGCGCACGACGAGATCGAGAACAAGTACCTGTTCGAGCTCAACAACCGCTGGACCATCGACGGCTCGGTGCGCAAGAACCTCGCCCGCTACATCAACCATTCCTGCCGCCCTAACGCCGAGTCGGACGTCCGGCCGCGCGAGCGCAAGGTCTTCATCCGCGCCATCAGGAACATCGAGCCGGGCGACGAGATCAATTACGACTACGGCACGGATTATTTCAAAGCCTATCTGAAGCCGATCGGCTGCAAATGCCCTTCCTGCGAGACCAAGCGCAAGAAGCTGCGCGCCGAGGCCCGTGCCGAACGCGCCAAAGTGAAGGCGCGCACGGAAGCCAAGGCCAAGAAGACGGGCGCGAAGGCCGGCAAGAAGAAGCTCAACGGCCACGCCGTCGGCAAGAAGAACGGTCGCGCACGGGCGTAGCAATGCGGTGATGGCCCACCTCCGCTGTCATGCCCCGGCTTGACCGAGGGCATCCAGTACGCCGCAGCCCATCCGCATACGTCTACCGTCTCTGGAATACCGCGCCGCCCGGTCAAGCCGGGCGACGACTGAGAATGCCAGTGCGGCGGTCTCACACCGCCACCACACTCCGGCTCTTCCGCAATCCCACATATTGCAGCTCGGCAAACACGCCGGTCGCAATTGCCTGCGCGACAACCATGAGCTCGCCGCCGATGTTCGGCGACACCGCGCCCGAGAAGAGCAGCGCGATGCTGCCGACCGTCCAGGCCGCGTTGCCGACCACGACCAGAAGCACGAGCGGCCTCGCCATGGAGGCGCGCGAGGCAAGCCAGCCGACCAGCGCGGTGTAGGCGATCAGGAACAGGCCGGTCTCGCGCAGCAGCGCTTCAGGCAGGTTGAACAGCGATGCGAACGCGCTTGCGCCGAAGGTGAAGCCGAGCGCGGCGACGCCGCTGAAGATGGCGTCGGCGAGAAGCGCGCGGCGCAGGAAGGTGGATGCGTCGATCATCGTGGTCTCCATGGTTGCGTTGGGCTTGGGGGTGAATTCAGTGCCGTCCGCGCCACCAGGCGCGGAGCAGGCGGGCGAGACGGAACGGGCAGAGGCTCTTGCCGACGCCGTGCTCGAAGGCTGTGACCTGCGCGACGACATAGTGGCCAGTCGAATGCACCAGCGGCTCGGGCATGTTGAGGCTGCGCGCCAGCATGCGGGTCGCGAGCGTCACTGCCCAGGGAACAAGGTGGTCTGCGATGGTCCGGTAGAGCAGCAGCGCGATCATGGTCATCTCCTGTTGCGACCGAAGATGCGCCCTGGCGGGGACCAATTCGATTACCTCGCGGGTAAACAATGCGCCCGTTCGCGACAGCGTTTGGCGACGTGATGCCGCCATAGCTCATGAGTTCGCGGTCTTGAGTTGTGCTGCCAACGCATACGATTTGCCGCCGGTCGGCTTCCGCGAATGGTCAGCGCGATCTGTCCAATGATGGATTGGAGAGAGAGTTCAAGTTTTTCAATCGGTTAGAAGGCGGCATGTGCGCGACATGTGCACCGGGAGATCAAAGAAGATCTCAGTGCAGCCAACGGGCGTGGCAGCTGGTTGAGCGCGTGTCGCTTGCCAGGCGATGCTCTTGTTGCGCAGGAGCTGCAATCGAAAACTGGAAGGCTGTAGACGCGTGGGTGACGGTGGGCGGGGCAATCATCTGCAGAACGATCGAAGGAATGATCGCTCTCAGCTTCCTGCAATTGCGCGACGGACAAGCGCGATGACCTCGTCGGCTTCCTGTTCGGTGCTGTCAAAGCGAGCCACGAACCGGATCACGTCCTGGCCCCTTCGCGCGAATTGCAGCCCGCTCGCTGCAAGACGGTTAATGGCAAAAGTGGGCAGGTTGATGAAAACCAGATTGGCTTCCACTGGCGCAATGAGCTGAACGTCGGGCAGCGCAGCGAGACCCGCTCCAAGACGCGCGGCCACGGCATTGGCCTTCGCCGCGAGCCGCAGGTAAAGGCGATCCTCGACGTAGGCGAGCAGCTGTGCAGACGCAAAGCGCATCTTCGACGAGGTCTGGCCGGCGCGGCGAAGCCGATAGGACAGGGATTCGACGAGATCCTGGTCGAACACCACGATCGCATCCGCCGACATCGCCCCATTCTTGGTCGCCCCGAAGGACAGGATGTCGACGCCCGCGCGCCATGTCATGTCGGCCGGGCTGCAATCGAGCCGCGCCAGCGCGTTGGCGAACCGGGCGCCATCCATGTGCAGCGACAGATTCCTGTCGTGGGCGATTGCTCCGATTTCGGCGATCTCGGCGAGGGGATAGATCGTTCCATATTCGCTGGCCTGAGTGATCGACACCGCATCGGGCTGGGAGCGGTTGCGGACTCCCCAGGCCGCCCCACCCAGCGCTTCGCGCAGGCTCGACGGCTCGATCCGAAAATTTCGGCCGGACATGGCGACGAGCTTCGCGCCACCGGTGAAGGCTTCGGTCGCGCCGCCTTCCGCGGTGTGGATATGCGCCTCTTCGTGACAATAGATGGCGCCATAGGGCCGCGCGCAGCTCGCGAGTGACAAGGCGTTGGCCGCCGTACCGGTCGAGACCGGGAACACGGTGACCGCGGTCTCGAACAGCTCCGAGAAGCGCGCATTCAACAATCTCGAATAATCGTCGTCCCCATAGGCGGCGGCCGGGCCGCGATTGGCCTCGGCGATCGCTCGCAGAATCTCGGGGCTGACCGGCGCGACATTGTCGCTGCGGAAATTCGGGAGCGTCGGGGCTGCGTCGTTCATACCGTCCTGTCCTGCCGTCATATCACGGTTGATTCCTGCTTGTTGATGCGCCGATTGATCAGGAGCAACGGGACTGCGGTGACGAGGATAAGCACCGCGGCCGCGGCGGCCGCTAGACCCGCGCCGGTGCCCTCGATGGCATGGTACATCACGACGGTCGTGGTGACCCAGCCGCTCGCATAGAGCACAATGGTTGCGCTCAACTCGGATGCCGCGGTGATCCAGACCAGCACCAGCCCGCCGACAAGGCCGCTGGCCATCAACGGCACGGTCAGGGTCGCGAAGGTTTTGCTCGGCGAGACCCCGAGATTGATCGAGGCTTCCTCGAGCGAGGGATCGAGCTGGTGCACGATTGCCGAGGACGACCGGATCGCGAAGGGGAGCTTGCGGACGACATAGGCGATGACCAGGATCAGCCAGCCGCCGGTCAGAATCAACGGACCGCTGTTGAACGCGATGATGAGCCCGATCGCCAGGATCGTGCCCGAGACCGCAAACGGCACCATGCCGACGAAATCGAGCAATCCCGACAGGCGCGAGCGGTGCCGGGCGACGACATAGCCGATCGGAGCGCCGATCAGCATGGTGGCGACGGCCGCGATGCTGGCGAGCGTCAGCGTGTTGAGCAGCGGCCGATAGGAGCCCGACAAGAGGGTGGCGTAATTGCCCAATCCGAACTCCCAGGTCAGGACGGGCCCGCGAAAGCGCAGGAGGGAGATCATCAACACGGCCGCGAACGGCAGCAGCGAGGCAATCACGATGCCCCAACTCACGATCGTGGCCGTGAGCCGCAGTCCGGGCGTCAGAGGCAGCTTCGCGGGCGCGCTGCGGGCATTGGTCGAAAACCGGCGCTTGCCGAGGTAGTGCCGCTGAACGAGCAGTGCGATCGCCGTGCAGGCGATCAGGAGCACGCTGAGTGCGCCCGCCGCGGCCGGGTTGGCATCAGATTCGCCGGCGAACAGCTTGAAGATGTCGACGGCCAGGAACGGCCGGTCCTCAGCCAGCACCGCTGGCACGCCGAAATTCTCCAGTGCCTCAATGAACACCAATAGTCCGCCGGCAAGGATCGCCGGCATCACGATGGGCAGCAGCACGGTGCGGATCACATAGGGCCGTGAGCCGCCGAGATTGCGGGCTGCCTCCTCCATCGAGGCGTCGACGGCCTGGAAGCCGGCCAGCACGGGCATGACGACGTATGGATAGAGCGTCAACGTGAACACGATGACGATGCCGGGCACGCCGTAGATCGATCCGATCGGGATGCCGATGCCGCGCAGAGCAGTGGTGACGACGCCGGCATGGCCGAACAGCAGCACGAGGGCGTAGGCGCTGACGAACGAGGGCAGGACCAGCGGCAAGGACGCAAGCGTCAGCAGCAGCGCGCGGCCCGGTATGTCGATCCGGGCAAGGCAGAAGGCGAGCGGGATGCCGATCGCGCATGCGAAGGCCGTCGCGAGCGCGGCGCAGAAGAGACTGTTGCCGATGCTGCCGAGATAGTAGCGGCTCTTCACAATCGCCGCATAGTTCCCAAGTGTCAGGCCGCCCGTGCCGTCGATCCGAAAGCTTGCATCCAGGACGAGCGCCAGCGGGTAGAGCAGAAACACCGCGAGCAGAACCAGGGCCGCCAGCGTCACGATGGTGGCGAAGCGTTTCATGGTGCTGGATACGCCGTGATCTGGGCAGGGTCGTAGGCAAGGGTGAGCGGCGCGCCGGGCAAGAGATCGAGCGCCTGGCCGCCGAGCGCCGAGATCCGAATCTGGGTGCCGTCCGGCAGGGTCGCGTGGAGGCGTTGTACCGGGCCGAGAAATTCACGCAGCGCCAGACGCGCATGCACAAGCGAGTCACCGGAACCGTCTCGCAGCTGCAGGGCCTCCGGCCTGACCGACAGCAACACCGGCGCGCCCGGCGCTGCGACCTCGCCTCTGACCGTGAATTCCGTTCCGGCTGCTGCGACAGGCGTGTTACGGCCGTCGAAAGCTCCCGCGATGCCCGGCACCATATTGGTCGAGCCGAGGAATTCGGCGACGAAGGCAGTCTGCGGCATCCGATAGATGCGCTCCGGCGTGTCCACTTGCTCGATCTTGCCGTGACGCAAGACGGCGATGCGGTCGGAGATGGCGAGTGCCTCCTCCTGATCATGCGTCACGTAGATCGCAGTCAGGCCGAGCGCCTGCTGCAACTGCCGGACCTCGATCCGCATTTCGGTGCGCAGCTGCGCGTCGAGGTTGGACAGCGGCTCGTCGAACAGGAGCACGGCGGGCTCGATCACGAGCGCGCGGGCGATTGCCACGCGTTGCAGCTGACCGCCGGAGAGCTGGTGTGGCGACCGCGGACCGTAACCTGCAAGGCGCACCCGCTCGAGCGCCTTGTCGACGCGCGATGCGATCTCGGCAGCCGGAACCTTCCTGGCCTTCAGCCCGTAGGCCACGTTTTCGGCGACGGTGTGGTTCGGGAAGATCGCGTAGTTCTGAAACACCATGCCGGTGTCGCGGCGATGCGCGGGCAGAGCATCGATGCGCCTACCGTCGAAGCAAATGGAGCCGGATTCGACATCGACGAAGCCTGCGATCATGCGCAGCAACGTCGTCTTCCCACAGCCTGACGGCCCAAGCAGCGTGAACAGCTCGCCATGCCTGATGTCGAGCGAGATGTCGTCCACGGCCCGCACCGCGCCGAAGGTGCGGGTCAGGTTTTCAATCCGGATCGTCGTCATCGGATCAGCGCGTGTTCTGGATCGTGGTCTTCAGCCGCGCGAGGGTGTCGCGACGGGCCGCTTCCCATTTGGTGTCGTCATAGGGCAGCACCTTGACCGCCGAGAACGGCAGCATCCCCGGTGCGACTGCCTCGAGCTCGATATCCTGACGGGCAGGGCGCCGGAACGTCGCCTTCAGCAACATCTCCTGGACTTCCTTGCTGGCCAGATAGTCGACAAGCCGTTTGGCAGGCTCGGGGTTCGGTCCGCCTTTCAGGATGGCCGCGCCCTCGACGCCCGCATAGGTGCCCTCGGCCGGATAGGCGACGCTCACCGGCGCACCGTTATGGGCCCACAGGAAGCCGGCGTATTCGAGCGTGATGCCAAGCGGATATTCGCCGCTGCCGATCCCGTCGAAGACCTGGGTCGAGCGGTTGAGCACCTTCGCATTCGCAAGCAACCCGTCCATCTTGGTCCAGGCCGCGTCGTCCGCGCCCCACAGCGAGAGAAGCGTGGTCGCGGCCGCATATGAGAATCCGGAATTGGCCGGATCGGTAAAGGCGAGCTTGCCTTTCCATTTCGGATCGAGGAGGTCTGCCCAGGCTTTGGGCCCGCCGGCCTTGTCGATCGCCTTGGTGTTCTGGCCGATCACAACAACCTGGATGTTGGTGCCCAGCCATAGGTCGTTTGGATCGCGAAATTGCGCCGGCACGGCTTCGCGGCCCTTCGCCGCGTAAGCCTGAAGGTGCGGGCTCGCGAGCCGCAGCAGCGTCGCACTGACGCCCCAGATCACATCGCCCTGCGGATTGGCGGCCTCGGACGCGACGCGGCGCACCAGCACACCTGATCCGGTCGAGACCACATCGACCTTGATCCCGGTCGCCTTGGCGAAGCCTTCGGCTACAAGCTTGTTCACGGTGTCGTCGTTGGCCGAATAGAGCACGACGCTCTGCTGGGCCGAGGCCAGCCCGGCCGCGAACAGCGATGCCGCGAGCGTCACGACTCGGGCGAGGATGGAGGCAGGAGATCTCATCGTGGTTCGCCCTTGTCGGTTCAGCGATTGCTCATGCGGTTGCGGCGAGGTACTCGGTGGCCGCCTTGAGCCCGGCGCCGCGTTCGATCGGCAGGCCGAACTTCGTGAGTGCGTCCTCGAGATGCAGAAGGTCGGTCAGAATGGTCCCCGCGCTCAAAGCACCCATCGTGCCAAACCGGATGACACGGCCGGAGAGACGGTTGCGGGCGCCTGCGATGACCGTGCGGTGATCCTGGTAGAGCTGCCGCACGATGGCTCCGCCTTCGAGCCCGTCGGGGACCTTGAAAACCACGACCGTGTTCGAGCGTGGCTCATCGCGGCAAAAATCTGCGAGTCCGAGCGCCGCGCCGCCGGCGCGCAGCGCGGCGGAGAGCTTCTTGTGGCGCGCGAGCACATTGGCGAAGCCTTCCTCGTGCATCATCGTCAAGGCCTCACGCAGGCCATAGATGAGGCTCACCGGTGCCGTGAAGGCGGTCTCGTTCTGCTCCGCGGATTTCAGCGCGCGACGGAAATCCCAATAGAAGGCCGATCGCTGCTCGTCCTGCCCGATCACGCGCCACGCCTTGGCGCTGACGCTGGCAAGTGCGAGGCCGGGCGGGCACATCAAGGCTTTCTGCGATGCAGAGACCACGATGTCGACGCCCCAATCGTCCTGCCGCATCGCGATGCCGCCGAGACCGCTGACGGAGTCTGCGATGAGCAGCGTTGGTCGGTCGCGCACCAGTGCGCCAAGCGCCGCGAGATCGGCCACGATCCCGGTCGAGCTCTCATTGTGCACGACGACGACGGCGCGATAGGCGTGCTCGCGCAATCGGGCTTCCACCGCGGCGACATCGATCGCCCGGCCCCATTCGATCGCGACCGTGTCGACGGTGATGTTCATGGCCTTGGCGATCGTGGTGAAACGCTCACCGAATTGACCATGCTCGACTACGAGGATCCGATGGCCCGGTCCGGCCACGTTGACGAGCGCAGCCTCCATAACGCCGGTCCCGGAGCTGGCAAAGAACAGGATGCGGTTCGTCGTGCCCAGAATCGGGCGGATCATTTCCTCTGCTTCGCCGATCGCAGTCCGGCATTCGGGACCACGGTGGTTGACCACCACCCGTGCCATCGCCTGCCGCACCCGCTCGGGGACTTCGGTTGGGCCGGGAAGCCGAAGACGGTATCCCGTCGCAGCGATGGCGTTTGGAGTGTTTGTGGTCGTCATAGCTTGAAGTCACCGTTCTGACGCATGTAGGGAACGAGGCCGCCCGCGCGCAGGATCGCCAGCATGATCGGCGGGAGCGGCTCCGGGCTGAGCGTCTCACCGCTGCGTTCGTTGCGGATCGCGCCGGTGCCGTCGGAGATCAGGATGTCGCCCTCGCGAATCCCACCGGTTTCGCAGACAAGCGGCAGCAGGCCGTTGTTGATCGCGTTGCGGTAGTAGGTGCGCGAGAAGCTTTGCGCCAGCACCGCCGGAATGCCGGCCCCGAGCACGGTCGTGACCGCAACCTCCATCGCCGAGCCGCAACCGAAATTCTTGCCCGCCACCAGGATGTCTCCGGGCTGCACAGAGGCTGCAAAGGTCGGGTCGACATGCTCGAACAGGAATTGCCTGAGAACGGCGCGGTCGAGGCTCTCACGCTTGCGGGTCGAACTGATGATCGAGTCGGTGTTGACGTCGTCGCCGACGAGTCGTGCGCGTCCTCGCAGAGCTGTCATCGCGACACCTTGCGAGGATCGGTTACGGCACCGCGCGTTGCGGCGGCCGCGCAAGCGGCCGGGGAGGCGAGGTAGATCGATGCCTTGGCGTTGCCCATGCGGCCTTTGAAGTTGCGGTTGGCGGTCGAGATCACCGAAACCCCGTCGCCGGGGATCACCCCGCAAGTCCCGCAGCAGGAGCCGCAGCCCGGCTCGACCACGGTGGCGCCGAAGCCGACCAGGGCGTCGAGCGTGCCATCGGCCGCCATGGCGTCGCGGACCTCGCGCGATGCCGGCGTGACCACGAGCTGCACGCCGGGCGCGACGCCTCCACCCGCCTCGAGCACGGCGAGGGCTTGATGGAAGTCGCGTAACCTGCCGCCGGTGCAGGTGCCGAGATAGACCATCTGTACCGGCGTGCCGGCCGCATCCTCGAGCGCCACGACCTGATCCACCAGATGCGGCAACGCAATCTGTGGTGTGAGGGCGTCGAGCGCGATCTCCACGGTCCGGCTGTAGTGCGCATCAGGATCCGCCGCGACCGGTTCGAAAGCCTGGCCGGTGCGGCCCTGCAGATAGGCGACGGTTTCAGCATCGGCCGGGAAAATGCCGGTCTTCGCGCCCATCTCGACCGCAAGATTGCTCAGGACGAGACGGTCCTCCAGCGCGAGGGTGGCGACCCCCGGTCCTGCGAATTCGAGTGCCTGATAGGCGGCACCGTCAGCGCCGAGCATGCCCGCGAGGGCCAGTGCGATATCCTTCGCATAGACGCCGCCCGGCAGTTGTCCGGTCAGGACGACGCGGATCGAATCCGGCACGCGCAGCCAGATCCGGCCACACAGCATGACCGCGGCGAGATCGGACGAGCCGATCCCGGTCGCAAAGCAATTCAGTGCCCCGTATGTCACGGCATGGCTGTCGGCTCCGACGACCAGACCACCCGGCAGAGCGCGGCCCGTCTCCACGATGAGCTGGTGACCGATTCCTTCGCCAACTTCATGCAGCGTGACGCTGAACCGCCTGGCGAAGTCCCGTATCACGCGGTGCAGCTCGATCGTCTGCGGGCTTGTCGGCGGCACGTAATGGTCGAGCGCAAAGACCAATCGGCCGGCATCGCGCACGTTCTCTCCGCCCATCGCCTTGAAATAGTCGAGCGCCATCGGGACCGAACCGTCGGTGCCGAGCGCGCAATCGACCTCGCAGACCACGAGGTCCCCGGCATGCGCATCCTGCCCGGATTTTCGAGCGAGGATCTTCTCGGAAATCGTGCGCCCGGCCATCGCTAGACCTCTGGCATCTCGCAGCCGAGACGGCGGAGCGAGGCGTCGACCCAGCTGCGATCGAGCGTACCGGCTTCGATCGCCGCCATTTGCTTGGTCTCGGCAGCCTGCTTGGCTTCGGCTGCCTCGATCACCGCTCGGCAATCGTCGATGGCGACGGCTAGCACGCCGTCGTCGTCGCCCAGCATCAAATCGCCGGACTGGATGACCATGCCGCCGATCGCGATCGGTCCGTTGATCTCGCCCGGACCGTCCTTGTACGGACCGCGATGAGTGACACCCGCCGCGAAAACGGGAAGGGGGTTTGCCCGGATCGCAGCGGCATCGCGGATCGCGCCATGGATAACGATGCCGGCGACGCCGCGCCGGGCGGCCTGCGCGAGCATCATCTCGCCGAAGATTGCGTTGCTGAGGTCGCCGCCCGCGTCGACCACGATCACGTCGCCGGCAACCGCGATGTCGAGCGCCTTGTGGACCATCAGATTGTCGCCGGGGCGCGTCTTCACGGTCAAAGCGGGACCGGCCATGCCGCCAGCCGCATGCATCGGCCGGAGCGTGGTGCCCCCCGCGGCCATGCGCGACATCACATCGCTGATGTTAGCGACCGGAAGGGCGCGAGCCCGTTCGACCCATTCGCCTGCGACAACACGCTTGCGGGAAAGGATCCTGAACCCTACGGCCATATCAACCCCATTGAAAATGGAACGCCGTTACGCATAGTGTAACGGTGACGAGCCGAGGTCAACCGAAAATCGGCAGGACAGGGATTTTCGATGCCCAAGACGCAAGGGGTCGCCGCCGTGCAACGGGCGTTGGCGATCCTGGATACCTTCGCTGGAGCCGGGTCGCGCAGCCTGGCCGACATCGCCAAGATCACGGGCTTGGCGAAACCGACCGTGATGCGCTCGCTGGTGTCGCTGGATGAAGCCGGCTACGTCGTCCGCCTCAGCGACGGCCGCTACGCGCTCGGCGCAAAGACATTCCAGCTCGGCACCACCTATCGGGCCAATTTCAATCTCGAACAGCATGTGCTGCCGGTCCTTCAGCGGCTAAGCCAGGAGACGTTGGAGAGCAGTGCGTTCCACGTGCGTGAACGCGATAGCCGGCTCTGTCTGTTTCGGGTGGATTCGCCGCAGCTCGTGCGCGACGTCGCGCGGCCCACCAATCTCGCGCCACTCGATTTGACCTCGACGGGACAAGTGCTGCGGACGGCGCGCTGGGCAGACCGCACGGATGACGGCGTGCAGGTCTTCGTCAGTTCCGGAATCTACGACGCTGTGACGGCCTCGCTCTCCACCGCCGTTTTCGGCCACGACGGAGCGCTGGTGGGCGCCATGACCGTGAGCGGCCCAATCGAACGCATCCGTCAGGCCGACCTCCAGGCGCTGGCGTCCCGGTTGACCGATGCCTCGTATCGGCTCTCACTTGTGCTCGGCGCCCCATTGTCACGCGAGGTCGGCACGCCGCGGATCATCAGCCTGCCATCGGCCGAAACAGGCTCTCCCTGACGCGCTCCGCTCGGGGCGGGCACTATTTCGACCGGCAAGCTCGTGAATGGACGCCGCTCAGGTCTACAAGGTGTTCGTAGCTGCGCGTGGGGGAATGCCCTTTGCAGCAATCTCCGCCGATAGCTCTTCGATCGTCTTGCGCTGTTCCATGGCGGCTCTGCGGATCAACGCAAAAGCGGCGGGCTCGGCGAGCGCGTGCGAGTGCATCACCTGAAGAACGGCGGCAAGCACGATGCGGCGGGATCGCAGACGCTGCTCCAGTTTGAGGATCTGCTGCTTCAAGTCGTTGGTGCGTTCGTTTCGCTCGAATGCCATGACGACTGCCGCATAGATGCCGGCCGAGCGTAGCGGCTTGACTAAGAACGACGCCGGATCGAGGTCGAAGACGAGCTTCAAGCGGCTCGGCGTCTCCGTGCCGAGCAGGGCGATGACCGGACAGCGCCCCAGGAACGGGGCTTCAAGCGGAAGAAGTTCATCGTCGATCAATGTCACGTCAGGCGCGAAGTCAATCGCCTGGCCGGGCGCCCATGCAGTGCTGTCGATGCCGAGACGTTCAAACTGGCGTCGCACGATCGATGCGTCGCGTTCGTCCTTGATGGCGACGAGTGCTTTGCGTCCGCGCAGCGAGAATGAAGACAGCTTGCTCATTTCACCACCCGCAAATGCGGCGCATTCGGCGATGTACCGCCCTTTGAGGTCTCCCTGAAGGGGGGGGCGGCGACGTCGAGCTGCGTCAGGTAAGGATCAGGCTTAACGGGCGCGTCGGCTTCCCAGAAGATGTCAAACTGTCCCCGTGCATTGGAGACTGCCAGTCGCGGCGTAAGGACGCAATGATTGTTGCTGCCGTCGATCCAGACCGGTCCTTGCGGCGAATTGTAGCGATAACCGGCCGCGGCGCGCCTGACCTCGCCGATGTCAGACGTGCCGGCCCGCTGCAGCGCGCGGGCCAGCAGATAGACGGCGACATAGGCAGATTGTCCGTCGACGGAGGGGCTACTGTCCTCGCCGTAGCGCGCTTTCCAACGTGCGACGAATGCACGGTTCTCGGACAGTTGTATGCTCTCGAAATAGGCCGATGATGTAATGCAGCCCGCCGAGGCCGGTCCGACGATCGCGAGTTCCGGCTCGCACAAGCTGCAGCTCAACATCGGAATGTCGAGGCTCGCGGCTTCGGCGGCAGCGCGGAAGGCGCGGATGAAGTCGTAGCTCGAGCTTCCGACCAACGTGTTGAACACGATTGGCGGCTTGCGGCGGATGATCTCGTCGACGATATGCCCGACGGCGCTTTCGCCGAGTTCGAGCAGCCGTTCGGCCAGGATGTGGCCTTCTGCTGCACTCACCAATTCGCGGGTGACGCGATTGGTCTCCCATGTCCAAACGTAGTTGGAGCCGACGCAGAAAATCTCGCGCGACAGATTGTCGAGCACGTAACGGACGAGCGGCAAGACGTTGTGATTGGGCGATGCTCCGACATAGATGACGTTGTCGGAGCACTCGAAACCCTCGTAGCGCGCAGGATACCAAAGCAGGCGATCGGTACGCTCCACAATCGGCAAGACCTGCTTTCGCGATGCAGAGGTATAGCAGCCGATGATGTGCTCGACGCCGACATTGCGGATGAGATCGTCGCAGACCGTGTGGTATTCGGAGATGATGCCGCGAGGATCGCGGATATGAGCGGCGATCGAGAAGTCGAACTCGGCTTGGTTGTTGATCTCGTCGACCGCCATCATGGCGCTCTTGAGGATCTCGCGGCCCATGGCCTGATAAGGCCCGGACTGCGAACAGATGATACCAACGGGAACGGACGGCTTTGTCATCTATGGCTTTCGGCGACGCGACGCGTCAGGAAACCATCATGACTGATGTTGGTGCAAGAGGGGTTGCTGATTTGCTGCGCATGCACATTGCGAAATTTGTGCAACTGGCCTCGTTGACAAGGTGCTACGCACATCCTTAGAATTTTGTACTACGGGCTTCCACTCGAACCCTGCGTGCGTTGATCTGGCCGATGACGTCCTGGTCTCTGCACAAAGTGCTTCGTTCGATTTCGGATCCGATGCGATAGATCATAGACGCGGCATTTGAGCCATTCGTCACCTCATTCGCGAGGGACGGGTGGCTTTTTCGTTTTGCCGCTAAGAAAATTGGCGATGCGTCCGCGTCGCCAAGCCGATGACGCGCGCGCGACGATTGCCATGCCTGCGCTTGCGTCGGCCAAAACGTGGGGAGACGATGGCAATGACAGATATTCATTATCTCGGGCTCGTCGAGGTCGGACAGCAGATTCAAGCCAAAAAGCTGTCGCCGGTCGAAGTTACCAAGGCGATGCTCGGGCGGATCGAACAGCTCGACGTAAAACTCAAGAGCTACGCCTATCTGATGGCGGACTCGGCCCTGGCACAAGCGGCCGCGGCCGAGAAGGAAATCGCATCGGGCAAGGTCAGGGGACCGCTGCATGGCGTTCCGGTTGCGGTCAAGGATCTCTGCTGGGCCAAGGGCGCACCAGCGGCGCACGGCATGACGATTCATCGCGATTTCCGCCCCGCCGAGGATGCGACCGTCGTCGCGCGGTTGAAAGATGCCGGCGCCATCATCCTCGGCAAGCTGCAGCAAACCGAGGGCGCCTACGCCGATCATCACCCGAAGATCGACCCGCCGAAGAATCCGTGGAACGCGGATCTCTGGTCCGGCGCATCCTCGAGCGGCTCCGGCGTTGCTACTGCGGCGGGCCTCTGCTTTGGCTCGCTCGGCACCGATACGGGCGGATCAATCCGCTTTCCGTCCGCGGCTAACGGCGTCACCGGGCTCAAGCCGACCTGGGGACGCGTCAGCCGCTACGGGGCATTCGAGCTTGCGGCGACGCTGGATCATATCGGCCCGATGGCAAGGAGCGCGGTCGATTGCGGCGCCATCCTCGGCGTGATCGCGGGTCAGGACCCCAAGGACACGACGTCGGTTCCGCTGCCCGTGCCTGACTATCTCGCCAGTTTGTCCGGCGACCTTCGCGGCGTGACGATCGGCGTCGACCGGCGCTGGACCAGCGAAGGCACCGATGGCGATGCGGCCAATGTGTTGACCGAGGGTCTGCGTGTAGCGGCCGATCTCGGCGCGAAGATCAAGGAGATCACGTTCCCCGATCCCAAGGCGGTCATCGACGACTGGTTCCCGCTCTGCGGCATCGAGGTCGCCGTCGCGCACGAGGACACCTATCCCGCGCGCAAGGACGAGTACGGCCCGGCACTCGCTGGGCTGCTCGATCTCGGTCGGCAGCAGTCCGGCATGGACTATCAGAAGATCGTGCTCCGGCGCGAAGCGTTTCGTGGCGCCGTCCGCCTTCTGTTCGAATCCGTCGATCTCCTCGCAGTGCCGGCCCAGGCATTCGCCGCGCCGACGCTCGCCAAGATGGCGTCGCTCGGCGAGGACGCCTCGCTGATCGCAGGCTTGCTTCGCTTCACATGCCCATTCGACATGACGGGAAGCCCGACCGTGACGCTACCCGGCGGCTTCGCCGCGAATGGCGGTCCGGTTGGCTTCCAGTTCATCGGTCGTCATTTCGATGAGGCTGGCCTCGTCCGCGCGGGCGATGCGTTCCAGCGCGTTACCGACTGGCACAAGCGTCATCCCGGGATCTGAGTTGAGGAGCCGATCATATGCCCGCAGAAGACTGGTTGAAGAGTTCCATCATGGCCAAGCGTGCCGTCGCCAAAGGCGCAACCGGCGCGACGCATAGTCTGACGATCGAGCAGCAGGGCGGCTTCCACTACGTCTATGGTCCCTATGCCAAGCCGACCCTGTCGATCGACCCCGGCGGAGTCGTGGTTGTCGAGACGGAGGATGCGTTCGGCGGCGTGCTCACCAAGGAGACCGACAGCCCTACCGCCAAATTGAACTTCCCCTATCTCAATCCGCAATGCGGGCCGATCGCGGTGAAGGGCGCCAAGAAGGGCGATTGCCTCGCGATCTACATCCGCGACGTCGAGACCCGCGGCGAGCAGCCGGCCGGCACGACCTGCATTATTCCTGAGTTCGGCGGACTCGTCGGGACAAGCTCGACGGCACTGCTCAATCCGCCATTGCCGGAGCGCGTGAAGAAGCTGCATGTCGACAGGAACGGCGTTCGCTGGAACGACAAGATTACGCTGCCCTACGAGCCGTTTATCGGCACCATTGGCGTCTCGCCGGAGATCGAGGCGATCTCCTCGCTGCAGCCGGATTACCACGGCGGCAACATGGATCTGCCCGACGTCGCCCCCGGCGCGATCATCTATTTCCCGGTGCATACCGACGGCGGGATGCTCTACGTCGGCGACTGTCACGCGACGCAGGGCGACGGCGAACTCTCGGGCGTGGCGCTGGAGCAGCGCGCGACCGTCACGCTGCAGGTCGACCTGATCAAGAACTGGAGTTTCGCCTGGCCGCGGCTCGAGACAAAGGACTTCATCATGACGATCGGCAGCGCCCGCCCGCTCGAAGACGCGGCCCGTATCGCCTATCGCGAACTCGTGCGGTGGATGGCGGCCGATTACGGCTTCGACGAGATCGACGCCTACATGCTGCTCAGCCAAGCCGGCCGCATGCGGCTCGGCAACATGGTCGACCCCAAATACACGATGGGCGCATCGATCCTGAAGAATTACCTCAAGCCATGACATCCAGCCGCTTTCAGAAACAGGGGACATCACGATGAATTCGGGACGTAAGCTCGGAATGGTCTTGCTCGGCGCTATGCTCGGTACAGCGGCTGGGGTGAGTGTCGCTTGGGCGGCCGAGCCGCCGTTGAAGGTGGGTCTGCTTGAGGACGTTTCAGGCGACCTCGCCTTCATGGGCATGCCGAAGCTGCACGGCTCTCAGCTGGCCGTCGAGGAGATCAACAAGAGCGGCGGTATCCTTGGTCGGCAGATCGAGTTGATTCACCTCGATCCGCAGGGCGACAACGCGCGCTATCAGGAGTTCGGCCGTCGACTGCTCAACCGCGACAAGGTCGACGTGCTGATCGGCGGCATCACCTCGGCCTCGCGCGAGGCGTTGCGTCCGATCGTCGATCGCACCTCGACGCCGTACTTCTACACCAACCAGTATGAAGGCGGCGTCTGCGACGCCAGCATGATCAGCATGGGCGCGGTGCCCGAGCAGCAATTCTCGACGCTGATTCCGTGGATGGTCGAGAAGTTCGGCAAGAAGGTCTATGTCATCGCCGCCGATTACAATTTCGGTCAGATTTCGGCTGAGTGGAACCGCAAGATCATGAAGGATCTCGGCGGCGAGGTCGTCGGCGAGGAGTTCATCCCGCTCGGCGTGTCGCAGTTCGCGCAGACCATCCAGAATATCCAGAAGGCGAAGCCGGATTGGTTGCTCACGATCAACGTCGGTGCTGCCCAGGATTCGTTCTTCGAGCAGGCGGCCGCGGCCAACCTCAACCTGCCGATGGGATCGTCGATCAAGGTCATGCTCGGCTTCGAGCACAAGCGGTTCAAGCCGCCGGCGCTCAACAACATGCATGCGACTGCGAATTGGTTCGAGGAAATCGATACGCCGGAGGCGACCGAGTTCAAGAAGCGCTGGCATGCGAAATTCCCTGACGAGCTCTACATCAACGACATGGGCTACAATGCCTATAATGCGCTCTACATGTACAAGGCGCTGGTCGAGAAGGCGAAGTCGATCAAGCTCGACGACATGCGCAAGGTCATCGCGACCGGCGATGCATGCATCGACGCTCCCGAAGGCAAGGTGTGCATCGATCCGAAGAGCCAGCACACCTCGCACCGTATGCGCCTGATCTCGGTCGGGCCGAAGCATGAGGTGAAGGTCGAGAAGGACTATGGGACGATCCAGCCGTACTGGCTTGGCCAAATCGGTTGCGATCTCACCAAGAAGAACGACAAGGACCAATACACGCCGAGCCATCTCCCGAAGAAATCGTGACGCCTGACGGGCACGGATTTTGCTCGTATTGAGAGTTGCGTTCTTGGACAAGGCCGGCGCCGCAACGATGCGGCGCCGGGATCGGCAAAGGGACCAAGATGTCGGCTGAAGTATTCTCGGTATTCTATCAGTTCGCCGATGTGTTCGCGTTCCTCATTCTCTCGGCCGCAGGTCTCGCTATCGTGTTCGGCATGATGGGCGTCATCAATATGGCGCATGGCGAGTTCATCATGTGCGGGGCCTATGTCACCGTCGGCCTGGTGAATCTGGGCATTCCGCTCGCGATTGCCCAGATCCTGGCCGCGCTGACGGCGGGGCTCATCGGTGTCGCCGTCGAGTTCCTGATCGTGCGGCGCTTCTACAAGCGGCCGCTGGATTCTCTGCTCGCCACTTGGGGGCTCAGCCTCATCGTGACGCAATCGATGCTCCTGATTGTCGGTTCAGCCGTGCGGGGCATCGGAACGCCCGAAGGAAGCTTCGCGATCGGCGGCTATACGTTTTCGACCTATCGTCTGGTTCTGTTCGGTTGCGCGGTGGCCGTGCTGGGCGGTCTCTACGTCGTTTTCATGAAGACGCGCTTTGGTGTGATCGCCCGGGCGACGATGCAGAATGCGGCGATGGCGAAGGCGCTGGGCGCGCGAACCGGCCGAATCTATTCGATCAGCTTCGGGATCGGCACCGGCCTTGCCGGACTTTGCGGGGCGCTCTACGCGCCAACAATGACGCTGATCCCGACAATGGGGGCGACCTTCGTGGTCGAAAGCTTCGTTACGGTCGTAATCGGAGGGGCAAACGTGCTGCTCGGAACAGCGCCGGCCGCTGTGTTCCTGGCGATGATCCGGATGGCGCTGAACGCGAGCTACGGCCAGATCATCGGACAGATTGGCATGCTGGTCGCCGTTATTTTGATCATTCGGGTGTTGCCCGAGGGACTCTCCAGCGTCCTGGTTCGTCGTGGGCGCTAAAGGGAATTTGTGATGTTCAAGCTGCTGGAAGGTCCGCAGACGCTCGGACGTGGCAAGATCTTCTGGTCCTGCTTCCTTGCAGTGCTCGCGGGCGCACTGACATATCCGCTGTTCGCCGACTCCTATGATGTGGGGAATTTCGCCTATTTCCTGATCTGGATATTCATGGCGCTCGGCCTCTGCCTGATGTGGGGCTATGGCGGGATGCTGTCGTTCGGCCAGACCTTGTTCTTCGGCATCGCCGGTTACGGTTATGGCGTGCTCGCGATCAACATGGGCGGCGGCACCGCAACGATCGCCGCGCTTGCGCTGTCTGTTGTCATTGCGATGGTGGCGGCCGGCATCCTCGGCTATTTCATGATCTGGGGTGGCATCAACGGCATCTTCTTCGGGATCGTGACGCTGTCTGCAACGCTGGTGCTTGCCTTCTTCCTCGGCCAAACGGCGGGGCCGGAATGGCACATCGGCCCGGCGCGGCTGAATGGCTTCAACGGCATGAAGGGCATGGACCCGCTCGCCGTCGGCGACTTCTATATCGAGGGATCGGCACTCTACTACGTCATGATCGCGCTGATCGTGATCGTCTATCTGGCATTGCGCATGCTCGTGAATTCGGGCATCGGCAACGTCATCGTGGCGACGCGCGAGAACCCGCAGCGCGCCGAGATGCTGGGTTATGACGTCCGGAAATACCAGCTCCTGACCTTCGTGATCGGCAGCGGCCTCGCAGGGCTGAGTGGTGCGCTGTACACGTCGTGGGGCCAATTCATCACGCCGTCCAGCATCGGCCTGCCCGCGGCGGCGATGCCCATCGTATGGGTGGCTTTCTCCGGACGGAGCGATCTGACAGCAACTCTGGTCGGATCGTTCCTGCTGCTGTTCGGCTTTCAGACGATCACGGTCTACAGCCAGCAGGCAGCACTCGTGCTGATGGGAGCGCTGCTGCTCGCCACGGTGATGCTGGCGCCGCAGGGTTTTGTGCTCGGCGTCGGCAAGCTTGCTGCCGATTGGTGGAGCGGGCGTCGGCGGCGCGATGATAGCTCCGTCATGGCGGAGACTGGTCGCTTGCAGTCGGAAGAGTCCTGATCATGGCGCTGGTCGAAGTCAAAGGCGTATCCAAGCGTTTTGGCGGATTGACCGCAGTCTCCGACGTCGACCTCACTGTCAACGCCGGCGAGGTCCACTGCCTGATCGGACCCAATGGCGCCGGCAAGAGCACATTGTTCAAGCTGATCGTGGGTCTCTACCCGCCGAGCCAGGGCAGCATCCTGTTCGATACCGTCGACATCACCAAGGAGCGTCCCTACGCACGCGTGCAGCGAGGCATGAGCATCAAGATGCAGGCTCCGAGCGTGTTCAAGGAGCTGCCGGTCCGGCAGAACATCCAGATCGCGCTCCAGGAGCGACTGTCCGGCGCGGAACGCATCGCCGAGGAGGATCGCCTGCTGACTCTGCTCAACCTGGGGCCGGACAGCGATAAGCTCGCGGGTGCGCTATCGCATGGACAGCAGCAATGGCTCGAGATCGGGATGGCGCTGGCGCTGAAGCCGCAGCTCCTGCTGCTGGATGAGCCGACTGCCGGCATGTCGCCGGAGGAAACCTTCAAGACCGGCGAGCTGATCAAGTCGTTCAATGCCGAAGGAATGACGGTGCTTGTCGTCGAGCATGACATGGCCTTCGTGCGCCAGGTCGCCCAGCGCGTCACGGTGCTGCATCTCGGCAAGATTTTCGCACGCGGTGATCTCGAAAGCATTTTGCAGGACGCGAAAGTCGCGGAAATTTATCTCGGTAAGACGCATGCTCACTGAACCCAATCCCACGGACCGGATTCTGGACGTATCGGAATTATGGGCGGGATACGGTGCGACGCCGATTCTGCAGGGCGTCACCATGTCGGTCTCCCGCGGCGAGATTGTCGGCGTGATCGGCCGTAACGGTGTCGGCAAGTCGACGCTGATGCGGTGCCTGATCGGTTTGCTGCAGACCTGGCGTGGCACGATCAGCTTCCTGGAGCAGGACGTCACAAAGCTCGAAGCCGACGCGCGGGCGAGGGCGGGCTTCGGATACATCCCGCAAGGGCGGGATGTCTTTCCGCAGATGACCGTCGAGGAAAACCTGCAGGTCGGCGAGTTGATCGGCGGTCCCGGCGGGAGGAAGCTGCCGGAGCTTGTCTATGAGTATTTTCCGCGGCTCAAAGAACGCCGGCGTCAGGCCGCAGGCACGATGTCGGGCGGCGAGCAGCAACAGCTCGCCATAGGCCGCGCGCTGATCGGCAATCCGTCCTTGATGATCCTGGACGAGCCCTCCGAGGGTATCCAGCCCTCGATCGTCCAGCACATCTGCGAGGCGCTGAGATCGTTCCGGAACGAGCTCGGGACCACCATCATCTTCGTCGAGCAGAACCTCGACACGATCCTGGCAATTGCCGAGCGTTGTTACATCATGGAGAAGGGCAGGATCGCGCAGTCGCTGGCGGGTGGCGAGGTTAACGAGGACAATGTCCGCGAGCAGCTCCTGCTCTGAACGGCCGCACGGCATGTTTTCAAGTCGTCAATAGGGAGGGAATGGACATGGATCTGGGACTCAAGGGAGCAAAGGTTCTCGTCACCGGCAGCACCAAGGGGATCGGCAGGGCGATCGCCGACACATTCGCGGCGGAAGGCGCGGATGTCGGCATCTGCGCGCGCAACCAGGCCGACGTCGATAGCGCAGTCGCCGCGATCAAGGCGAAGGGCGTCGCCGCCTTTGGTAGTTCGGTCGATGTCTCAAACGGTCCGGCGCTCAAGACCTGGGTCGAGGATATGGCCTCGAAGCTTGGCGGCATCGACGTCGTCGTCGCCAATGTCAGTGCGCTGTCGATCGGACAGGACGAGGAAAGCTGGGAGAAGGAATTCTCCACCGACATGATGGGCACCGTGCGGCTGGTCAATGCGGCGATGCCGTATCTCGAGAAGAGCAAGGCCGCGGCGATCGTGACCATCTCCAGCGTTTCAGGGCGCGAGGTTGACTTCGCCAGCGGCCCCTACGGCACGTTCAAGGCCGCGATCATCCACTATACGCAAGGTCTCGCGTTCCAGCTTGCCAGCAAAGGCATCCGCGCCAATTCGGTGTCGCCGGGCAACACCTATTTCGAGGGCGGTGTCTGGAATCAGATCAAGGACGGCAATCCCGAGCTTTACAAGACCGCGCTGGCGCTGAATCCGACCGGCCGCATGGGGACGCCGCAGGAAATGGCGAACGGTGCGGTGTTCCTTGCCAGCAAGGCCGCGAGCTTCATTACGGGGACCAACCTCGTGGTCGATGGTGCCCTCACGCGCGGGGTGCAGTTCTAGGCGCTTATTGAGCAGCGCAATCACGAGACCGGGCCGTCTGCGGTGCCGGTGGGCGAAGCCGTTTCCGACAACAGCAGGGCTGTCAGATGTCAGCAGATCAAATTCACTACAAGTCGATCATCGAAATCTCCGAGCTGTTCCGCCGCGGCGAGCTTCTACCTTCGAAAGTGACTGAGGTGATGCTGGGCCGGATCGCGAAGCTCGATCAGGAGTTTCACGGCTACGCGCTCGTCCTCGCCGAGCGGGCCATGGCGCAGGCGAAGCGCTGTGACGCCGAGCTTGCCAAGGGCATCTGGCGCGGGCCGCTGCACGGCGTGCCGATCGGACTGAAGGATCTCTGCTACACCAGCTTCGCGCCGACCGCCGGCGGCACGACAATTCACGCCCGGTTCGTACCGTCCTTCAACGCGACGATCGTGGACCGGCTCGAGCACGCCGGCGCCGTCACGCTCGGCAAGCTAAAAATGACCGAGGGCGCCTATACGAGCCATCATCCCGACGACCAGGCGCCGCTCAATCCCTGGGGGACCGACTACTGGGTCGGCTCCTCCTCAAGCGGATCGGGCGTGGCCACTTCGGCGGGACTTTGCTTTGGCTCGATCGGCAGCGACACCGGCGGCTCGATCCGGTTTCCGTCGGCGACGTGCGGGCTGACCGGGATCAAGCCGACCTGGGGACGTGTGAGCCGCCACGGCGTCTTCCCGCTGGCTGACTCTCTCGACCATGTCGGGCCGATGTGCCGGAGCGCAGCCGATGCCGCGGCCATGCTCGGCGTCATCGCGGGCGCAGACGTCAATGATGCGACCGCCCTTCAGGCGCCGGTGCCGAACTATCTGGCGGGGATCGGTGACGGCGTGCGAGGCTTACGGATTGGCGTGGACCGAAGCTACACGCAGGACGGGATCGATTCGCAGGTGGTCGCCGCCTTGCTGGAAGCGGAGCGTACGCTTGCGGACCTCGGCGCCGATATTCGTGAGGTCAAGTTCCCAGCTTACGAGAAGCTCGTGAGCATGTGGATTCCGATGTGCTCCATCGAGACCGCAGAGGCGCATCTCGAGACCTATCCGTCGCGGAAGTCGGAATACGGTCCCGACCTGGCGCAGCTGATCGAACAGGGCAGATCGATCAGCGGCGTCGAGATCGCTCAGATCCATCATGAGCGGTTGAAGTTCTGCGGCAGCCTCGCGGCGCTGTTCGGCGATATTGACCTGCTCCTGATTCCCACCATGCCCGTGCCGATCCCAACGCTGACCAAGATGGGCGAATACGGCGCCGATCCGAACGTGCTGCTCAGCATCCTGCGCTTCACGGCGGTATTCGACTTCTCGGGCAGCCCGACCATCACGCTGCCGAACGGCATGGCAGCGGACGGGTTGCCGCTCAGCATGCAGCTCGTCGGCCCGCATCTGTCCGAAGATATGCTTGCCCGCGCCGGGTATGCTTTCCAATCAGTGACAGATTGGCACACGCGACGCGCCCTTGGCGAATGAAGATCTTCGGAATTCTAGGGTGCCTATCCGAAAATCAATCATGGGTCGAGTTCAGAGCGGGGAGACACCGAGCACGTCGAAACGAAAATCCGTCAGCGGAACTGATGGGCAAGCGCAATGGAAGTGGTTGGGTTGCCAGCCGGCGGTCGCCGAGAGAGCCCGCGCGTGCGCGATCAGCGCCGTTGCTCGTGCAGGGGCGCGAGTGGTGAAATTCGCGTAGCGTTCAATAGTAGTGCCGCGCGGCGGGAATGACGCGACGAGCACGACGTATCGCAGGGATTGTCGTCCACAGAATTGGAGCGAAGTGTCGCGCGCGGTCTGGTGTGCTTGGCTAGGGCCGCCTCATCGCCATGGCTGTCACGCGTCGCCTATGCATCTACCTTTCTGTCGGCACACGCTTGCGCTGATCGATCGCGGGGCCTGCCTCCTCTAGCTTTGATGATCGGGTGCTGCCGCCAGGACCGAATGGTGCGCGTCGTGATGCCTTGGTCCGTTCCTGAAGGCCGGCTGTCTGTACTGACGTTCGCAACCGCACAAATCGAGATAGGGCAGGGCTGGATCCGGCCCCGCGACGTGATCCGCCATTGACAGGTCGGCGGAGATGATAGAATTATAACAGCATAAGTTGCAAAAATAACAATATGTCACCATCGTACCAGCGTCTTGCGGGGCGACGGGAGGAAAGTTTGGAACTGTCCGGTTCGGTTGCAGCAGAACCTCGGTCGTCGACCTCGCTTGTGATGGTCAGTGGCATCAACAAGCGCTTCAGCGGCGTGCGAGCGCTGCGTGACGTCAACCTCGAGGTTCGCGCCGGCGAGGTCCATGCGCTACTGGGCGAGAACGGCGCGGGAAAATCTACCCTGATCAAGATTCTCAGTGGTGTTCATGCCCTCGACAGCGGCACGATCGAAATCGCCGGCAGGCCGGTGGAATTCGGCAGCCCGGCGAAGTCGCGCGAGGCGGGGATCGCTGTCGTTTATCAGGATCTCAGCCTCGTCGAATCCTTGAGCGTTGCGGACAATCTGTTGCTCGGCCGTGAGCCGCGTGCGCGTTTCGGCTTCGTCCGGCAGCGCGCGCTGATGGCCAGGGCCGAGGCGTTCCTGAACGCGCTCGGCATTCCCCTGGATACGAGAGCGGCTGTCGGCTCGCTGCCTTTCGCCTATCGCCAGATGACGGAGATCGCCAAGGCGCTGATGGGCGAGGTCCGGCTTCTGATCCTCGACGAGCCGACCTCCTCGCTGACATCGGATGAGGTCCGGATCCTGTTCGATGCGATCGGGAAGGCGACGCGCCGCGGAGTCGGCGTGATCTATGTGACCCATCGGCTCAATGAGGTGTTCGAGATCTCGCAGCGCGTCACGGTGCTGCGCGATGGCGCTAACGCGGGCACGTTTGTCACCGCCGAGACCGACATGAAGCGGCTGGTGAACGCGATCGTCGGAACCGATCGATCGGCACCCGCGGGCCCGCGCACCGAACCTGTCGCGAAGCGTGAATTGGCTCCGTCGCCGGTTCTGTCGCTGTCCGACGTGTCCAACGACCGGCTTCGTGCCGTCGATCTGTCCGTGCTGAAGGGCGAGATCCACGGCCTCGCCGGATTGATCGGCAGCGGCCGCACGGAGATTTTGGAGACAGTGTTTGGCCTCCGGCCGCTCGAGAGCGGCGCAATCGAGATCGAGGGCCGGCGATGGCTGCCGAGAGGGCCTGCCGATGCGATCGAGCAGGGCATCGCGCTGGTGCCGGAAGACCGGCATGTGCAGGGTCTGGTCCTGGACCATTCGATCGAGCGAAACGTCACCTTGCCGCGAATTCCCCATTTCTCGCGCTGGGGCTGGATGCAGCAACGCGCAGCCGCCAGGCGTGCGGAGGCCGCGGTCGCCAGGCTTTCGGTGAAGGCGCCGGGCGCGTTCAGCCTGGTCAGGACGCTCTCCGGCGGCAACCAGCAAAAGGTCGTGTTCGGAAAGTGGAATGATCCGCGGCCGCGCGTGCTGCTCCTGGATGAACCGACGGTCGGCGTCGACGTCGGCGCACGCGAGGAAATCTATGCCGTGATCCGGAATGCCGTCCGCGACGGCAGCGGGGTCCTGGTCGTCTCGTCCGATCTCGTCGAATTGATCGAGCTCTGCGACCGCATCTCCGTGATCGTCAACGGGCGTGTGGCTCGTACCCTGTCGCGCGGCGAGATCGATGATGCCGAAGAGCTGCATCATCTCCTCCAGATGTACCAGGCCTCCGGGCCGGGCCACTTGCAAGAGCTTCCCGCATGACCGAACTGACTGCTCCCAACGTGGTCGCCTCGTCGACCCGATCTGATCGCCGCCGCAAGATTCTCCAGAATTTGCTGCGGGGCGAGCGGCCGTACATGCTGTACATCGCCTTCGTGATCCTGCTGGTCGTGTTCAGCCTGTCCTCGCCCTGGTTTCTCTCGGTCGACAATTTCCTGAACATCGGGCGCCAGACCACGCTGGTGTCGATCATCGCGGTCGGCATGACCTTCATCATCATCGCGCGTCAGATCGATCTGTCGGTTGCCTCGACATTGGCGCTGTCCGGCATGGCGGCTGCTCTCGCGATGAGCCAGATCAACAACAGCTGGATCGTGGGCGCCGTGGCCGGGCTCGGCACCGGCGCGCTGGTCGGGCTGCTCAATGGCATCCTGACCACGCAGCTATCGATCCCGTCGTTCCTGGTGACGCTGGGCTCACTGAGCATGGCGCGGGGACTGGCGATGATGGTGACCAACACCAAGCCGGTGATCATCACCAACGAAACCTATTTCGCGATCTTTGGCGAAGGCACGGTCCTCGGCATACCGGTTCCGATCGCCTGGACTTTGGCGGCGATGACTATCGGCATCCTGCTGCTGCACTACAATGTGTTCGGCCGGCGCATCTATGCGGTCGGCGGCAACCCGACCGCGGCACTCTATTCCGGCATCAACACCAAACGGATCACGACTGCGGCCTTTGTCCTGACCGGCACGCTGGCCGGATTGGCGGCGCTGGTGCTGTCGGCGCGTTCACATGCCGCGCGGCCAGATGTCGTGCAGGGCATGGAGCTCGACGTCATCGCCGCGGTGATCCTCGGCGGTTGCAGCCTGTTCGGCGGGCGCGGCTACATCCTGGGGACGCTGTTCGGCAGCTTGATCATCGGCACGCTCAACAACGGCCTTGTTCTGCTCGGCGTGAGCTCGCCGATGCAGCTCGTGATCAAGGGCGCGATCATCGTTGCCGCGGTTGCTTTCACGAAACGCTAGTCGACGTCAGGCGCGGCGCATGAACAACAAGTTCATTGCGCTGCGCGGGTAGGGCAAGGTCGCTGGCCCTCCGGTGAATCGGCGACCAAAAAATGGAGGAAACAAATGAAACCAATCCTGCGACAAACCTTGCCTTTGACTGCGTTGGTGGCCGCTGCCGCCCTCTCGATGATCCCGTCGGCTCGCGCCGAAGTGCCTGCGACCTGCGTCAAGGGTGTCGATCTCGCGAAGCTCGGGCCGAAGTCGATCGTCGGCCAGGGACCCCACGGCGAAAAGGCGGCTTCCCCCGAGGTGCTCGCGCTGTCGGAGGCCGACGCCGCCAAGATCAAGGAGAAGAACTTCAAGGTCGGCATCTCCATGCAGACGGTCAACCTCGACTGGTCGCAGCTCCAGATCCAGGGCATCACCGATACGCTGAAGAAGTACGGCGTGACGGTGACGGGCGTCGCGTCCGCCGAATATCAGGTGGACAAGCAGATCGCCGATATCGAGAACACGATCCAGCAGCATCCGGACGGCATCATTTCGATTCCGGTCGATTTCACCGCGACCGCGCCGACCTACAAGAAGATCGCCAAAGCCGGCATCAAGCTCGTGCTGATGGACAGCATCCCGACTGGTCTGAAGCATCCCGAGGAATATGCGACGATGGTCTCGGCCGATAGCCAGGGCAATGGCCAGATCGCTGCACAGATCCTGGCATCCTGCGTGGCGCAGGGCGGCACCATCGGTCTCGTCAATTTCGGCGTCGACTATTTCAGCACCAACGAGCGCACCAAGGGCGTGCGGGAGTGGATGAAAGCAAACCGCCCCGACATCAAGATGAAGCAGGTCGACTTCACCGATCCGCCGAAGGTCTCGCAGATCGCGGGCGACTTCCTGACCGGCAATCCCGACGTCAAGGGACTGTACGCAGTGTGGGATCAACCGGCGCTCGACACGCTGAGCTCGATGCGGGCTCAGGGCGTCGATATTCCCATGACGACGGTCGACCTTGGTCTGCAATCGGCGATCGAGATTGCCAAGGGCGGGCCGCTGAAGGCGACCGGCTCGCAGCGTCCCTACGACCAGGGCGTCGCCGAGGCGATGGCGATGATGAATGCGCTGCTGGGTAAGGAAACGCCTGGCTGGATCGGTGTGCAGTCGCTGCCGGTGACGCAGTCGAATGTGCTGGAGTCCTACAAGACCGTATTCAAGAAGGACCCGCCGGCCGAGCTGACGGATGCCTGCAACAAGGCGAAGCCCGCCTGCCACTAGCCTGAAACAGCGATGTGCGATCCACCGAGACCGCGCATCGCTCAGCAAGCCTGATCCGGGCGAACCAGCCCCCGTCCGGATCAGGCCGTGCCGATGACGTATTCGACGGGGAGGCTGCGGAAGTGCTTGCGCGTGTCTGCCGACACGGAGCCACCCACGATGATCCGCGAGAATGAGCTGACGTCGGAGAAGAACGCCGGCTTGAGGCTGCCGAGCTTGCTGGCGTCGACCACGAGGATGCTCTCCATCGCGGTAGCGATGACAGCCTGCTTGACGGCGACTTCGTGAAAATTCGAGCAGCTGGCGCCGCGGGTCCAGTGCAGGCCGCCGGCCGAGATGAAAGCCTTGTTGACCCCGAGCCGCCGCAGGTAGGACAGGCCGTCATCCGACGAGAACGACTGCGACGACGGATGGTAGAGCCCGCCCATCAGCATCACCTGCGTCGCTGGCCGGTGGGTGACGATCGAGGCGACGTTCAGCGAATAGCAGATCACCGAAAGAGGCATGTCCTCGGGCAGGCAATCCGCCAGCGACTGCATCGTGGTGCCGCAGTCGATGAAGATGGTGTCACCTTCCTTGATCGAGGCGGCTGCGGATCGGCAGGCGAGGCGCTTGTCCTGTGTGTGCTGGTCGATTTCCTGTTCGAATGTGTACTTGATCCCGGTCGGCGACGCCGCGTTGACGACGTAGCCGCCGAGCAGGGCGAGCGCCGCCTCGGGCCCGGCAAGGTCGCGCCTGACGGTCATCTCCGACACCTTCAGCAGCTCTGCGGCGTCCTTCAGATGCAGTGCGCCACTCGTCTCGACGGCGCGTCGCAGCCGTTGCAGCCGTTGGACACGGGTCTCGCTGGGGCGTGCGGTCGGTGTTTCAGTCATTTTCGTCCCCGAGCTTGCTTATCCGGTTGACAATGATCTTACAATGATGTGAGTTTAGCAACGTCAATTTGTTACAATAATAACATATGGTCCGAAGGGCGTTTCGCTGTCGGCGATGGCAGGCAGCAGAAGCTCCAGCGGGCAAGGGATGGGAGGATCGCATGTTGCAATCGGCACACTCAATCTATCTGCCGTTTCAGCCGATTCGCTAGCATTGCGCGGCGTACCGATGGCGCAGGGCGTCTTGATATCAAATCCATCCGCGGTGCCGGCGCATCCCCATGCGCGGGATCACAATCATTTGCATCCGATCGCGCGCAACAGCGGCCGCGCGCTCGAGATGGACTGGGTCGATGATATCCGGATCAATCTGTCCGCCACCGAGCGCCGCGTTGCGAGCCTGCCGGGCCGGCGCACCGTCAAGAAGGACGCGCAGGCGGCGTGGCTGCTCAAGGCGATCACCTGCATCGACCTGACGACACTCAACGGCGACGATACGGCCGAACGGGTGAAGCGCCTCTGTGCCAAGGCGAGGGCCCCGATACGAAGTGACCTTCTCGAAGCGCTCGGTTTTGCCGGGCGCCGGCTGCACACGGGCGCGATCTGCGTCTATCACCGCTTCGTCGCAACCGCGGTCGAAGCGCTCGATGGGTATGACATTCCGGTCGCTGCGGTTTCGACGGGATTTCCGGCAGGCCTCGTGCCTCACGATCTGAAACTCAAGGAGATCGAGGCGTCCGTCAGGGACGGTGCACGGGAGATCGACATCGTCATCACGCGTGAGCATGTGCTGACCGGAGATTGGCGCGCTCTCTACGCCGAGGTCCGGGATTTCCGCGCAGCCTGCGGCGATGCGCATCTGAAGACGATCCTGGCAACCGGTGACCTCAAAACGCTGCGCAACGTCGCCAAGGCGTCGATGGTCTGCATGATGGCCGGCGCGGACTTCATCAAGACCTCCACCGGCAAGGAAGGCGTCAATGCCACGCTGCCGGTGACGCTGGCGATGCTGCGCATGATCAGGGTCTATGAGGAGCGCACGGGCTTCAAGATCGGCTTCAAGCCGGCCGGCGGAATCTCGACCGCGAAGGATGTGCTCAACTACCAGTTCCTGATGAAGGAGGAGTTGGGACGCGATTGGCTCGAGCCGGATCTGTTCCGCGTCGGCGCCTCGAGTCTGCTTGCCGACATCGAGCGCCAGCTCGAGCATCACGTCACCGGCCGCTACTCGGCCTTCAACCGTCATCCCGTGGGCTGAGCATGAGTATCGCACATTACTATGAGACCATGGATTATGGTCCCGCTCCCGAGGCGGACGGCGAGGCGCGCGCCTGGCTGGAGCGGCACGACGCGACATTTGGGCATTTCATTGCCGGTAAATTCGTCGCGCCGGCTTCGGGCAAGCATCTGGCGACGATCGAGCCGGCCACCGGAACGACGCTGGCCAAGATCGCGCAAGGCATCGCAGCGGATGTCGAGGCTGCCGTCGGCGCCGCGCGATCGGCGCAGTCGTCATGGGCAAAGCTCGGTGGTCACGGTCGTGCCCGTCATCTCTATGCGCTCGCGCGCATGCTGCAACGTCATGCTCGTCTGTTCGCGGTGTTGGAAGCGATCGACAATGGCAAACCGATCAGGGAAACCCGCGATCTCGACGTGCCACTCGCCGCGCGCCACTTCCTGTATCACGCCGGCTGGGCGCAATTGCAGGACCGCGAATTCGTCGACCATGTCCCGGTCGGTGTGATCGGCCAGATCATCCCCTGGAACTTTCCGCTGCTGATGCTGGCCTGGAAGATCGCGCCCGCGCTGGCGACCGGCAACACCGTGGTGCTGAAACCGGCAGAGTTCACGTCACTCACCGCGCTGCTGTTCGCCGAGCTTGCGGCGGAGGCCGGCCTGCCGCCCGGCGTGTTGAATGTGGTGACGGGTGATGGCGCCACCGGAGCGTTGCTCGTCGAAAATTCCGGTATCGACAAGATCGCCTTCACCGGGTCGACCGAGGTCGGTCGATTGATCCGTCAGTCGACCGCGGGCAGCGGGAAGTCGCTGACGCTAGAGCTCGGCGGCAAGTCGCCGTTCATCGTGTTCGACGACGCCGACATCGATGGCGCCGTGGAAGGCGTGGTCGATGCGATCTGGTTCAACCAGGGCCAGGTCTGTTGTGCCGGATCGCGGCTGCTGCTGCAGGAAGGGATCGCAGAGACATTCCGCAAACGCCTCATCCGCCGCATGGAGACGCTGCGCGTGGGTCCGCCGCTCGACAAGGCGATCGACATGGGCGCGGTGGTCGCACCGGTGCAGCTCGAGCGGATCAAGGCGCTGGTCGAAACCGGCGTCAAGGAGGGCGCTGAGAAGTATCAGGCGCCGGGGCCGATCCCCGCTGAGGGATGCTTCTATCCCCCGACCTTGCTTTGGAACGTACATCCGTCATCGACCGTGGCGATCGAGGAGATCTTTGGCCCGGTGCTGGTCGCGATGACGTTCCGCACGCCGGACGAGGCGGTGATGCTCGCCAACAACACGCGCTATGGCCTTGCCGCCAGCGTGTGGAGCGAGACCATCGGGCTGGCGCTCGATATCGCGCCGAAGCTTCAGGCCGGCGTGGTCTGGGTCAATGCGACCAATTTGTTCGATGCCAGCGTCGGCTTCGGCGGCTATCGCGAGTCCGGCTTCGGTCGCGAGGGCGGCCGGGAAGGTCTCTACGAATATCTCAAGCCGAAAGCCTGGAGCGGGCGGAAGGCGCGGGCGAAGGTGCCGCCGCCATCCCCGGCGGCTTCTCACGACGGCGCCGGATTTGGCACGCCGTCGATCGACCGAACCGCCAAGCTGTTCGTCGGCGGCAAGCAGGTTCGTCCCGACGGAAATTATTCGCGCGCGGTGCTGTCGCCGAAGGGGAAGCACCTCGGCGAAGCCGGCGAGGGCAATCGCAAGGATATCCGCAACGCGGTGGCCGCTGCGCGCTCGGCCGAGGGGTGGGCGCGGGCGACGACGCATAATCGCGCCCAAATCCTCTACTACCTTGCCGAGAATCTGTCCGCGCGTGCCGACGAGTTCGCCCGGCGCATCGGCGATATGACCGGCGTTTCGCCCGCCAGGGCGCGCGCAGAGGTCGAGGCGAGTATCGAACGGCTGTTCAGCTATGGGGCCTGGGCCGACAAATACGAGGGGACGATCCATGCACCGCCGTTGCGCGGCGTGGCACTTGCCATGCACGAGCCGATCGGCGTGGTCGGGGTGGCTTGTCCGGACGAGGCCGCGTTGCTGGGCTTCATCAGCCTGGTGGCACCGTTGATCGCGATGGGCAACCGCGTCGTCGCCGTCCCAAGCGAGCGGCATCCGCTTGCGGCGACCGATTTTTATCAGGTGCTGGAGACGTCGGATGTGCCGGCAGGCGTCGTCAATATCGTCACTGGCGAGCGCGATGCGCTCGCAAAGGTCCTTGCCGAGCATGACGACGTCGATGCGCTCTGGGTGTTCGGCTCGCAGGAAGCCTCGACTGCTGCGGAGCGGCTGTCGATCGGCAACCTCAAGCGCACGCTGGTCGACCACGGGCTGGCGCTCGATTGGTACGACCGGGTGGCGAGCGAAGGTCCGATCCTGCTCCGCCACGCGGTGCAGGTGAAGAACATCTGGATTCCCTATGGGGACTAACGACGTCACCTTGCGGTGATACGGGTTGGCATCCGGACCATCAGAGTTCGGGCGATTTTTTGAAGACAAGGGAGGGACGCAACATGCTCAAGGGCATCAATCCACTGCTCAACGCCGACGTGCTTTATGCCTTGCGCGCAATGGGGCACGGGGATCGCCTCGTGGTGTGCGACACCAATTTTCCTGCCGACTCGATCGCGCGCCAGACCGTGTTCGGCGAGCTGCTTCGCATCGACAACGTCAGTACCGCAAAGGCGATCGAAGCCATCCTCTCGGTGCTGCCGCTCGATACGTTCGTCGACGATGCCGCGATCCGTATGGAGATTGTTGGCCAGCCCCAGGAGGTGCCGCCGGTGCAGCGCGAGGTGCAGGCCGCGATCGACCGCGCCGAGGGACGCTCCTGGCCGCTGGTCGGGGTCGAGCGCCATGCCTTCTATGAAAAGGCCAAGACGGCCTACTGCGTGATCGCCACGGGAGAGCGGCGCTTCTACGGCTGCTTCCTGTTTTCCAAGGGCGTCATCGCACCGGACGGAGAGTGACGGCCATGAGCAAGACTGGCGTCGCAGTGCTCGGCATCTTCGTCGTCGATCTGGCCTTCCGGGCCGGCGACATGCCCGCGATCGGTGAAACGATCGCCGGCTCGGGATTTGCAATGGGACCAGGCGGCAAGGGGTCGAACCAGGCCGTGGCCGCTGCGCGCGCAGGCGCGGACGTGACGTTCATCTCCCGGATCGGCCGCGACGCCTTCGGTGATCTTGCCATCAAGACGTGGGAAACCGAGGGCATTCGGCCGCGCGTTGCCAGGACCGCGGAGGCGCCGACCGGCGCCGCCTTCATCTATGTCCACGAGACACGCGGCGACAACGCCATCATCGTGGTGAGCGGAGCGGCCGACGGTCTCAGCCCCACCGACGTCGACGCGGCGGCGGATGCGATCCGCTCTAGCCGCGTCTTCGTGACCCAGCTTGAGCAACCGGTCGCGGCCGCGCAGCGCGGCCTCGAGATCGCGCGCGCCGCGGGCAGCATCACCGTGTTCAACCCGGCACCCGCGGGCGCATTCGACGACAGCCTGTTTGCATTGTGCGACTACGTCGTTCCCAACGAGACCGAGGCCGAGGCACTGACGGGGATCGCGGTGAGCGATCTTGCCGGCGCCCGCGGCGCCGGAGACGCGTTGCTGGCCAAGGGAGCGGGCACCGCGCTGATCACGCTCGGCGAACGCGGGGCGCTGTTTCACGGGCGAGATCGCTCGCTGCACGTGCCCCCGTTCGCCGCCGGCAAGGTGGTCGAAACCGCGGGCGCGGGCGATGCATTCGTCGGCGGCTTCGCTGCTGCGCTTGCGGGCGGCGCCGATCCCCTGGAAGCGGTGCGCTTCGGCTCGGCCACGGCCGGGATTTCGGTGACGCGCGCGGGGACTGCGCCTGCCATGCCGCGGCGCGCTGAGATTGAAGCCCTGTTGAAGGGATGATCTGCTCATGATGCGGAACGATCCGATCAAGCATGTCTTCATCTGGCCGGCGGTGCTCGTCGTGCTGGCGATCTCGATCTTTCCGCTGATCTATTCGTTCACCACGAGCTTCCTCAGCTATCGCCTGATTCCGCCGATCCCGCCGCGGGTCGTGTGGTTCGGCAATTATGCTACGCTCCTGCAAGAGCCTCGCTTCTGGAATGCGATCTTCACGACGACGCTGATCGCGTTCATTGCCGTCGGGTTGCAATACGCGATCGGGTTTGGCGTTGCGCTCGCGCTGAAGGCGCGCGTTCCGGGCGAACGGCTATTTCGCGTGGCCTTGCTGCTGCCCATGCTTCTGGCCCCGGTTGCCGTCGCGCTTGTTGCTCGCATGATCTTCAATCCGACCATGGGGCCGCTCAACCAGTTCCTGTCCATGTTCGGCATGGCGAACCTGCCGTTCCTCACCAACGGTCATTGGGCGCTCGCCTGCATCATCGCTGTTGAGATCTGGCAGTGGACCCCGTTCGTCATCCTGATGATGCTGGCTGGCCTGCAAACGCTCCCCGAAGATGTCTACGAGGCGGCCGAGCTCGAGAACGCCAGCGCCTGGCAACAGTTCTGGGGCATCACCTTTCCGATGATGCTGCCGATCTCCGCCGCGGTCGTCTTCATCCGCCTGATCGAGAGCTACAAGATCATGGACACCGTATTCGTGATGACGGGCGGCGGACCGGGTGTGGACACCGAGACCCTGACCTTGTTCGCCTATCAGGAGGGTTTCAAGAAGTTCAATCTCGGCTACACGTCGGCGCTCAGCTTCTTGTTCCTGATCGCCATCACGATCATTGGCGTCACTTATCTGGCGCTGCTGCGGCCGCATCTGGAGAAGCGCCGATGAGCGGGCAGGGCCTTACCGGACTGTCGCGCTGGAGCCGCCGCCTGGTCGCGGCCGGTGTCTTCGCATGGTGCCTGATCACGGCGTTTCCGCTCTATTGGGTGGTCGTGACGGCGTTCAAGACTCCGCCGGGCGTGGTCGGCGGCCCGACCTATATTCCGTTCGTCGATTTCACGCCGACCCTGCAGCCCTTCATTGATCTCTATCAAGGTATCCGTGGCGAGTTCTTCCGGACCTTCCTGAACTCGACAATCGTCGGCTTGTCGGCCGCGGCGATCGCGACTGCCGTCGGCGCAATGGCGGCCTATGCGCTGGTGCGGTTCGAATTCAGGGTGCGCTTCGGCGCCGGCCTGATCTTCTTCCTGCTCGCGCTCGGCGGCTATCTGCTGTTCAACAATTCGCTCGGATTCACCCGCGCGCAGGCGCTGCTGCTGGCGTTCCCGATCGCGCTTGCCGCTGCAATCCTGGCCAACCGCCTGCCGCTGCCGGGGCCGATCCTCGGCAATGAAGACATCCTGTTCTGGTTCGTCAGCCAGCGCATGTTTCCGCCGATCGTCACGGCTTTCGCACTGTATCTCCTCTACAGCGAAATCGGCCGGCTCGGCTTTCAGCTCATCGACAGCTATGTCGGACTGACGCTGTGCTACGTCGCGTTCTCGCTGCCGATCGTGGTCTGGCTGATGCGCGACTTTTTCGAGGCCATTCCGATCGAGGTCGAAGAAGCCGCGATGGTCGACAACGTGCCGAGTTGGCGCATCTTCCTCGGCATCGTGGTGCCAATGTCGATGAACGGACTGCTGGCGACTTTCATGATCACGCTCGCCTTCGTCTGGAACGAGTTCCTGTTCGCGCTGTTCCTGACCAATTCCAGATGGCAGACGCTGCCGATCCTGGTGGCGGGACAGAACAGCCAGCGCGGCGACGAATGGTGGGCGATCTCGGCCGCGGCGCTCGTCGCCATCATTCCGATGATGATCATGGCGGGCCTGCTCAGCCGCATGATGCGGTCGGGCCTGCTGCTCGGAGCAATCAAATAGCAAAAACCTATGTAGGGAGGACTGGACGATGTTGCGACGGACGTTTCTGATGCTGACCACCTCGCTCGCGATGGCTTGCACCGCGAGCCAGGCGAACGCTGCCTGTAGCCCGGATTACTCCGGCGTCACCCTGACTGTGGCGTCGCAGACCGGACCGTATATCGCCTCCGCACTCAAGCTCGGCGCGGACGAATGGACCAAGAAGACCTGCGGCAAGGTCAATGTGGTCGAGTTCCCCTGGTCAGAGCTCTACCCGAAGATCGTTACATCGCTTACCGGATCGGACGCGACGTTCGATCTGGTCAGCTTTGCGCCGGCCTGGCTGCCCGACTTCGTCACCTATCTCAGCGAGATGCCGAAAGAGATGCAGTCCGGCAAGGATTGGGACGATGTCGAGCCGGCCTACCGTGAGCGCCTGATGGTGTGGGAAGGCAAGATCTATTCGCAATCGATGGACGGCGACGTTCACACCTACACCTATCGCACCGACCTGTTCAGCGATCCCAAGGAGAAGGACGCCTTCAAGGCCAAGTACGGCTACGACCTGGCGCCGCCAAAGACCTGGAAGCAATATCTCGACATCGCGGAGTTCTTTCAGCGCCCCGACAAGGGACTCTGGGGCACGGCGGAGGCCTTCCGTCGCGGTGGCCAGCAGTTCTGGTTCTTCTTCAGCCACGCGGCGGCCTATACTAACAACCCGAACTATCCGGGCGCGATGTTCTTCGACCCCGAAACGATGGATGCCCAGATCAACAATCCGGGCTGGGTGAAGGGATTGGAGGAATATATTCGCGCTTCCAAGCTTGGCCCGCCCAATGCGCTGAACTTTTCGTTCGGCGAGGTCAATGCCGCCGTGGCCGGCGGCCAGGTGGCCGAGTCGATCGGTTGGGGCGACACCGGCGTGATCGCCGCCGACCCCAAGCAATCGAAGATTTCCGGCAAGGTGGGCTCTGCAGTGCTGCCCGGCTCCGATGAAATATGGAACGCCAAAACCAAGAAGTGGGACAAGTTTCCGGCAGTGCTGCCGGCGCCCTTCATGGCGTTCGGAGGCTGGCAGATTGCCGTGCCAAAGGTGGGCAAGAACCAGCAGGCGGCATGGGATTTCGTCAAGACGCTGACAAGCCCCGAAGTCTCCGGCAAGGCCGCGATTACCGGTGGCACGGGCGTCAACCCATACCGCAAGTCGCACACCACGAATCTGGAGTTGTGGAGCAAGATCTTCTCGCCGACGGAAGCCAAGGAATATCTCGGCGCCCAGGCCGACTCCATTAACGGCAAGAACGTTGCGCTCGACATGCGTTTGCCCGGCTATTTCTCCTACACCGAGGTTGTGGAGATTGAGCTTGGCAAGGCGCTGGCCGGCCAGACCACGCCGCAGGCCGCGCTGGACGCGGTCGCGAAGGAATGGAATCGCCTGACCGATGAGTTCGGCCGCGCGAAGCAACTCGCCGCCTATCGCGCGGCGATGGGCCTCTCACCGAAGAACTAGCTTCCCGCGGAAACTGCCCCGGATGATGCGTGAGCATCATCCGGGCTTTGTCGGCCGTCGATATAGGGGACGGAAAAAGGAATCCATGGCGCACGTCGAGATCGAGAACGTCAGCAAGGCATATGGGCCCTACAAGATCATCGAGGGGCTTAATCTGAGTGTGGCCGACGAGGAGTTTGTCGTGCTTGTCGGACCGTCCGGCTGCGGCAAGACCACGACGTTGCGCATGATAGCGGGACTGGAGACGGTCACCAGCGGAACCATTCGTATCGGTAATCGCAATGTGACGCAGCTGCGCCCAGGCTTGCGTAATTGCGCGATGGTGTTCCAGAACTATGCGCTCTATCCGCACATGACTGTTGGTGAGAATATCGGTTACGGCATGAAGGCGCGGGGCGAGTCGCGCGCCAATATCGCGAAAGCCGTCGCGGACGTGGCGCGGGTTCTCGACCTCGAGCAATACGTGAACCGTCGGCCCAAGCAGCTCTCCGGTGGGCAGCGTCAGCGCGTGGCGATCGGCCGTGCCATCGTGCGCAGCCCGGACGTGTTTCTGTTCGACGAGCCATTGTCGAACCTCGACGCCAAACTCCGCATCGAGATGCGGACCGAGATCAAGGCATTGCATCGCCGTCTTGCCAAGACGATCGTTTACGTCACGCACGACCAGGTCGAAGCCATGACCATGGCCGATCGGGTCGTGGTGATGAACCGCGGCCGCATCGAGCAGGCGGCTGATCCGATCACGATCTATGAGAAACCCAGCAATCTCTTCGTCGCGGGCTTCATGGGCGCGCCCAGCATGAATTTTATCCACGGGGAGATTGCCGCTCGCGACGGTGCACTGATCTTCACCGAACCCTCGGGTACGGCGTTGAGATTGCCGAAATCCCGGGAAGCGGCCTATGCGGGGAGCATCGGCAAGCCGGTTGTGCTTGGCGTGCGGCCCGATCACGTGCTGCGGCAAGATGCGCCATCGGGCTCCTCCGTCCGCATGATGGTGAAAGACGTGGAGCCGCTCGGGCCGCATACTCTCGTGATTGGAACCGTGGGCGCATTTCCATTCACGGCGCAGATGCAAGTCGGTGTTTCTGCGGCGCCGGATCGCCCAATAGATGTCGCCATCGATCTGGAGCGAACGCACCTTTTCGACAAGGTTTCCGGGGCGGCCGTTTCATAATCGGCGGTCCTCTGGCGGTGCAGGTAATCTCTGATCTTTACTTCCAGCGTGCGCATGCCTCATCGCGGTCACTTGCGCTGCGGCGAGCTCGCACGTGATGCGGACGACGTTGCAACCTTCTTCGCAAGCTTTGCTCCTCCGGTATTGGTGTCGAGCAGAGTCTGCGAAAAGAGATTAAGCGATTTCAGATGGTTATATTCCAATATTCATTACCTCGCGGGTAATGGAAGGGCTGAAATCCGCGTGCTAGGTTTTCGAGCATGAACGCACATGCATCCACGGCACAGGCCGAACGCAGCCAGCCCGTCCATATCGGCGACCATTTGCGCGAATGGCGGCAACGCCGCCGCATGAGCCAGCTCGATCTGGCGGGCGAGGCCGAGATTTCCGCGCGGCATTTGAGCTTCGTCGAGACCGGCCGCGCTGCGCCCTCGCGCGACATGGTGCTCAGGCTCGCCGAACGTCTCGAGGTGCCCTTGCGCGAACGCAACGTGCTGCTGGTCGCGGCCGGCTATGCGCCGGCGTTTCCGCAGCGCCCGCTGGAGGATCCCGCCTTGAAATCAGCTCGCCAGGCGATCGACCTCGTTCTCAGGGCGCATGAGCCCAATCCGGCGCTGGCCTATGACCGGCACTGGAATCTGGTGTCCGCCAACCGCATGGTGGCGCCGCTGCTCGAAGGCATCCCGCAGCGGCTGCTCGGCCAGCCCTTCAACGTGCTGCGGCTCGCGTTTCACCCCGAAGCGCTGGCGCCGCGCACGGTCAATCTCGCGGAATGGTGCGGGCACCTGCTGGAGCGGCTGCACCGGCAATGCGAGGCAACGGCCGATCCAGAGCTGATCAAGCTCTATAACGACCTCAAGAGCTACCCCATCCCGGCGCGCTCGGGGCCTCTGTCGAGCGACAATGTCGCGATTCCCTTCAAGCTGCGCCATGGCGGAGAGATACTGAGTTTCTTCTCCACCACCATGGTGTTCGGCACACCTGTCGACATCACGCTGTCGGAGCTGGCGCTGGAGACGTTCTTCCCGGCCGACGAGCGCACCGCCGAGCGGCTCAGGCAGATGGCAGCAGCTATGACCTAGCGCCCTTGCCTCGGGGCGGGTTCGGCTTATCTTCGGCATATCTTGGGTCAAACCCGCATCGCCCGAAGGAGGCGCTATGAGCACGTTGAAACCGCTCCAGATCGATGTCGTCTCCGACGTGGTGTGCCCCTGGTGCTACATCGGCAAGCACCGGATCGAGAGCGCGCTGGCGCTCGTGCCTGACGTTCCCGTCAAACTCAATTTCCGTCCCTTTTTCCTCAATCCCTGGGTGCCGCGCGAGGGCATCAGCCGCGAGGACTATCTCACCACCAAGTTCGGCTCGGTCGAAGCCTATAAGGGCATCGCCGGCCGCGTCGTCGCGGCTGCAAGCGAGGAGGGCCTCGTCTACAAGCCCGAGCTGGTCGCGCGCCAGCCCAACACCACCGACTGTCACCGCTTGATCCTCTGGGCCGAGGCGATCGGCAAGGCGCCCGAGATGAAGCAGCGGCTGATGGAGCTGTATTTCCGCGACGGCGGCGACCTCACTGACGTGAACGTGCTGGTGCAGGCGGCCGCCGATGTCGGCCTCGATGCCGACGACGCGCGCAAGCGCCTTGCCACCGACGAGGACGTCGCGCGCGTGTCGGCCGACGCGCAGGAAGCCGCCGAGAAGGGTATCTCCGGCGTACCGACCTACGTGTTCGCGCAGAAATATGCCGTCTCCGGCGCGCAGGATCCGAACCTGCTCGCCCGCGCCATCCGCGAGGTCTCGGCGGAGATCAACGCGCAGGCGGCAGAGTAGCTTTCGCTTATTTGCGGAGCAGACGCACCACGCGTCGCGCGCCGTCGTGCGCGACGTTGAGGCCGACCAGCGCCGCGTGAATGAGCGCGACGACCGGATCGTGACGCCGCAGCGGAATCAGCACGTCGCCGATGGCGAAGCGTCCGCGCCAGATCGGGTTGATCATGGGGTGGTCGGCGCTTGCGGTGGAGTCCGCGCTGGCGATGGCCGGATCGGCGCAGAGATGCCGCGTGAGGTCGAGCGTGAGCTGCACGCCCGGCGAATATCTTGCAAAGCGTTCGTCGATACCGAGCTTGAAGAAGAAGGCGCGGTCCTGGTGGCGCAGCACGATGCCGGCTGCTACCGGCGTCGTGCCGGCGCGCAGCGTGATGACCTCGCACTGCGCGGTCTCCGCCAGCGCGGGAACCGCGCGGCGAATGAAAGTCGCATCGCCCGCATGCTGGATCAGCGCGGTGCCACGCTTGCCTTTCCAGCCACTGGCCTCGAGTTGCAGGAATGTTTCGAGTGCCGGCCCGATCTCGTCGGGCTTGCGCGCGACCTCGAAGGCGACGGGCCCGTGCTCTTCGAGGCGATGGCGCTGGCGACGCAGCTCCTTGAGCTTCTTGGCGCCGAGCGCGCCATGCAACAGCGTTTCACCATCCTGCGTCGCGTCGAGGCTGGCGCGGATGTAGGAGGAAAGGATGCGCGGCTTCAGGCCGTCGCGATTGAGAACGTCCTTGAGCGAACTCATCGCCGCGCCGTCGAGCGCAACGTCGTTCAGCACGAGCGCATGCGCACCGGCCTCGCGCGCCTGCCGCAACAGGCGCGTGGCCGCTTCGATCGGAGCTTCGCGGTCGATCAGCGGGCTGCATAGGGTGCCATAGGGATGCGCGCTCACCAGCGCGGGCAGGGGGATCTTCCAGGCGCGCCAGAGCGAGACCACGGGTATCAGCCCGATCAGCCGCGCCGACGAGCCGTCGAAGGCGGGTAGCGCTGAGGCGTCGGTGCGGCCGCGTGCGGCCTCGCTCACGGCGAGCTCCCAACCCGGCAAGTAATAGCCGTTCGGCTCGATCACGCGCTGGGCGAGCGCGCGCCATTGGCCGGGATCGATGGACGTGAGGGGGACGAGCGCACGCGTTGCCGCGGCAGCCCTTGCCGATGCCGGATTGATCGCCGCCTGATGCGCGATATCGACCACGTCCCGTCGTTCCCTGTTCAGAAGGTCATGCTTAGCGCAAGGATTGGAAAATTCCGTTGGGACGCCGCTCCAATTCGAATGGTAATATTAACGTCTCATTGAGCATTCGGGCGGCAGGCCGCGGCGTGCCATGATCGAGCTCTCGACCTGGAGGATCACAATGATCGCCACACCTTTCACGCCGATGGCGTCGCTTCTTGGTGGCGCGTTGATCGGCCTGTCCGCCGTGCTCCTGATGTGGGCGACGGGACGGATCGCCGGTGTCAGCGGCATCGCGGCCCGGCTGTTTCCGCCTTACGAGGACCGCGAGTTCGCCGGCCGGCTCGCTTTCGTCGCCGGCCTCGTCGCTGCGCCCATCCTGGTGCGCATTGTCAGCGGAAGCCTGCCGGTGCAAACGATCGCGGCGGGAACGCCGGTGCTGATCTTCGCCGGATTGCTTACGGGCTTCGGTGCGGTCTGGGGCAGCGGCTGCACGTCCGGCCATGGCGTCTGCGGCCTGTCGCGGCTGTCGCTGCGGTCGCTGGTTGCGACCATCTCCTTCATGTCGGCGGGCATCGCCACTGTCTTCGTGATGCGGCACTGGGGCTGACGACGATGGCAATCCTCATTCAATTCGCGATCGGCCTCGTCTTCGGTATCGGGCTCATCGTCTCCGGCATGTCGAATCCGGCAAAGGTGCTGAACTTCTTGGACGTCGCCGGCATTCCCACCGGAACGTGGGATGCGAGCCTCGCCTTCGTGATGGCGGGTGCGGTCGCGGTGACCTTCATCGGCTTCAGCCGTGTCTTGAAACTTTCGCGACCATTTTTCGCGGACCGCTTTTACCTTCCGACGCGAAAGGACATCGATCCGAGAATTATCGCCGGTCCTGCCATCTTCGGTATCGGATGGGGGCTCGCAGGCTTTTGCCCGGGTCCTGCGCTCACCGCGCTCGGATTCGGCTCGGCGTCCGCTTTCATCTTCGTCGCCGCGATGTGTGCCGGCATGGTGCTCGCCCGCTTCATCGCGCAGCTCCCGTCGTCAACGCGCTTCGTCGCGCCGGCCGATCCGCTCGAAACCTGACATGGACAGGGCCGGGCGAGTGGATCTCGTCCGGTCCTGCCCTGTTACAGCTTCATTGATTACCAGCGGTCGACACCGACGCCGACACTGACGCCGGGCGCGCGAATGCCGACGCCGCCGCGCGGACCATCGTCCCAGTCGCGATAGGTGCGGCGCTCGTAATAGCGATCGCGCGGCATGGCGTTGTAGGAGTCGCGCACGATCACGCGCGAGCCGCCACGGGTGCGATAGCAATTGCCGGCGTCGTCGCAGACAAGCCGGACTTCCTGAACGAGCTCAGGGTTGGCGTATTCGCTGGTCGTATAGATATCGGCGGCCTTCGCGCCGCTCGCCGCAGCGAGGGCGCCGACGCCAGCCAGTAGTGCGATCGTGAATGTCCTCATCGTGTCCTCCTCCGAAACTGCCCTCGGGGGTAACAAGAAGGGGAGGCGGTGATCGTTCCGGGGCGAACTACAGGTTTTTCCCGGAACCGGAGCGCGCGTCGGCGTGATTTGTTCCTAGATCGGCTCGTAGGTTTCCGTCCCGCAGATGTCGTCGGCTTCCGCGCGGCGGCGATCGACCACTTTTCCGCCTGAGATCGTCACGATGTAAATCTGGGTGCCGAGCGTGGAGCCGGTGGCGGAGGTGAGCTGCGCGCGGACGCAGGCGGTCCAGCCCGGTCCCCGCACCTCCCGATGGGGCGGGGCGACGTGCACCTCGCGCGGATAGGACGTGTTGAGGAAGACCACGTTGATCTGCTCGCGGACCACGCGCTTGACGTCAGGGGGCGCTTCGGGGGCGGCTGCTCGGCTTCCTTTAGGCGCATGAACTCGGGCACCGGCGCGCGGCTGTCGGCGAAGCCGCAAGAACCGAGTGCGAGGGCGCTGGCCAGCAGCGCCGCATGAGCAACAATCCGCAACATCCGTGAGGGTCCCCTGCGCGCCAACAGATAGGCAGGAATGCGATTCGGCAAAGTCCCGGTCGATCAAGATTTGCTGAAATCCCGGACCCTCCGGCATTTGCTATTACGGGATTGCAGGCTAATTTGTGCCCCAGACGAGGGGGATTGCATCAATGAGGGTTTTGGTCATCGCGGCCGCCGTGCTCGCGCTAACGGCTGCGTCGGCGCAGGCGCAGGGCCGCAGCACAGGCCAGCCGAACGAAGCGAAGTCGGACAACAAGCCCAAGGTCGACGAAAAGGCCTACAAGGCCGCGCTCGAGCGCATTCCGGAGCCCAAGGAGAAATACGACCCGTGGAGCGGAGCCCGTCCGGCTGAACCTGCCAAGAAGCCCAAATAAATGAGGGGGGCGTTGGCGACCCGTCTGTGTCGGTCGGCCACCGCCATCGTGCTCCTCCTGTTTTCGTCGTGGCCAGGCATCGCCTGGGAGAGCTGGGGTGGCGATCCCGGCGGCTCACGCTTCTCGCCTTTGCGGGAGGTCACGCCCGACAATGTCGGCAATCTGGTTCGAGCCTTCGAATTCCATACCGGCGATCTCGCGGCGCGGCCGTCCGAGGTGATGCGGCGAACCAAGTTCCAGGCGACGCCATTGTTCGTCGAGGACAGCCTGATCTTCTGCTCGCCATTCAACGAGGTGATCGCGCTCGATCCCGGCACGGGCGCGCAGAAGTGGCGCTTCGATCCGAAGATCGCGACCAATCAGAGGCCCGCCAACCGCTATGTCTGCCGTGGCGTGACCTACTGGATCGACGATGAGGCGCCCGCGAATGCCGCCTGCCGATCGCGCATCTTCCTGGGCACGAACGATGTCCGCCTGATCGCGCTCGATGCAAAGACCGGGCTTCCCTGTGCCGGTTTCGGCACTGGCGGTGAGGTCAGGCCGGATATCGGCATGAAGCTGGACTGGCCTGGCGAATTCCAGATCACCTCGCCGCCGGCGGTCGGCCGCGGTGTCGTCGTGATCGGCTCCGCGATCGGCGACAACCGTCGCGTCGACGCGCCGAGCGGCGTGGTGCGCGCGTTCGATGCGCGCAGCGGCCAGCCGCGCTGGACCTTCGAGCCGCTCAAGCGCGACGGTGTCGAAGCCGGTCACGCCAATGTCTGGGCGCCGATGTCGGTCGACGCGGCGCGCGGGCTGGTTTTCCTGCCGACGTCCTCGCCGTCGCCGGACTTTTGGGGCGGCAAGCGGCCGGGCAATAACGAGCACGCCAATTCGGTGGTCGCGCTGCGCATCGAGAACGGCGAGCTCGTGTGGGCATTCCAGACCGTGCATCACGACGTCTGGGATTACGATCTGGCGTCGCAGCCGACGCTCGCGCGTATCGACACCGGAGACGGCCAGCGCGATGTCGTGATTCAGCCGACCAAGCAGGGATTTGTCTTCGTGCTCGACCGCGATACCGGCAAGCCGGTGTGGCCGGTGGAAGAGCGCGTCGTGCCGCAAGGCGGCGCGGAAGGTGAACGACTGTCGCCGACGCAGCCATTCCCGACGCATGTGCCGCCGCTGACATCGCAAAAAATCTCGACTGAGGATGCGCTCTCGTTCCTCCCTGGCCTGGGTCGCTCCGCTTGCGAAAGGCAGTTCGCGGAGGCACGTAACGAGGGGTTGTTCACCCCGCCCTCGACGCAAGGCACGGCGGAGTTTCCCTTCACCGCCGGCGGCGTCAACTGGGGTAGCGCAGCCTTCGACCCGGTCAACCAGATCCTCTACGCCAACACCGCCCGCGCCGTTCATCTCATCAAGCTGATCCCGCGTGCGGAGGCGGCTGGATTCGATCCGCCTCCCGGTCATGATTTCGGCCAGCAGAAGGGCGCGCCGTTTGCGATGTTGCGTGCGGTGGTGACGTCGCCGCTCGGGCTTCTTTGCAACAAGCCGCCTTGGGGCGAGATGGTCGCGGTCGATCTGAAAGCCGGCAAGATCCTCTGGCGTTCGACGGTCGGCACCACGGAAGACCTTGCGCCGCTCGGCGTGCCGCTGCCGTGGGGCGCGCCGCTCGTCAACGGGCTCGCGGTCACCGCAGGCGGTCTCGTCTTCACCGGCGCGATGGATGCCTATCTGCGCGCCTTCGATGCGCGAAGCGGCCGGGAGTTGTGGCAAGGCCGGCTGCCGGTGCCCGGCGTCGCCAACCCCATGACCTATCTCTGGAAGGGCGAGCAGTATGTCGCGATCGGTGCCGGCGGCCACTCCGAGGTCGGCACCTCGATCGGCGACAGCGTCGTTGCATTTCGCCTGGCGCGGCCGGGTGAAGGGCCGTCGCTATGGTCGCGCACCATCGATCGTCCGGGCGGACGATTTTGGGTGTCGTTGTCAGCAATTGCGCTCGCGATCATCGTGTTGATCATCGCGAGCCTGCGCTGGCGTCGTCGACGTCGTATAACGCAAGCATGATGCTGCGTTGTGTATGCGATGCGAACGGTTGTTCACATCGCGCGCGCTATCGTACGAAAGCGAGGCCGATGCGCCTGTCATTGCGCCATACGGTGCGGCAATTCCTTACTAAATTGTCGCGCGCGATCGAGAGCGTGAATGATTGCGGCAATATGACGGGGGAATCCAACTCGATCGCCGCGCCGCCTTCCGACATGTTTCGCACCGTGCACGCGATGCCGCTGCTTTCAAAGGTGATCGTTCCACCCTTGAAAACACGGTAACGCTGCGCTGCTCGTTTCTCGATCATCGACATTAATCCATAACGATGATTGTGAAGTAGTGCATAGAAATTACGTTGAAATAAACTCAATACTGGCGCTACTTGCACAGCGCTTCAGACTTCGTTTACGACGTTGAAGCGGTGAGTCACTTCCCGCCGACTTTCCTCACAAGCCCTTCCTTTATGGCGTTACGCGCCGATGGAGAATATTGATGAAGACTACGCTTTCGCTTCTGTTCGCCGCAGCGCTCTCGCTGTCGTCGATGCCCGCCCACGCCGTCAAGTGGGACCTCTCGACCATGACCTGCAAGCAGTTCCTCGAGAGCGGCGAAGACAACATCGCGGTCGTGCTGACCTGGATGGACGGCTGGTACAAGGGCGACGAGGACAACGCGATCATCGACACCGAGGTGTTCATCGAGAACGCCAAGAAGTTCGGTGCCTATTGCGGAAAGAATCCGACCGTCAGCGTCGTCACTGCGGCTGACGAAATTCTCGGCAAGTAATTCCTGAAGCGGACCGAGGCGCGGACGCGATCGCGCTTCAGTCCTTCGCTTCGATCCGAAATTGATTGGAGAGCCGCGGAGCGCTTGCGCGCTCACGCGGCTCTCTTCCTTTTGGATGATGCTCAGCCCGGCAGCATCGCGAACGCGCTCGACACCATCGCCACCTGCTTGTTGTCGGTGGCCGAAAGCAGTGTGACGCGGCCGAAGCTCATGGTGCGTCCGAGCCGCACCACGCGCGCGTCGGCGAGGACATCCGAGGAGGAGACCGCACGCATGAAATGCGTGGTCTGGTCGACCGTCGTCATCGGACGATAGCCGCGATTGGCGGCGAGGTTCGCGATCACCATCGCGGTATCGGCGAGCGCCATCAGCGCCTGGCCGCAGACCACGCCGCCGTTGCGGCAAAGCCGCTCCGAGAACGGCATGCGCAGGAGCGCGCCGGGCTGCCAGTCCGGCACGTCCGGCGGCGGCAGGTGCTCGATGCGCTCGACGACGAGGTTGAGATCCTGGACCCAGGGCGCAAAGACCTCGCCGAGTATGCGTCTGGCCTCAGCGATGCCGAACTCGGCTTCTGGCTGCGATGGCATTGCTGTCGGTCCCCCCTGTGTTGCCGGATGTTTCGGCCATTCTGCGCGCATCGGCGCGGCAAAGTCACCCGGTCTTCGGTCGGCCCTGTCGGCTTGAAAATGCCTGACTTGGCCCGATATGATACCGGGCTTGGGAACGGGTGGGCGATGTTGCGTCGGTGTGTCCCTGTGTTTGGGTTGATGGCGCTAGGTCTCGCGCTGGACGGGGTGCACCAGATGCGGCGCGATTTGGGACGACTGGCTGCAGGCGCCGAAATCGTGCAGATCGGACCGGCTCTAGCGCGCCATTCGGCCTGATCGGGCCGTTGACAAAGACGACAAGGCGCGGTTGACCCGCCCTTGATGGATGATCAAGGAGTCAATGATGAAGCTTTTCCGTATGGCGGCGGTGCTGCTGGCCGTGCTGGCGGGACCGGCCTACGCGCAAATGCCCAATCTCAATTTGCTGCAGGAAGGTCCGGGCAAGACCCCCGAGGAAAAGGCCGCGGAAGCCGAGCGTGACAAGGCCTACAAGGAAACGCTGAAGAAGATTCCGGACTCCAAGGCGTCCAACGATCCCTGGGGCGGCATGCGTTCCGACCCGCCGAAGCAGGCGGCTGCGCCGAAGGCGTCGGCCGCAACCAGCGCGCCCAAGAAGAAGTCCGGCACGACCGCCAATTGACCTTCTGCCGGATCGGAGACTCCGGCCGGGGACTCCTCTTCGGCCGGCCTGCTTCCTACATCTCCGAGAGCGTATTGCGTTGAGGAGGAACGGCATGGCCGATCGTCCGCGAGATCTCGCCGAGCGGATGGCGCGCCGGCGCAAGATGGGCGGCAAGCCTGGCGAGCGCGGCGGCGACGGCTTTTTGCGTGAGACGTTCACTCTGCCGCGCCCGGCGGCGCGGGCGAGGGCGGAGGCCTTCTTCGCCCGCTACCCCAAGGCCGGCTATATGAGCGCGGTCGAGACCTGGCGCGAACTGCCGGGCGGTGAGATCGAATTCACCATGCGGCGGCTGCCAAGCGCCGACTAGGCCTGAAGTCTCCTCGGCCTCAAGTCTCCTCGAAGGATTCCGCGACGATGCGGATCCGGAACACGGGCTCCTTGGCCTCGTCCAGCAGCTCCATGTGCCATTCGGAATTTTCGTTGAGCTTGCGCGCGAGGCCGGCGGCCATGTCGGCGCAGATGCTGGTCATCATCTTCCAGGCCGCATCGCGATCGGCAAATTCCGTCGCCTGGTCCGCGCAGCCGGAATAGCGGCCGTTCCGAATTCGAAAGAAGTAGAGCGGCATGGCTGGCACCGGTCACATGATGGTCCCGCTTCCCGGGCCATGGGCGCGCGCAGTGCAGTCCCAAACCAGGGACAGATCAATTCCGGGCCGCTACGGACGAGACCTCGCGGGGCGCGCGTGGCTGCGGAAACCCGGCGCGGGTGGTTTGTTCATGCGGTCTTGCGCCCGATCGCCTTCAGCTCCCGATCGATGCGCAGCTGCACGCGCCGGATCGCCAGCAGATCGATCTTCGTCTCGGTCTTGCCCGTCCTGATCTCGTCACCGATGCGGAACTGCCACTGCCAGACTCCGGGAAGCGCCGTCTTGGCAACGGTGAACTCAACGCCCCTGTGATTCATGGTCACCTCCACGATTCACCCTCCATCACCGTGAACATGTTGGGCGTCGCTCTATTCCGGCGACAAGCGAAATTTGGCGGTAAGCCTTGGATAGTTCACGGTGATCTTTGGAACCGCGCGCGGTCCGAAACAAACGAAATCGAGTTCCGAAATCCGTGCATGGAATTCGGGCAGGCATGGCAAATTCACCCGGTCTTGCCGCGCAACCGTCCGCGCCGAGGAACTCTGTTCATGGTCGGAGAACCCCGGAACGCGAGATTGGCGCATGAACCAAAGCGGCGCGCGTTGCTGCCGCCGCCTTCGAAGCGAACAGGTGTGGTCAATACTTTTCCACTTTTGCGTGTCATGTATCTATGCTCTGCTTGTGAACGACGGTTCGAACGCGATGTCACGAAGGGGAAGGTGTGAGCTGGCTGAGACATCTTGTGCTGCGCTGGGGTGCACGGAATTTCTCGCTGACCTGTCCCCACTGCCGGCATCCCGCGTCCTCATCGAGCTTCAAGCGCGCGCGTTTCATGCTCGGTGACGAGAAGCTCGCCTGCGAAGAGTGCGGCGAGACCAGCGTCGTCACGTTCTGGCGTTTCGAAGGACTATCGAGCCGGCCCGATTGCACTGAGGCGAGGCGGCGCGCGCCGCTGTCCGATTCGCGGCACTGATCCGGCGCCGGCTTTGTGCGTCGAAGTCCACTCCATGCGTGCTGCGGCATATGCCTTGCTTGGCCTCGTGACGGCAAACAACATGGGCGCGTCATGCTCGGCATTCCCCGCCGCTACTCTCATTTCGTCTTCGGTGTCATCCAGTCCGGCCTGACCTCGCTGATCGCGGCGGGCATCGCCAGCTTTCCCGCCACAGGCGCGACGGTCTTCCTCGCGCACTGGATGGTGTCGTGGCTGATCGCGTGGGCCGCGATGCTGCCGATCGTGCTGCTCGCGGCCCCTGCGATCCGCGCCTTCTCGCTGCGGCTGACGCGAGAGGAGAGGGCTCAGTGAGCATGAAAAACCCGCTTGGGGAGAGCCAAGCGGGTGAAAGGTTATTGGAGGCTGAGGTGCTGGGCTGCAACACCGTAGCCAGACGACCCTAGCCGGTTGAGCTTACGACAGCCTGACAGGGCCGGCAGACCGGCTTTCAACCTGCCGCGTGTCCGCGCCTGCAAACAGAAAACCCCGCTCGGGGCGGAGCGGGGTCCTCGACTGTGTATGGAGGCCCGGTGTTGGTCCACCGAGCACAGCCAGACTAGGAGACCAGGCTTACGGGTGCCTGACGGCCGGCACCGGAATCTGCGTCGGGAGGCCGCAGACTGGCCCCGCACGCGTCCCAATTTGGCCACCCGATCGCACCACTGGAGCCACACCGCTCGGCGACATTTCGCATCGTCGGCGCCGCCATGGGGGAAACGTGGTGCGCCGGCAGCGGGGTGGCATCATGGATAACGTAGAGCGGTCATTCGCCGCCGCGACCGCGGCTGGCTTCGTCGTGCTGGTGATCGGCCTCGTGCTGCTGGCGCTGTTGTAAGGCGTACCGGCGGACGGCAGCCGAGGCCGGCCCGGGCTAAAGCAGGCGCTTCGATCCTGGGTGGGCACCCAGGATGCCGCCGCGCCCTTTCAAAACATGGAAAACAACCCCATGCACAGTAGAGGGGCGGACGATTTCGTTGTGTGATCAATGGCTTAATAAAGGTATCTGGATGCCATTACAGCGCACGACGCGCATTCCCGACGGCCGGTACGGCGGCTACCCGCCATCGCGGCGCAGCCTTGGTCAGATCCGATGCCGGTCGGCAGGCTCAGTGGACCTTGATCTCACCCAGGGGAAGGCGGAGTTCGGCGGCGCGCTCTTGGCGGTCCTTCTTGCGAAACTCGTTTTCCTTCCGTTCGAACTTCACCATCTCCTCGTGCGCCGCCGCCAGGAGGTGAGTGCGCCTGACAGCATTGGGGTGCGCGTCTTCCGTCATGTTCCTGGTCCCCATCGTTGCGATCCCATCTCGAAGAAAACCGGGCATCGCAGAAAGGTTCGATGCCGCAGGATTGCGGAATTATGACGGCGCGCGGCGGCTGCGTCTTTGATGCGCGTCATCTTCAGTCGAAGGGGGCGAAATGGGGAGGATCGGCAAAAATCAAAAAGGCCGCCAACCGAGGCGGCCTCTCATCATATTTGAATCACTTGATCTTTGAATCGCTTGTCCGCTAGCGGCAGGGCTTCTAACGGCACGGCTTCAAACGGCAAAGCTTCTAACGGCAAGGCTTCTAACGGCAATGCTTGCCAATCATCTGGGCGTGCCGGCTGTGGCAGCCGTCGTGCAACTGAGACTTTCTCGTCACCTTTGCGCCGACCTTCGGGGCGCCCGATGCCGTCGCGGCATTCGATATCTGGGCTTGCGCCGGCATCGAGCCGGCGAGGACAGACAGCGCCAGAGCGATCTTGAGGATTGCCTTCATCATACCTCCAGAGGTTGTCCAAATGGTACGAAAAGTAGCGCTACATAAATTAGCGTTACATATTGTAGCGTTCAATTCAAGTTCGATCTGAGGCATGACGACGAACCGCTACCCTCGTAGCGGACCGGGGGTGGGGCAGAGTGAAGTGGATCGCTTATCCCAAATGGGGCGGGGCGAGCGCTCCGCGGAATGGACCGATCAGGCGGCCTTGCTTCGTCGCGACATGCATGCCCAACGTGGCGAGCCGTGGCGGCCTATTCCTTCGTCGTCGGTGGCTCGAAGATGAGGGCGGCTTGGAACACCCGCCCGGCGTCGGTGCGGACTTCGATGGCAACGTCTGTTCGATCCTCGTGTGCCGCCAGGTCGCGTGCGAGGCCGCTCAATGTCTGCGTCGCCTCGATCTCGGCTTCGCGCTGGGTTTGAAACTCCAGTCCCTCTTCGTCGGCATAGAGGCCGGTGTCGTCCCGGATATCGAAAAAGTACCGGACCATGATGGCGCCGCCTCTCAGAGAGAGTATCGCCGCCAACCCCGCCTTGAGAGGACCGTTCCTAATTATTTCGACGGCTGGAATCCGGGTGCTATCCCAGCCCCGGCGCGTGGTTGGCGTCCCGTTGGCCGATGAGAATTCCAGGACCGCCGCTTGCAGGTTGGGGGAATCGTAGACCTGGACGCGGGGCGCCGTTGAATCAGGTCAATCAAAGCTGCCTTTACGGACGGTCTGTATCCGCCTTGCGTCCGCCTACAGCTGTGGCGGCGTGACCCTTGCTTCGTCTCTCGTGAGGGCGGCCAGCCTGTCCAATTGGCTCGCCACGCCAGTAAGGCTCCGGGCGATGTTCTTCAACAGGAAGGCCCTCTCCGCCGAAACCCCGGATGCTTGGGAGAGGACCTTGTAATGATTTGCGAGTTCCTCGCATTTAGCAGCGTCGATCATAATTGAGCCCATCTATGAAACGGGTCAACAGCTCAACCCTAATACGGTTCCCACGCGGGGCGCTGACGACCCTTGGCGTTGCAATGCCTCGTATCCTACCACAGATATTCGTGGTCAGGTTGTGTTCCGCGCCACAAAACGGGTCACTCCCGAAATCAAAGGTAGCGACGCCAGGAAACAGGCTCGTCCGTGAAGACGGCCCCGGCCGGTGGGGCTTGATAGGGGGAAGGCCGGGGCCGCTCGGGGATGCTTGGCCCTTGGCAAAGACCAAGCGAATCCGAGTTTAGTCGCCCCTCACCGCGGCTCTGTTCGTTTCAGCACATAATTACCAAATTTTCCTGACCCGATTCGCATGCGCAAATGCATCTCGAGGGCGGCACGGTTTCTCTATCGTCTTCGATTTGCAGACGACGGGGACGTGCGCATTTGCCTGAGCGAGTTTTCATTCGGACAGGTGGCATCGGTCGGATGGTCTCCGGCCGAGCGCGCAAGCGCCTGGCGATCATCGAAACAGCTGCGCCCGGTGTCTATGCGGGCGCGCGGCAGTCAAGTCCGCCGCATTGCCAAGAATTCCCGCGACCGATGGGCCACGGCGGACCCTGCTGCGGCCTTCGCATGGGCCGCCAACCGGGGCCTTTAATTGATCTTGCGAAGCTTCCGGATGATCTCCCGCGGATCGTCGGCATACTTTAGGTCACCTGTCTCGGTGTCCCAAACGCAGCTGTTGGCAACTCTGACACCGGAACTGCCAAATGATCTCACAGGAAATCCGTGCAATGAGCGATCCCCGGTAAGGTTGCAATCGCACCCGGTGCACGCGCCCAGGCTCGGATCGCCAGGTTGGCCGCCTTCAAGACCGAGGGGCGCAAGATTTGAACCGCATCGCGGATCGTTGCGCTCAAGGGCTGCTGAAGGATCCGTGTGCGCAGCCGGGCAACCCGCAATGCACGCACCATCGTTTCAGGATCGGGAAGTCCGCGCTTATCCTCCAGAAGGCTCCAGGCGAGGTGCTTGAGTTCGACGGTCTCCTGGTCAATCTGAGGGAACGATCCCAACGCCGTGATGCTCGCATGGTTGGTCGTGTCGTAGAACACAAGACCGTCGTCGATCGCCACCATGTCGCCCTGGCAGGCGAGATCGAGAAAGAACAGTTGGTCCACGCCCCAACTGATCGACTTGTAATTTCGCATCAGGCAACCGGACCGGATGACCTTGCCGTTGATCAGCAGGGTCGACGGGACAATCCCAAGCAATCGGGTCTTGCCCGCCAGATAGAGATCAGTCAGGCACTGCTGGCCCGAATACAGATAAATTTGGCGTCCTCGCCGGTACTTTATGCCGCTGTCCTGGACGAGATGAGATGTGGAGGTCATGAACGCAGCGGTGGGATACGTTCTCGCCAATTCCGCAAAAGTCGCAAGCGATCCTGGCGTGAGCCAGTCGTCGTCGTGCAGCACTTTGATCCAGTCGCCGCGACATGCGAGCATCGCGTTGTTGGTATTCTCAACCTGGCCCCGGCCGCGGTGGTTCTCGATAACGCGAATGCGCGGGTCGCTCCGCGCGTGCTCGGACAGGATGCTCCAAGTCGCGCCCTCTGGACCTTCGTCGTCGCTGATCACCATTTCCCAGTCGGCGTGCTCCTGCTGCAGCACGCTTTCAATCGCACGGCGCACCATCTCCGGTCGGCGGAAGGTGGGTATTGCCACCGAAATGAATGGGCGGTGTTCCGAACTCCGGGAGCTATCGAACCGCTCGGCGTACAATTGATCCATTCATCGTACCTCGTTGATCGAAGCGGTCGTGGCTGGAAGTGGCAGACCCTTCTTCGGCTTGCGCCTGTTCGCAGAGCATCTTGAATCGAACCGAGCGAACGAGGCGCGTGAATGCTAGGGAGACGATCCCGACGCGGTCATCGTCCATTCGCATGAACTTTGTTGCCGCAGGCCGCGACGTTTCGAAGCGGCCGCTGGTCCGCCTTGGTGAAAGAGTATTTTTGGTTCCCCTCGGTTTCTGCCGCTGCAGCAGCTGCACCAACGCGATGACGGATCAAGATAGGAGCGGCCAATCGAGGCGGCGTTGGTTCAGTTTCTTGCGGAGCGCCCGAAGGATTGCGCGAAGCTCTGCCGCGTTGCTCCTTTCCAGCGGGAAGCGAGGCGCGAGCGTGATGGCGTTCTCAATCACCGGTAGATGCCGAGGGCCGTTCGGTGACAGATGGAGGTGACTGCGTCCTGCCGCGACGTGCTGTCTCACCTCGCGACAATTGAACGACTTCAAATCCGGCTGCGGCTCGTTTCAAAATCGGACAGTGAGGTCGGAAACAGGCGGGTGCCCAAACCCGGGTGCTGTCCCAATTAGGACACTCGCAGCATCAAGTCAGGACAGGTTGCTTGTTGGGCTTCGGAAGCAAGAACGCCGTCCGCTTAAATGAAGCGCGGACGGCGGCTTACCAGCCCCGGGAGGGAAACTGCAAAATCCCGATATCATTATGTCAGCACGTCTCGTGCCAAGGTTCATCGGGACACCCGCAGAATTTGGAAAACCTTCATCCTCAAGCGTTGGTGTCGCCAACGCGAATGACTACGCCGGGGCGAATCCGGATCTATGCTGGCAACGCGACCGCTCAGGCGCCGTCTGCTTCTAGGCCGGCTTTGGCGGCTGAAGCGGCTTTGGCGGCTGAAGCCCTGGCGATGTCAGCCACTCGCTCATGTGCGAGCCGGTCTCGGCTTGGCGCGCTTTGCGTAGCAGGGTTTCGCGCTCAGCCCCGGCGGGAAGCTTCCTGGCTTGCTCTCTCAGACGTTCGGCTTCTTGGGCAAGGCGTTGTTCGAGGGATTGAGTCTGCTTGAACCGTCGGCGCTCCATGACACAACCTCGTCTTACGGGTCCTAACCGCAGGGTTTGAGTTCCAGTGAACTTAGTATGCCGACGGGCCACCTTCAGTTCCAAAGTGAACTTTCAAAATCAAGCCGCTTCAAAAATTCGCCTTGGACCAGGGAGGTCGGAAGCAGGCCGGTACCAAAATCCGGATGCTGCTCGAATTAGGACAGCGGGGCTGTCGGATTGCGACATCAATAAAAACGCCGCCCGCTTAAATGTCGCGCGGGCGGCGGCTTTCCAGCCCCGGAGAGGTGGATGCAAAACCCCGGTGATGATGAGTGTGCACAACCTGTGCCAAGGTTTTATGTCACGTTGCGGGACACCTCAGAGGGGAGAGGGGCTAGGCTACCGCCTGCAACGGCCGCGATCGCGATGGTTCGGGAGGTCGGCGAGCTCTCCGCCCATCTGGTGGTCTAGGCCGAGGTTGGACGGAGAGCCGCGCGCCGGACCCCCGTCGCGTGACAATGCTAGGAACGTGCCATGACAGTCGTGTGAAATTGTCGGCGCCGCTCAGTGGACGTTGATCTTATCCAGAGGCAGACGAAGCTCCGCCGCGCGCGCCTCGCGATCTCGCCTGCGGAACTCATTTTCCTTGTGTTCGAATTTGATCATTTCCTGCGTGGCGGCTTCCAATAGCCGATTGCGCCCGTCCGCCTGCTGCTGCGTGTTTTCCGTCATCACCCGGACTCCCGTCAACGACGAGCGGCACCATCCTCAGACAGGCCAGACACCCCAAAAGATTCGCTAGGGATTGCGGATTTATGACGGCGACGTTCCGCTCGCGGATACACCAATCGTAGCCCCGAGATGGCAGATTAGGACACTCGACAAACAACAACGTCGCCCGCTTGCAATAAGGCGGGCGACGTTGTTCCAGCCCCGGGAGGAATTGCAAAATCCCGGATGTCGTCAACCTTGGCTGATAAGCGCGAAGCGGTCTGTTCGATAACCGACTCTCGCGGAAGGAATCAGGACACTACAGCACTGCGCCGGGCGGCGGCTTACAGGCCAACGCTCAATCAACGTGGCGCAGGTCGGCGCCCTCGAACAGATAGGTTGATTTGCCCGGGGGCCTCTTGCGGCGGCCCTACTGCATACCCATGAACAGCGCCGCGACAAACAGTGCGGCGCGAAAGGCTGCAATGCCAAGGCAGATACGCGCTTGGAGTGAATACGGATTGACGTGGGGCTGTTCGATCATGGCCTCACCTCGGAGGCTGCAAGCCCGGCGACCTGGCGCCACGTCGGCTTGGCGGGCCTTCCTAACGAGGGCTTCACGCTCTGCACCCGGCGGGCAGCTCGAAATGGATCTATGAAAGAGGCCGCCAACTGAGGCGGCCTTACTTTGTTCTCCCAAACAACCTAAAAGCGAATTTGTAGGTTGCACGGTTGTGTCCTGTCAGTTGCCACACCTCAAACGGGTTAATCCAAAGAGTGCATGAACAGGTTGTGGCTATTCGAGAACGAATTAGGACACTTACAAATTCAGCTTAGGACACTTGGGGTTAAATACAGACAGCACCAAAACCCGCGAAAGAACATATTGCGAACCTGGAACAAATAGGGTACATTGCTTTTATCGATGACCCGCCGCGCCAATCGTTTGTCCCGCACCCGAATCCTCGCCATAAGGAGCACGACCCAATGTCCAACACTGCCCTGCGTATCGTCGAAGGATCCTCCATGGACAAGAGTAAAGCTCTGGCCGCCGCGCTCTCCCAGATCGAGCGCCAGTTCGGCAAGGGCTCGGTGATGAAGCTCGGCAAGAACGACCGGTCGATGGATGTCGAGGCGGTGTCCTCGGGCTCCCTCGGGCTCGACATCGCGCTCGGGATCGGTGGTCTGCCGAAGGGACGCGTTGTGGAAATCTACGGGCCGGAATCCTCGGGCAAGACCACGCTGGCGCTGCACACGGTGGCGGAAGCGCAGAAGAAGGGCGGAATCTGCGCCTTCATCGACGCCGAGCACGCGCTCGACCCGGTCTATGCGCGCAAGCTGGGCGTCAACATCGACGAGCTCCTGATTTCGCAGCCGGACACGGGCGAGCAGGCGCTGGAAATCTGCGATACGCTGGTGCGCTCGGGTGCGGTGGACGTGCTGGTGGTCGATTCGGTCGCGGCGCTGGTGCCGAAGGCCGAGCTCGAGGGCGAGATGGGCGATGCGCTGCCGGGTCTCCAGGCCCGTCTGATGAGCCAGGCGCTGCGCAAGCTGACGGCCTCCATCAACAAATCCAACACCATGGTGATCTTCATCAACCAGATCCGCATGAAGATCGGTGTGATGTACGGCTCGCCGGAAACCACGACCGGCGGCAACGCGCTGAAATTCTATGCCTCCGTCCGTCTCGACATCCGCCGCATCGGCGCGATCAAGGAGCGCGATGAAGTGGTCGGCAACACCACGCGCGTCAAGGTGGTGAAGAACAAGCTGGCGCCGCCCTTCAAGCAGGTCGAATTCGACATCATGTACGGCGAGGGCGTCTCCAAGATGGGCGAGATCCTCGATCTCGGCGTCAAGGCCGGCATCGTCGAAAAGTCCGGTGCCTGGTTCTCCTATGACAGTCAGCGCCTCGGCCAGGGCCGCGAGAATTCGAAGGCGTTTTTGAAGGCCAACCCCGACATCACCGCCAAGATCGAGACCTCGATCCGCCAGAACTCCGGCCTGATCGCCGAGCAGATTTTGGCCGGCACGCCCGAGCGCGACGCCGACGGCGAGGAGCCGGCGGACGAGTAAGACCTAGCGCGAAGAGTTTTCGCGAGGAGCGGGCGCTGAGGACGTTGAGTTGCCGACGTCGTCAGTGCCCGCTTCGTTTTGGGGGGGCGTTCGCGATGAAACGCGTGATCCTGACCAGTTCGTCCGGCGTCGGTCTTGCCCATGAGGATCGCGCCGACATGGTCGTGCCGTTCATCTTTCGCTTCGTTTCGGGGCCACTTCCGTCGGCTGAACACCTCAATGGCTATCTAGGTGGACGCGCGCTCAGAATTTTCGAAGAGATCATCTGGTCTGATTGCGTCCGCCAACTGCCCTATGTTCAGCGCCTGGATCGGGAAGGTGCACTACTCTGGTTCTGCGAGACTTACGGCGTCGAGTTGATCGAGCTGTGGTTCGATCCTGAACCCAACAGTCAATTGCAATTGATCTGGATCCTCGACTATCTGCGTTCCGAGCCATCTATCGCATCGAGTCTGAGATTACGACGTGTCGATTTCGACCTGCGTGGAGCAGATCCGACAGAGCTTCGTCATCGTGACGTGCGGGAGCTCGATATTGAAGAAGGCGATTTCGAGATCGCGAGCCTGGCCTGGGAGGCCTACCGCGCGCCGACGCCCGAGCTCTGCTCCGGGCTGCTCGACAGGCCGCTCGGCAAGTTGTCTTTCCTGAAGCCGGCCATGGAAGACCTGCTCGCAGAACTGCCGTCGCCGACGACGGGACTGGGGGCGACCGAGGCGCGGCTTCTCGAACTGATCGCGAGCGGACACAATCGTACCGACCAGCTGTTTCGACCGGGCGCGCTCAAGACACGCGTGTTCGATCCGTGGGAGTTAGGTGCGCTGCTCGAAGGACTCGCTTTCGGCCCGACGCCCGCCATTGCAGGTTTGGACGGCAAGCTGGCGACGCTCGACCCGGACAATGGACGAGGTCGCAACGCGGCCTTTCGCCGGAGCCGGCTGTCGCTAACCGAATTCGGCCGAGGGATCCTTGAAGGCCGGGAGGATTTCCTTCGTCGCAACCCGATTCGGCGCTGGTGGGGTGGTACGCTTCTCACCAACGAACGGCTTTGGCGGTGGGATGCGCGGAGGCGTTCGCTGGTGGTGCCTTAGATACCGTTCGGGGCTGTAGGGTGGGCAAAGGCGCGCAAGCGCCGTGCCCACCCTATTCCAACGCGTACAAAGGTGGTGGGCACGCTTCCGCCTTCGCTCTTCGAGCTATGGCGGACAAGCCGCTTTGCCCACCCTACGAAGCTACGATCCCTTACTCCGCCGCTTCCGCGTAATCGCTCACCGGCGGGCACGAGCACACCAGGTTGCGGTCGCCATAGACGTTGTCGACGCGCCCGACCGGGCACCAATATTTGTCGGTGCGCGAGGTGCCCGCGGGGAAGCAGCCCTCAGCGCGGGTGTAGGCGCGCTTCCAATCGTCGTCCGCGATGTCGTGCACGGTGTGCGGGGCGTGGCGCAGCGGCGAGGCCTCGATCTTGAAGCGGCCGCCTTCCACGTCCGCGATCTCCTTCCGGATCGCGATCATCGCGTCGCAGAAGCGGTCCAGCTCGGCCTTGGATTCCGATTCAGTCGGCTCGATCATCAGCGTGCCCGGCACCGGGAAGCTCATGGTCGGGGCGTGGAAGCCGTAGTCGATCAGCCGCTTGGCGATGTCGTCCACCGTCACACCGGACGTCGTCTTCAGCGGTCGGGGATCAATGATGCACTCATGCGCGACGCGGCCGTTGTGGTTCTTGTAGAGCACCGGGAAATGCGCATCGAGCCTTGCCGCGATGTAGTTGGCGTTGAGGATCGCGATCTCGGTGGCGCGCTTCAGGCCTTCGCCGCCCATCATCAGGATGTAGATGTAGGAGATGGTCAGGATCGACGCCGAACCGAACGGCGCGGCCGAGACGGGACCGACCGGAGCTTCGGCTTGCGTCGCCGGGTGACGATTTTCAGGATGACTTGGCAGGAAAGGCGCAAGATGCGCCTTGACACCGATCGGGCCCATGCCGGGGCCGCCGCCGCCATGCGGGATGCAGAAGGTCTTGTGCAGGTTGAGATGGCTGACATCGGCGCCGTAATCGCCGGGCCTGCTCAGGCCGACCTGCGCATTGAGGTTGGCGCCGTCGAGATACACCTGGCCGCCATGGCCGTGCACGATGTCGCAGATCTCGCGAATGTGCTCCTCGAACACGCCATGCGTCGAGGGATAGGTGATCATGACCGCGGCGAGATCGTTCGAATGCTTCTCCGCCTTGGCGCGAAGATCATTGACGTCGACGTCGCCGTTCTTCTCGCAGGCCACCACGACCACATCCATGCCGACCATCGCGGCCGAAGCCGGGTTGGTGCCGTGGGCGGAAGAGGGGATCAGGCAGATTTTCCGGTGCGTCTCTCCGCGCGCGGCATGATAGCCGCGGATCGCGAGCAGCCCGGCATATTCGCCTTGCGCGCCCGAGTTCGGCTGTAGCGAGATCGCGTCGTAGCCGGTGATGTCGCACAGCCACTTTTCCAGCCGCGCGAACAGCGCGTGATAGCCGCGTGCCTGCTCGCGCGGCACGAACGGATGCAGCGAGCCGAATTCCGGCCAGGTCAGCGGCATCATCTCGGTGGTCGCGTTCAGCTTCATCGTGCACGAGCCGAGCGGGATCATGGCGCGGTCGAGCGCGAGGTCGCGGTCCGAGAGCTTGCGCATGTAGCGCAGCATCTCGGTCTCCGAGCGATGCGCGTGGAAGACGGGATGGGTGAGGAAGGCGGTGGTGCGCTTCAGCGCCTCCGGCAGCGCCTCGCGCGTCGAAGCGTCGATCTCGGCATAGACTAGCGTGCCGCCGAACGCGCGCCAGACCGCTTCGACAGTTGTCGGCGTCGTGGTCTCGTCGAGCGCGATGCGCAGCGCGGTTTCGCCAACGCCGAGGTTGATCTTCTCGGCGGCCGCGCGCCCGACGATCTCGGCGCGCTGGGCACCGGCGTCCACGCTGAGCGTGTCGAAGAAGTTATCCGACTGCGGCGCAAAGCCGAGCTTGCGCAAGCCGCTAGCGAGCACGGCGGCGCGGCGATGCACGTTGCGCGCGATCTGCGCAAGCCCCTCGGGGCCGTGATAGACGGCATACATCGAGGCGATCACGGCGAGCAGCACCTGCGCGGTGCAGATGTTGGAGGTCGCCTTCTCGCGGCGGATGTGCTGCTCGCGGGTCTGCAGCGCGAGGCGATAGGCGGGCATCCCGCGCGAGTCCACGGAGAGGCCGACGATGCGGCCGGGCAGCGAGCGCTTCAGCGCATCGCGCACCGCCATGTAAGCGGCGTGCGGCCCGCCATAGCCCATCGGCACGCCAAAGCGCTGCGCCGAGCCGATCGCGATGTCGGCCCCTAACTCGCCGGGCGAGGCGAGCAGCGTCAGCGCCAGCAGATCTGCGGCAACGATCGCGAGCGCGCCCTTGGCCTTCAAGGCCGCGATCGCAGGCCTGAGGTCGCGCACGGCGCCGGAACTGCCCGGATATTGCAGCAGCGCGCCAAGCACGTCGGCCTTGTCGAGATCGGCGAGGGGGTCGCCGACGATCAGGGTCCAGCCCAGCGGCTCGGCGCGAGTGCGCATCACGGCTAACGTCTGAGGATGCACGTCCTTGTCGACGAAGAAGGCCTTGGCTTCCACCCGCGAGTGCCGCTCCGCGAGCGCCATCGCTTCGGCCGCAGCGGTCGCTTCATCCAGCAGCGAGGCGTTGGCGACGTCGAGCCCGGTGAGATCGCAGATCATGGTCTGGAAGTTGAGCAGCGCCTCCAGCCGGCCCTGGCTGATCTCGGGCTGGTAGGGCGTGTAAGCGGTGTACCAGGCCGGGCTCTCCAGGATGTTGCGCTGGATCACCGCGGGCAGGATCGTGCCGGAATAGCCCTGGCCGATCAGCGAGGTGAAGACCTGGTTCTCTCGCGCGAGCTCGGCCATGTGCGCGATCGCCTCGGTCTCGCTCAAGGGCTTGCCGAGATCGAGCGGAGCGGTCTGCCGGATCGAGGCCGGCAGCGTCTCCGCCATCAGGGCGTCGACGCTCTTGGCACCGACGGCCTCCAGCATTGCGGTGACGTCGCGCGCCGACGGGCCGATGTGGCGGCGAACGAAGGTGGCGGCGGTCTCGCCGCTGGATTTGCGGTGCGCGGTCATCGCTTGCTCCATCGTCCTTAAGCCGTGTGGGCCTTGTAAGCGGCTTCATCCATGAGGCCGCCGAGCTCGCTCTTGTCGGCCATCCTGACCTTGAAGAACCACGCCTTGCCTTGCGCGTCCGAGTTCACCAGCGCGGGTTCGGCGGCGAGCGCGTCGTTGGTCTCGAGCACCTCGCCCGTGACAGGCGCGTAGACGTCGGAGGCGGCCTTCACCGATTCCACGACGGCGGCGGCTTCCGCCTTCTTCAGGCTGCGGCCGACCTTCGGCAACTCGACGAATACGACGTCGCCGAGCTGCGACTGCGCGTAGTCGGTGATCCCGACGGTGGCGACATCGCCGTCGATGGCGAGCCATTCATGGTCGGAGGTGTACAGCGTCGTGGTCATTTTCTCAGTCCTCAGCGTTTGTAGGTGTTTTTCACGAAGGGCATGGCGGCGACCGTCAGCGGCAGCCGCTGGCCGCGCACCTCGGCGAAGAGCTTTGTATCGAGCGCGCTCGATGCCGTGGGCACATAGCCCATCGCGACCGGCGCGTTCAGGCTCGGGCCGAAACCGCCCGAGGTGACCTTTCCGATCGGCTCGCCGCCCGCGGCATCCGCAAACAGCAGCGCGCCCTCGCGCACCGGCGCGCGGCCTTCCGTGCGCAGCCCGACGCGGCGGCGGGAGGCGCCGTTGTCGAAATAGGCAAGAATCGTCTCGGCGCCGGGAAAGCCGCCGGCGCGGGCGCCGCCGCTGCGGCGGCTCTTCTGCACCGACCATTCCAGCGCCGCCTCGACCGGCGTGGTCGTGGTGTCGATGTCGTGTCCGTAGAGGCAGAGCCCGCCTTCCAGCCGCAAACTGTCGCGGGCGCCAAGGCCGATCGGCATCACGTCGGGGTTTTCAAGCAGCGTCCTGGCGAGGTGCTCGGCGTGCGTGGCGGGGACCGAAATCTCGAACCCGTCCTCGCCGGTGTAGCCGGAGCGCGAGACGAAGCAGTCGAGGCCGGCGACCTTGTGCGGACCGGCATCCATGAACTTCATGGCGGGCGCCTCTGCACACAATTGCGCCAGTGCGGCTTCCGCCTTCGGGCCCTGCAGCGCGATCAGGGCGCGGTCTTGAAGCGAATCGATGATGCAGTCGTCCGAGAGATGCGCGCGCAGATGCGCCTCGTCCGCGTCCTTGCAGGCCGCGTTGACGACCAGGAACAGGTGATCGCCGAAATTGGCGACCATCAGATCGTCGAGAATGCCGCCGTCCGGATTGGTGAACTGGGCGTAGCGCTGCCGGCCCGGGGCAATCGCCACGATATCCTGCGGCACCAGCCGTTCCAGCGCGCGGGCGGCGTCCTCGACCTTGCCCGACTTCGGCCGAAGCGCGAGCTGGCCCATATGGGAGACGTCGAACAGGCCGGCGGAGGAACGGGTATGGAGGTGCTCTTTTAGGACGCCCGCAGGGTACTGCACGGGCATGTCATAGCCCGCGAACGGCACCATCTTGCCGCCGAGGGAGACGTGAAGCCCGTGAAGGGGCGTACGTTTGAGGGAATCTTGGTCGTCGCGCGCAAGCATTACGGGGCCCTCGGCGGTTCCCCGGGGACGATTCCCCGGTAGCAACCAGTCGAAGCCCCATCTGTCGCTGTGCCTGAGAGTATTATCCCGTCGGCGGACGCTGTCCGGGTGTTATGCCCGTCGGCGCCTCTTTCCAGATGTCGTCAAAGCCACGCGGTCCTTTTGCCTGAGAGTTTCCGGGGCGGTTGCTCCTTCGGCGCCGGCACCAAAGCCGGTCTCTCCCGACGTGGCCGTACGATACAGATGGGTACAGACCACAGGCCGGCCAAGCCTGTCAACGCGCACCTGACGGCTTTCAACGGGATTGCAAACGGGATTGCGCGCCTGCGGCAACTCACTGATCTCCTTGCACAGTTTCTGGACAGCGCAGCTGGCCTTGTCTAAAAGCGCTTTGACCCGCAGATATCAGCCCAAATGCCCGGTTTGGATGGCAAATCAGCGGGTCCAAGCACACCCGATTGGATGAACATGAGCGGCGTCAACGAGATCAGGTCGACCTTTCTGAACTTCTTTGCCGAGAACGGCCACGAGATCGTGTCGTCCTCGCCATTGGTGCCGCGCAACGATCCCACGTTGATGTTCACCAATGCCGGCATGGTGCAGTTCAAGAACGTCTTCACCGGCGTCGAGAAGCGGCCCTATCAGCGCGCCACCACGTCGCAGAAATGCGTGCGCGCCGGCGGCAAGCACAATGACCTCGACAATGTCGGCTACACCGCGCGCCATCTCACCTTCTTCGAGATGCTCGGCAATTTCTCGTTCGGCGACTATTTCAAGGAGCGCGCGATCGAGCTGGCCTGGACCCTGATCACGCGGGAGTTCGGGCTCAAGAAAGACAAGCTGCTCGTCACCGTCTACCACACCGACGACGAGGCGGCCGGCCTATGGAAGAAGATCGCGGGCTTCTCCGACGACCGCATCATCCGCATCCCGACCTCGGACAATTTCTGGGCGATGGGCGACACCGGGCCGTGCGGGCCGTGCTCGGAGATCTTCATCGACCGGGGCGACCATATCTGGGGCGGACCTCCGGGCTCGCCGGAAGAGGACGGCGACCGCTTCCTCGAATTCTGGAACCTCGTCTTCATGCAATACGAGCAGGTGACGAAGGAGGAGCGCGTGGATCTGCCGCGTCCCTCGATCGACACCGGCATGGGGCTGGAGCGCATGGCCAGCGTCATGCAGGGCGTCGACAGCGTGTTCGAGACCGACCTGTTCCGCCACCTGATCGATGCGACGTCGTCCGCGCTTGGCAGCGGGCCGAACGAACAGACGGTGGCCTCGTTCCGCGTCATCGCCGACCATCTGCGCTCCTCGGCCTTCCTCGTCTCCGACGGCGTGCTGCCGTCGAACGAGGGCCGTGGCTACGTGCTGCGCCGGATCATGCGCCGCGCGATGCGCCATGCGCAGCTGTTAGGGGCCAAGGAGCCGCTGATGCATCGCCTGGTCTGGGCGCTGGTCCGCGAGATGGGCCAGGCCTATCCCGAGCTGATGCGCGCGGAAAACCTGATCGAGGAAACGCTGCGGCTGGAAGAAACCCGCTTCCGCAAGACGCTGACCCGCGGCCTTGCGATCCTCGACGAGAAGAGCGCGTCGTTGAAGAAGGGCGACATGTTCGACGGCGACGTCGCCTTCACGCTGTACGACACCTACGGCTTCCCGCTGGATCTGACCCAGGACGCGCTGAAGTCGCGCGGCATCAGCGTCGACCAAGCTTCGTTTACCGACGCGATGGAGCGGCAGAAGGCCAAGGCACGCGAGTCCTGGAAGGGTTCGGGCGAGGCGGCCTCCGAAGCGATCTGGTTCCCGCTGCGCGAGAAGCTCGGAGCCACCGAATTCCTGGGCTATGAGACCGAGAGCGCCGAAGGCGTGGTCTCCGCGCTGGTGAAGGACGGCCAGGAAGCCTCCAGCCTCAAGCCCGGCGAGACCGGCGCGATCGTGCTCAACCAGACGCCGTTCTACGCTGAGTCCGGCGGCCAGGTCGGCGACACCGGCTTGCTCAGCGGCGAGGGCGGCGTCAAGTTCCGCGTCACCGATACGCAGAAGAAGCTCGGCGATCTCTTCGTTCACGTCGGCATCGTGGAGAGCGGCGAGCTGAAGCTCGGCACCGCGCTCCAGCTCGAGGTCGATCACGGCAGACGCTCCTCGATCCGCGCGCATCATTCGGCGACGCATCTCATCCACGAGGCGCTGCGTCAGGTGCTCGGTGATCACATCGCCCAGCGCGGCTCGATGGTCGCGCCCGATCGTCTGCGCTTCGACTTCGTGCATCCGAAGCCGATCACGGCGGAAGAGCTCGCCCGCGTCGAGGACATCGCCAACGACGTGGTGCTGGAGAACGACGAGGTCACCACGCGCGTCATGGGCGTCGACGAGGCCCGCGAGGCCGGGGCGCGCGCCCTGTTCGGCGAGAAATACGGCGACGAGGTCCGTGTCGTCTCGATGGGCCGGACCGCGCGGGAACGCGGCGCCAACGCGCTCGGCTGGTCGGTCGAGCTCTGCGGCGGCACCCATGTGAAGCGCACCGGCGACATCGGCCTGATCACGCTGACGGGCGAGAGCGCGGTCGCCTCCGGCGTGCGCCGCATCGAGGCGCTGACCGGCAATTACGCACGCCGGCACGCCAACGAGACCATGGCGCTGGCGAAGACCGCGGCCAACGAGCTGCGCACCTCGGTCGACGACGTGCCGGCGCGCATCACAGCCCTGATGGAGGAGCGCAAGAAGCTCGAGCGCGAGCTCTCCGACGCCCGCAAGAAGCTCGCGATGGGCGGCGGTACGTCCGTCGGGAACGGCGCAGCCGCAGGCGTGCGCGAGGTCGGCGACGTCAAGCTGATGGCGCGCGCGGTCGAAGGCATCGAGATGAAGGATCTCAAGAGCCTTGCGGACGACGGCAAGAAGCAGATCGGCTCCGGCGTGGTCGCCATCGTCGGCGTCACCGAGGACGGCAAGGCCGGAATCGTGGTCGGCGTCACCGCCGATCTCACCGCGCGCTTCAATGCCGTGAATCTCGTGCGCGTCGCTTCCGAGGCGCTCGGCGGCAAGGGCGGCGGCGGCCGGCCCGACATGGCGCAGGCCGGCGGCCCCGATGGCGCCAAGGCGCCCGAGGCGCTCGCGGCGATCGAAAAAGCGATGGCAGGCGCGTAAACGGCCATGCGCCTCGTTCCGCGAGGACGTGGCCCGGCCGATCCCAACCTAAGGGATCGCCTGTACGAATTGTTGGAGCACGATCCGCTCGCCTACTCGATCGGGTCGCGCTTCATCCAGGTGATCATCGGCGTCATCGTGCTCGACGTGGTCGCGATGATCCTCGCCTCGGTACCGGAGCTCGACGCGCGGTTCGGCACGCTGTTCAGCGCGGTCGCCGTCCTCGCCGTCATCGTGTTCGCGCTCGAATATCTGGCGCGGCTGTGGACCGTGGCGGGGCACACCCAGCGCAACGGCTCCGCGCTGTCTGACCGGCTCTCTTATGCCTTTTCCGCGCTCGGCATCATCGACCTCATGGCGTTCCTGCCGGCCGCGATCGTGCTGGCCACAGGCCGGCACGCGACGCTGGCCGGGCTGGGCGTGCTGCCGTTCTTCAAGCTGATCCGTTATTCGCCGGCGATGCGCTCGCTGCTCGCGGCCATCCATGCCGAGCGGCGTGCGCTGATCGGCTGCATCGTCATCCTGATCGGTGTGGTACTGACCTTCGCCTCGCTGCTCTACGCCATCGAGCGTGATGTGCAGCCTAACAAGCTCGGCACGATTCCGGATGCGATGTGGTGGGCGATCGTGACGCTCGGCACCGTCGGTTATGGCGACGTCGTGCCGGTGACGCCGCTCGGCAAGTTCGTCTCGGTGTTCGCGATCATCTCAGGCTTTGCCATGATCGCGCTGCCGGTCGCGATCATCTCGAGCGCCTTTGCCGAAGAGGTGAGGCGGCGCGATTTCGTCGTCACCTGGGGCATGCTGGCGCGGGTGCCGCTGTTCTCGCACCTGTCCGCCGCGGAGATCGCCGACATCATGCGGCTGCTCAGGGCGCGCACCATCGAGCAGGGCGAGATATTGGTCCGCCGTGGCGATGCCGCTTCGTCGATGTATTTCATCACCGCGGGCGAGGTCGAGATCGCGCTGCCGAGCCAGCAGGTGCGGCTCGCCGACGGCACCTTCTTCGGCGAGATCGCGCTGCTGCATAAGACCAAGCGCAGCGGCACGGTGACGGCGACGTGCAAGACGCGGCTGCTGGTGCTCGACGCCCAGGATTTTCACGCTTTGATCGAGCGCATGCCGACGCTCGCTGCCCACGTCCACCAGACCGCGAAAGCCCGGCTGGAGGAGACCGGCGACCTCGCGGCGGCAGAATTGGCGCAGGCAGAGCGCGAGGCCACCGACCGCTGAGCGGTCAACCCTTCTTCAGGAAAATGTAGTCGGCCGAGTACGGCGCGCTTTTGAAATCGCCGGCCTTGTCGCATGCGCCGTCGACCTTCCCGCCGTGGGTGTTGATGCGCTGGACGGTGGTAACAGGCGTCAGCACGCCGCTACCGCGGCGGGAGGCGACCTCCAGCTTCAGCCAGGGGATGTCGGCGGCGGTCGCGCCCGGCGCGTTGCCGATGGCCTTGCCGACGACGGCGCTGCTGTCGGCAAGCTCCCAGTTCGGGCCGGCATAGTGCCGGCCGACGGTCTTGCCCTCGGACAGCAGCGTCGCCACCGGCTCGCGGAATGCCCAGGCGAGCTTGCCGTCAGTGCCCGCCTTGCACTCATAGACCTGAGCGCCCTCGGCGAGGACGCTGAGCACGACGGTCTCGCCGGGGGCGGCGATGGCGTCGGGGAGCGGCTCCGCGGCTGCGGCGGGTCCGGCCACGGCCGCGAGCAGCAGGCAGGGGACGGCGAACTTGACGATGGACATGGGTGGCCTCCGCAACGGGGTCAAAATGAATGGGCCGCGCCTAAGCGCGGCCCATAATGATGTCTAACCCCGATCAGACGAAAATAATGCGCGGGCTTACGCCAACGCTTTCGTGAGATTCTCCGAGACCTTGTCGAGGAAGCCGGTGGTCGAGAGCCAGCGCTGGTCGGCACCGACCAGGAGCGCGAGGTCCTTGGTCATGTAGCCGGCCTCGACGGTGTCGACGCAGACCTTCTCGAGGGTGGTGGCGAACTTGGCGAGCTCGGCATTGTTGTCGAGCTTGGCGCGGTGGGCCAGGCCACGGGTCCAGGCGAAGATCGACGCGATCGAGTTGGTCGAGGTCTCCTTGCCCTTCTGGTGCTCGCGGTAGTGGCGGGTCACCGTACCGTGGGCGGCTTCGGCTTCCACGGTCTTGCCGTCGGGGGTGAGCAGCACCGAGGTCATCAGGCCGAGCGAGCCGTAGCCCTGCGCGACCGTGTCGGACTGCACGTCGCCGTCGTAGTTCTTACAGGCCCAGACATAGCCGCCGGACCATTTCAGCGCCGAAGCCACCATGTCGTCGATCAGGCGGTGCTCGTAGGTCAGGCCCTTGGCCTCGAATTCCTTCTTGAACTCGCGGTCGTAGACGTCCTGGAAGATGTCCTTGAAGCGGCCGTCATAGACCTTCATGATCGTGTTCTTGGTCGAGAGATAGACCGGGTAGTTGCGCAGCAGGCCGTAGTTCAGCGAAGCGCGGGCGAAGTCGATGATGGAGTCGTCGAGATTGTACATCTGCATCGCGACACCGGAGCCCGGGGTCTTGAACACTTCCTTCTCGATGACGGTGCCGTCCTCGCCGACGAACTTCATCGTGAGCGTGCCCTTGCCGGGGAACTTGATGTCGGTGGCGCGATACTGGTCGCCATAGGCGTGGCGGCCGATGATGATCGGCTTGGTCCAGCCGGGAACCAGGCGCGGCACGTTCTTGCAGATGATCGGCTCGCGGAAGATCACGCCGCCGAGGATGTTGCGGATGGTGCCGTTCGGCGACTTCCACATCTGCTTGAGGTTGAACTCCTTCACCCGGGCTTCGTCCGGGGTGATGGTGGCGCACTTGACGCCGACGCCGACTTTCTTGATCGCCTCGGCGGCGTCGATGGTCACCTGATCGTTGGTGTGGTCGCGGTACTCCATGCCCAGGTCAAAATATAGCAGCTCGACATCGAGGTACGGGTTGATCAGCTTGTCCTTGATGTACTGCCAGATGATCCGGGTCATCTCGTCGCCATCGAGTTCGACGACGGGGTTGGACACCTTGATTTTTGCCATGATCGGGGAAGCCTCTTGGGAACGGCGCTTTGGCGCGCCACGGGAATATCCGCCGCCTCTTAGCACCTGATAGCAGCGGGCGAAAGCCAAGGGATTATGCACTTTTAGCCCATCCAGCTTGCCCAGATGGGGGGCGGGAGGGGCCCTGCCGCGAGGGGCGGGCCTCAGGCTTCAGAAGAGATTCAAAAGTCGAATCCAACCCGTTATTTCCCTTGAGAATTTCGTCAGGACAGGCAAACGACAGGCGAACGGGCAGCCGCCCCTTGGGCCGGCTTTGAATCAATTCCTGAAGAGCGCCTTGCCAAGGCCTTGAGAACCCAAGGCCTCGAGAACCCAAGGCCTTGCTAACCAGTGTGAAAGCGAAACGAGATGTCGGGGACTGACAAGAGCAAGGCGGGCCTTTCCCTCGACGGTCCCATCGTGATCCTGGTCGAGCCGCAGCTTGGCGAAAACATCGGCATGGCCGCGCGCGCCATGGGCAATTTTGCGCTCAGCCGATTGCGCATCGTCAATCCCCGCGACGGCTGGCCCAATATCGCCGCCCAGCGGGCCGCGGCCGGTGCCGACTATATTCTGGAAAAGGTCGAATTGTTCGACACGGTCGGTGAGGCGGTCGCCGATCTCGACCTGCTGTTTGCCACCACTGCGCGTCCACATGACCAGGCCAAGCCGGTGGTGGGGCCCGAGGCAGCCGCGACCGAGATCTCGGGGCACATCGCCACAGGCGGCAAGGCCGGCATCCTGTTCGGCCGCGAGCGCTGGGGGCTGACCAACGAGGAGGTCGGGCTCTCCAACCGCATCATCACCTTCCCGGTCAATCCGGGCTTTGCCTCGCTCAACCTCGCCCAGGCCGTGCTGCTGGTCGGCTATGAATGGTTCAAGCGAGCAACCTCAGGCGAGTTGCCGCACAGCATGCCGGAGCGCTCCGAGCGCGCCTCGCAGCACCAGATGCAGGCCTTCTTCGACAACCTCATCCGCGAGCTCGACCGGGTCGAATTCCTGCGCCCGGCCGAGAAGCGCGACACCATGCTGGTCAACCTGCGCAACATTTTCAGCCGGATGGAGCCGACCAAGCAGGACATGCACACGCTGCACGGTGTGGTGATGGCGATCGCGGAAGGGCGCAAGGGCCCGGCCAAGGGCGGCGTGCTGGACGGCGAGCAGGCCACCCGCCTGCGCGCGCTGCTGGCCGAGCACGGCCAGGGCGGCGGCGTGCCCGACAGCGGCTCGACCGTGCGCGGGCTCGCCCGCCTGCTCCGCCGCAACCCGACCGACGCCGAGCGCCTGCTCTGGCAGGCCCTCACGCGTGATCGCCGCTTCGCAGGAGGGTTCAAGCGCCAGACCCCGGTCGGCCGGCATATTCCCGACTTCGTCTCTTTCCCGCACCGGATAGCGATCGAGCTGGTCAATCCGGGCGAGGGCGAGACGATCGCTGCTGACCGCGCGTCGCGGCGGACGTGGCTGGAAGCGCGGGACTATCGCGTGCTGGAGATCCGCGCGGCGGACGTGGAGCGCGATCTGGAGGCGGAGCTGGTGCGGCTGCAGGGGATGATCGAGCAGAGCGCGTAGGTCTCGTAGGGTGGATTAGCCGAAGGCGTAATCCACCAACTTCGTCCTGCATTCGCCGAAGCATGGTGGATTAGGCACACGGATGCGCTGCGCGCAGGCCGCGGGCTAATCCACCCTACGAGCTGCGAAGTAACGCAGCCAAGGGTTGTGTAGAGGCGTCGTCGGTTGCTATGACTGTTCCCAGGAATTGAGTTGGGGACTGCATGTTTGGAATGACAGGCCGCGCGCTCGTTGGCGCGGCAGCAGGCGTGAGTGCGTTGGCGCTAGCGACCGTGCTCGAAATATCAAGCGCCCGCGCGGAAATGCCCTTGTCCGCCAAGTGCAACGCGGTCGGAAATTTCAGTGTCGATGACCGGATCGCGGGCTGTACCACCTTGATCGAGGCGGCGCCGGTCATGCAGCAAGGCGTGGTTATGGCACACATCCGTCGCGCCATGTTCTACCGCCAGAAAGGCGAGATCGACCTTGAGATCGCCGATTACGACCGGATCATCGAGCGCTATCCAGACAATCTGCCCGCCCGACTCAACAGGGCCTTTGCGCATCTCCGAAAGCGAGAGCCTGCAGCCGCGCTGTCTGACTACACCAAAGTCATCGAGCTCGATCCCAAGAATACCTACGCCTATATAGGGCGCGCGCAAGTCTACCTGGCGAGACGCGACTTCGTCCGTGCCATCGCCGACTATGATCAGGCTCTTCTGATCCATCCAGACAATGTCAAGGCGCATATCGACCGAGGCCTCATCTACATCAGCAATGGTGACCTGGATCGTGCCATGGCCGACTGCGACCGAGTGGTCGAGATCGGCCCGCAAACCGGCATGGGCCAGCTGTGCCGTGGCCGGGTTTACTTCGCCAAGGGTGACAGGGCGCGCGCATTGGCCGAACTCGATCAAACAATGCAGATCAAGCCAAAGAACGAGTATTTCTACTACTTCCGGGCCGAATCCTTTTTCAGCTGGGCGAACTCGACCGCGCTATCGCCGACTATGACCAGATCATCGAGCTCAACCCACGAGGCCCATCGGTCTACTTCTACCGCGGCATCGTCAATGCTCGAAAAGACGACCATGACCGTGCCGTTGCCGACTACACCCAGGCAATGCAGCTGGCACATCAGGATCAAAGGGGCTCCGGCGATCGGAAGGCTCAGCTTCAAGGTCAAGCCGACGATCCCGCTTATGCGTCGTCGGCCGATGGTCAGTCGATTGCACTCGCTTCAGGGGATGGCATTGCGCTCCGCGCTCGGGGAGGGGCCTACGCCGCGAAAGGGGACTTCGACCGCGCGATCGCAGACTACGATGAGGCGATCCGCCTCAACCCCAGGGACAAGGAAGCAATATCGGCTCGCGGCAACGCGTACAAAACCAAGGGGGACTTCGACCGTGCCATCGCGGACTACGATCAAGCCGCGCAACTCGATGCGAGGGATGCGCGCGTCTACTTTCATCGCGCGAGGGTCTATTGGCAGATGGCTTCGCTCGCCAAATCGTTGACCGACCTCGATCAGGCGATCCAGCTCAATCCAAAGAATGCCTATCCGGTCTTATGGCGCGAAATTGTTGCAAGGCGCAGTGACCAGCTGAGCGAGGCTGCAAAGCAGCTGGACGCGACGAAATGGCCCGCGCCCATCATCAATCTCTTTCTTGGCACGATGACGCCGGAGCAAGTGCGCAGCGCGGCGGACGATGCCGACCCGGTGAAGAAGAAGGGGCAGGTCTGCGAGGCGAATTTCTATGTTGCCGAGCGCGCACTGCAGAGCGGCGCCAAGGAAGAGGCGTTGAAGCTGTTCGACCTGGCGGCAGCCGATTGCCCGAAGACCTTCATCGAGAAGCAGGCCGCCGACGTCGAGCTTGGCTTGTTGCGAGCGAGCCGCTGACCTCGATCAGGCATAGCTTCGTAGGGTGGGTTACGCCGAGCGGACCGCGCTTCGCGCATCTGCAGGGCTAACCCACCCAACGAATTCCGCATCAAGCGGCGCTTGCGATCGGGCCCTTCGGTCCGCTCTGCTGGAGGCGCCGCAGCGCTACGAGGTTGGTCTCGACCGAGGCCAGGCAGCAGCGCGATTTGCCGCCCGACTTCGCCTCGTAGAGCGCGGCGTCGGCGACCCCCAGCAATTCCTCGACCTCGGCGCCGTGATCCGGCGACATCGCAATGCCGACACTGGCGCCAACGCTGGCGCGCACCTCGCCGCCCAGCTCATAGGAGATGGCAACCTCGCTGATGAGCCGGTGCCCCATCTCCAGCGCCATGTCGGGGGTGAGACCATCGACAAGCGCGACGAATTCGTCGCCGCCCATCCGGGCGACCACCGCGCCATCAGGCAGCGCCCGGCGAACACGTCCGGCCACAGCTTTCAGCACGGCATCGCCTGCCGCGTGTCCGAACGTGTCGTTGATCGGCTTGAAATTGTCGAGGTCGAAGAACATCACCGCGAACGGCCGCTCGGCATCGGCCCCCAGTCTGGCGCCGAGCGCCTCGACGAAGCCGGCGCGATTGAGCAGGCCGGTGAGCGCATCGTGATGGGCGCGATGGCTGTTCTCGCGCTCGGCGCGCATGGTGGTGACCAGCATCCGGTTGAGGCGGAAGGCGGCGGCCGTCATTGCGGCGAGATACATCGGTACCTGGAGGTACACGATGTAGAACAGCGGCTCGCCGGCGAGCGCGGCGCCGGGGATGATGGGACCGAGGCTCAGCAGGATCATGGTCCCGGCGAGGCGCGGCGCGCCGAAATTGCGGAAGCAGATGCCGCCGACCATCGCCGCCGCCGACAGCGAGGCCAGCATGGCGACGACCCAGTCGCCGCTGGCAAGGCTGACAATGGCGCCAAATCCGACACTGGCGCTCCAGGCGACCGCGAGCAGGAGATGAAGGTCGGTCGGGGTCGGGCGGTGCTCACGCGCTCTGCGGTGCGCGCTGGCGAGCACGAGGAGGCGCGCGAGGCAAATCACGATCTCCATGACCAGCCAGAGGATGAACGGTGCAGTCGGCTTGCGGGCGGCGATCACGGCCGCGACGGCAATGGTGTTGACGGCGCCGGCGGCAAACACCGGCAGCGATCCATGGAGTTGGGCGATCAGTGCGGCGCGGATGTCGTCGGGCACCCCAGGCCCCGGCTCGGCGAGCCAGCGTGTCAGGCGCCAGCGTGGCGCACTGTAGAGTCCCTCGTCCGATTGCATTGCAGAGCGTCCCCGTATTCCGGGCGCCAACAACGATGACCGCTCCTAACAAGCCTTTTAAGACAGCCATCGATTGCCGGGCGTGCTTGACGCAAGGTAAACCGTCGCAAGCGCGGCCGCGGGCGTGCAGGAGAATGCGGATTGGTGCAGGCCGAAGGTGCGGCGACGGATGTGTTGCGCGATGAGAGGTAGTTAGGGCAAAGCGACTTGTCCGCCGCAGCTCGAAGAGCGGAAGCGGAAGCGTGCCCACCATGTCACGCAACGGAACTGAGATCGGAGTGATGGGCACGGCGCTTCGCGCCTTTGCCCACCCCACGAGATCGCGTTTTGTACGGACATCAAAGTGGTGCTCCACTAATCCACCCTACGAAGTACGCCCGAGCTGCACGTTGCGGTCGACCGCAATCCACGTCGCCCTTGCCACCGCCAGCAACCTCCCGGCTTCATCGTGCGCGGCAGCCTCGGCGATGCGCTTGCGGCCGTCGCGGCCGGTGGGCCAGGCGGTGATGATGCAGCGTTCGCCGGGACGCGGGCGAGACTCGATCCGGGCCGACATTCGTCCCAGCAGGAGCGGGGCCTGGTCGAAGCCATCGGTCTCCTGATTGTAGTTGCAGGCATAGCCGGTGGGGCAATCGAGCGCTGACCAGAGAAATTCGGGGGCGACCAAGCCATCCTCGGCGACCAAATTCGGATCCGGTGTCCAGCTCGCTGCGAGGACGGCGTTTCGCGAATGACGCCCGAGCGGCCCGGCAAAAATGCGCAGACCATCCCCTTTCGCCCGTGCAGGTCCGCAGACGAAGCATGTCGGCAGCGGATGCTCGTGCGGTTTCACAGGCGTCAGCAATTCTGCGGCGCAGGCTTCCTCAAAACTGGCTGTCTCTACGCGCGTGAGTTCAACGCTCGTCGCGCGCCCGGCCGCGACGACCTTGGCGCCGTCGCGAAGCTCCCATGTGCCGTCGGCGGTCGCGGCCGCATCGAGCGATTTGTCGAGAGGAGGCGGCGCGCGCAGCGTCACCTCGGCGCCGCCGGAAATGTGGCGGGCCAGCCGGCCGCAGACATAGCCGCCGTTCCCGGAGTTCGGAGGACCGCAAAAGCGCTTGTCGATGATGATCTCGGTCATCGGTTTTGTCCTCTCTTCCTGGTCGGGACGCAGTCTACCTGATCTTGAGAACAATTCGTCCCTGAACCGTGCGATTGGCCAAGGCGCGCATGGCGTCGCCGGCCTCCTGCAAAGGGAGGACGCGGTCGATGTGCGGGCGGATCTTTCCGTCGGCCAGCAATTGCATCAGCGTATCATTCATGCGCGCGGCCTCCGCGGAGAATTTCTCCGCCCAGGCGCCGACAAAGACACCGATGATGGCGTAATTTTTCAGGAGAGGCAGGTTCATCGGGATCTGTGGAATCTCGCCGCTGGTGAAGCCGATCGGCATCAGCCGTCCGTCCCACTTCATCGATCGGGCCATCTGCTCGAAAATCGCGCTGCCGACATTGTCGAAGCCGATATCGATGCCGTCTCCCGATGTGATCGACTTGATCCGGTTGCGCAGGTCCTCGCTGCGATAGTTGATGACCTCGCTGGCGCCGTAACGCCGCACCAGGGCGGCCTTGTCGTCGGAACCGACACCGGCGATGACGCGCAGACCGAGATGACGCCCGAGGTCGACGGCGGCGAGTCCAACCCCGCCGGCCGCGCCCGTGACCAACAGGGTTTCGCCACGCTGCGCCCGAGCCCGCTCGACCAACGCATAATAGGCCGTGCCGTAATTGTGCAGCACCGTCGCAGCGGCTTCGAACGCGACACCATCAGGCAGCCGCACGCTCTTCGATTCCTTCGCGATCATCCGTTCGGCGTAGCCACCGGTCCAGGCACTGCACGCGACGCGATCGCCGGGGGCGAACGTCGTGACCTTGTCGCCGACCGCGACGACGACGCCGGAAGCTTCCGTGCCGGGCACGAAGGGCGTTGGCGGCCGCATCTGGTAGAGGCCCGAGACCAGCAACTGGTCCATGAAGCTCACGGACGCCGCATGGACGTCGATGAGAATCTCGTCGCCGGCAGGCCGCGGCGTAACGATTTCACCGAGGCGCAGATCCGCAGGGCCAGTGAACGAATTGCACAGAACCGCTTTCATCGGGGCGCTCCGAAAAGACGCGGCAACAGCATCGGAACGCGCCGGCGATAGTCCTGATAGGTCGCGCCGAACTCGGCGATCAGGTCCCGCTCTTCGAACTGCAGGGCGACCAGGATGTAGGCCGTGTTCGCGATCGCGAACAGCAGATGGCCGGCGGTCATCTCGGGCGTCGCCCAGAACGCGAGCAGAAAGCCCAGCATGAGCGGATGCCGCACGATCTTGTAGAGCAGCGGCGTCCGGAAGGATTGACCTGATATCTCGGCTCCGCGCAACGCGACGAGAGCCTGGCGCAGGCCGAACAGATCGAAATGATCGATCATGCAGGTGGAGGCGAACGCGATCAGCCAGCCGAGCCAATGGACGCCGGTCAGGAGCCACGCCGTAATGCCGCTGGCCTGCCAGACCGGCGCCGGGATCGGACGCCACTGCCAGAACAGCAGCAGGAGGATCAGGCTGGAGAGCAGCACATAGGTGCTGCGCTGGCAGGCCACGGGAAGAAATTGGGCCCACCATCGCTTGAAGGCCGGGCGCGCCATGACGCTGTGCTGGATGGCAAACAGGCTCATCAGCAGCAGGTTGACGACGACGGCCTCGCTCAAATTCGAAGGCGCGCCGACGTCGATCGACTTGTCGATTGACTTGGGCACGACATAATTGCCGACGAAACCGAGCGCGTAGAGGAATGAAGCCGTGAAGACGGCGTAGCTCACGATGGCGTAGAGCAGGATTGCGAGGCGCGCGAACATGGTTTTTCCTATTGTGCCGATGGCGGCGGTGCCGCATTCAGGAGCCTGAGCTCATCGTTGGAGAGCGGGCTCGATCTGGCCTGACTGCTATCGCTGCACCGTCCCCTGCGCGTCCCCAGGGGGCGCCGACCGGGGAGGGAGTATCTCCATGACGGCCTTTTCGCTGGGGACGTTCGGGTTCCCCGAGGTCCATGCCGGCGGCCGCCCGATCAAGCTGGCCTTACGCAAGGGGCTTGCGCTGCTGGTCTATCTCGCGGAAGCCAAAGGCCCCGTCGCGCGCGACGTCATCGCCACGCTGCTATGGCCCGAGACTCCCCGCGAGACGGGCCTTGCACGATTGCGGCGTCTGCTTCACCGCGTCGAGCTCACGCTCGGCCAGGCGGTTTTCGAGACCGACCGCACGAGCTTGCGTTGGTCTCCGGAGGTCGAGCTCAAGATCGACTCGCATCTGTTCGAGAGCGCCTGCGATCGCGGTGCGTTTGAAGAGGCCTGCCGGATTTATCGCGGAGACTTCCTGGCGGGCTTTTCTCCGGACGACTGTCCTGAGTTCGACGATTGGGCGTTCTTTCGCCGCGAGGCGTTGCGGGGACGGCTCGTGCAGGCGCTCGAGCGTCTGGTGCAGGACAGGAATGCTGCCGGCCATCATCTCGCCGCGACAGTGCATGCGGGGCGTCTGGTCGAGCTCGATCCGCTCAGCGAGGTCTATGGCCGGCATCTGATCCGCAGCCTGCTGCTGGCGGGCGACCGAAGCGCGGCCGAACGGCACCATGCGGCACTGGCGCAGCGGCTGCGCGACGAGCTTGGCGTCGCGCCGGAAGCCGAGACCGAAACGCTCATGAGCCGCGCGGCCGCGCCGCTGCGCGATGCTCTTCCAGCGACACGCTACGTGAAGGGCGCCGGCGTGCATCTGGCCTATCAGACCTATGGCAGTGGTCCGCTCGACATCCTGGTCATGCCCGGCTTCGTCTCGCATGTGGAGCGCGCCTGGGAGCATCCGGCGAGCCGGACGTTCCTGGCTTCATTGATGAGGCTTGGGCGGCTGATCGTTTTCGATCGCCGCGGCATCGGCCTGTCCGACCGGGTCGGATCGGCCCCCGGCATCGATGTCACCGCGGAAGATATCGGCACGGTGCTACGGGCGGCGGACTCGCGCCGCGTCGTGCTGTTTGGCGCATCCGAATGCGGGCCGGCCTGCATCAAATTTGCGGTCGAGGAATCCCGCCATGTGGCCGGGCTCATCCTGTTCGGCGCACTGGCCAAGGGCTGCTGGTCGGAGGACTATCCGCACGCGCTGCGCGCCAGCCAGTATGATGCCTGGAGCAAGCACCTGATTGCGCAATGGGGCGGCCCGGTCGGGATCGAAGCCTTCGCGCCGAGCCTTGCCAATGATCCGCAGGCGCGCGCCTGGTGGGCGGGGCTGTTGCGCGCGGCGTCCAGTCCGGGCGGAATCTCCGCCGTGCTCGAGGCATTTCGCGACGCCGACGTGCGACACCTACTGGCGCAAATTGCCGTGCCGACGCTGGTGCTGCATCGGCGGGACGACAAGGCCGTGCGGATCGCGGCCGGGCGCGATATCGCGTGCCGGATCACCGGTGCGGAATTCGTCGAGCTCGACGGCAATGACCATTGGTTCTTTGCCGGCGACCAGCAGCCGGTGCTCGAGGCGATCAAGCGGTTCACGGAGGCTTTACCGCGTGAGGGGAGGTCGGGGCGGTGACGCCTCAAGCCTCATTTATTGGCACGTTTCGTGCCTCCCAAAGCGGCACAAACGACGTGACACGATGCCTGGCCAAGGGAGCCCCTGACATGAAACGCGAAGACCTCACCGAAAAGCTGCTCGACATCAAGCGCGAGAACGGCTGGAGCTGGAAACACATCTGCGACAAGGTCGGCGGCTATTCCGAGGTGCTGATCGTCGGTGCGATTCTCGGCCAGATGAAGCTGACGAAACCGCAGGCCGCCAATGCCGGCGAGCTCTTCGGCCTGTCGAAGGCCGAGACCGCGATGCTCAACGAGGTGCCGATGCGCGGCACCGGCACGCCGATGCCGCCGACCGATCCGCTGATCTATCGCTTCTACGAGATGGTGATGGTCAACGGTCCGGCGTGGAAGGCGCTGATCGAGGAGGAATTCGGCGACGGCATCATGTCGGCGATCGACTTCGACATGGCAATGGAGCGCGTTGCCAACCCGAAGGGCGACCGCGTCAAGATCACCATGAGCGGCAAGTTTCTGCCGTACAAATATTACGGCGCCAGCGGCAATGTGCCGGAATACGGCTTCAAGGAGGGGTGATCAAGCTCACCGTGATTCCGGACGCGGCGCTAGCGGCGATCCGGAATGACGGGATTCTCTGGTGCGCAACTGCGCACCAGAGTTCGGTCCTGCAGACCGCCTGGGAACGACGGTGTTGGGGGGCTTATTTTCCCGCCTTCACTTCGGCCGCCGCCACGGCGATCAATTCGCTCATCTTGGCGCGAATCGCCTGCTCGGTGATGGCGACGTTCTTGGCGGCGAAATCGGCCATGACCTTGCGCAGGACGTCGGCGTCGCCGGCCTCCTCGAAATCGGCCGCGACCACTTCCTTGGCGTAGGCGGTGGCGGCCTCGCCGGTGATGCCGAGCTTCTCGGCGGCCCAAAGGCCGAGCAGCCGGTTGCGGCGGGCTTCCGCCTTGAATTTCTGCTCCTCGTCGAGCGCGAACTTCTTCTCGAAGCCTTCCTCGCGCTTGTCCAAACTGCTCATGCCTTTTCCAATTCCCTGCTGACTGGATCCGGCGGCCGTCGTTGCGACGGCCCCGGTGCATGCCTAGATAGGGGGCACGAATCGGCAAAACAACGAGCCGTTAAGCCGCAGGCAAGACGGTATAAGTTGATGCCGGACGGCCGGATCGATTGTGCTGGGACAGCCAATCGGATAGGTTGCCTGGAGGCTTGGTTCCCGTTCTGTTTCCAAGGGGTTATAGACGGGTTCCCAGCCGTTCACGGCAGCTCCGCTGTGGGTCGTAACCTGGTAACCGGAGCACACCAAATACATGGATTTCAACAAAACACGGTACATCCCCATGAGCCGTCGGCGTCGTATTTATGAAGGCAAGGCAAAGGTTCTTTACGAAGGCCCCGAGCCCGGTACCCTGATCCAGCACTTCAAGGATGACGCCACCGCGTTCAATGCGAAAAAGCATCAGGTGATCGAGGGCAAGGGTGTCCTCAACAACCGGATCTCGGAGTACCTGTTTCAGCACCTCAACGACATCGGGGTGCCGACCCATTTCATCCGCCGCCTCAACATGCGCGAGCAGTTGATTCGCGAGGTCGAGATCGTGCCGCTGGAAGTGGTGGTGCGGAACGTTGCCGCCGGCTCGCTGTCGCAGCGCCTCGGCATCGAGGAGGGCACGCAGCTGCCCCGGTCGATCATCGAATTCTACTACAAGAACGACCAGCTCAACGACCCCATGGTGTCGGAAGAGCACATCACCGCGTTCGGCTGGGCCACGCCGCAGGAGATCGACGACATCATGGCGCTCGCCATCCGTGTCAACGACTTCCTCACCGGCCTCTTCCTCGGCATCGGCATCCGCCTCGTCGACTTCAAGATGGAGTGCGGCCGGCTGTTCGAGAACGAGATGATGCGGATCATCGTCGCCGACGAGATCTCGCCGGATAGCTGCCGTCTGTGGGACATCAAGTCGAACGAGAAGCTCGACAAGGACCGTTTCCGCAGGGATCTCGGCGGCCTGCTCGAGGCCTACACCGAAGTCGCAAAACGCCTCGGCATCCTCATGGAGAACGAGCGTCCGCAGGGCACTGGCCCGGTGCTGGTGAAGAGCTGAGAGGGATTTGACGTGAAGGCACGTGTTACCGTTACCCTGAAAACGGGCATCCTCGATCCGCAGGGCAAGGCCATCGAAGGCGCGCTGAAGTCGCTCGGCGTCGACGGCGTCGCCAGCGTGCGCCAGGGCAAGGTGTTCGACATCGAGCTCGCCGGCGCCGACAAGGCCAAGGCCGAAGCCGCGCTGAAAGAGGCCGCCGACAAGCTGCTGGCGAACACCGTGATCGAGAATTATCGGGTGGAGATCGTCTAGCCCGCGCGGCGCTTCACAGCCATCCGACGCGGCGGAAGCGCCAGTAGAGTGCGGCGCATGACGCGAGCATCACGCCGAGCAGCACGTAATAGCCGTACTCCCAATCCAGCTCCGGCATGTGCTTGAAGTTCATGCCGTAGATGCCCGCAAGCGCGGTCGGGATCGCGATGATGGCGAGCCACGAGGCGAGCTTCTTGGAGACCGCCGTCTCCTGCGCCTGTCCGACCAGCAGGCTCGCCTCGAAGGCGAAGGCCAGCACCTCGCGCATGGAATCGATGCGCTCCTGGATGTTCCTGACGTGGTCGGTGACGTCGCGGAACAGCGGCTGCATCGTCGCGCGCACCATCGACAGTTCGTCGTGCTCGAGCCGGCGGCAGACTTCCACCAGCGGGCCGATCGCGGTCCTGAGCCGCAACAGGTCGCGGCGCAGCATGTAGAGCCGCTCGATCTGCGCCTTGCTGATCGGCTTGGAGAGCACGTCGTCCTCGATGCCTTCGACCTCCTCGTGGATGCTCTCCAGCACAGGCGAGTAGTTGTCGACGATGAAATCGAGGATGGCGTAGAGGATGTAGTCCTCGCCGCGCGCCAGCGCCCGTGGGCAGCTTTCACAGCGTTCGCGCACCGGCGTGTAGGATGTCGAGGCGCCATGGCGCACCGAGACCAGATAGCCTTCGCCGACGAAGATGTGCGTCTCGCCGAAGGCGATCCGGCCCTCGATCAGTTGCGCCGTCCGCGCCACGATGAACAGGGCCTCGCCATATTGCTCGATCTTCGGGCGCTGATGGGCGTTGTTGGCGTCCTCGATGGCAAGGTCGTGCAGGTCGAACTGCTTCTGCACGGCGCCGAGCAGCGCCATGTCAGGCTCGTGCAGCCCGATCCATACCACGTGGCCGGGCTTGGCCCGCCAGCTCGAAGCCTCGCTGATGGCGATATTGGCGACACGCCGGCCGTCGACATAGGCGCCGGCCGCGATGACGCCCTGAGTGGACACCGGTTCAGAGGAGGAGACGGGCAGCGACGGGACGTTCATGGCTTCAATCCCGGGCAAGATCGCCAGGCAAAAGTGCCGTGGCTATGGCCTGTGTACAAGGCCGCCCGGCGAGGCTAGCACTGGTAAAATCCCCGTCAAATGGCTATGTCTCTTCACGATTTTGGCCCTCTCCGGCCAGCCCGATTCCCATCACCTTCGGAACCCGAACCATGAAAGCCGCCATCCTCGTCTTTCCCGGAATCAACCGCGAGCGCGACATGGCGCGCGCATTGAGGCTGATCTCCGGCAGCGAGCCCGCGATGGTCTGGCACGCCGAGACGTCGCTGCCCGCGGGCACCGACCTCGTCGTGGTTCCCGGCGGCTTCTCCTACGGCGACTATCTGCGCTGCGGCGCGATTGCGGCGCGGTCGCCGGTGATGGACGCGGTGCGCGACTATGCGGCCAAGGGCGGTCTCGTGCTCGGCGTCTGCAATGGTTTTCAGATCCTCTGCGAATCCGGCCTGCTGCCCGGCGTCCTGATGCGCAACGCACGGCTGAAGTTCATCTGCAAGGACGTGCATCTGCGCGTCGAGCGTTCCGACACGCCGTTCACCCGCGGCTACAATGCCGGCCAGGTGATCCGCGTGCCCGTCGCCCATGGCGAGGGAAATTATGAGGCGGATGAAGAGACCATCAAGCGGCTCGAAGGCGAGGGGCGGGTGCTCTATCGCTATTGCTCCGCCGACGGCGTGGTCGATGATATCAGCAACATCAATGGCGCGGCGCAATCCATCGCCGGAATCGTCAACGACAGGGGCAACGTGCTCGGCATGATGCCGCACCCGGAGAACCACGTCGAAGACATCATGGGCTGCACCGATGGCCGCGGCCTGTTCGCCGGTCTCACTGCCCATCTGGAAAAGGCCGCGTGATCTCGTTCGTGGGGAAGCGGGCTCTCGCCGCGATCGCGGCGCTGTCGCTCGCGACATTTTCGTTCGCGACTGCCGCCTTCGCGCAGGATTTCCCCAAGCGCCCGATCACGATGATCGTGCCGTTCGCGGCCGGCGGCACGTCGGACGTGATCGCGCGCACGGTGGCCGAGCAGATGGGCATCGCGCTCGGCCAGACCATCGTGATCGAGAACGTCGCCGGCGCCGGCGGCTCGACCGCGCTGGCGCGCGCCTCCCGCGCCGAGCCCGATGGTTACACCATCGCGATCGGCAATGCCGGCACCAATGCCGCGACCTACACGATCTATCCAAAACTGCCGTTCACGCCTGAATCCTTCGTGCCGATCGCCATGGTCGCGAAGACGTTCGGCATCATCGCGCTGCGCAAGGATTTCCCGGCGAAGGACCTGAAGGAGTTCATCGCCTACGCCAAGGCCAACCCGGGCAAGATCAATCTCGGCCACGCCGGTGTCGGCTCGTCGAATTACCTCATTTGCAAGAGCTTCGTGACGGCCGCCGGCATCGATGCGACGCTGGTCGGCTATCGCGGTGCGGCGCCTGCGCTTACCGACGCGGTCGGCAGCCAGATCGACGGTGTCTGCGACGCCGCAGCCTCCGTCTCGCAGTCGATCAACGAGAAGCTGGTGCGGGGGCTCGTGGTCGGCTCGACCGTGCGGCTGGCCACGCTGCCCGATCTGCCGACGTCTGCCGAGGCAGGCCTGCCGGACTTCGAGGCGCAGGGCTGGAATGGCCTCTTCGCACCCAAGGGCACGCCGCAGGCCGTCATCGCCAAGCTGAATGCAGCCGCGCGCACCGCTGTGGAAACCGACGCGGTGAAGAAGCGCTTTGCCGATCTGTCGACCGTTGCGCCCGATCCCGACGAGCATACGCCCGAGGTGCTCCAGAAGCTCGTGACGCGCGACGTCGAGAAGTACCGGAAGATGCTCGCGGACGACGCCAAGTAGACGCTAAGTAGCAGCCGCCCAAGTCATAGCCGCCCAAGTCATAGCGATTTTAGGCTTGCTGTCTCATGAACCTCAATCGCGTTTGAGACGACTGACTCCTCGTCGCCATCAAGGCGCGCGCCTCCGGGGTCGCTGATTTCCGCGCGGATGGAAGCAACTCAAAGTTGTTTCGCCGCGCGAGTTGCGATGTCAGGAAGCGTGCGCTGTCGTTGTGCTCCCGGATGTCACATGCCCGTCGCTTTGGTCGTTCTGCTGCTCGATATCACACTGATTTATCATGCGTCGCGAACCGGGCGGTTGCAGCCCTGGGCCTTCATCATCCTTATGGTGCCGCTGATCGGTGCGCTCGCCTACATCGCGGTCGAGCTCGTCCCTGAATGGTTTTCCAGCCCCGGTGCGCGACAGGCGCGTCAGCGCGTTGCCAATCGGCTCGATCCGGAGAAGCGCTATCGCGAGCTGTGCGACCGGCTGGCGGCCACCGATACCATCGCCAATCGTGCGGCGCTGGCCGAGGAGTGCGCGAAGATCGGGCGTTACGGTGAAGCCGGGCAGCATTACGATTATATTTTGGCGCTGCCCATGGGCCACGATCCCGCCTATGCCTTCGGCAAGGCGCAGGTCGAGTTTGCCGCCAAGCGCCCGGCCGACGCGCTGGCGACGCTGGACGATCTCCAGAAGCAATGGCCGGACTTCGACTCGGGCGACGCGCATCTGCTCTACGCCCGCGCGCTCGCCGATGTCGGCCGGCTCGACGAGGCGCTGGAGGAACATCACGCCGTCGCCAGGTATTTCCCGGGCGCCGAGGCGCGGGTGCGCTACGGCATGCTGCTGCAGATGGTCGGCCGCAGCGCCGAGGCGCGCGTGGTCTTCAACGAGCTGCTGATCCAGATGCGCCGCGCCCCAAAATATCTGCGCGAGGCGCAGGCCGAGTGGCTCAACATCGCCGAGAAGCAATTGTCGGCGTCGCGCTGATTGCCGCTTCAACGCCAAACGCCAGAGAAGGCGATCAGGTCAACCAGGTAATGCACGAGCACGACCGGCCAAAGCGCGCCTGAGCGCCGGTACATCACCATGAAAAGAATGCCGATTGTTGCGGAGAGCAGGATGTTTCCGATCCCGGTCCACCAATGATAGGCGCCGAATATCAGAGACGTGACCAGAATGGCAAAGACACCGTCGCCCACGTAGGGCAGCGATGCGTTTCGAAGCAATCGCCTGAAAACGATCTCTTCGCTGGCCGCTACCAGTGCCAGGCCAAAAACGAGATCGAAGACGTTGAGCCAGCCGGTCGGGTACGGATACTTGCCAATGACGGTCGCAGGAAATGTCGCATTGATGAGACGTTGCGGCCACTGACCCAAGCGGTCCAGTAGCACAATTCCTGCGATCCAGACGCCGATTTCAAGAAAGGAAATCCGACGCTTCTGCGTGCGATAGGCAATGGCTCGTGCTGCCGGAATCGCCGCAAGGATGGCCAGGGCGGCGATCCGGCCGGCATAGTCCCAGGCGAGCCAACCCGCTGCGGTGTCCTGATGCAGTCGCATGAGTTGGGATGCAACGAGCGGAACAAGCGCGAGGGCGAACCACCAGATGCCGGGCACGCGATCGGCTTTTGAATCGCCAATGGCGTGCGGTGAACGACTTTCCATACTGGGCCTTGAGGGAGGGATGCGTCACGACAGGCTTGCGCGCGACTACCTCACATTGGTCCAACTTGTGTCAACCGGCCCTCAGAGCCCACGCAGCCGTCCCAACCACCGCGTGTACACCTCGCCCGGGATCGTCATCGCGGCGACGCCGGCCATGACCAGCACGAGGCCGAGCGCAAGGTTTGACGGCACGGATTCGCCGAGCAGCACCACCGAGAGCGCGACGCCGATCGGAATGCGCAGATAGCCTTGTGCGTTCGTGGTCAGCGTGCCGAGCCGGCCGAGGCAGACGTAGAACAGCATCAGCCCCAGCGCGCTGGAGACGATGCCCATGACGATGGTGGCCACGATCGCCGTCGGCGTCGGATGCAGCGTCCAGGGCTGGTCGATGATCAGCGAGGGCGGCAGCAGCACGAGGCCGCCGAACAGCAGCGAGCCGGTCGCCACCACCATCGGATCGTATTCGGAGAGCCGCAAGCCGAAAATCGTCGCGCAGGCAAAGGAGATGGTGGCGAGCAGGATCGCGATCTCCGCCATGATCTCGCTGCCGAAGCCGCGCAGCGCGTCCAGCCCGACGATGGCGATGGTGCCGGCGAGGCCGAGAATTGCGCCCGCGAGCTTCAGCAGCGTGGCCGGCTCATGTCGCGTGATCAGCGAGGTGATCAGGAAGGCGAAGATCGGCGTCGTCGAGGCCAGCACCACCGTGTTCGAGGCCGGGACATATTGCTGCGACCAGGTGATGACCAGGAACGGAAAGGTCGAGTTGATCAGCTGTTGGGTCGCAAACAGCTTCCAGGCCTTCACGTCGGTCGGCAGCTTGACGCCGCGCATCCACAGGATCGCGGACAGGAAGGCGAACGCGATCAGCGAGCGCGCCGAGATGAAGGTGATGGGCGGGATCGTGGGAAGCGCGAGCTTCGCCAGCGGATAGGTCGAGCTCCAGCAGCAGGCGAGTGCGAACAGCAGCGCGTAGTCGTGCCAGTTGCGCGCACCGGTGGCGATGATGGATGGCGACGATGATGCGGCGGCCGCCGTGCGGCCCGACGATGTGCTCTGCGGCACCTTGTTCCTGCTCCCCCGCGCCAGCGCGCTTGGCGCAAGTCTGGGCGAGGGGGCGCGAAAAGGGAAGGCGTCGAGCTATGCGTTTGGCTGGAGTGCCGGCTTCCGCTTCACCCGCTTGATCGTCCCGGAGAAGGTAAACAGCGGCCGCCCGGCGGAGGTCAGCTTGCCCCGCAGGAAGATCAACGAGCCGCCGGCGCGGGACACTTCGCCGACGCATTCGACCAGCTCGCCCTCGCGGGCCGCGTCGAGGAAATCGCAGGCGAAATTGGTCGTCACCGCCGGGCCATCCAGCTCGTGGGTGGCGATCGCGAACAGGCAATAGTCGGCGAACGCCATGAAGCAGCCGCCATGGACGTTTCCGGAGCCGTTGAGGTGCTTTTTCTCGACCCGGAACGCCGAGCGGACGCTGCCGTCGTCCTCGATTTTGTGCCAGAACGGGCCGATATGGCTCTCAAAACTGTCGCGAATCCAGGTCCGCCAGCCCCTGAACTCGCCATCGGTGGCGACGTGCAGGTCCGGGCGGCGGGTGGAGGGGACTTTGGTCAATTCGTGCAAGGAAATGGGCCTTCAATTACGGGTCTTTAGTCCTTAAATCCGATCCGTCAGCGCCTTGCAATTCCCGTTCCCGCCGACCGCCTGCCCGCAAAACGTGGGACAGCGGGAAAATGCGCCACAAAAGGCTTTTCGTAGGCCCCCGATCTTCCTAAGAACGGCAAAACGCCGCCGAAAGCCCCGAATCCATGAAGAATGAACCCAAGATCACCCCCGAACTGGTTGCCGCCCACGGGCTCAAGCCCGACGAGTACGAGCGCATCCTGAAGCTGATCGGGCGAGAGCCGACCTTCACCGAGCTCGGCATCTTCTCGGCGATGTGGAACGAGCACTGCTCGTACAAATCCTCGCGCATCCATCTGCGCGGCCTGCCGACCAAGGCGCCTTGGGTGATCCAGGGCCCCGGCGAGAATGCCGGCGTGATCGACATCGGCGACGGCCAGGCCGTGGTCTTCAAGATGGAGAGCCACAACCACCCGAGCTACATCGAGCCCTACCAGGGCGCGACCACCGGCGTCGGCGGCATTCTGCGCGACGTCTTCACCATGGGCGCGCGGCCCATCGCCTGCCTCAATGCGCTGAGCTTCGGCGCGCCCGAGCATGCCAGGACGCGGCATCTCGTCTCCGGCGTGGTGGCCGGCGTCGGCGGCTACGGCAATTCCTTCGGCGTGCCGACGGTCGGCGGCCAGGTCCGCTTCCACACCCGCTATGACGGCAACATCCTCGTCAACGCGATGGCCGTGGGCCTCGCCGACGCCGACAAGATTTTCTATGCGGCCGCCTCCGGCGTGAACATGCCGATCGTCTATCTGGGCTCCAAGACGGGCCGCGACGGTATCCACGGCGCCTCGATGGCGTCGGCCGAGTTCGACGACAAGTCCGAGGAGAAACGCCCCACCGTGCAGGTCGGCGATCCCTTCGCCGAAAAACTGCTGCTCGAGGCCTGCCTCGAGATCATGGAGAAGGGCTGCGTCATCGCGATCCAGGACATGGGCGCGGCCGGCCTGACCTGCTCGGCGGTCGAGATGGGCGCCAAGGGCGACCTCGGCGTTGACCTCGATCTCGACGCGGTGCCGACGCGCGAGACCGGCATGAGCGCCTACGAGATGATGCTCTCGGAAAGCCAGGAGCGCATGCTCATGGTGCTCAAGCCCGAGAAGGAAAAGGAAGCCGAGGCGATCTTCAAGAAGTGGGGCCTCGACTTCGCCGTGGTCGGCTACACCACGCCGAGCAAGCGCTTCGTGGTCAAGCATGGCGGCGACGTGATGGCCGACCTCCCGATCAAGGAGCTCGGCGACGAGGCGCCGCTCTACGATCGCCCGCACGTGCCCTCCGCCGCGCTGCCGGTCGTGCATGCGCGGGAGGTGCCGGCGCCGATGGGCGTCGGTGCCGCGCTGGAGAAGCTGATCGGCACGCCCGACATGTGCAGCAAGCGCTGGGTCTGGGAGCAATACGACCACGTCATCCTCGGCAACACCTTGCAGCGGCCCGGTGGGGATGCCGCCGTGGTGCGCGTGCAGGACGGGCCGAAGGGCCTGGCACTGACCGTCGACGTCACGCCGCGCTATTGCGAGGCCGATCCGTTCGAGGGCGGCAAGCAGGCGGTGGCGGAAGCCTGGCGCAACATCACCGCGGTCGGCGGCAAGCCGCTCGCGATCACCGACAATCTCAATTTCGGCAATCCTGAACGGCCCGAGATCATGGGCCAGTTTGTCGGCTGCCTGAAGGGCATCTCGGAAGCCTGCCGCACGCTGGACTTCCCGGTCGTGTCCGGCAACGTCTCGCTCTACAACGAGACCAACGGCCGCGCGATCCTGCCGACACCTTCGATCGGCGGCGTTGGCCTGCTCGACGATTTCACCAAGTCCGCTTCGCTGGCCTTCAAGGCCGAGGGCGAGGCGATCCTCCTGGTCGGCGAAACCCACGGCTGGCTCGGCCAGTCGGTCTACCTGCGCGACATCTGCGGTCGCGAGGAGGGCGCGCCGCCGCCGGTCGACCTCGCGGCCGAGAAGCGCAACGGCGACTGCGTGCGCGGCATGATCCATGCGGGCACCGCGACCGCGGTGCACGATCTCTCCGACGGCGGCCTCTTGATTGCGCTCGCCGAGATGGCAATGGCCGGCGGCATCGGCGCAAGACTGCTCGCGGCGCCGGCGGCGCTCGTGCCGCAGGCCTATTGGTTCGGCGAGGACCAGGCGCGCTATCTCGTCACCGTGCCGGAAGCGGAAGCCGGCCGCGTGCTGGCCAAGATGCGCGGCTGCGAGGTGCCCTGCGTGCGCATCGGCACCACCGGCGGCGATGCGATCGCGATCGCGGGCGAGGCGCCGGTCACGATCGATAGCTTGCGGAAATCTTTCGAGCGCTGGCTGCCGGAGTATATGAGCGGGAAGGCGGCGTAAGGCGTCGCCACACACTCCGTCATTGCGAGCGCAGCGAAGCAATCCAGAGTCTCATCGTTGAGGCAGTCTGGATTGCTTCGTCGCAAGAGTTCCTTGCAATGACAGACGGAGAGCAATGACGGGTGAAGAGACCTCGGCCTCACAACACGTGTGACGCGCCCGGAATCTTCCGCAACATTGCCGTCAGTCCCCAGCTCAGCACCACCGTGAGCACGAAGCCGATCGCGGCCTTGAAGATCGCAGGCCACGAATAGTCGAACAGCACATACTGGATCCACAGCGCGATCGGGTAGTGCACCAGGAACATGCCGTAGGCGTCCGCCTGCATGCGGTCGAGCAGGTTCGGCCCCGGCGACTTCTGGTGCAGGAAGAAGGCGAGGATCGCGAGCAGGATCGCGGCCGAGAACAGCACGACGAACGTGCCGTAGATCGCCTGATACCAGTCCGGCAGCACGTTGGGATTCCCGAGGATTGCGCGCTTGATGTAGATCATGCACCACATCAGGCAGTAGGGGACCAGCGTGGCGATCACCCACATCCATCGGTTCTTCGGCAACTGCCCTTCGGCGCTGAGGATACCGCGATCGAAGTTGGCGGCGCCGACGCTGACGCCAATGAAGAAATAGGCGAAGTAGAGCAGGATGCGGCTCGCCTGCACCGAAAACGGTCCGAACTCGAACCATTTGTTGGCCCCGAAATGGACCAGCGCGGGCACGTAAACGACGGCGGTGACGACGGCCAGCAGCAGCCAGAACGCGGCCGGCTGGTCAAATCCGCGCAGCGAAACGCGGTTGACCGGATCGACCAGGTGGGTTGAGACCCGGTAGAGCAGGCTCGCAGTCAGGTCGAACGCCAGCAGCACCCACACGAACCAGATCGGCCCGCTCGGCCACGGCCCGACGGTGATCGTCTTCCACCAGAACGAAGCGAAGGTCAGCTCGGGATCGTGCCGCAGCGCGATCGCGTAATAGGCGAGCGGGATGACGGTGAAGGCCGCGATCACGAAAGGCAGTCCGAGCCGCAGCAGGCGGTCGCGCAGGAAAACCTGTGGCGCCTTGCGGGCGATGCCGGACCACGTGAACAGTCCCGACAGGAAGAAGAACATCGCCATGAAGAAGCTGTCGGTGCAGAGCACGACGACGTCGAAGCCGATCCAGGATGCCGGGTCGGTGTGACCGAAATAGGTGTAGGGAATGACGGCGTGGTGCAGCAGCACCACCAGCGTGAGGAAGGTGCGGGTCCGATCGAGCGACAGATTGCGCGCCTTGGCTTTCGGCGCGGCGTGCGCCTCTAGGCCGATCGTCGCGGAATGTGACATCGTCATCATGATCGCCCCGATTGCGCTCCTGCCCTGGCCGGACTGTGCCGCCGGGAACCCGATTCAGCAAGCGCAGTTTGTGCCGCGCCTTGCCCGCGGAATGCCCTTAGGAACCAGTTCCGCGCAGCGAAGTTAGCGTTCGCGAATGGGTTGAGGACCGCAAAACATGCGGTATTTTAGTCGGAGTTGGTTATGACGATCCTGAAATGGGCGCTGATCTTTCTCTTGATCTCGATCGTGGCCGGCGTGCTCGGCTTCACCGGCCTCTCGGCCGCCTCGGCCGATGTCGCCCGCTTCCTGTTCTATATCTTCGTCGTGATCTTCCTGGTGCTGCTGATACTGGGGCTCACGATCTTCAGGGCGTAGCAGGCCTCCGGCCCTCAATTGCCTGCGAGCGGTCTCACGTGGGTCACCAACTCCGCCAGGAACTCGTTGGGACGCTCGAATGGAATGAAATGGCTCCCGCCGTGCACCCAGACAAATTCCTTATGCGGAGCCGTGATCTGATTGAAGAATTGTTCGGCCGGCCCAGCCGGTGTGTTGTAGTCCGTATCGCCCTCGATGAAGATCACCGGAATCGGAAACGCGAGTCCCAGTGAAGCGACGTCGCGCTTGAACATGGGGCCCTCTCGTCCGCGCAGATATTTTGCGGAGAAGGCCATGCCTTTGCGCCAGTTGTACCAGTCCAGCAGCGAGAAATCCGGCATGAACGGGGCGGGATGGGACCCGCCAACTGGACGCTCTCGATGGAGGGTAGCCCCAGCGCTTTGCTCCACTTGTCCGCAACCAGTCGATTTTGTGGATTGATCAGAGGCCGCGCGACGATTGGCGCCAATTCCGCCTGGGCCTCGCTGTTGCCAGCGGACTGCGCCAACGCTTGCAGATGCGCGATCGTGATCTCGAATTGCTTCTCGAACGTCACCCTGCCGACCACCTGTCCTGTGCCGACATAGGCGTAAAACAGATCGGGGCGCTGCTTGACGATGTGAATGCCCAGGAACGAGCCCCAGGAATGCCCGACCAGGACGATCTTGTCCTTGTGCAGATGGGTTCGCAGATATTCGGCCAGCTCGACACCGTCCTGTGTCATCCGCTCGAGCGTCATGGTTGGCGCGAGCGCGTCTCCCGCCGCGCCATAGGTCCGCCCGGCGCCGCGCTGGTCCCATTGCACGATAGTGAAATGCTTTTCCCAGGGGCGCCAGCCCGAAGAGATCGCCAAGGTGGAGCCTCCGGGCCCGCCGTGGACGAACAGGAGGACCGGGTTATCCCGGTCCTCACCGCGGATTTGAATCCATTGCCTGATTCCGCCGATGTCGACGAACCCTCCCTCCTGCACGCCCTTTGGTGAGCGGATCGCGAGGGTTTCGGCAGCAAGATGCTGGCGATAGGCGCGAAAACCCAGTCCGGCGGCGGCCACCACGATGAGGATGCCGGCCACGCCCAACAACGAGACCCCAATCAGTCTGGCGGCTTTGCGCGGCATCTCGAGCCTTGTGTCGACTGAGGGGAAGCGACCTGCGATCGCCCCGGCGCGATGAGCCTACCCCACTTCCTCGATCTTCACCTTGTCCGGATAGAAGGCGAGATGGCCGGAAATCTCCGTCATCGCGGGGAAGGGCGTCTCGTAGGTCCAGATCGCGTTATCGAGCGTCTTGCCGTCGGCCTTGACGCTGTAATAGCTCGCGTCCCCTTTGTAGGGGCAATGGGTGACGCGGTCGGTGCGCTCCAGCAGCGCCATGTTGGCGTCCTCCCGCGGCACATATTGCACCGCCGGATATTTGGCCTCCTTCAAGATCAGCGCCTTGCTGGTCTCGGCGATCACGATGTCGCCGGCCGTGACGCGGACGCGCCGGGGATTTTGGGTGATGGTGATGGGGTGGTCGGGCCCTGGGAGCTTCATGATTTCACGCCTTTTCGATCAATCTGCCGCGCGCGGCACTTTGTCGTGCCTTTATCCGGATGGGATCAGGGATATAGTGCCGGAATGCGTGACGTAGAAGGCCGTTCACGCTAAGTTTGGCCCTGCCGGTCCGGGGACCCCGGCAAGCGATTCGAAGCCGAGACAGGAGCAAGACCCGAATGCCCATGGACGCCCACGATATCGAGGCGATGATCAAGGCAGCGATCCCCGATGCCGAGGTGACGATCCGTGACCTCGCCGGCGATGGCGACCACTATGCCGCGACCGTGATCTCGGAATCCTTCCGCGGCAAGTCCCGCGTCCAGCAGCACCAGATCGTCTATCGGTCCCTGCAGGGCCAGATGGGCGGCGTGCTGCATGCGCTGGCGCTGCAAACCGGGGTACCCGGGGCCTGATCTGATCGCGTGACGGGGGGATGACGATGGCTGCGGACAATCCTCGCGGCGCGATGTTTCGCGTCATCGCTCCGAACCAGCACAGCCGCGTCACCAATGCCGAGCTGTTCTTCGACCTCGTCTTCGTCTTCGCCGTCACGCAGGTCTCGCACACGCTGCTGCACCATTTCACCCCGCTCGGCGCGGTGCACGTCACGGTGCTGTTCCTCGCGGTGTGGTGGGTGTGGGTCTACACCGCCTGGGTCACCAACTGGCTCAATCCCGAGCTGACCCCGGTCCGCATCCTGCTCTTCCTGATGATGCTGGGCGGCCTCGTGCTGTCGACCACGATCCCGACCGCGTTCGAGGGGCGGGGCCTGTGGTTCGCGATCGCCTACGCGACCATGCAGGTCGGACGCACCGCCTTCTGGCTGTTCGCGACACCGCGCCATCGAACGGCCGTCCGGCACAATGCGATCCGCATTCTGGTCTGGCTCTGCGGCTCCGCGATCCTCTGGATCCTCGGCGGTCTCGCCCATGACGAGGTGCGGCTGTGGTTCTGGATCGCGGCGCTCGCGATCGAATACGTCTCACCCGCGGTACGCTTCTGGGTCCCGAAGCTCGGCTTCTCGTCGGTCGAAGCCTGGGCCGTCGAGGGCGGCCACATGGCCGAGCGCTGCTCTCTCTTCGTGATCATCGCGCTTGGCGAAGCCGTCGTCGTCAATGGGGCCACCTTCGCCGAGCTGGAGTGGACCGCGGACAACATCCTGGCCTTCATCTCCGCGCTCACCGGCGCCATCGCGATGTGGTGGATCTATTTCCACAAGGGCGCGGAAGCCGGTTCCGAGCGCATCTCGAAATCCGCGGAATCCGGCCGGCTGGCGCGGCTCGCCTACACCTATCTGCACATGCCGATCGTCGCCGGCATCATCCTGACCGCGGTATCGGACGAACTGGTGCTGAAGCATCCGACCGGCCATTCCGACATCAGGACCATCGTGAGCACGGTCGGTGGTCCCCTGGTGTTCCTGGTCGGCACCATCCTGTTCAAGCATGCGATCCGCGGCTTCCTCCAGCTCTCCCACGGCATCGGCATCATCCTGCTACTGGTGCTGTGGTGGTTCGCCGCCGATCTCTCGCCGCTCTGGCTGTCGGTCGCGTCGACCGTGATCATGATCGTGGTCGCGGTCTGGGAGTCGGTGTCGCTGGGATCTTCTCCGGAAGAGGCCGAGGCGCATTGAGCCCCGGCGCCACTTGCGCCGGAGCCTTTACTCCGCCGCCTCCAGCGCGTGCACCGAAAACATCTTCGCGGCGTCCGTCCAGCTTTCGCGCACCTTCCAGCCCGCGCCCTGCGCCAGCGCAGCAAAACGCTCGAGGCTGTACTTGTAGCTGTTCTCGGTGTGGATGCTCTCGCCGGGGCGGAACGAGAAGCTGGTGCCGAGCAGGCGCACGGTCTGGCTCTTCTTGCTGATGAGATGCATCTCGATCCGGTGCCGCTCGCGGTTGTAGATCGCGCGATGGGTGAAGGAGGACAGGTCGAAATTGCCGCCGAGCTCACGGTTGATGCGCACGAGCACATTGAGGTTGAAGCGGGCGGTGACGCCGGCGGCATCGTTGTAGGCGTCGTGGAGGACGCGCTCTTCCTTCTCGAGGTCGGCGCCGATGATCATCTGCGCGCCCTTGCCCAGGATCTTGCGGGCGCTCTTCAGGAAGGCCTGCGCCTCATGCGGCTCGAAATTTCCGATGGTCGAGCCGGGGAAGAAGCCGACCTTGGGCATCGATGCGACTGCCTTGGGCAACTCGAACGGCGTGGTGAAGTCGGCCGCCACCGGATAGATGCCGAGCGTCGGGAAGTCCCGCTTCAGGCCGTTTGCCTGCGCCTTCAGGAAGTCGCCTGAGATGTCGACGGGCACATAGGCCGCGAACTTGCAGTGATCGAGCAGCAGGCGGACTTTCGTGGTTGCTCCGGCGCCGAACTCGACCAGCGCCGCATGCTGCGGGATGATCTTCGCGATCTCGCTGCCGCGCTCCTTCAGGATCGCAAGCTCGGTGCGCGTCGGGTAATATTCCGGCAGGCGCGTGATCGCCTCGAAAAGTTCAGATCCGGCCGCGTCGTAGAAATATTTCGGCGACAGCTTTTTCGGCTGCTGCGACAGGTCCTCGATGGCCTCGCGGGCGAAGGCGGTGGTCTGCTCGTCGGGGAGATGGGCTTCGGCCAAAGCGCTGGCGTGCACATTCATGATACTCTCCTGAACGCGCTGTCCGGCGCGTATTTGTCGTCGGATGATTTTTATTCGTAGTCGGCGAGCCGCAGTCCCGTGAACTGCCAGCGATGGTGCGGATAAAAGAAGTTGCGATAGGTAATACGGCTGTGGCCCTCGGGAGTTGCAAGCGAGGAGCCGCGCAGCACCAGTTGGTTGATCATGAACTTGCCGTTGTACTCCCCGAGCGCGCCTTCGATGGCGCGGTAGCCGGGGTAGGGCGAATATGAAGAACGCGTCCACTGCCAGACGATGCCGAAGGCGTCGTTGAGCTGGCCGGCACGCGCAGCGACCTCCCATTCCATCTCGGTCGGCAGATGCTTTCCGGCCCAGCGCGCAAACGCATCGGCCTCGTAATGGCTGACGTGGCAGACCGGCGCGTCCGGATCGACCGGCTTGAGGCCGGCGAGCGTCATCATCTGCCACTGGCCGTCGATGTCGCGCCAATGGCCGGGGGCGTCCCAGCCTTCGTTGTTGACGGTGGCAAAGCCGTCCATCAGCCACAGCGTTGCGGTCCGGTAGCCACCGTCGCGCATGAAGGCGAGCCACTCGGCATTGGTGACGAGATTGCGTGAGACCCTGACCGGACCGACGAGGGCCCGATGCGCCGGCTTCTCGTTGTCGAAATGAAAACTGTCGTCGACATGCCCGACGGTGTGGATACCCTCGTTCAGCGTCAGCCAATCCTCCCCCGTGCGTGTCGAAGCCGGGAAGCGCCAGCCCGGATCGTAGGCAGGCGGGATCGGGTTCTGCGCGAAGGCATGCAGGATGTCGGTGAACATCAATTCCTGATGCTGCTGCTCGTGATTGAGCCCGACCTCGACCAGCGGCGCAACCTCGCGAAGCTTGTCCGCGCCGACCTCGCGGAAGAATTTGACGACGGCCGCGTCGACATATGCTCGATAGGCGCCGACCTGGTCGGCGCTGGGACGGGTGATGTCGCCGCGGTGATTGCGGGAATGACGCGGGCCGGCGCTGACGTAATAGGAATTGAACAGGAAAGCGAAATCAGGGTGGAAGGGCCGGTAGCCGGGACAGTGCTCGCCGAGCAGGAATTGCTCCCAGAACCAGGTGGTATGGGCCCGATGCCATTTCGTGGGGCTCGCATCCGGCATGGATTGAATCTGCTGGTCCTCCGGCGACAGCGGCGCGGCCCGGCGCTCGGTCTCGTTGCGGACGGCGAGAAACGCCTCTTCCAGCCCCTGGGCGAGGCCGCGCGGGTCGGCCGACGATGACGAAAGCGGCGGGGTGGCCGTAGCGGAGGCTTGTTTCGTCACGTTTTTCTCCAGACAGGACAAGAGAACGTTGTTGGCGTTGCCCGGTTCCAAAACCGAGGTTCGTCCTAGATAAGGGCTCCGTTACGGTATGAAAGTCCTCCCCGGCGATGATATTCGTGGCATCATGCAATGGGCCGGCGTGGCCTGGACCGGCCGCCCAGGGGGTGTTCGCCGCCATTTTACTTTGGATGCACAACGGTTTGGGCTACATATATAGGCAGGTATCGGGTTAAATCGGCTGGGCCGGCCCGAGGGAATCGTTGAGGGCTCCGCCCCGGAAGGACATGGATATGAGCATCGAGGAATTCATCGCCAACGAAGTGAAGTCGAACGACGTGGTTCTGTTCATGAAGGGAACGCCGCAATTTCCGCAGTGCGGTTTCTCCGGCCAGGTCGTCCAGATCCTCGACCACATTGGCGTTGGTTATAAGGGCCTCAACGTCCTCGAATCCGCCGAACTGCGTAACGGCATCAAGGAATACTCGAACTGGCCGACCATCCCGCAGCTCTATGTGAAGGGCGAGTTCGTCGGCGGATGCGACATCGTCCGCGAGATGTTCCAGGCCGGCGAACTGCAGCAGCTCTTCTCCGAGAAGGGCGTCGCCGTCGCGGCTTGATCGGGTGACCCAGCTGACGCGCCGCATCGGCGGCGCCGAGCTTGAGGTTATCGTAGCTGACATCACGACACTCGGCGTTGACGCCATCGTCAACGCCGCAAATTCGTCTCTCCTGGGCGGAGGCGGCGTTGATGGCGCAATCCACGACGCTGCCGGTCCGGAGCTTCTGGCCGAGTGCCGGACGCTCGGGGGATGTCCGACCGGCGATGCCAAGATCACGAAGGGCTACCGTCTGCCCGCGCGACATGTGATCCACGCAGTCGGCCCCGTCTGGCACGGCGGCAGCCGCGGCGAGGCGGATTCGCTGCGCTCCTGTTATCGCCGCGCGCTTGAGCTCTCCCAGGCCAATAGACTGAACTCTCTAGCCTTCTCCGCGATCTCGACCGGGGTATATCGCTTTCCGGCCGATCAGGCCGCGAAGATTGCGGTCCACACGACCATTGAGGCCCTGCCGGCAGCGCCGCTGGTCACCCACGTCATATTCTGTTGTTTCTCGGAGACAAGCGCCGCGCTCCACACGGACGTTCTGGCGCGGTATGGCAGCCCTTGTGCCTGATGACGCGGTCGGTACACTCCGCTCGGCCACGTTCCGGGGAGGGAATATGAATTCACATTTCGGACTGCGTGCGTTCGTTTGCGGCGCGCTGGTGTCGCTGGGTGCGATGTCGCTCGCGCGCGCCGAAGGCACCTACGAGATCCCGGCCGGCGCGCATTTCAATCAGGAGAAGCTCGCCAAGGTCGGCGAGTTCTTCAGGAACGAGGTCGCGACCGGCAAGATCGCCGGTGCCACCGTGTTGATCAAGCAGCACGGCAAGCCGGTCTACCACGAAGCCTTCGGCGTGCAGGACGTGGTGAGCAAGGCGCCGATCACCGACAAGACCATCTTCCGCCTGTTCTCGATGAGCAAGGCGATCACCTCCGTCGTCGCGGTGCAGTTGATCGAAGACGGCAAGATCAAGCTCGACGATCCCGTCTCGAAATACATTCCGTCCTTCGCCAATGTGAAGGTCGGCGTCGAGAAGAAGGCCGACGACGGCACCAAGTCGCTCGAGCTGGTGCCGCCGAACCGGCCGATGACGGTGCACGATCTGATGACGCACACCTCGGGCGTCACCTATGGCTTCTATGGCGACAGCCTGGTCCGCAAGGCCTATCGCGAGGCCAATATCTATGCCGGCGATTTCGACCTCGCCGAGTTCGCCGAGCGCATCGCAAAACTGCCGCTGCACAACCAGCCGGGCGCGCTGTGGCAATACGGCCATTCCACCGACATTCTGGCGCGAGTCATGGAGGTCGCAACCGGCAAGCCGTTGCTCGAGATCGAGCGGGAGAAGCTGCTCGATCCGCTCGGCATGGTCGACACCGGCTTCTTCGTCACTGCCCCCGAGAAGCAGAAGCTCCTGGCCCAGCCGGTGCCGAATGACGCCGATTTTCGCGTCGGCCGAATCAACGATCCGACGGTTGTCAAAAAAATCCAATTCGCCAGCGGCGGCATGGTGACGACCATGGCGGACTATGAACGCTTTGCGCAGATGCTGCTCAATGGCGGCAGCCTCGACGGCAAGACCATCCTCAAGCCCGAGACATTCAAGCTGATGGTGACCGATCAGATCGGCCCGACCTCGGGGGTCAGTCGCGACTATTTCTATTTCCCCGGCGACGGTTTCGGCTTCGGTCTCGGACTTGCGGTCCGCACCGATCCCGGCAACGCCAAGCCGCCGCCGCCCGGCGATCTCGGGGAATTGAAGTGGGACGGCGCCTCCGGTTGCTATTTCGTCATCGACCCCAAGCAGGACATGTTCTTCGTGCTGCTGGAGCAGACCCCGACCGAGCGCCAGCGCGTGCAGCGGACATTGAAGCAGTTGGTCTATGAAGCCATGGAGAAGTGACATGTTCGGGCGCCGCGCGCTGATCGCGGCGCTCGTTCTTTTGTTCGGTGCAGGTAGTACGCAAGCGGGCTCCGAGGGGCGCGCCCACACTTTCTCGCCAGAAGGCCTGGCAAAGGTTTCCGACTACATCAGGAGCGAGGTCGCAGCCGGCACCTTTCCGGGCGCGATCCTGCTGCTCCAGCAGCACGGCAAGCCGGTCTATTACGAGAATTTCGGGGTCCGCGATGCCACGACCGAGCTCTCGATGAGCGCGGACACGATCTTCCGGCTCTATTCGATGTCGAAGCCGGTCACGACGGTCATGGCGATGATGCTGGTCGAGGAGGGCAAGCTCTCGCTCGACGATCCCGTCGCAAAGTACATTCCGGCCTTTGGCGAGATGAAGGTCGGTGTCGAGACGAAGGCCGAGGACGGCAAGGTTGCGCTGGTGCTGGAGCCGCTCAGCCGCGCCGTGACGATCAAGGATTTGATGCGTCACACTGCCGGGCTGCCCTACGGTTATTATGGCGGGGGCTTGGTGAACAAGCTCTATGCCGACGCCGGTCTCTTCGACAACAAGGCTTTGACCAACGCCGAACTCGTCGCGAAGATCACCGCGCTTCCGCTCGCCGAACAGCCCGGCACGAACTGGGATTATGGCCACTCCACGGACGTGCTCGGCCGCATCGTCGAGGTCATATCGGGGAAATCGCTGTTCGCGTTCGAGAAGGAGCGGCTGCTTGATCCGCTCGGGATGACGGACACTGCATACTATGTCGCCGATCCTGCCAAGTGGCCGCGCATCGCCGAGCCGATACCGCAGGATCGCGCGATTAGCCCGATGACGCAGGTCCGCGATCCCCGGATACCGCTGAGGTGGGAGTCGGGCGGCGGCGGCCTTGTCGGTACGGTCGGTGACTACGCCCGCTTCTCGCAGATGCTGCTCAACGGCGGCAGCTATGAAGGCCGGCGCTATCTCAAGCCGGAGACCATCGCGCTGATGGCGTCGGATCATATCGGCCCCGAGACGAAGATCGCGCGCGATCAGAACTACTATCCGGGCGGAAGCTCCGGCTTCGGCCTCGGTTTCGCGGTGCGCACCTCGGTGCCATCAGGGACATCGTGGCCGCTTGGCGAATATCGCTGGGACGGCGTCGGCGGCACCTTCTTCTTCATCGATCCCGAAGACGATCTGTTCGGGATCTTCATGGTGCAGACCCCGTCGCAGCGCGGCCGGATTCAGCTGGCGTTGAAGACGCTGATCTATCAGGCGATGGGACGTTAGCTAGCCGCCTTCGTAGCCCGGATGGAGCGAAGCGCAATCCGGGAAAATCTTTCCGCGAGGCGAGGGGCCCGGATTTCGCTGCGCTTTATCCGGGCTACGGACTTAAGCCCCGCGCACGATCTCGCGCACGTACCCGATCGTTTCCTCGACCTGGGCCGCATTGACGTCGAGATGGGTGCAGGCGCGGATACGGCCGTCCATCATCGCGAGCGTCACGCCGCGCTGGCGTAGTGCGGCGACCATCTTGTCACCGGCAATTCCGGCGCCATCAGGCTTGAAGAACACCAGATTGGTCTCGGGCTCCTGCACCTCGACGCCTACGATCTGCGACAGCCCGCGGGCGAGCGCGCGCGCATTGGCGTGGTCGTCGGCCAGGCGATCGACGTGATGGTCGAGTGCGTAGATGCAGGCTGCCGCGCAGACGCCGGCCTGCCGCATCGAGCCGCCGAGGCGCTGCTTCCACTGCCACACCGCATCGATGAAGGCGCGGGTGCCCGCGAGCACGCCGCCGATGGGCGCGCCCAGGCCCTTCGAGAAATCGATCCAGGCCGAATCCCACCCCGCGGTCATGTCGCGCGGGGAGATGCCGCTTGCGACCGTGGCGTTGAGCAGGCGCGCACCATCCATGTGGGTGACGAGGCCGTGCTGCTTGGCGATCGCGACGATCTCGTCGAGCGCCGCCTTCTTCCAGATCGTGCCGCCGCCGATATTGGCGGTCTGCTCGACGCTGACGACGGTTTGCGGCGGCTGGTAGCGCGTGCGCGGATGCAGCGCCTTGCGAAAGGTCTCCGGCGTGAACTGGCCGTCGGGTCCCTTGAGCTGGGTGACCTGGAAGCCGCCGATCGCGGCATGCGCGCCGCCTTCGCGGGCGATGATATGTGCGCTCTCGTGGGCGAGGATCTCATCGCCGGGACGGCAATGCACCAGCGTCGCGGTGACGTTGCACATCGTGCCTGAGGGCATGTAGACCGCGGCTTCCTTGCCGAGCAGCGCGGCGACGCGCTCGCACAACGCGTTCACGGTCGGATCGTCGCCGACCTGTTCGTCGCCAACCTCGGCGCGCGCCATCGCCTCGCGCATCGCAGCCGTTGGCTTGGTCTGCGTGTCCGAAAGCAGATTGATGCGCACCGGCGGCGCCTTGGGATCGATCGGGGAGGGGTGTAGAGCATACGAAGGCTCCTCAAGCAGTGCGGCCACTCAAGTGTGGCTCTTAAGCAAAAAGGCCCCGGCGAACCGGGGCCTTTCGATATTCAGATCTTAGCGCGAATAGAATTCGACGACCAGATGCGGCTCCATCTGCACCGGGAACGGCACGTCGGAGAGGCCGGGGATGCGCACGTACTTGGCGGTCATCTTGCCGTGGTCGACTTCGAGATAGTCGGGGGTGTCGCGCTCGGGGAGCTGGCTCGCTTCGAGCACGTGGGCGAGCTGCTTGGAGGCTTCCTTGACCTCGATCACGTCGCCGACCTTGAGCTGGTAGCTCGAGATGTTCACCTTGCGGCCGTTCACCTTGATGTGGCCGTGGTTGATGAACTGGCGCGCGGCGAAGATCGTGGAGACGAACTTGGCGCGGTAAACGACCGCGTCGAGACGACGCTCCAGGAGGCCGATCAGGTTCTCGCCGGTGTCACCCTTGAGGCGGCTCGCCTCGACATAGATGCCGTGGAACTGGCGCTCGGAAATGTTGGCGTAGTAGCCCTTCAGCTTCTGCTTGGCGCGCAGCTGCACGCCGAAGTCGGAGAGCTTGCCCTTGCGGCGCTGGCCGTGCTGGCCGGGGCCGTACTCGCGGCGGTTCACGGGGCTCTTCGGGCGGCCCCAGATGTTCTGGCCCATACGGCGATCGATCTTGTACTTCGCCTCACTGCGCTTAGTCATCGCGTCCTCTTCAGGTACATGGTTTGAGGAAACGCGCCCTCCTGTGTGACGGGCTGGGCCCGGCACCGACAGGTCCGATCCCCAAAGCTGAAGGGAGCGGACCACGGGTCGCGAAACGCTTCGCGGGCCGAAATCGGCCCGCGAGCAGGCGGCTTTTAGGTGAGTTTGGGCCGTTCTGTCAATGCGAATAGCCCCGAAATCATGTCCGGACCGCCCGGATCGGCTTCGGCCCGGCCGCAAGCAATTCGGCAGCGATTTCAGTGTTCAGGACCTGTTCCAGCCGGGTCAGCACCCGGGCAATGGGGGCGGCGTCGGTCACCCGGTGGTCCCAGCGGATCACGACCTGGATGGTCTGGTCGGGCTCGACCACCCCATAGCTGACGATGAACGGGCCCGGTGTGATGGGATGGAGCTCGCCACCGCCATAGGCGGCCACCGAGCTCACCGCGAAGCTGCCGAACCAGTTGCCGCGCTGTCGGCCGAAATTCAGCCCGACCGCCCAGCACAGCCGCCGCAGCGGCAGCGGCAGGCGGGTGGCTCGCATGACCTTGCGGAACATGGGAACGTCTTCGACCGGGGCCGTCTTGGCACGCCGGATTTCGGTGTCCACCGCGGCCAGCGCCATGGCTTCGGGAGCCGCGATTCGCTGCGGCATCACGCATTCCTCGCCGTCTTGGATCCTGGCGATCGCGACCGACGCCACGCTATTGGGCAGCTCGTAGAGCGACGGCCAGGGCCATTTGGCGTAGACGGTGCGCAGGACCGGCTCGTCCCTGGCGACCAGGGCAAAGGCCTTGACGACCATCGCGGCCCAGCCGGCGGGCCTCATCGCCCCGGCACGCGCCTCCAGCAGAGGGCGGATATTGAGGGGGCGGGAGAGCGAGACGAATGGCACGTCCATCGACGCCCGCATGAGGTCGCAAATCAGGCGGCGCGGCAGCGAAATGGTCTTGGGCGTCCCGCGCATGGGTCTTTCGGTTCCTGCGGACTAAAATATGTGCAGCGAGCGGGTGGCCCGCTCGCCGCGTGCTCTAGCACGAACCAACCCCGCCTGGGGCCGGTCGGTTTGCCGCATCAGGGCGCCGGCGAAGCCAGCGGCTTGGTCTTGTCGACGATGTAAACTCCAAGCACTTTCATGGCCTTGTCGCCATGAGCCTTGGCGTCGTGCACGACGCCCGCCGGGATCTGGTAGGAATCGCCGGCTTTCAGGGTTTTCTCCGGCTGCCCGTCGATCAGGAGACTGAGCTCGCCTTCGAGCACGTAGCCGGTTTCGACCCCGGGATGGGTATGGCGTCCGGCCGCGCCTCCCGCCGGGACCTCCGCGATGGCGGTGATCGTGTTGTAACCGTCTGGATAGTCGACCTTCTGGAGTGGGGTCCGCTTGATGCCGGTCTGCTGGGCGAAGGCTGCAAGGGCAAGGCTGGTAAAGGCGAGAGCGAGCAAAGTCTTTTTGAGCATGGTTCTTCCTCCCTGGAACCGCCGACCCTAGCAGCGCCGCAGTTCCCGGCAAGGCCGCGATCGGCTCGTTCAGCGCTTGATCCCCTCGAAAGCCGCCATGATGCCGCGCTGGAACAGCGACCAGTCGAAGCCCAGCGCGATCGCGCGATAGCCGCGATCGACCAGGGCGTTGGCCTGGTCTGCCGTGCGGGCCACGCCGCCGATCGGCACGCCGCTTTTGAGGATGCCGGCCTCGGCGCGGGCGACCAGCTCCAGCAATTCCGGATCGTCCATCTGTCCGCGCTTGTTGATGGACGTCGCGAGGTCGCCGGGGCCGATCACCGCGACGTCGATGCCTGGCGTCGCCATGATCTCGTCGATGCGATTGACGGCCTCGACATGTTCGATGGTGATCATGCAGATCATCTCGTCGTCGGCGCCGGCCATGTAGTCCGGCATCGACTGGCCCCAGCGGAACGGCGCGTGGAACGGACCCCAGAGGCGATCGCCGCGGGGCGGATAGCGCACGCTGCGCACCGCCTTCTCGGCTTCGGCGCGATTGGTGATCATCGGGAAATTGATGCCGAAGGCGCCGATGTCCATCGGCGCTTTCGCAAGCCACGGCTCGTTCGCGCCGATCCGCACCAGGGGCGTGCATGGCGTGCCTGTGGTGGCCGCGATCATCGCATGCGCTTCGGTCAAGCCAATCGGGCCATGCTCGAGATCGACGATGATCCAGTCGAGCGAGCGCGCCATGATCTGCACGGTCTGCACGCTCGGGATCGTCGCGATCGCGCCAAAGGCGGGGCGCCCCTCGCTCCACAATTGGCGGAGACGGTTGAGCGGCGCTACGGGGACCGACATGGGGATGAACCTGCGAAGATGGCGACGGCGAAGCCTAGCAGCGCGCCGTCGAGGCGCAAGGTCAGGCCAGTGCGCGGCCGCCGAAGAACGGCGTCAGCGTGGCCGAAAGGCCATGCACGCGGTTCGAGGTGAAGATCATCTCGGCGCCGGACTGCGCGATGCCGCCGATTTGCGTGCCGAGCAGGTCCGAGACGCGGCGGGCGATGGCGGGCGCGGGATCGATCCATTCGACCGGCCAGGGCGCGAGCGTCTTCATCCGGTCGAGCAGCAGCGGATAATGGGTGCAGGCGAGCACCACAATGTCGGTGCGCGATGTCGCGTCCGCGGGATCGCCGACGAAGCAGGGGACGAGTTCGGCGAGGATGTCGCCGTCGCTGATCGGATGGCCGCTAAGCGCGGCTTCCGCCAGCGAGGCGAGCTCGGGCGAGCCGACCAATGTCACCTCGCAACCCAGCGCGAAATCGCGGATCAGTGCCTTGGTGTATTCGCGCTTCACCGTGCCCTTGGTGCCGAGCACCGAGACGCGGCGGGTCTTCGACTGCGCGCAGGCGGGCTTGATCGCCGGCACGGTGCCGACGAAGGGCAGGGAATAAGCGGCGCGCAAGTGAGATAGGACCAGGGTGGACGCCGTGTTGCAGGCGATGACGACGAGGTCAGGATCGTGCGTGCCAATCAGTTCGCCCATCAGCGGCACGACGCGGGCGATGATCTCGTCCTCGCTGTGGTGGCCATAGGGGAAGAAGGCATCGTCGGCGACATAGACGTAATGCGCGTCCGGGCGCGCGGCCACGACCTCGCGGAGCACCGTGAGTCCGCCAAGGCCGGAATCGAACACCAGGATCGTCGGGGAATAGGTCACGTCGCTACCTTAAGGGCACCATGGTTACCATTCGGTTTTGGGGCGGTTTTGCGGCGGGGCCCGCTTGGTACCAATTTGGAACGATTCAATTTCACGGTTACCGCAAGTTCCCGCTATCAGCAGCTGCGCTGCGGACGGGGACATATCCGCAAAACTCCGGAGAGCCGACATGATCAGAAATACCAGTAACGGCTGGGGCAGCGTTTCCCGGTGGCTGCACTGGATTTTGGCGCTGGCCATCCTCGCCATGATCGGCTTCGGCTGGTGGATGAACCACGTCCCGGCGCGTCCCGACCGCTTCTTTTACCGCTCGATCCACGCCGATATCGGCTATGTGATCCTGCTGCTGACCGTGCTGCGCCTGGTCTGGCGCGCCGTCAACCCGACGCCCGCGATGCCGCCTGAAACCTCGCGCTGGCAGAAGATCGCGGCCCATGTCAGCCACGGCGCGCTCTATCTCGTGGTCATCCTGGTCGCGATGCTGGGCTGGGCGCATTCCGGCGCGCGTACCCCTGATTATTCCGACTTCTTCGGCCTGTTGCACGTGCCGCAATTCACCTCTCCCGACCGCGCGGCGGCGGGCGCCTATGAGGACCGCCACATCCTCTTTGCCTATGTGCTGCTCGCGCTGATCGCGATTCACGTGATCGCTGCCCTCTGGCACCACTTCATCCGCCGCGACCGCGTCGTGGCGCGGATGGTGACGGACGACGTAGGGTAGGGGACGGTCTCTCCACCTCGTCATTGCGAGCGCAGCTAAGCAATCCAGAGTCTTTCCGCGGTCGCAGTCTGGATGGCATCGCTGCGCTCGCAATGACGGGTTAGGATGCGGCGTCACGGCTGGTCCAACTCACGGTCGCAGGAGACGCCATGCTCACCGTCCATCATCTCGGCAAGTCGCAATCCGAGCGCATCGTCTGGCTCTGCGAGGAACTGGGACTTCCCTACGAACTGAAGCGCTACGCCCGCGATTCCGTCACCATGCTGGCGCCGCCGGACTACAAGGCGCTGCATCCGATCGGGAGCGCGCCCGTGATCACCGACGGCGACCTCGTGCTCGCCGAGTCCGGCGCCATCGTCGATTACATCATGGCCAAATACGGCGATGGGCGCCTTGCGCTCCGCCCTGATCATCCTGATTTCGCCCAGTTCCTGTACTGGTTTCACTTCGCCAACGGCACGCTGCAGGCCGGCATGGGCCGGCTGATGATCCTGAACCGGCTCAAGCTCGCCGCAGACAATCCGATGCTGGCCGCGAGCAGAGGGCGTACCGACCGCGCCTTCGACCTGGTCGATGCGCGTGTTCGCGACGCCGAATATCTGGCGGGCGATACCTTCACCACTGCCGACATCATGATGGGCTTCTCGCTCACCACGATGCGCTATTTCCAGCCCTATGATCTGTCGCGCTGCCCGAATGTGATCAAATATCTCGGCCGCGTCGGTGCCCGCCCGGCCTACCGGCGCGCGATGGAGAAGGGCGATCCGGGAATGGCGCTGCTGCTAAGCTGAGCCGCAGAACGGGCGCATGATCAGTGCGCCATATGTTTGGTCGCGCGCTCGATCAAGTCGCTCAGCCTCGACACGAATTTTGCGAGGATCGGTGAGGCATTGGTTTTGTGATAGCCCACGACGAGATCGATCGTCGGCGCCTTGCCCCTGAGCGGACGGCTGACGACGGACCAGGGCAGGAAGTTTTTGACGTAGCCCGGGAGCAGCGCGAAGCCGCGGGTGGAAGCCACCATCGACACCGCCATGGCGATGTTGTCGGCATCATGCGCCGTCGGATCGGCAGGCCGCTTTCGCGAACATGGCTGTTGATGATCTTGAGGAGCTCGGGAGCGGTGTCGGAGACATTGACGAAGGGCGTCCCCTCCAGTTTGGCGAGGTCGATGCGGTCGAGCTTGGCGAGGCGATGGTCGCTTGGGAGCACTGCGACCAGCGCCTCCTCGATTACGGTCTTGTAGACGAGCTCCGCCGAGCTTGCCTCCCGCCGCATGAAGGCGAGGTCGAGACTCCCGCGCCTCAGGCCGTCGGCCAGCGCAGGCGAAAAATCGCTCGTCACGGTCACGTCGATGTTCGGCAGTTCGTCGCGCAGTACCCGCATAGCCTCCGGCAGCCAATCGATTTCCTGACCGGTGAGGAAGCCGAGCGCAAAACGCGACTTCTCGGGGCGGCCGGCGCGACGCGCCGCCTCGATCGCCGCATCGGCCTGCGTCAGCGCAAGGCGCGCGTGATCAAGGAAGGCTCGTCCCGCGGCCGTCAGTTCGACGCCGTGCACGCTGCGGGCAAACAGAGGTACGCCCACCTCGTATTCGAGATCGCGAATCTGGCGGCTGAGCGAGGGCTGCGCGGTGTGCAGCCGCTTCTCGGCGGCGACCGTCAGGCTGCCTTCCTCGGCCACGGCGATGAAATAGCGGAGATGGCGCAGCTCCATGAAGCATACCTCCTGGGTATGCCCATGAGCTTACAAAGTCTTTTTCAAGGCCGCCAGCCGGCGCCAAATTACATTTCAGCAAAGGGCGCTGCACCAGCACCATACCTGATTGGCAGGGAATGGGGGTGTCGGCGCCCGGCGAAGGAGAATGACCATGACCGATCTCAAGGGAAAAACTGCTCTCGTCACCGGCGCCTCGCGCGGCATCGGCCGCGCCTCGGCACTGGCGCTCGCGAAGCGCGGCGCGCAGGTGCTGGTGCATTACGGCCAGGCCGCCAATGAGGCCGAGGCCGTCGTCGCCGAAATCCGCAAGAGCGGCGGGCGGGCCGATGCGATCGGGGCCGATCTCGGCGCGCCGGATGGCCCGCATCAACTGGCGACCCGGGTGCGTGGCATCGTCGGCGATCGGCTCGACATTCTGGTTGCCAATGCCGGCATCGCCAAGTCGGCCGTGATCGAGGAAACGACGGTTGAGGATTTCGACCGGCTGTTTGCCGTCAACGTTCGCGCGCCATTCTTCCTGGTGCAGCAATTGCTGCCGATCCTGCATGAGGGCAGCAGCGCCGTACTCGTCTCTTCGCTGGCCGCCCATGCGGTGGTCGGGACGCTGCCGGCCTATGCCGCCACCAAGGGTGCGATCGACACCCTGGTGAAGCATTTTGCGGCAGCGCTCGGTGCGCGCGGCGTGCGCGTCAACGCGGTGGCACCGGGCGTGGTGGGGACCGAGATGTCGTCATTCACCAAGACCGACGCGGGGCGCGACTATACGCTCGGCATGCAGAGCTTGAAGCGGATTGCCGAGCCTGACGACATCGCGGATGCGGTTGCCTTCCTTGCCTCTCCCGACGCGCGCTGGATCACCGGCGACACCATCCACGTCGACGGCGGCTCGAAGCTCTGAGCCGTGGCCGGGTGGCCGAAGCGCGTTCGGCCGCCCGGTTCACGCGATCCGGTTCGTGGTGGCCGCCCGCTCGCTCGCCAGCTGCTTCTGCAAGCGGTCGATGTTCTGCAGCAGGCGCTGGCTGGTCAGCACCAGGAAGTAATAGCCGAACTGCGGGTCCTGAAAATAGATCTCGAGCAAACGGTCATAGGTGATCGTCAGCACCTGTCCGTCCTCGATGCATTCGATCGTTCCGGTGCGCCGGTTGTCCGGCGTGAGGAAGCCGAGCTCTCCCATGAGAGCTCCGGGCCCGATCTCGACATTGATCTCCTTGACCAGGAACTTGCCGGTGACCGTGAGGAGCATTTCCTTGGCGGGATCGCCCAGTTTGAAGAGCGTATCGCCACTGCGATATTTGCGCTCGGTCATGAACGGCTTGAGCCACTCGATCGACATGTCACCTTCGGCCGCATGGCGCGCCTTCTTGACCAGCTTGAGCATCTGCCGCAGGCGCAGGGCGTTGATCGGAAGCAGCAGCAGATAGAGGAGGAAGGTCGAGACATTGGCCGAGAGCGCGCCGAAAACGGCGAAGAACGCACAGCCGACCATGTTGGCGACGCGCAGCGGCACCATCGTCCGCATCAGGAGGGTGGCGACGAAGAAGCCGGCGCCGACCGCGGCGAACAGATTGGCCAGCGTGATGTTTTGGACAAAGATCTCCAGCAGGCGGTTGAAGATCGCGTCGTAGGTGACGTTGTTGGGATCGAGACCCATCTGGACCAGGATCTTTGCGATCCTGAGGTTGTCCGTCGCCGCATCCAGAATGCGGTCGAGGATCGAGGAAATGTCTGCGCTGCCGGACGGCATGTACTAACCCCGCGTAAGGCCTTCAGTCCTGGTCGGTATGCTCGACACGTATAGCCGAAATCGAATGACGACCGCTTGAAATGAAGCCTTCGGCCGCCATGCCGCAAGAGGCAAATTTTAGCCTGATCGGGCGTTTCGGCAATTGCCCGTTGGTTGTGCGCATGGCCGTCGTGCGCCCGTGATTCGGGGCCCCAGGGGCACGGGCTTCGACGTCGTGGACCGTGACGCCCCGACGGGGCGGGGCGGAGCGCGACCAGCCTTACGGCTTGGCGGCGGGCTGCACGACCTGCTGCTCGACGAGGTCGAGGTGCCCCGGCAGCGAACCGGCGCGCAGCAGCATTGCGACGCTATTGGCTTCCTCCAGGGTGAAATTGCCGGAGATCTGGCCCGAGCCGCCGGTGATGGGCTCGCGGATCACGGGGGCGGAGATTACCTTGCCGTCGAGCACGATGGCGAAGGGCCTTCCGATGTTCTCCTCCGTGACGTGGGCAAAGCGCCGCGTGCCGCGGCCGTTGAAGCGGAACGAGGCGATCGGGTCTTTCGTGCCGCTGGCAAATCCCGGGCCGGCATAGCTGATGTCGTCGCCGTCGAGCGCGCTGTCCTTGGCGACCAGGTAATGGCGCTCGTCCTTGAAGCCGGGCAGGACTTCGGTGCCCGTGGGCGGCGTGCCGGATTGCGCCTGCTCCGCCGGCATCGAGAGGTCGATCAGGCGGAAGCCAACCTTGACCTTCCTGGCGAAGACCGCGGTCACGCGGGCGGGCTCCATCATTCCCGGGATGAAAATGCGGATGCGATCCGTGCCATCCGGCAGGACGCTGGCGAGGTTGATGCCGGCATCCTTGAGGCGCTGCTCGATCATGGCGATGGAATCTTCGACGAGATCGCGCAGCCGTGCCGCGGATGCAGCATCGGTCGGCGCGAGCCTGACCAGTCCGTCGCCGTCGTCGGTCACCGTGAGCGCATGCGATGGCAATCCCTCCGCGGCCGACGCGAGCTTGCGTGCGAGCTGTTCGCGGCCCCTGGCGTCCGCGATCTTCACTTCGACGCCGGCGTCGCGGATCGCAAGACCGGAGAAGGCGATCTTGCCCTCGCGCAGGGTCTTGTAGACATCGTCGCGCAAATCCGTGACGACGCTTTCGCGCAAGCCGTCGGTATCGACCTTGTAGACGACGCGCGAGCCGCCCAGCTTCTCCATCTTGTCGCCGACGAAGGCGGCGATCCTGGCACGCATCTTGTCGAACTGGCTGTCCTCGGCGCGCGCCGCGCGGTGCAGGACGATCGCCGAAGTCATGATCGCCGAGGTGATGGCGAGCGCGACAATCAGCCGTGTGACGCGGTCTCGCGGGGGCGTGGTCATGATTTCCTCAAGTCTTGCGGCAGGACGCTGGCAGGGGAGTCCGATGCATGTTCTTGGTCCCCGGATCGGGCGGGGAGGTTCAATGGCCACGAAGACGAGTGCTACGACCGTAGCCGTTCGGCCATGGACGAACGCTCAATCATCCATCATTCTGTCCGCGCTCGACCGGCCATCGGCCGAGGCCTCGCCGACCAAAATGTCAAAAGACAGGAGGCGGGGAAATGCATCTGAGGGAGGACGGAATTCCATGGCGGGCATCCACGCGCTCGATCGGTTCATCGGCGACGACTATCCGGACTTCGCGACAGACGCAGAGGTCCGGGCCTTCGAGCAGGTCCCTTACGCCGATCGCGTTGCGGCCGAGAGCACCTATGACGCCATCAGGCTCGGTGCCGCGCGTAACCCCGACGGCGCAGCGATCCAGTTCCTGCAAAATGCCGATCCGGCCGATACCCCTGTGATGGTCACCTATCGCGATTTCGTCGCGCGCGTCACGCAGGCCGCCAACATGTTTCACGCGCTCGGCGTCGAGAAGGGCGACGTCGTCAGCTTCATGCTGCCGCTGGTGCCCGATGCCTTCGTGACGCTGTTCGGCGCCGAGGCCGCGGGCATCGCCAATCCCGTCAATCCGCTGCTCGAGGCGCACCAGATCGCGGAGATCCTTGAGGCCGCGAACACCAAGGTTCTGGTTGCGCTCGGGCCGATGCCGGGCACCGACATCTGGCAGAAGGTCGAGCAGATCCGCCCGCAGCTGAAACACCTCAAGGCGGTCGTGCAGGTGTTCGGCGGAGGCGATCCGGACAAGGGCATCTTCGCCTTCAACGACCTGATCAAGCAGCAGCCGTCCGACCGGTTGATCAGCGGGCGCAAGATTCTGGGTGGCGACATCGCGGCCTATTTCCACACCGGCGGCACCACCGGCACGCCGAAGCTTGTGCGGCACACCCACGCCAATCAGATCTATCAGGCCTGGGCGCTCAATCTGCTGCTGAAGTCGAAGCCCGGCGGCAACATGCTGTTCGGCATGCCGCTATTCCATGTCGGGGGATCGCTGACGCAGGTGCTGCTGACGTTGTCCGCCGGCGGCTCATTGGTCGTGCTGTCGCCGAGCGGCTGGCGCAACCCGAATTCGGTGAAGAACATCTGGGGGCTGGTGGAGCGCTTCAAGCCCGAGGCGCTGTCGAGCGTGCCGACGGTGCTGGCGGCCACGCTTGCGGTGCCGCCAGGCAATGCGGACATCTCCAGCCTGAAATATGCCGCCGGCGGCGGCTCGGCGATTCCCGTCGCCGTGGGCTCGGCGATCCAGGAGAAGCTGAAGCTGCCGGTGGTCGAGGTCTACGGCATGACCGAGACCTCGAGCGTGCATACGCTCGCCTATCCGTCGCGACCGATCCGGCTCGGCTCGGTCGGCCTTCCCATGCCTTACGCGCGCGTGCGCATCGTGCAGCTCGATGCTGACGGCCGCCTGATCCGCGACTGCGCAGCCGACGAGATCGGCGTCGTCATCATGGCCGGGCCCGGCGTGTTCGGCGGCTATCTCAACGACGAGCACAACAAGGGCGCGTTCGTCGACGAGGTCTGGGTCAACTCCGGCGACCTCGGACGTCTCGATGCCGACGGCTACCTCTGGATCACCGGCCGCGCCAAGGATCTCGTGATCCGCGGCGGGCACAATATCGATCCGGCGCCGATCGAAGAGATCATGTTTCGCCATCCCGCCGTCGGCTTCGCCGCCGTGGTTGGCCAGCCCGACGCCTATGCCGGTGAGTTGCCGGTCGGCTATGTGCAGCTGAAGCCGGGCGCCAAGGTCGAGCCGGGCGAGCTGGAAGCCTGGGTGCGCGAACGCACGCCGGAGCGCGCGGCCGTTCCGGTGCAGGTCATTCCGATCGATCCGATGCCGCTGACCGGCGTCGGCAAGGTGTTCAAGCCACAGTTGCGCTGGGATGCCGCGCAGCGCGTGTTCGCCAAGGTGCTGTCGCCGCTCACTGAGCGCGGCATCGACTGCAAGGTGAAGGTCGGCGCACATGGCAGCCACGGCTCGATTGCCACTGTGACGCTCGCGGGCCTGCCGGTAGACCAGCGCGAACTCGTCGCTGGCGAGGTGCACACGCTGCTCGATCCATTCGTGATGCGGCACGAGGTGGTGCACGCGTAGGTAAGGGCTCGCGAGGCTTGCGCGCCTCGCCGCGAGCGCGCATCATCCTCTCAAAAAATTGGGGGGAAGCCGATGCCTGAACTCTCTCGCCGCCGTCACCTTCAACAATTGTCGGCCGTGTTCGGATTCGCTGCGCTGTCCGGATTGTCACGGTCGGCATGGGCGTCAGAGCCGGACATTCCGCCGGAGGGCGTCGGCAAGGGCATCAAGCATATCTCGTACAGCGATGTCGGCGGCCGGCCCGACACCGTGCAGGTGATGTTCAACCGGCAGCACGTCTATGTCGGGCACATGTTCAGCGACGGCGTGACGATCCTCGACGCCTCCGATCCACGTGCGCTCAAGCCGGTCAATTTCTTCACCGCGGGACAATACACCCGCACCCACCATCTCCAGGTGGCGGAAGACCTGCTGCTGCTTGCGAACGGCGCCAATATCGTCGCGATGCAGTCCTACGACAACATGCGCGGCTATTTCGAGAACACGCTGGTCGACAGCATCACCAAGGCCAAGAAATTCCGCTCCGGCCTGTCGATCCACGACATCTCGAAACCAAGCGAGATGCGCGAGGTCGCGTTCCTCGAAATGCCGGGCTTCGGCATCAACCGGCTGTGGTGGCCCGGCGGCCGCTATGCCTATGTGTCGGCGCATTTCGACGGCTTCACCGACCACATCCTTTGCGTGGTCGATCTCAAGACCATCACCAAGCCGGAGATCGTCGCGAAATGGTGGCTGCCGGGCATGAACCGCGCGGCTGGCGAGCCGGCGACGCCCAAGGGCAAGCGCTTTGCACTGCATCACATGATCACGGCGGGCGATCGCGGCTATGCCGCCTGGCGCGACGGCGGCTTCACCATCCACGACATCGGCGATCCCGCCAATCCGAAGCTGCTCTCGCACATCAACTGGTCGCCGCCCTTCGCCGGCGGAACGCATACGCCGCTGCCGCTGCCCAAGCGTCAGCTCGCCATCGTCGCGGATGAAGCCAATGCGGATCAATGCGCCAAGGGCCTGTTTCACACATTCGTGCTTGACGTGCGCGCGCCGCAAAATCCGGTGCCGATCGCGACGCTGCCGACACCACGCGATCGCGACTTCTGTGCGAAGGGCACCTTCGGTCCGCATAATCTGCATGAGAACCGCCCCGGCTCCTTCCAGAGCGAGGAGACGATTTTCGCGACCTACAACAATGCCGGCGTCAGGGTGTTTGACGTCAGGGATCAGTTTGCGCCGAAGGAGATCGCGTATTGGGTGCCGCCGGTACCGAAGAAGCTGATCGATCCCCGGCCGAACGTCGCGCTCGCGGCCAAGACCTGCGATGCCTATGTGCGGCCCGACGGGCTGATGTTCGTCTCCGACTGGAACGCCGGCATGCACGTGCTGCAATATCAGGGGTAATCGCCGCGCAACGGGAGTCGGCGACTTGTCCGCCGTGGCCACCTCTTCCGACCGGGCGACGCCTCGCCGCTATCCGCGGATCGCCGCATTGGCCCTTTCGGCCGCGCCCGTCATCGCATCCTTCGCCGATTTCGCACCATTGACCACTTCATTCACGCCGATCATGAAGGCGTCGAGGATCGGTCTCGATTGCGGATGGAAAAGGATCGCCTTGGCGCGGTCGACATCGGCATTCTGCAAGTTGGTCAGTGCCGCCTCAGCGGCTCGCGGGCCGAACGCCTTCTTGAAGCCCTCGCTCGACCAGGCCGACACGCGTGTCGTCGCCAGCCCAGCTGCAGCCGTCTGCAGCGAGGTCGCCTTGCTCGTCGCCCAGAGCAGGAACAGGAAGGCGGCCCGCTTGTTTCGAGATTTGGAATTGATGCATGCCTGCCAGTGCGACATGAAGGGGACGGGTCCGCGACCGGCGAGATGCGGAAAGGTTGCAAACCCGGCCTGCTTGGCGACACGACCTTTCGCCGGATTGGAGATGTCGGTTGCGAAGTTGCTGCTGTCGATCGCCATGGCCGTCCGCCCCTGCAGGAAGTCGTCCAGGACGTGGTACCATTCATAGCTGCCAACGCCGGCAGGCCCGGCCTGACTGAGCAGCTGTCCATATATCTCGACGGCCGCGATTGCCTCCGGGCTCGCGAACGCGACCCTGTTGTGCTCGACCATGGCCCCTCCGTAGGAGAACACGAAGCCCATGGCCGGTGGAGAGGAATTGCCGCCGGCCTGGGCCCGCATCGCGATCCCCGACATCGCGTTGGTCTTGACCGCCTTGGCAGTGACGAGCAGCTCGTCGAAAGTCTGGGGGACCGGCTGGTCCCTGGCTGCCAGCGCATCCCTGTTGATGAACAGGGTCATCGCCTCTGAGGTAATCGGGACGGCGTATCGTTCGCCGTCCGACCACAGCGGGAAGGCTCGGGCCGTCTTGAGCAGGTCGCTCTCGTCATACCAGGCAGGGTCGGTCAGCGACTTCATGGAATAGTAGCCGTTCAGTGGCTCCAGCCATCCGTTCGAGATGCCCTGGCCATAGGTCGTGAACATGAAGACGTCGGGCGTGCTACTGCCGCGAGCGAGCCTGATCGGCAGCGCGCCGAGGTAGGTGGTTTCCAGCTGGAAATCGACGGTGACGTTGATGCCGGTGAGGATGGTGAACTCCGGCAACAGCGGCGCGATCGCATTCGACCACGGATGGATCGCGCCCGAAAGCGCGATCGTCTGTCCCGCAAATTGCTTCCAGTCGATCGCGGCGTTGGCGTTAGCCGCAGCGGAATCCTCGGCAAAGCTCCAGCGCGGCAGCGCGGTCAGGCCCGCACCAGCCGCCCCCAGTCCCTTGATGAAACTGCGGCGGCTCGCCGGATGGCTCAATGAGTTTTCACCCTGTGCCATGATGATGCTCCTTGAATCAACCAAGGGCATTCCTTCATAGCACACGCACGGGGCCGCAGCCCTGCGACATCACGGCCCCACCTCCGGCGTATCCGATGAATGTCGGGTTTCCGCCCTCCTTATCCGTGCTATTGTCCCATCATGCTCTGGCGTCGGGACCAGAACACGCGCGGTCACACGAGCATCGAAGACCACGGTCAATGTCCGTTCCTGTTCGGGCCCTGCCTCTGCGATGGTTTGCTCGTCCGCTGATCCTTGCGGTCGCAGTGCTTGTGACCCTGTTTGCCGCGACCAGCTTCCTCGGCCTGCAATATTGGCAGGAGCGGCAGGCGGCTCATCACTTCATCGAGCATAGCCGCCAGGTCCTCGAAACGCTCGATCGTTTGCGGGCGATCGTCGCGGAACTGGAGACTGAAAGGCGCGGGTATCTCATGACCCTCGACCCCGCCTATCTCAAGGCCTACGGCGTCTCTGACGAAAGTGTACGGCGGGAGGCTCAGGCGCTGCAGATGTTGGTCGCGGACGATCCGTTGCAGGGCCTTCGGGCCGGACATCTGGCGCTGACCGTTACAGCCACGCTGCGCGAGATCGACGAACTGCTGAAGACGGCCGGCACGTCCGGGCTGGCCGCGCTGGCAATGATCCGCAGCATGGACGAGGTCCGCTCGCAAATCGACCAGATGGTGGATCACGAGCGCTTTCGGCTCGCCGACCGGGAGGCGCGCGCCGAAGCATTCGAGCAACGCTGGACCTCGCTGATCGCCGGCGCCGTTGTCCTCGTCGTCGCGCTGGCCGCAGCGGCGCTGGCGCTCGCGCGGCTCGAAGCGAAACGGCGGAGAGAGGCGACCGAGGAGAACATCCAGCTCCAGAGTGATGTTGCCGCACGGGATATCAAGATCAGGCGCCTGTTCGACGCCAACATCATCGGCATCATCATCTGGGAAGTCGAGGGGCGCATTCTCGAGGCCAACGATGCCTTCCTGCGCATCGTGGGATACGACCGGGAAGATCTCGCCGCAGGGCGCCTGCATCGGACCGACCTCACGCCGCCGGAATGGCGCGACCGCGACTTGCAGACCGTGACGGAACTGAAGCGGGTCGGGACGGCCCAGCCATTCGAGAAGGAGTATGTGCGGAAGGACGGAAGCCGCGTGCCGGTGCTGATCGGCGGGACCATGTTCGGAGAAGGTACGGATCATGGCGTCGGCTTCGTCCTTGATCTGACGGCTCTCAAGCGGGCGGAAGCCGAAGGCCGCGAACACGAGCGGCGCTACCGTGAAGCGCTGATGGAGCTCGCGCACGCCAATCGCGTCACCACGATGGGACAGCTGACCGCTTCGATCGCCCATGAAGTCAACCAGCCGATCGCTGCGATCGTGGCGAACGCCGAGGCCGGGCTGAATTGGCTGGGAGCGCAACCGCCGGATCTGGAGCGGGTTCGACAGACCTTCGACTGGATCACCGGTGACGGCATGCGAGCCGGCGACATCATCGGCCGGATCCGGGCGCTGATCAGGAACGCGCCCCCGCAAAAGGAAACTCTGGAGATCAACCCGGCGGTGCTTGAGGTCATCGCGCTGACGCGCAGCGAAGCGTTCAAGAACGGCGTCTCGGTGCGAACGCAATTTGCCGAGGGCTTGCCGCCGATTCAGGCCGACCGGGTTCAACTTCAGCAAGTGGTGCTGAACCTGATCGTCAACGCGATCGAGGCGATGGCCGCGGTCAGCGAGGGGGGACGGGAGTTGCTGATCAGCACCGGTCGGGATGCATCCGACGGCGTCCACGTCACCTTGCGGGATTCCGGTCCGGGGCTGGATCCGAAGAACGTGGAGCGGCTGTTCGAAGCCTTCTACACCACCAAGCCCACAGGCATGGGGATGGGGCTCGCCATCTGCCGCTCGATCATCGAGGCACATGGCGGGCGGATGTGGGCCGGCGCAAACGAGCCGCGGGGCGCCTTCTTCCAGTTCACGCTGCCTCTCGCCTCAGACGAGACCGCATCTCATCGGCTGGAGGCGGATGAGCCAACAGGTCAACGCTCTGCAGCGCGATGACGGGCTCCGCGTGGCGTGGCCCTTTGGCGCGAATGTCGCCGGGGCCACGGCTGTCGCGAAGCGGCGCTAGCCCGCCGGCATTCGCGTCTCCACCAGGCGCGCCCAGTAGGAGGCGCCGTGGCCGAGAATGTTGTCGTTGAAGACATAGGCCGGGTGATGGCACTCGTTGCCGTCGCCCATGCCGACCAGGATCATCGCGCCGGGACGAGCTTCCAGCATGAACGAGAAGTCCTCGGCGCCCATCATCGGGATGAACTTGTCGTTGACGCGCTCGGCACCGACGATGTCGCGGGCGACGTCGGCGGCAAGGCCGGCCTCGCGCGCATGGTTCATCGTCACCGGATACATCCGCGTGTACTTGGTCTCGGCCGAGCCGCCATAGGCGCGGGCGACGCTCTCGGCGACCTCGCCGATGCGGCGCTCGACGAGATCGCGCACTTCAGGATCGAGCGTGCGGACGGTGCCGCTGAGCTCGGCGATCTCGGGGATGATGTTGAAGGCCGTGCCGGAGTGGAATTGCGTGATCGAGATGACGGCGGACTTCAGCGGATCGACGTTGCGCGCGACGATCGACTGCAGCGCGTTGACGATCTGCGAGCCGATCAACACGCTGTCGACGGATTTGTGCGGACCGGCGCCAGCGTGGCCGCCCTTGCCGTGGACGGTGATCTGGATGTTGTCGGAGGAGGCCAGCATCGCGCCGGGCGTGGTCGCGAAATGGCCCTCGGGCAGGCCCGGCATGTTGTGCATGCCGTAGACTTCCTGGATGTTCCAGCGCGTCATCAAGCCGTCCTCGACCATCGCCTTGCCGCCGCCGCCGCCTTCTTCCGCAGGCTGGAAGATCATGATCGCGGTGCCGTCGAAATTACGCGTCTCGGCGAGATATTTGGCGGCGCCCAGCAGCATGGCGGTGTGGCCGTCATGGCCGCAGGCGTGCATCTTGCCGGGAATCTTGGAGGCGTACGCGACGCCCGACGTCTCCATGATCGGCAGCGCGTCCATGTCGGCACGGAGGCCAATGGTCTTGCCGGAGGCCGACTTGCGGCCGCGGATCACGCCGACGACGCCGGTCCGGCCGATGCCCGTCACCACCTCGTCGCAGCCGAATTCGCGCAAGCGATCGGCGACGATGCCGGCGGTGCGATGGACCTCGTAGAGCAGCTCCGGGTTCTCATGGAAGTCATGGCGCCAGGCGGCCATTTCGTCGGAGAGGGCGGCAACGCGGTTGACGATGGGCATGAGGGGATCCGTTTCTTGTTTGTCGGGTGGGTCAGCGTAGCGTAACCCACCGCCGTGTCACGGGGAATGGTGGGTTATGCCTTCGGCCAACCACCCTACAGTTTCTGCGGACGCGCGCTCAGCTCTCGCCGAACACGCGCTTGAAGATCGTGTCGACATGCTTGAGGTGATAGCCGAGGTCGAACTGCTCCTCGATCTCGGCGTCGGTGAGATACTTCTTCACTTCAGTGTCCTTCTTCAGGAGCTGAAGGAAGTCGCCTTCGCCGCGCCAGACCGGCATCGCGTTGCGCTGCACGAGCTTGTAGGCGTCCTCGCGGCTTGCGCCCTTCTGGGTCAGCGCCAGCAGCACGCGCTGCGAATGCACGAGGCCGCCGAGGCGGTCGAGGTTCTTCTGCATGTTGGCGGGGTATACCAGTAGCTTGTCGATCAGGCCGGCGAGGCGCACCAGCGCGAAGTCGAGCGTCACGGTGGCATCCGGGCCCATCATGCGCTCGGCGGAGGAGTGCGAGATGTCGCGCTCGTGCCAGAGCACGACGTTCTCCAGCGCCGGCGTCACGTAGGCGCGGACCATGCGGGAAAGGCCGGTGAGGTTTTCCGACAGCACCGGGTTGCGCTTGTGCGGCATCGCCGACGAGCCTTTCTGGCCTTCCGAGAAGAACTCTTCGGCCTCCAGCACCTCGGTGCGCTGCATGTGGCGGATCTCCACGGCAATGCGCTCGACCGAGGAGGCGATCACGCCAAGCGTCGAGAAATACATCGCGTGGCGGTCGCGCGGGATGACCTGGGTGGAGATCGGCTCGGGGACGAGGCCCATCGCCTTGGCGACGTGCTCTTCGACGCGCGGGTCGATCTGGGCGAAGGTGCCGACGGCGCCGGAGATGGCGCAGGTCGCGACTTCCTTGCGCGCCGCGATCAGGCGCTCCTTGGCGCGAGAGAATTCGGCATAGGCATAAGCGAGCTTGAGGCCGAAGGTCACAGGCTCGGCGTGGATGCCGTGGCTGCGGCCGATGGTCGGCGTCATCTTGTGCTCGAAGGCGCGCTTCTTGAGTGCCGCCAGCACCTTGTCGAGATCGGCGAGCAGGAGGTCGGCGGCGCGGGTGAGCTGGACGTTGAGGCAGGTGTCGAGCACGTCGGAGGAGGTCATGCCCTGGTGCACGAAGCGCGCCTCGGGGCCGACGATTTCGGCAAGGTGGGTCAGGAAGGCGATGACGTCGTGCTTGGTCTCGCGCTCGATCTCATCGATGCGGGCGACGTCGAAAGTGGCGTCCTTGGCCTTGGCCCAGACCGTCTTGGCGGCCTCCTTGGGGATCGTTCCGAGCTCGGCGAGGGCGTCCGCCGCGTGCGCCTCGATCTCGAACCAGATCTTGAACCGGGTCTGCGGCTCCCAGATCGAGGCCATTTCCGGGCGGGTATAGCGGGGGATCATCAGACTGCTCCAGGAAGGTGGGCGGGCGACCCAAGGGGGCGGCGACCGACCAAAATGCTTTTTACGCCGTGATTTAGCAGAGCGGACAGGGCGAAACAAACGATCTGGACCCCGGGCGAGGGGGATCGGCCAGCTATCCACCGCCCCCGGAACTAGCCCAGGCTGACGAGGCGCCGCCCACAAAAATTAACTGTCAATCACGGATCATTGACTGACAGATATTGAAATCTGTCAGCGAGACGTGTATATCCGTTCCCGGACGCTCCGATTGGGCGTCCCGCGGTGACCCGCCCGGGGAGCCCGAGGTCCGAAACACTTGCGGATCGTGGGACGTAATTCAGCGGTGGGGACCGTGGACGAATGGAGACTTAAGACAATGACGACCGAAATCATCAACTTCACCGGGACGATTGGGCATTGGCTCAATTTACTGGTCGCGCGCCAGATCGCGGCGCAGGCTGCAAAACTGCCTCATTAAGGCGAGAGCTTTCCGAAACGACCGGCACGGGCGCTTCGGAAGCAGCTCCATCGCCGGGTAACTGAGCCCTCAACGGGAACATGGTGCTGGCATGAATGAAGCCGTGATCTTGACGCCGGAGCGGATACTCGAAGTCACCGAGGACGTTCTGCGGCGCTACGGACTCGCCAAAGCCACCGTGGTTGACGTTGCCCGTGCGCTCGATGTGAGCCACGGCAGCGTCTATCGCCATTTCCCGAGCAAGGCCTCGCTGCGCGAGGCCGTTGCCAAACGCTGGCTGGATCGCATCGACGCCCCGTTGCTGGCGATCGCCGAGGAGCAGGGGCCGGCGCCGGCGCGACTCGACCGCTGGCTGCGCACGCTGTTCGCCGCCAAGCGCTCGCGCGTGCTCGACGATCCCGAGATGTTCGACACCTATCTGACGCTGGCGCGCGAGGCTTGCGCCGCCGTCAAGTGCCACAAGGACACCATGATCGACCAGATCGCGTCGATCCTGACCGACGGCGTGAAGCAGGGCGTGTTCGAGGTGGGCGACGTCAAGGCCACCGCCCGCGCCATCTTCGATGCCACCGTCCGCTTTCACCATCCAGCCCATGCCGACGAGTGGAAGGACGCCGATCTGCCCGCCCGTGTCGATGCGACCCTGGCGCTGGTGCTGCGCGGGTTGAAGGCGGCCTAGGCCGACACGCTCCCGCCAAAGCGCGTAACCGCTGATTCAGCCTTTCGCCTTGTGCAGCAGGGCCTCCTCGCGAAGAGGAGGCGAGCGGGTCGATTGCCTTCCGTTGGAGGAGGGGACAACTGGCGGGCTCTCCGGATATGTGTTCACCGCGATTTCGACAGCGTCCTTTGACCGCTTCCGAATGCGGTAGAATGTAAGCTCCTGATCGAGTGCGGGGCAGCGGAAGTGGACGACGGCCGTATCTGGCAAGCGGCAGAGTTCGTCGATGAGCTCGCCCACGGTGAGTAGCGGAGGATCGACGACCGTTCGGTGCGTGGCCTTACTCATGGCGCAACTCCTTCACTCTGCTGCTAACCAAAACGCGACGGTGTCGGTTCCATTCCGCTCACCTCACGCGCTGGATAAAGGCGCGAACTGCGCGCGCTAGAGCGCGGATCCCGACCGCATGCCGCGCGACCGTATTATGCCGAACGGGTCTTCGCGCCCGGCCAGTTTCCGATATGTCTTGAGGTCGTCAAGCGTCGGACCTTCCCCGCGTCTGGCATTCCCATTCGTTCCAACCGGAATCGACGTGCCGAGGCCGGCATAGAGATAGCTGTCGCCGAACGCCTTCTTGAGCGCGGCAAAAGTCGGCTCACCGGTGCAATGTCCCGGTGCTACGGCGTCGACCTTGAACCTGTCCTTCAGAGCGGTAACGACTTTCGCGATCGCATCGTCAGGCGCGACGACCAGATGAAATCCGCCGGCGATGAGATGAATCCTGGGATTGATACCGGTCGCCGCTTCGACAATGCGCTCGATCCCGGGGTGCGAACAACCGACCAGAAGGACTACGCCTTCTGCGGTGTTGACGGCCAAAGACAGCTCCTTGAGCTCTCTTGTCCCGGGCGCGTCGGAGATCAGCGAAATCAGCGTGATGCCAGGAGCAATCTCGGTCGTTTGATCGATCAGTTCGAAGTTTGCGTTGGCCCATGCCGAGCCGAACTTCATCACCGCTGGGGGCTTGCCTCCGTAGTACCGCATCTCCGGCGGCAGGGCTTCGTCTTTCCGGTAGAATCCGGAAGGCAGCGAAGAGCCGTAGATGCCAAATCCTTCCCTGGGCGCGTAGATCTTGACGGTCGGATTGACGCTCAGGACGTAGGACAAACCCGCCATATGATCGGAGTGGCGGTGCGAAAGAACGACAAAGTCGAGGTTCGAAAGGTCGACACCCCTGGCCTTCACGTTTGCGGCGAAGATCTCGGGGTCGTTACCCGTGTCGAACAAGATGCGTTTTCCCGCGACTTCGACAAGAGCGGAAAAACCCCAGTCCTTCGTCATCGCATCATTTGTGCCGAAGGCGTCATAAAGAATGGTGATCTGGTCTTTCGCCTCGGCTGCTGCGCTTTCGGTGGTTCCGGTCGCGACAACGCTGAAGGCGATCAGTACGGCAAGAAGACTGTCCCTGATGTTCATGGAAGCGTCTCCTGTTGTCGTGCAAAGCATACAACGGGGGAACGAGGGCGGCTTCGAAGACGATCGAGCCTAGCACAATCTGAGAGCGACTGGAGACCTTCGTTGGAGCGGCCGGAACCAGATAGGCGTCCAGTCGCCGAGCTCTAGATCCGCGTCAGCCCGCAGCTCGCGGCCAGCCGCACGAGCTGCGCGTCGGTGCGCGCGCCGGTCTTGGTCTTTATCAGATAGTGATAGTTCTGCACCGTCTTGACGCTGAGATTAAGATGCGCGGCAATCTGCTCGGTCGTCGCGCCGCCGGCGAATTGGCGCAGGATCTCGATCTCGCGCTCACCCAGTTGGTCCAGCGCCGAGCCCGCCGACAGGCTGTCCTCGGCCAGGATATGCGCGATGTCGTCGCTCATGGCACGCTCGCCGCGCGCAACGCTGCGGATCGCCGTGACGACCGCGGAGGGCTCGCTGCTCTTGGTGACGAAGCCGCTGGCGCCGGCGCTGAAGGCGGCTTTCACCAGCACGGCTTCGTTGTGCATGGTGAAGACGAGGATGCGCGCCCGCGGGCTGCGCGCGCGGATGTTGCGGATCGCCTCCAGCCCGCTCGCGCCGGGCATCGAGATGTCCAGCAAGACGACATCAGGGTCGTGCGCCTTGAAGGCGCCGTAGGCGTCGGCCGCGTTGTCGGCTTCCGCCACGACATGGAGATCGCCCTGGCTCTCCAGCACGCGGCGGTAGCCTTGCCGCACGATCGGATGATCGTCGACCAGCAGCACGGAGATGCCTGTTGCGGCGACATCGCTCATGTCGGCCTCACGCCGCGAGCGGGATGGTGGCGGCGACGCTTAGGCCTCCTCGCGCAGGCAGGATCGAGAGCGATCCGCCGGCCGCCGCGACCCGCTCGCGGATGCCGGTGAGGCCGAAGCCGGCCGACTGCGCCACGCGTGTCGCATCGCCGCCGCCGTCGTCCTCGACACGGATCAGCAGCGCGTCGTCGTCACCGGCGCGCCGCTCGATGCGCAGGGAGATTTCGCGCGCCGAGCTGTGGCGCAGTGCGTTGGTCAGGCATTCCTGCGCCACGCGATAGGCGGTGGTGGCGGCCGGGCCGCTGATGTCGGTGAGGTCGCCCTTGAGATCGAGCCGGATGGTCGGCTCCGCTGCGCTTTGCGAGCGCCAGCTGTCCACCAAATTGACCAGGCTGGCCTCGAGCCCAAGCTCCTCGGGCAGGGGATTGCGCAGGCGTTTGAGCGCATCGCGCAGCGAGGCCATCAGATGATGGGTGGCCTGCGAGATCATGCGCGCGTCCTGCGCGATTCCGTTATCCTTGCTCTGCTTCGCGCTTGCCGTCTCGATCGTGTTGGCAAAGGCGAGGATGGCGGAGAGATTTTGGCCGAACTCGTCGTGCAGCTCGCGGGCGAGCGCGCGGCGTTCGTCGTCGCGGATCTCGATCAGCCGCCTTGTCAGCGCCGCGCGCTGTTCGGTTGCTTCCTCCAGCCGGCCGCCGAGCTCGCCGACGGCGCTGCCGATCATCGCCAGCTCCATGGAGCGGAAGCGCGGCAGTTTCGTGCGATACTGGCCCCGCGCCATGCGCTGGAGCGCGGTGACGATGGTGCGCGCCGGCGCCAGCGCGTGTGCGATGGCGAGCGACGCCAAGAGCGCGATCGCCGCCGCCATCAGAAGCGCGACATCGACCACGTTGAGGAGATACTCCCAGGCAAGCGAGATGGCCGCCGCGGCATCCGGTGTCGCGACGACCGTTCCGGCGGCTGCTGCGCGGGGACTGACGGGCCTTATCACTTCGGCGTGGCTGCCGAGGAAGATGGGTACGATCGCGGTGAACCAGCGCGGCGGCGTCTTGCCCAGCCCCACACTCTGGCCGCAGAGCGGCCTTTCGAATGCAATGGCGGGCTGGAACTCGACGCAGACGCCGGGCGAGATCAGCTTCATCGTCTCCAGGGTGCGCCACTCCGGAACCGGCAAAAGCTGCTCGCGCGTTCTGCTGCTGCGCAACAAGAACTCGTGCCAGTACAGCGCCTGAAGCGCCTGCGCGACCCGCTGCGCCGAGGCCGCGGTCGCCCGGTCGACGCTGCGATAGGCGTCGAACGTGGCCCAGACGGTCGCAGCGCCAAGGCAGAGCGCGACGATCAGCAGCAGACGGGCGACAAGCTGAAGCACGAGGCGCATGCGATCACCCTCAACGTTTGGTAAGGTCAGCCTAACAACGCCGCCGCGCCTTGCCAATTGCGGGGTTTGGGCCGGATTGCAGCTCGGGCAAATTTCCCAAGCCGGATTGGGCATGGCTCTTTGGACCGCGCGCGGCGGCTTTGATCTAATCGGGGTGGAATCGTTGCAGGCCAGTCCCTGCAAGCCAATCCCTGCAAGCCAGGAGCGGTGCAGCATGAGTTCGATGACGATTGGACCGATCGCGGGGTCTGCTGCCGACCCATCCGAGCGCAGCGCGCTGCTGTTCTGGATGATCTTCACCGGGCTGTCGATCTTCGCCGTCGTGCTGCTGTGGCGCTTCGGCCTGATCCGTCTGATGCTGACCTCGGACCGCACCTACATTTCCAGCGTGATCGCGCTGCTCTATGTCGTCACCTGCGGTCACTGCTTCCTGCGGACACGGGCGATCGCCCGTGAAGGCGCGGCGGCGCGGCGCTGCCGGGCGGTGCTCGCGGCGCCCGGGGGCAGCAAGGCGCTCGACGGCAGCGCGGCCGCGCTGCCACGCGGGCTGGTGCGGGACCACATCGAGAGCCTCGTGACGAAAGCGTCCGCGCAGGACTACCGGGCGGTCGACCAGACGCTGCTGCTGCGAACGCTGGCCGACCGGCTGCGCGGCTCCAACGGGTTCGGTGCCTTCGTCTCGGACACGCTGATGAAGCTCGGCCTGCTCGGCACCATCATCGGCTTCATCATCATGCTGGCGCCGATCGCGGGGCTGGATGCCGCCGACAAGGTCGCGATGCGCTCCTCGATGGGGCTGATGAGCGACGGCATGGCGGTCGCGATGTACACCACGCTGGCGGGCCTCGTCGGCTCGATCCTGGTCCGCATCCAGTATTACATGCTGGATGCCGCGACCCAGCGGGTGTTCTCGGATGCTGTGGTGCTGACCGAGACCTATGTAACGCCGGTGCTGGAACGCAAAGGCGCTGGAACCGCGTCATGATGGATGACTTTGGTCTCTATCCGCGCGAGGAGCCGTTCGATCCGCTGGGCGTGATGCTGTTCAAGGCGCTCCAGGTGATCGCCTTCCTGTTCTTCCTCGCGCTCCTCGCGGTGTCGCCCGATGCCAAGGACGGCAAGATCGACTCCAAGGCCGAGTTCATGATCACGCTGGACTGGCCGGACAGCCATCCAGACGATCTCGACCTGTTCGTGCAGGATCCCGCAGGCAACATCGCCTGGTATCGCCACCGCGAAGCCGGCTTCCTCACGCTCGATCGCGACGACCGGGGCGGGGCCAACGATTTCATCATGGTCAACGGCAAGAAGATCGCCTCGCCGATCCGCGAGGAGATCGTCACGGTGCGCGGCATCCTCGCCGGTGAATACACCGTCAACGTCTCGCATTTCGTGGCGACGACCGGCGAACCGGTCCAGGCCAATGTGAAGGTGCAGAAGCTCAATCCGACCGCGCAGGTGGTCTTCGACAACAAGTTCACGCTCGATCACACCGGTGACGAGAAGACCGCGGTGCGGTTCCGGCTCGATGCGGAGGGAAAGGTCGTCAATGTGGACCAGCGGCCGAAATCGCTGCTGGAGACGTTCCGCAGCAGTTGGCGCAACGGCGCCGATCTCGACCCGCGGACGGGGGTGAGCAGGAACGCTGTGAGGGTGCGCCGTGACTAGCCCGCAGACGGTCATCCTCACGCTGTCGGTCGCCTACGCCGTTATCGGCGCGCTGCTGCTGGTTGTGCTGGTCTATGCGCGGCTGCACTGGTCGTTGAAGGCCGTCGCGGTGGTCGTGACCAGCGCCTTCTATGTCGTCAGCTTCACCGAGATGCGCGGGCTGCTGGGCTGGGCCAGTTCCGACCGGCTGCCGGCGACCTTCAAGCTGCTGAAGGCCCGCATCGTCGAGCCGCATTCGCTGGAGGGCGATCCCGGCTCGATCTATCTCTGGGTCGAGCAGCTCGACGAAGACAATCGGCCGAGCGGCATCCCGCGCGCCTTTCGTGTGCCCTACAATGACAGGCTGGCCGACAAGACCCATGCGGCGGAGAACGAGATCGCGCTGGGACATCCGCAAGGCGGCCGCGCCGCCGATTTCGGCGGCGGCGATGGCAGCCTGATCGACATGGTCCGGGAATACGTGACGCCCAAGACCATTCTGGAGACCACCGGCGGCGATTCCTCGACCGGCGAATTCCTGGCACCACCCGCCGGCGCGGAAGGCGCGGTGTTCACCCCGATTCCGCCGCCCCGGATGCCGCCGAAGGACGAGCAATAGGCTCTTCACTATCGCCGCAGGGCCCCGCTGGAAAACGCACCCGCACTGGCGCATCTTCTTGACGTCCCTCAATTTGGCCTTATCGGCTTCCGATAAGGCCTTTGGGGTGGAGGGTGCGTGCTTCTCGCTGTCTTCTCGGATATCCACGGCAACCGGCAGGCGTTCGAGGCCTGCCTGAAGGTTGCCCGCGCGAAGGGCGCGGAGCGGTTCGTCCTGCTCGGCGATTTCGTCGGCTATGGCGCCGATCCAGAATGGGTCGTGGATACCGTGATGGGTCTGGTCCGGGAGGGTGCCATCGCCGTCCGCGGCAATCATGACGAGGCGGTCAACACCACGACCGAAGCCATGAATGCGGAGGCGCAGATCGCGATCGAATGGACGCGCGGACGGCTCGACGTCGCGCAGCGGCGGTTCCTCGCCGAGCTGCCGATGCTGGTGGATGAGAAGGAGCGCCTTTACGTCCACTCGGAGGCCTCGAGCCCACAGCGCTGGCACTATGTCCGCTCGACGGCGGATGCCGCCAAGAGCCTGATATCGACGCCCGCCCATGTCACCTTCTGCGGCCACATCCATCGCCCGGCGCTCTATTCGATGTCGGTGACGGCGAAGATGACGAGCCTCGTGCCCAAGACCGACGTTTCCGTGCCGCTGCTGCGCGGGCGGCAATGGCTGGCCGTGCTGGGTTCGGTGGGCCAGCCTCGCGACGGCGATCCATCCGCAGCCTTCGTGCTGTTCGACACCGTGTCGTGTCAGATCACCTATTGCCGCGCGCCCTATGACATTGCGAGCGCAGCGAACAAGATTCGCGAGAACGGCCTGCCGCCCTGGCTCGCCGACCGGCTGTCGCAGGGACGCTAGAGGCCGATGCCGCAACCCCTGGTCAAATCAGGCGCCGAGATCGACGGCTACACCATCGGCGACTGCGTCCATGCCGGCGGCATGGCGACGCTATGGACCGTCACCCATCCCGGCATCGACGTGCCGCTGCTGATGAAGATTCCGCGGGTGTCGGAGGGCGAGGACCCCGCCGCGATCGTCTCGTTCGAGATGGAGATGATGATCCTGCCGCGGTTCGCCGGGCCGCACGTGCCCTCGTGTTTCGGCACCGGCGACTTCGCGCACCAGGCCTACGCCGTGATCGAACGCATTCCCGGGACCACGCTCTACAAGCGGCTGCCCGACCTGCCGCTCCCATATGAGGAGGCGCGGCAGCTCGTCGCGAAGATCGCCGCCGCACTGGCCGATCTGCACCGGCAGAACGTGATCCATCACGACATCAAGCCGAGCAGCATCATGTTCCGCGATAGCGGCGAGGCGGTCCTGATCGACTACGGCCTGTCGCACCACAACCATCTGCCGGACCTGTTGCAGGAAGAATTCCGCCTGCCATACGGCACCGCGCCCTACATGGCGCCCGAGCGGCTGTTGGGGGTACGCGACGATCCGCGCAGCGATCTGTTTTCGCTAGGCGTGCTGCTCTATTTCTTCACCACCGGCGAGCGTCCCTTCGGCGAGGGCGAGACGCTGCGCGCGATGCGTCGCAGGCTGTGGCGCGATCCGCATCCGCCGCGCGAATTGCGCGCGGACTATCCGCCCTGGCTTCAGGAGGTGGTATTGCGGTGTCTCGAGATCGAGCCGGTGTGGCGCTATCCGACCGCGTCCCAGCTCGCCTTCGATCTCGCTCATCCGGAGCAGGTGAAGCTCACCGCGCGTTCGGAACGGCTGAAGCGCGACCCGTTAAGCGTGGCCTGGCGGCGGCGCTTCAACCTGGGCGTCATGGCGCCGCGCGCGAAATCGGACGTCGCCGCACAAATCGCCTCCAGCCCGATCCTCGCGGTCGCGCTCGATACGGTGGAAGGCGCGGGCGAGCTGAACGAGGCACTGCGCGTGACGACCGAGCGCATTCTCGCGACGCTGCCGTCGGCGCGGCTTGCCTGCGTCAACGTTCTCAAGCTCAACCGCATCGCGATCGACCGGACGCTCGACGAGCAGGGCTCCAACAAGCATATCGACCGGCTGGTCGCGCTCCGGCATTGGGCGACGCCGCTCAAGCTGGATGAGAGCCGGCTGTCGGTTCACGTGCTGGAGGCCGTCGACCCCGCCGCGGCGCTGTTGGAATTCGCCGAGGCCAATCAGGTCGACCACGTCATCATCGGCGCGCGGCAGAGCTCGTTCCGCCGCACGCTGCTCGGCAGCGTCTCGGCCAAGGTGGCCTCGGAGGCGGCCTGCACCGTCACTGTGGTACGGCCGCCGCGGATGGCTGCGGCGAAACCAGGCGCCGGCGTCGTGTGGGGCTAGGAAAGATCACGCCGCGTGGGCGGCGTGGACGGAGCGCTTGCGGCGGATCGGCCAGCAGAATTGCGGGCCGGGCTCGCCGTGATCCGCGCCGCCGCCGAAATACTGGATGATCTCGCGGCAGGGCTCGCAATTGAAGAGGTTACGCGACGCGGATGCCTTGGTCATTTCCTTCAGGCAGTTCGGGCAGTGCGGCTTCATCAGGCGTGGTCCAGAAAAGAATTCAATGCCGGCGCGGTGACCGGAGCGGGTGATCCGGGTCCGCCATCTCGGGCCCGGTGTCGTCGCGCCTCTCGCCTTCGGTGCGTTCGAGCCGACCGAAGAAATAGTCGAGGTCAGGATGCGGGCGCCGCGGGATGCGGCACCTGCGCTTCGCTTGACGCTTCACGAGCGCGATCTGCATGGGCTCAGGCCCGGTACCAGTCGCGGCGGACGATGCGGGCCGAACGTGCCGGGACCTTCACCGGTCCGGCCGACGGGCCAAACACAACAAACGCACTGAAACCAAGCCACAACGCCACGCCAGTCCAAACCAGGGTCGTCGTCATGATGTGCTCCCGCGAAAACAGGCAAGAATCACTAGCGGTGATTTGCACGAATCAGGGAAGTCCGGAGGAGTACGGATCAAGGTTGCAATTTTAGGCATTGCGCGCCGCAACACCCGCAAGATCCGCAGCCTTTCAGCGAATGTCTTGCTTGCGCTTCAGATCGCTTCGCCGCGTGCGCTTGCGGCGGCGTTGCGGATCGCGGCGATGTTTGTCTTGTACGCTTCCTGCGTGCCGCCCTTGAACACGGAGGTGCCGGCGACGAAGGCGTTGGCGCCCGCCGCGGCCAGGGGACCCGCGACATCGGGACCGACGCCGCCATCGACCTCGATGTCGATCGGACGGCCCGCCGTCATCGCGCGGATGTCGCGGATCTTGCCGATCGCGGAGGGGATGAAGGCCTGGCCGCCGAAGCCGGGATTGACCGACATCACCAGCACGAGGTCGACGAGGTCGATGACGTATTCGAGCACGCTGATCGGCGTGCCCGGGTTCAGCGAGACGCCGGCTTTCTTGCCGAGCGCGCGGATCGCCTGGAGCGAGCGGTGCAGATGGGGACCTGCTTCCGCATGCACGGTGATGTGGTCGCAGCCGGCTTTTGCGAAGGCCTCCAGATAGGGGTCGCAGGGCGAGATCATCAGATGCGCGTCGAAGATCTTCTTGGTGTGCGGGCGCATCGCCTTGATGACGTCGGGGCCGTAGGAGATGTTGGGAACGAAATGACCGTCCATCACGTCGAGATGGATCCAGTCGGCGCCGGCCGCGTCCACCGCGCGCACCTCTTCGCCGAGCTTGGAGAAGTCCGAGGCCAGGATCGAGGGCGCGATGGCCAGGGGGCGGGGAGTGAAGGCTTGGGTCATGGCGCGGTGTCCCGTGGCGGCCGTGAAAGATGATGCTCGCCTAACATGGGCCTCTCAGCCGGGCAATGCAGGGGTGGCTTGCTTCCTGTGGGCGGAAATTTCTGCCGCGACCGGCATGAATTGCCGGTGTTCCCGAGCCGCGCCCGGCGTCGCGAAGCCGGATTTCATTGAGCTTTTTGCGCTGGCACGACGCTTGCTGACATCACCGGCAGAACATTGGCTGCGGCGTGCCGCATCGGTCGGAGTTGTGCAATGTTGTTTGCCCTTGGTGCCGTATCGAGCGCGCTCGACGCAATCCAGTCGCTGACGAACTCGAAATCGTCCTCGTCGACCCAGAAGACGGGGTCTTCGCAGAACGCGCCGATCAATCCGTTCGCGATCGACAGCGGCAGCAGCACGACCAGCGGCGCGACCTCGCCGGTCAACGCGGGCAAAACTCCGCAGATCGCGCCTGAGACGATGAATGCGCTGTTCGCCGCGCAGAGCCAGTCGTCCAGCAGCACCGGCAGCACGGCCAGCTCGACCTCGTCGAGCTCGGCGTCTTCGACCCCGACGAGCCGCGACGCCGCGCTGAAGGACTTGTTCTCGCAGATCGACGGGGACGGCGACGGCAAAATCACCAAGTCCGAATTCGAGAACGCGCTGGGGGCCGGCGGCACCAACCTCGCGCAGGCCGATGATGTGTTCTCGAAGATGGATACGAATTCCGACGGCAGCGTCAGCCTGGATGAGATGTCGAAGGCGCTGAAGAGCGGCCATCACGGCCAGCATGCCCACGGTGCCGGCGGCTCCGGCGACGGATCGGATTCCTCCGCGAAGCCGAGCGGCGGATCGACCTCGACCACGACGACCGCCGCCGATGGCTCGACCACCACCACCGTCACCTATGCCGACGGCTTCAAGATGTCGACGACGGTCCCTGGCGCCTCCAGCTCCTCTCGCAATTCGGCCTACGATCTGTTCGCGCAGTTGATGCAGCGGCAAGGCGGGCAGGGCCAAGGCGCCTCAGCGACGGCCGGTTCGTCGATGTCGATGAGCGTCTGACGCCCACTCGCTGTCATGCCCCGGCTTGCCGCCTTCGCTAAAGCTTCGGCGGCCGAGCACCCTAGCGGCCCCGGCGTAGCCTTGGCGGAGCCGGGACCGACGCGCGATATGTGGTGAGAGGCGCGTGCCCCTTACGCGCCGAAGCGGTCCTTCCACGCCGGTAATGCTCCCGCAAACGGCAGCGCCGTCGCGCTGTACACGCCGCGCGCGATCGCGCGCGCGACCACGTTGGCGGCGACCGTGCCGAGCTCGGTGAGGCCGACCAGCGGCTCGATCGGCTTCTCGCAGGTCGCGGCCGCAAACAGCACGTCGCCGTCGGTCGGTGCATGCACCGGATAGATGGCGCGGGCAAATCCGGTGTGCGCGATCATCGCAAGGCGCTTGGCCTGGGCCTTGGTCAGCGTGGCGTCGGTGACGACGAGGCCGATCGTGGTGTTCTCGCGCGCGCTCGCGGCGGGGCCGCCCTTGATGCGCATCGCCAGCATGTCAGGCGTAAATTTGGGCGGCAGGCCGCGCCCGCCGAACTCGCCGTTCTCCTCGAACGGCGCCGCCCAGAACCACGGTCCGTCGCCGACGGTCGCGCTGCCGACTGCGTTGACGACCATGATGGCGGCGACCTTGATGCCGTTGGCGAGGACCGCCGAGGCCGAGCCGAGCCCGCCCTTGAAGGTCGCGGTGGTGGCCCCGAGGCCGGCGCCGACGCTGCCCAGCGCGAAGTCGTGGCCTGCGGCCACGGCTGCGGCGTAACCGAGATCGCGATAGGGGGCGAAGCGCCCCCAGGCCTTGTCGCCGCCGTTGAGCAGGTCGAACATGATCGCACCCGGCACCAGCGGGATCACCGCGCCGCGGATATTGAGACCGCGGCCGTGTTCCGCGAGCCAGGCTTGCACGCCGCCGCCGGCCTCGATCCCGAAGGCGGAGCCGCCGGACAGCGCGATCGCATCGACCCGTTCTTGTGTGCTGGCAAGATCGAGCAACGCATCCTCGCGCGTGCCGGGGCCGCCGCCGCGGACGTCGATCGCTGCGACCGCCGGGGCGTCGAAGATGATCGCTGTCGTGCCCGAGGCGACTTTCGCATCCTCGGCGTGGCCGACGCGGACGCCGGCGATATCGGTAAGCAGATTTTTCAAGGCCGGCACTCCATGCGCTTCAGGCATCAGCGATAGCGCACCGATGCGGCGCGCTCAACTCGCCAGCGCGGTCCTGAGCATCTTGGCGAGCTCGGATTTGCGGTAGGGCTTGGCCAGCAGCAGCACGCCGGAATCGAGCCGGCCGTGATGGACGATGGCGTTCTCGGTGTAGCCCGAGGTGAACAGCGTCTTCAGGTCGGGACGCCGCCGCGCCGCCTCGTCCGCGAGCTGGCGGCCGTTCATATGGCCGGGCATGATGATGTCGGTGAAGAGCAGGTCGATGCCCTTGTCGGCATCGATGATGGTGAGGGCTTCGGCCGCGTTGGCGGCTTCGAGCGCGGCATAGCCGAGGCTCTTGATCTGGGTCACGACATATTGGCGCACCAGCGCGTCGTCCTCGACGATCAGGATCTTCTCGTCGCCGCCGGCGATGGGCACGTTCTGGAGCGACTCGTACTCGGTCTCCTGCACGCCGCTCGAGCGCGGCAGGTAGATCTTCACGCTCGTGCCGTGGCCTTCCTCGCTGTAGATCTTGATGTGGCCGCCGGACTGCTTGACGAAGCCGAACACCATGCTGAGCCCGAGCCCGGTGCCCTTGCCGACCTCCTTTGTCGTGAAGAACGGGTCGAACACCCGCTCCATCAGGTCCGGTGGAATGCCGGTGCCGGTATCGCTGACCGCGATCATCACATAGCTGCCGGCGACGACGTCGGGATTCATGCTCGCATAGCCGTCGTCGAGGAAGATGTTGCGGGTCTCCAGCACCAGCGTGCCGCCGTCCGGCATGGCGTCGCGCGCGTTCAGCGCGAGATTGAGGATCGCGGTCGAAAGCTGGCCCGGGTCGACCAGCGTCGGCCAGGCATCCTCGGTGAGCTGCGGCATGATGGTGATCTGCTCGCCGAGGGTCGGGTGCAGCAGCTTGGCGGCCTCGAGCGCCAGCGCATTGACGTCGATCTCGCGCGGCTGGAGCGGCTGCTTGCGGGCAAAGGCGAGCAGGTGCTTGGTCAGTTGCGCGCCACGCTCGGCGGCGTCGTCGATCAGCTTGGTGATGGCGGCGAGCTCGGGGCGGTCGGCCACCGCGTCCGCGAGGATGCCGATCGTGCCGGTGATGACGGTCAGCACATTGTTGAAATCGTGGGCGACGCCGCCGGTCAGCTGGCCGATGGAGTCCATTTTCTGGACCTGCCTGAGCTGGGCTTCCGCGGCCTGCTTCTCGGTGAGGTCGCGGCCGATGAAGAAATGGCGCTTCACCGGTTCCGACCAGGTGCCCATCCAGTTCAGCGTCACCTCGTGACCGTCGTAGTGGTAGTAGCGCGCCTCGAAGCTGCGCTTGACCGCGCCACGCCGCGCCGCGCGCATCTCGCTTCGGGTGTTGTCGAGGTCATCGGGGTGAATGAACTCGATGGCGCTGTGCCCGATCATGTCCTCCGGCTTGTACCCGAGGATGTCCCTCACGCTCGGGCTGATCTGGATGAAGTTGCCGTAACCGTCCGTCACGAGGATCAGGTCCTGCGAGGTCTCGAAGATGCGCTGGCGCTCCTCGATCTCGCGGTTGAGGGCGGATTCCGCCCGCTTCCGCTCGGTGATGTCGCGGGCGACCTTGGAGGCGCCGATGATCTTGCCGTCGGTCGATCGCAGCGGGACCTGGCTCAGCAGGACGTCGATCGGCTGGCCGCTCTTGTGCAGCCGCACGGTCTCGTGCTGGTCGATGACCTCGCCGTTGCGGGTGCGGGCCAGCATTTCGGCGACTTCCTCGCGCTGCCCCTCGGGCATGATGATATCGACCTGTCGGCCGATCGCTTCGCTCGCGGAGTAGCCGAAGACGCGCTCGGCCGCCTTGTTCCAGGACGTGATGGTGCCGTCGAGCGACTTCGTGATGATGGCGTCGTTGGAGGACTCGACGACGGCGCTGAACAGCCGCTCGCGCTCGGCATAATAGTTCCGCTCCGAGCTCGACTGCCGCTGCAGCGCGCCGACCATGCCTGCCGTGTTCGCCTGGAGGCGCACGTTCTCGATGAGCAGCACCGCGAGCACGAAACTCGACGCACCGAGGCCATAGAGCCGGCCGGCATAGAAGCCCAGATCGAAGCGCGCGACGTTGACGATCGCCGACAGCGCGATGTCGAACAGCCAGGCGCACATCGTGACCATGAGCCAGATGTCGATCACCGTGTGCGGCTTGCGAAACCACAGCGTGACCAGCGCGGCGAAGCTCAGGGACCACACGAACGACACCACGCCGATCATGGTGGGGGTGTAGTGGCCGTCCTTGAGCAGGACCGGCAGCAGGCCGTGCTGCGCGGTCACCAGCCAGGCGAACACGGTCAGCGCGACGAACACGCCGGCGACGGAGAGTGCGATCGCGGGAGCCGTCGCGCCCGCAATCCTGTTGCCGCCGTTGCCGTCCTTGAGCCAGGCGTAGGCCAGCACGAACAGCGGGAAACCGGCGTGCCAGATCATGTACAGCCAGACGGTGGTCTGCGAGCCTGCACCGAACAATCCGGCCGGGGCGAACAGCCCGGGGAAGGTGAGGGCGTGGGTCACCGCGGCGCCCGCCGTGAACAGGTAGCCGGTCGACAGCAGCAGCAGCGCGCGGCTGCGCAGCACGGCGAACTGCGACAGCAGCAAAACGGCGGTGATGATGTCGATGACCGCGAGCGCCGACTGGTAGCTCGCCACGAAGGCCGGCACCTGTACGAGCGGCACGCCCGCAAACGGTACGGCCAGTGCGAACAGAATCGCGGAGATGCCGACGATCGCCAACGCAGCCCTGCGATCGCTTCGCGTAGCCGGCAAGGTCGACAGGAATGTGCTTCGGTCGTTAGGCGCTAGCACGTCGATCTCTCGTAAGCCGGCATGATGACCTCCTACGTCAATCTCTTCCGGCCGGGAAGCCGCTACCCGCATGGTAGCCCGCTCCGGGCGCGCATCCTGACAGAAAGCGCATGCGACTCAACCGAAGGTTACAGCTTACTTAACTTGGGGTGGGACTTGGAACGGGTAACTGGTAAGAGGTGCTTTACCGGAACGGACTCATACTGCCTTGCCGGGTACTTGCGGTGAATTGAACCAAATAATGATACGTATCCGGGAGTTGTTCCCATGCGCCGTGTCCTCGTTGTCGACGACCAGAAGGAGGTCCGCGCCATGGTCGCGATCGTGCTTCGGGTCAATCGTTTTGACGTCGTCGAGGCCGAGAGCGGCGCAGCTGGCCTGAAAGCCTTCGGCGAGGGCGCTTTCGATGCCGCGATCATCGATATTTTCCTGGCCGACACCAGCGGCGTCGACGTCATGGTGGCCATTCGCGAGCGAGTTCCCGGGTTTCCGATCGTCGCGGTCTCCGGCATGACCGCACTGGACTTCATGGGCGAGGCGCCTGGTCTGGCCGACGTGGTATGCCTGCAAAAGCCATTTCGGCCGAACGATCTCCTGCAAGCGCTCCACAAGGCCCAGGCTGCGGCGGGCGGCGAGCTCTCCGCAGCCGTGTGACCGCACGGCGAAAGAAAACGCCCCGGCGAGCCGGGGCGTTGGATTGATCTGGCTAAAAGGTCAGGCATCCTGTCTCAGGTGCCGCTGCCCTTGATCTCGGCGTAGCCGCCCTTGGCATCCCATTTGTAGACGACGTAGTCGAGCTGCTTGATGTCGCCCTTGGCGTCATACTCGATCGGCCCGATCACGGTGTCCCACTTGCCGGCCTTCATCGCCTCCATGACCTTCTTGGCGTCGGTGGTGCCGGCCTTCTTGGCCGCCTGCGACCAGACCTGCATCGCCGCATAGGTGTAGAGCGTATAGCCTTCGGGGTCGATGTTCTTGGCCTTGAAGGCGTCGACGATCTTCTTCGCGGTCGGCTTGTTGCGCGGATCGGGGCCGAAGGTGAACAGCGTGCCTTCGCCGGCGGGGCCGGTGATAGAGGCGTACTCCTTGTCGGCGAGCGCGTCGCCGGCCATCAGGATCGTCTTGAGGCCCTGGTCGCGCATCTGGCGCAGGATGAGGCCGCTCTCCTGGTGATAGCCGCCGACATAGACGAGGTCGATGTTGTCGCGCTTCAGGCGCGAGACGATCGCGTTGAAGTCCTTGTCGCCCTTGTTATAGGACTCGTACATCTTCTCGGTGACGCCGGCCTTGTTGAGCGCCTTCTTGGTCTCGTCGGCAAGACCCTTGCCGTAGGTGGTCTTGTCGTTGAGGATCGCGATGTTCTTGCCCTTGAAGTTCTTGGCGATGTATTGCGCCGCGATCAGGCCCTGCTGATCGTCGCGGCCGCAGACGCGCGCCACGTTCCAGAGCTTGCGCTCGGTGAAGAGAGGGTTGGTCGAGGCCGGGGTGATCTGGAGCACGTTGCCGTCGGCATAGGCCTCGGAGGCGGGGATCGACGACGACGAGCAATAGTGCCCGGCCACGAACGGGATTTTCGCGCCGGCGATCTTCTCGGCGATCGAGCGCGCCTGCTTCGGGTCGCAAGCGTCGTCCTCGACGGATAGCGCGAGCTTCTTGCCGTTAACGCCGCCGGCGGCGTTGATGTCAGCCACGGCCATCTCGGCGCCGTTCTTCATCTGGCGGCCGAAGGCGGACTCTCCGCCGGTCATCGGGCCTGCGACTGCGATGGTGACATCCTGCGCGAGTGCTGCGCTCGATAGCGCGATCGACGCGCCGAATGCCAGACCGATGAGCTTCAGTGATTTCATGAGATACCTCGCGGGTGGTCGCCTGTGGAAGTTGCCGGGTACGCCCGGTCTAAACCGGCGCCATTCTTGAATGAATCTCGGGAGAAGTCACCGGCAAAATACGGGCATTGGCGGAGATATCTCGCCACATTCGGCCGCACGGGCTCCGCCGTCGGGCGACCTCAGCCGTGCCGGCCGCCTTCCAGGTAGGCGGCGCGAATCTCGGGGCGCTGCAACAACTCGGCGCCGGTGCCGGCCAGCGTGATCAGGCCGTTGACCATGACGTAACCGCGATGGGCGAGCTTCAGCGCATGGTTGGCGTTCTGCTCGACGATCAGGACCGTCAGGCCGTCCTGGCGGTTCAGGGTGCGGATCGCATCGAAAATCTGGCGCGCGATCAGCGGCGCCAGCCCGAGCGAGGGCTCGTCGAGCAGAAGCAGGCGGGGGCGGCTCATCAGGGCGCGGCCGATTGCCAGCATCTGCTGCTCGCCGCCGGACAGCGTTCCACCGCGCTGGGCGTAGCGCTCCTTCAGCCGTGGGAACAGCGTGAACACGCGTTGCAGCGTGGCCTCGCGTTCGGCGTCGGTGCATCCGGTGGCATCCGCCCCCATCTGGAGGTTTTCCGCCACGCTCATGCGCGGGAAGATGCGGCGGCCTTCCGGCGATTGCGCGATGCGCAAATGGGCGATCTCATGGGTGGGAACGTCGGTGATGTCGCGGCCTTCGTACAGGATCTGGCCGGCGCGGGCGCGCGGCTTGCCGAAGATCGTCATCATCAGCGTCGACTTGCCGGCGCCGTTGGCGCCGATCAGCGCGACGATCTCGCCGGCGCTGATCTCGACATCGACGCCCTTCAGCGCCTCGATCTTGCCGTAGGCGGCGCGCAGGCCCCGGATCGACAGCAGGGGAGCGGACGACGTCACGACCCGCTCTCCATCACCGCCACGGCCTCTTCCTCGTCGGTGCCGAGATAGGCGGCGATCACCTTGGGATCGTCGCGGATCTCGCGCGGAGAGCCTTCCGCGATCTTGACGCCATGGTCCATCACGACGATGTGGTCGGAGATCTCCATCACCACCGACATGTCGTGCTCGATCAGCAGGATCGAGGTGCCGAGCTCGTCGCGGATCGAGAGCAGGAGCTCGCTCAAGGCCGCGCTCTCGCGCGCGTTGAGACCCGCGGCGGGCTCGTCCAGGCACAAAAGCGCGGGCTCGGTGCACATCGCGCGCGCAATCTCGAGCCTGCGCTGGTCGCCATAGGCGAAATTGCCGGCGGCATCGTCGGCGCGGTCGAGCAGATTGACCCGCCTCAGCCAGTCGGTGGCGAGGTCGATCGCGCGCTTTTCGGCGTCGCGGTAGCCGGGCGCGCCGATGAGGCCGAGCAAGGTGAAGCCGGAGGCGCGCATCAACGCGTTGTGCTGCGCCACCATCAGGTTTTCCAGCGCGGTCATGCCGGGAAACAGGCGGATGTTCTGGAAGGTGCGCGCCACCTTGGCCTGCTTGGCGATGCGGAAATCGTTCAGCCGCTCCAGCGCAATCACCTTGCCGTCGTCATGGGTGAGGCGAATGGCGCCGCCGCTCGGCTTGTAGAAGCCGGTGATGCAGTTGAACACGGTGGTCTTGCCGGCGCCGTTCGGTCCGATCAGCGCGGTGATCTTCTTCCGCTCGGCCGCAAACGACAGGTCCTGCACGGCGACGATGCCACCGAAGCGCATGGTCAGCCGGTCGACACCGAGAATTTTGTCGCCGCTCATCCGTGACCTTCCTTGACGAGGTCGGAGGAGATCGCCTGCGCCTTGGTCAGATACACGGTCGGCGCGCGATGGCCGATCAGGCCGCGCGGCCGCCAGATCATGATCAGCACCATGGCCATGCCGAACACCAGCATGCGGTAGGTCTCGAGGCCGCGGAACAGCTCGAAGCCGCCGATCATGGCGAGCGCGGCGAGCGCGACGCCGAGCTGCGAGCCCATGCCGCCGAGCACGACGATGGCGAGCACCAGCGCCGATTCCTGGAAGGTGAAGGATTCCGGACTGATGAAGCCCTGGCGCGTCGCGAAGAACGCACCGGCAAAGCCGCCGAACATGGCGCCGGTCGCGAACGCCGTGAGCTTGGTGGTCGTGGTGTTGATGCCGAGCGCGCGGCAGGCGACCTCGTCCTCGCGCAAGGCCTCCCAGGCGCGGCCGATGGGCAGGCGGCGCAGCCGGATCGTCACCCAGTTGGTGAGCAGCGCAAGCGCCAGGATCAGATAGAACAGAAAGACGATGCGGTGGGTCGGCGAATATTCGATGCCGAGCCTGGCGGCGAGCCCGTTGTCGCTGTTGTCGAGCGGGATGCCGAAGAAGGAGGGGCGGGGAATGCTGGAGACGCCGTTGGGGCCGCCGGTGAGGCTCTGCCAGTTGATGATGACGAGGCGGATGATTTCGCCGAAGGCGAGCGTCACGATGGCGAGATAGTCGCCGCGCAGGCGCAGCACGGGGAAGCCGAGCAGCACGCCCCAGAACGCGGCGAGGATGCCGGCGAGCGGCAGGCAGACCCAGAACGACCAGCCGAAATTGGTGGCAAGCAGCGCGTAGGAATAGGCGCCCACTGCGTAGAAAGCGACGTAGCCGAGATCGAGCAGGCCGGCGAGCCCGACCACGACGTTCAGCCCCCAGCCCAGCATCACATAGGTGAGCACGAGGATCGCGAGATCGAGGATATAGCGCTGGTCGTAGAAGATCACCGGCACAAGCACCGTGAAGATCAGAAGAACGGGCGCCAGGTAGCGGCCCAGAAACGACATGCCGCTGCGTACAGCCGGTGGCACCAGCTTGTCGGTGCCGTTGGGACCGATCCACTGTCGCAAAAGCCCTAGCACGATCGAGCCGCCGAACACGGCGGCAACGAGGGAGGCGAGCTCGCCGAAGCGGGTCCAATAGGTGAGCTGGCCGTCGGAACCCGCTTCGGTGCGGACGCCGACCATCAGCGAGAACAGCACCAGCGCGATCAGGGCGTTGACGAAGGCCGTCTTCAGCAGAGCGGGGATGTCCGTTGCAGGTTTGGCGGTATTGCTCGAGAGAACTGTCACGCGGCGACCGTCAGACTTTTTCGACTTCGGGACGGCCGAGCAGGCCGGTCGGCATGAAGATCAGCACGACGATCAGGATCGAGAACGCCGCGACGTCCTTGTACTCGACCGAGAAATAGGCCGACCAGAACGTCTCGATCAGGCCGATCGCGAGACCGCCCAGCATGGCGCCAGGCAGCGAGCCGATGCCGCCGAGCACGGCCGCGGTGAACGCCTTGATGCCGGCGACGAAGCCCATGAAGAAATCCACCAGGCCGTAATAGAGCAGGTACATCAGGCCCGCGACCGCGGCGAGTGCCGCCCCGATCACGAAGGTCATGGAGATGGTGCGGTCGACGTTGACGCCGAGCAGCGCCGCCATGGTCTGGTCCTGCTCGCAGGCGCGCATGTCGCGGCCGAGCCGGGTGCGCGACACCAGCCAGGTGAAGATCCCAAGCAGCACGATGGTGGTGAGAACCACCATGATCTGGATGTTGGAGAGCTGGATCACAAAACCGTCCGCGCTTTCGTGCAGCGTATAGCCGCCGGTGATGAAGGGCGGGATCGGCTTGACGCGGGCGCCCTGCGCGACCTGCGAGTAATTGGTCAGCACGAAGGACATGCCGATCGCCGACAGCATCGGGGCGAGGCGGAAGGAGTGACGCAGGGGCCGGTAGGCGATGCGCTCGATGGTCCAGCCGTAGAGCGCGGTGATCGCCATCGACACCAGCAGCACCACCAGCAGGATCACCGGAATCGCAGTCAGGCCGAGCGAGACCAGGATCAGGAAGGTGATCAGGGCGATGAAGCCGCCGATCATGAAGACATCGCCATGGGCGAAATTGATCATGCCGACGATGCCGTAGACCATCGTATAGCCGATGGCGATCAGGCCGTAGATCGAGCCCAGAACGAGACCGTTGATGAGCTGCTGGGCGAAATAATCCATGGGCTGCCGTTACCAAACCTGACGCGGCTCAAAGGGAGCTCTTCGAGAGAGTGTGTGATTGAGTTTCTTCTCGGGCCCCGGCAGCCCCTAAGCATTCTTCTCGTTTTGTAACAGGAGGGAACTGGCGGCTGCAACTGGCCATGCCTTGGCACAAAGGCTTGTACAGAGGTCATTTCGCTACAGATGTCATCTTCTTTGGTTCCGCAGGTGCGAGGAACCGGGTTCCGCAGAGCAACCAAATCGGATGCCGGCCGTTGCCTCCGTTCTGACGTCCAACAAGGGAGCTTTCCCCAATGACGAAGCAGCAGAACCAGAATCCGGGCCAGCAGACTCAGAACCCCGGCCAGCAGCGCCCAGGTCAACAGCCAGGTCAGCAGCAGGGCGGCGGCCAGAAACCCGGACAGCAGCAGCAGGATCCGCAGCGCCAGGGCGAGAAACCCGGCCAGCAACAGGGCGGCCAGCACGGTCAGGACAAGTAGTTTCGGAGCCAGGAGTGAAGAGGGCCCCGCCGGGAGGCGGGGCCTTTTCGTTGGGCGCGCCGCCCAGCGGGCCAGTTAAGGTAAACAAAGGGTTTAAATTGCCGCCATGGTCCGATGCGAGTTAGCTCCCCGGCAAAGCCTTCCCATGGAAGGCGCGCGGCGAGCGAAGCGGGAAGCGGCATGTTCAGGAATTGGCGGATCGGTTCGGTCAACGGCGCCCTGCTGGCGGCCTATTTCATCCCGGCCTGGACGCTGGTGGCCTTCAACATCATGGTGGCACCGGTGCACGGCCTCTACGAGCGGCCGAGTGTCGCGGTGGCGCTGTTCCTCAGCGACCATCTTCAGATGGCGGGGATGAGCACGGTGCGTGCCGCCTGGCTGCTGGCGCTGGGCCGGCTGACGGTGGTGGCGTTCTTTGCCATCTATCTCGCGCTTCTTTGCATTCCCCGCGTCCGCAAGAACGGCGGCAGCGACGAGGCGCTCGGCATTGCGCTTGCGATTGGCAGCCTCATCTCGTTTACGAGCATGTTGATGGCCTCGAAGGTCGGCGAGATGGCCGCACTCCGGCTGCATGCCACCGAGCTCCTGCTGCTGCTCGGCGCTGCCATCGTGGTGGTGATCGAACGGCCCGCGCCGGCGCCCAAGATCGTTCAGAAAACCGTCGAGACCGCCGCGCCGCTAGCTCTTGAGCAGGCCGAGCTCCTGCACAATCGCTGAGGCTTCCTTGACGGCGTGGTTCGCCGCCGGCACGCCGCAATAGATTGCCTGCTGAAGCAGGATTTCCTTGATGTCGTCGGGGGTGAAGCCGCCCTCGGCGAGCGCCGCGCGCACATGCAGGCGGAATTCGTCCCATTGCCCCAATGCGACCATGGTGCCGATCACGAGCACGCGCCGCGTGCGCTCGTCGAAATGCGGTCGCGTCCAGATCTCGCCCCAGGCATAGCGCGTGATCATGTCCTGGAAGTCGGTGTTGAAGGCATTGCGGTTCGCGATCGACTTGTCGACCCAGGCATTGCCCAGCACTTTTCGGCGCACATTCATGCCGGCATCGCGGCGCTTCTGGTCGTCCATTTGTATTTCCTCCTTCGTCATTGCGAGCGCAGCGAAGCAATCCAGAATCTTTCAGCGGAGGCAGTCTGGATTGCTTCGTCGCTACGCTCCTCGCAATGACGGCCGTGGTTAACGCTGGGTCAAAAAGCCGACCACCGCGTCGGTGAACGCGTGCGGCTGCTCGACATTGGAAATGTGGGCGGCGTCGATGATGGTCATGCTGGCGCCGGGAATGTTGGAGCGGATCAATTCACCCGCCGAGATCGGCGTAGCCATGTCGTGGCGGCCGGCGATCACCAGCGTCGGGCTCTTGATCTTGGCGAGCATCTCGCGCTGGTCGAGCGTCGACAGCGCCTCGCAGCAGGCGAGATAGCCCTCGACGGGGGAGGCGAGCAGCATCGACTTCATCTTCGCCGTGATCTGCGGCTCGCGCTCGCGGAAATCCTGGGTCAGCCAGCCCGCGATCACGGCATCGGCCACCGCGGCGATGCCGCCCTTCTTCACCACGTCGATGCGCTCCAGCCATTTGGTCGGCTCGGCGTAGTAGCAGGAGGTGTTGGCGAGGATGAGCTTGCCGAAGCGCTCCGGCGCATTGGCCCCTAACCACTGCCCGACCATGCCGCCCATCGACAGGCCGCACCAATGCACCTTCTCGATGTTGAGGTCGTCGAGGATCGCCAGCACGTCGCGGCCGAAGCGCTCCATCGTGTAGGGGCCGGGCGGAACGTTCGACTTGCCGTGGCCGCGGCGGTCGTAGCGGATGACGCGGAACACCTGCGTCAACGCCTTCATCTGCGGCTCCCACATCTGAAGCGTGCAGCCGAGCGAATTGGACAACATCAGCGTCGGCCCGCCGTCGCGGCCCTCGACGGAGACGTTGATCAGGCAACCGTCGGCATCGATCATGGGCATGCTGGGCGTCTCCGTTCTGGAGCATGATCCGGAAAAGTGTGGAGCGGCTTTCCGAAAGAGATCATGCTCAAACAATCAATCCCGCTCGAGGCTGTCGAGCAGCCGGTCGATCAGGGCTTGGGAAGCCCCTTGATAGGCCATCGGCTCGAACAATGCCGCAATTTTTTCCGGCGAAAGATGCGCCGTGACCTGCGAATCGGCCGCGAGAACCTCGCGCAGATGCTTCTTCTCGGCAACCGCGCGCTTGCTCGCGGCCTCGATCAGATGATGCGCATCGCTCTTGCCGATCTTGTCGGCCAGCGCAAACGTAACGGCTTCCGCCATGATGAGGCCGTGGGTCATATCGAGATTGCTGCGCATGCGCGCGGCATCGACGTCGAGACCCTCGGCGATGTCGAGGATGGCGGCGAGCGCGCCCGAGGCGACCAGCATCAATTGTGGCAGCGTCGGCCATTCCGCGTGCCAGGGGCCGGCGCTGCGCTCGTGGTCCTGCACCTGGGCCGCAAAAATCGTCGCGGCGAGCTGCGGCGCCATGGTCGCACATCCCAGCGCGCTCGCGGCCGCGACCGGGTTGCGTTTGTGCGGCATGGTCGAGGAGCCGCCGCGGCCTTCGCCGGCGGGCTCGAACGCTTCGCCAACATCGGTCTGCATCATCAGCGAGACGTCGCGCGCGATCTTGCCGCAGCTTCCGGCGAGAATCGCAAGGCATGATGCGGCTTCGGCGATCCGGTCGCGATGGGTGTGCCAGGGCGCCTCCGGCAGCGGCAGGTTGAGCTCCTGCGCCAATCGCTCTGCAACGACGAGCCCCTTGTCGCCGAGAGCCGCGAGCGTGCCGGCCGCGCCGCCGAATTGCAGCGCGAGGCCCTCGCGGGAGAGCCGCCGCAGGCGGCAGCGGGCGCGGGCAAGGCTTGATGCGTATTCCGCGGCCTTCAGCCCGAACGGCATCGGCAACGCGTGCTGGAGCCAGGTCCGCGCCACCATGGCGGTGTTGCGATGGCTCCGCGCCAGGGCGGCAAAGCCCTTGATGGCGCGGCTGAGATCGGCATCGAGTGCATCGATGCCGGCGCGAAGCGTGAGCATGGTCGCGGTGTCGATGACATCCTGGCTCGTTGCGCCCCAATGGACATAGCGCGCGGCCTCCGCATCGGCCTTGCCGACGTTGGCCGTGAGCGCCTTGACCAGGGGAATCGCGAGATTGCCGGATCGCGTCGCGGCCTCGCCGAGAGCGGCCATGTCAAAGCTATCAGCCTTGCACGCGGCTTCGATCGGGCCCACCGCGGATGCGGGAATCACATCCGTGGCGGCCTCGGCGCGTGCCAGGGCTGCCTCAAAATCGAGCATGTTCTGGAGGGTCGACCGGTCGTCGCAGACCACGCGCATGGATGGGCTCGACAGCATCGGCGCGAGCAGGGGGGAGAGGGCTGTGCTCATGTTGCGCGGGACCTAATCACCATGCCCCGGCTCTGCCAATCCCAAACCATCAGCGCAAAGCTTTTTGCAGTTGCGAATATGCATTGCACGTGGCCGGGGGCTGCCCTTTCCTTTGCGGCCTCCGTGCGTTACTTGAGCAGCATTATAGCGAAGCAACCGGGAGGTACCCCATGGCCATGACGATGAACGGCGAAGTCCAGCTTGCGGCGCCGCGCGAGGCCGTGTGGGAGAAGCTCAACAATCCCGAGGTGCTGAAGGCCTGCATCCCCGGCTGCGAGGAGCTGGAGAAGACCGACGACGGCGGCTTTCGCGCGACGGCGAAAATGAAGGTCGGGCCGGTGTCCGCGCGCTTCAAGGGCAAGGTCACGCTCTCCGATCTCGACCCGCCGAACGGCTACAAGATCTCCGGCGAAGGCGAGGGCGGGGTGGCCGGCTTCGCCAAGGGCGGCGCCGCGGTCAAGCTCGCGGAGAAGGACGGCGGTACGCTGCTCTCCTACGAGGTCGAGGCGCAGATCGGCGGCAAGTTGGCGCAGCTCGGCCAGCGCCTCATCAACGGCACCGCCAAGAAACTGGCCGACGAATTTTTCGCGAACTTCGCCAAGGCGGTACAGGGCTGAAGGCTATCGCCTTTCGGCATGGCGCCTTGCGTCCGGGGCGATGTTGCCCCCGGGCATAATGGCCCATATGATGGGTTGGAATAATTATAAGAACCGCTTCGACGGGACCCGTCGGGGCGCTGATAGAGAGTGCTTATGGCAAAAATCTCCCTCATCGTGAACGGCAATCCTGTCACGGCCAACGTCGATCCCCGCACCCTTCTGGTGCAGTTCCTGCGCGAGAATCTGCGCCTGACCGGCACCCATGTCGGCTGCGACACCTCGCAGTGCGGCGCCTGTGTCGTGCATCTCGACGGCAAGGCCGTGAAGTCCTGCACCACGCTGGCCGTGATGGCCGACGGTCACGAGGTCAAGACGATCGAGGGACTGGCCGCCGACGGCGCTCCGCTGCATCCGATGCAGGAGGCTTTCCGCGAGCACCATGGCCTGCAGTGCGGCTTCTGCACGCCGGGCATGATCATGACGGCGATCGACATCGTCCATCGCAAGGGCCACGAGCTCGACGACCATACGATCCGGGAAGAACTTGAGGGCAATCTCTGCCGTTGCACCGGCTACCAGAACATTGTCGCTTCGATCTCCGCCGGCGCCAAGGCGATGGCGAAATCCGATCTCGCCTAACCGCGCGCGCATTCTGCGATCAGGACATTCAGATGTACGAATTCAAATACCATCGCCCTGGGACCGTTCGCCAGGCGGCCAACCTCCTGGTGAAGAACGAAGACGCCAAGGTGATCGCCGGCGGCCACACGCTGATTCCCGTCATGAAGCAGCGTCTCGCGAGCCCGCCGCATCTGGTCGACCTCTCCCATATCGAGGGGCTCAACACGATCGAGATGAAGGGCCGCGCGCTCGTGATCGGCGCCACTGCCAGGCATGCCGAGGTCGCAAGCTCCGCGATCGTCGGTGAGGCGATCCCGGCGCTGGCCAATCTTGCCAGCCAGATTGGGGATCCCGCAGTGCGCCACAAGGGCACGATCGGCGGCTCGCTCGCCAACAACGATCCGACCGCGGACTATCCGGCCGCGGTGCTCGCGCTCGGCGCCACCATCGTCACCAACAAGCGCCGCCTCAAGGCGGAAGAGTATTTCCAGGGCCTGTTCACGACGGCGCTCGAAGCCGACGAGATCATCACCAAGGTGATGTTCCCGCTGCCGAAGAAGGCGGCCTACATCAAGTTCCGCAACCAGGCCTCGCGCTATGCGCTGGTCGGCGTGTTCGTGGCGCGGCGTCCTTCGGACGTGCGCGTCGCCGTCACCGGCGCCGGCTCCGAAGGCGTGTTCCGCGTCACCGCGTTCGAGGAAGCCCTGAAGAAGCGCTTCGCCGCGAAGGCGCTTGACGGCATCGAGGTGCCGGCGGAAGGGCTCAACAGCGACATCCACGGCAGCGCCGAATACCGTGCGCATCTCATCGGGGTGCTGACGCGGCGCGCCCTCGACGCCGCCAACGCCAAGGAGTGAGTGAACCTCACGCCTCGGCCCAAACTTGTCCCCGGTGAGGGCGTAGCGAGACTGGCTTTTTCATGACTCTCACGGCCCTGCCGGCATCGGTCGATGCGATGCTCGAACTTTTGACTTCGCGCGGTTATCTCGCGGAGCGATCGCTGGCGACGGTGACCTATCTGTCGCTGCGCATGGGCCGGCCGCTGTTCCTGGAGGGCGAGGCCGGCGTCGGCAAGACCGAGATCGCCAAGGTGCTGTCGGCGGCGCTGGGGCGGAAGCTGATCCGCCTGCAGTGCTACGAGGGCCTCGACGTCTCCTCCGCCGTCTACGAGTGGAACAGCGCCGCGCAGATGATCGCGATCCGAATGGCGGAAGCCGCCGGCGACACCGACCGCGATCAGCTCTCGTCCGATATCTTCGCCGACCGCTACATGATCAAGCGGCCGCTGCTCCAGGCGCTGGAGCCCGACGTCGCGGGACCGCCGGTGCTGCTGATCGACGAGCTCGACCGCGCCGACGAGGCGTTCGAGGCGTACCTGCTCGAAATCCTCAGCGACTTCCAGGTGACCATTCCCGAATTCGGCACCGTGAAGGCGCCGCATCCGCCGATCGTCATCATCACCTCCAACCGCACGCGCGAGATCCACGACGCGCTGAAGCGGCGCTGTCTCTATCACTGGGTCGACTATCCCGAAGCCGAGCGGGAGCTCGCGATCGTCAAGACGCGCGTGCCCGGCATCTCCGCCAAGCTGTCGCAGCAGGTCGTGCGTTTCGTCCAGGCGCTGCGCAACCAGGATTTCTACAAGTCGCCTGGCGTCGCCGAGACCATCGACTGGGCCACCGCGCTGTCGGAGCTCGACGCCCGCTCGCTGACCCCGCAAGTGGTCGGCGACACGCTGGGGGCGCTGCTCAAGTATCAGGACGACATCACCCGGATGCAGGGCGATACCTTGCAGAAGGTGTTGAAGGAAGCGACGAGCGAGAATTGATCTCGCGTCACTAGTACTCCCGTCATTCCGGGGCGACGCGCAGCGTCGAGCCCGGAATCCATAACCACGATCGGGAGTATGGATTCCGGGCTCGCGCCAAGTGGCGCGCCCCGGAATGACGAGGGGATGGATACGAGACCATGGCCATCAACCACCTGGCGCCCGAGCAAACCGAGCAGTTCGCCGACAACATCGTCGGTTTCGCCCGCGCGTTGCGTGCAGCCAGCATGCCGGTCGGGCCGGGCGCCGTCATCGATGCCATGAGCGCGCTCCAGGTGATCGACATCGGCAACCGCGCCGACGTCTTCACCACGCTGGAGGCGATCTTCGTCAAGCGCCACGAGCATGCGCTGATCTTCAGGCAGGCCTTCAACCTGTTCTTCCGCGCCTCGGAAGAGTGGAAGCACATGCTGGATTCGGTGCCGTTGCCGGAGCAGGCCAAGAAGAAGCCGCAGGCCGGCTCCCGCCGCGTGCAGGAGGCGATGTCGCAGCCGCGGATGACGGAGACGCCGCAGCACCAGGAGCAGGATTTGCGCCTGTCGGTCTCCGACAAGGAGATCCTTCAGAAGAAGGATTTTGCGCAGATGAGCGCGGCTGAGATCACCGAAGCGCTCCACGCCGTCGAGCGGATGCGCCTGCCGCAGGCCGAGCTTCTGACGCGCCGGCAGCGGCCCGATCCCCGCGGGCTTCGTCTCGATTTGCGCCGCACGCTGCGTGCGTCCTTGCGCACCGGCGGCGACATCATCGACATCCATCGCCTCGGGCGCATCGAGAAGCCGGCGCCGATCGTCGCGCTGCTCGATATCTCGGGCTCGATGAGCGAGTACACCCGCCTGTTCCTGCATTTCCTGCATGCCATCGGGGATGCGCGAAAGCGCGTCTCAGTGTTCCTGTTCGGCACCCGGCTGACCAACGTCACCCGGGCGCTGCGCCAGCGCGACCCCGATGAGGCGCTGGCGAACTGCTCGGCCTCGGTCGAGGATTGGGCCGGCGGCACCCGGATTTCGGCCTCGCTGCACAACTTCAACAAATTGTGGGCGCGGCGCGTGCTGAGCCAGGGCGCCATCGTGCTGCTGATCTCCGACGGGCTGGAGCGGGAGGCCGATTCCAGGCTCGCCTTCGAGATGGACCGGCTGCACCGGTCCTGCCGCCGGCTGATCTGGCTCAACCCGCTGCTGCGGTTCGGCGGCTTCGAGGCCAAGGCGCAGGGCATCAAAATGATGCTCCCGCACGTTGACGAATTCCGCCCGGTACATAATTTGAGTTCGATCCAGGAGCTGATCACGACGCTCTCCCGGCCGCTGCCGCCGCACCACCGCAGCCTGATCCGTTCCGCAGCTTGAGAGGTTAAGCCATGCTCGATCGCGACGAGGATATTCTGAAGGCGGCGGAGGATTGGCAGAAGGCCGGCCGGGGCGTCGCGCTGGCCACCGTTGTCGAGACCTGGGGCTCGGCGCCGCGCCCGGCGGGCTCGAGCCTCGTCATCAACGATGAGGGCACGTTCCTGGGGTCGGTCTCCGGCGGCTGCGTCGAGGGCGCCGTGGTCACCGAGGCCATGGACGTGATCCAGAGCGGCAAGCCCAGGATGCTGGAGTTCGGCGTTGCCGACGAGACAGCCTGGAATGTCGGGCTGTCCTGCGGCGGCACCATCCGCGTCTTCGTCGAGAAGGTCGGCTAGCCGTGAAGCTCGCAACCCTGCACGAACTCAACGCCGAGCGCGCCGCGCGCCGGCCGGCAATTTTGGTGACCGACACCGAGACCGGCGAGCAGCGTCTGGTGAAGGCTGCCGATTTTGCAAAAGACCCGCTGCGGGCCGAACTGGACAAGCAGCTTCGCATGGGCAAGAGCGCCAGTGTCGAAGCCGGCGGCAAGAAACTGTTCCTCAACGTCTACGCCCCGACCGCAAAGCTCGTCATCGTCGGCGCGGTCCATATCAGCCAGGCCCTGGCGCCGCTGGCGCGCTCGCTCGGTTACGACGTCACGGTGGTCGATCCCCGCACGGCATTTGCGAGCGCGGAGCGCTTCCCTGACATTCCCCTGGTCGCCGAATGGCCCGACACGGCACTGCCGCCGCTGGATGTCGATGCCTACACGGCTTTCGTCGCGGTGACGCACGATCCGAAGATCGACGATCCCGCGCTGCTGCACGCCTTCGAGCGCAACTGCTTCTATATCGGCGCGCTCGGCTCGCGAAAGACGCATGCCAAGCGCGGCGACCGGCTGCGCGCGCAGGGCGCGAAGGACAGCGATATCGCGCGCATCCACGCGCCCATTGGGCTGGCGATCGGCGCGGTCTCGCCGTCCGAGATCGCGGTGTCGATTATGGCCGAGATCACGGCGGTGCTGCGCCTGCCTCCCAAAGAAAAAGAAGAAGCGGCATGAAATTCGGACCGGCGAGCCCCAAGGATGCGATCGGCGGGGTGACCGTCCACACCCTGCGCCAGGGTCCGCTGGTGCTGAAGAAAGGCACGACGATCGGCCCGGCCGAGGTCGAGGCGTTGACGCGCGCCGGCATCAAGGACGTCGTGGTGGTGCGCATGGAGGAGGGCGACGTCTCCGAGGATGTCGCCGCCGCCAGCATCGCGCTGGCCGTCGGCGGCGAGGGCATTCATGTCGAGCGCGCCTTCACCGGCCGCGCCAATCTGTTCGCCGCACGCCCGGGCGTGCTGGTGATCGACCGCGCCGCGGTCGACCGCATCAACAACATCGACGAGGCCATCACCTTCGCGACGCTCTCCGCCTACAAGCCGGTGGTCGAGGGCGAGATGGTCGGCACCGTTAAGATCATCCCGTTCGGCGTCGAAGGCAATTTGCGCGATGCCGCGGTGAAGGCGGCGGGCAGGGACGTGCTGAAGATCGCGCCCTACGTCATCAAGCGCGTCGGCGTGGTCTCGACGCTGCTGCCGGGCCTCTCGTCGAAGGTGATCGACAAGACGCTGCGCGTCACCGCCGAGCGGCTCGCGCCGGCCGGCGCCAGCATCATCGCCGAGCGGCGGGTCCAGCACGAGGAACGGGCGCTGTCGGCCGCGATCAAGGAATTGCTCGGGCTTGGTGCGGAGCTCGTCATCGTGTTCGGGGCATCCGCGATCGCCGACCGCCGCGACGTCATTCCGGCGGCCGTCACCGGGATCGGCGGCGAGATCGAACATTTCGGCATGCCGGTCGATCCCGGCAATTTGCTGCTGATCGCGCGGGCCGGCGGGGTGCCGGTGCTGGGCGCGCCCGGCTGCGCGCGATCGCCGGTCGAGAACGGTTTTGACTGGGTGCTGATGCGGCTGCTCGCCGGCATCAAGGTAACGCGTTCCGAGTTGATGGGCATGGGCGTCGGCGGCCTCCTGATGGAGATCGTCACGCGGCCGCAGCCGCGCGCAGAACCCGCGATCGAGGGCAACAGCCAGGTCGCGGCCATCGTGCTCGCGGCGGGCCGCTCGACCCGGATGGGCGGCCCGAACAAGCTGCTCGCCGAGCTCGACGGCAAGAAGCTGGTGCGGATCGCGACCGAGCAGGCGCTGGCCTCCAAGGCCTCCGAGGTGATCGTCGTCACCGGCCACCAGACCGAGCTGGTCGAGCAGGCGCTGCAAGGCTTGAAGGTGAAATTCGTCCGCAACCCGGATTTCGCCGGCGGCATAGCGAGCTCGGTCAAGGCCGGCATCGCGGCCGTGCCTGAGGCTTGCGACGGCGCCGTGGTGTGTTTGGGCGACATGCCGCTGATCGATGCCGGCCTGATCGACCGTCTCATCGACGGCTTTGCGCCGGACCGCGGCAACCTCATCGTCGTGCCCGTCAGCGACGGGCGCCGCGGCAACCCCGTGCTGTGGTCGCGCCGCTTCTTCAAGGAATTGATGACGCTCGACGGCGACGTCGGCGCGCGCCATCTGATCGCCAAGCACACCGAAGCGGTGGCCGAAGTCCCCGTGGATGGCGAGAGCGCCTTCCTCGACATCGACACGCCGCAGGCGCTGGAAGCGGCAAGAGGGGGATGAAGGCGCCGTAGCTGCGTAGGGTGGATTAGCCCTGCGGCTGGGCGAAGCGCAGTCCGCAAGGCGTAATCCACCACTGTGTCTGTACGGAAGCAAAAGAGATGGATTACGCTTCGCTAGTCCACCCTACGGCACCTCCCAAGGCGCCGTTTTCACCCCTCGTTCACCATCTGGAAACGTCCACCGCCTAGAGTCCTCTCCACCTGCCTTGGGGGAGGGGTTTTTCCATGGCTTCGAATGTCGTCGCGCGCCGTTGCGCGATGTTTTTCTTTGCGCTGTCGGTTTGTGTCGCCGGCGCTCGCTACATCACGGATGCGCATGCTGCCGGCGCGTTTGCGGTCGGCAAGTGCGGGGCCTATGGCCAGGCTTTCGATTACGGCGCCGAGCACGAGGCCCGTGCCGCGGCACAGAAGCAGTGCAAGGGCGATTGCACGACGGTGACCATGAAGCGCGCTTGCGCCGCGATGTCGGTCGATATGGCCAACCCGTGCGGCGCCTATGGCTATGCCGTGAAGCCGAAGATCTCGGCCTCGCTCAACGCCGCCACGCGCGAGTGCTACAAATACGGCGGCAAGGAATGCGTGATCCGCGCCTGGGCCTGCGACGCTAAGGGCTGATTCCTCTTGCTGTCATTCCGGGGCGATGCGTAGCATCGTGGCACGCTCCGGAATGATAGTTGAGGAAGCTGATGCAGTTCGACACCAAGATCGCCGTCGTGATCCGCACCGATCTTCAGGCTTGGCAGAAGCTCAACGTTGCGGCCTTTCTCACCAGTGGCATCGCGGCAGCGTTTCCCGACTGTATCGGTGAGCCCTACGAGGACGCCTCAGGCACGACATATCACGCGCTGATCGGCCAGCCGATCCTGATCTACGGCGCTGACGGCCCGGCGCTGTCGCGCGCTGTCGACCGCGCGCTCACGCGCAACGTGAAGCCTGCCGTCTATACCGAGGGCATGTTCAGGACCACGCATGATGCCGCTAACCGCGAGGCGGTGAGGGCGGTCGCGCGCGCCGAGCTCAATCTGGTCGGCATCGCGATGCGCGCCGAGCGCAAGGTGATCGACAAGATCGTCGATGGCTTGAAGTTCCATAGCTGACGCGCCCGTTATCGTTGCGTCATGATGGCTTCCGCCATCGATAGACTTGCATTCCTTGACGCTGATCAAGGGGGCGCCTCCCGGCATCGCTAGTCTGCTCCAAATATTGCAACGGAGCAGACCCATGCCAACCATGAAGGCCGCAGTCGTCAAGCAATTCGGCAAGCCGCTGGTGATCGAGGACGTGGCGGTGCCGCAGCCCGGTCCCGGCGAGGTTTTGGTCGAGGTGAAAGCGTGCGGCGTCTGCCACACCGATCTGCACGCCGCTTCCGGCGACTGGCCGGTGAAGCCGACGCCGCCTTTCATTCCCGGCCATGAAGCCGCAGGTATCGTCGCCGCGCTCGGCCCTGGCGTGAAAAACCTGAAGGTTGGCGATGCTGTCGGCGTCGCCTGGCTGCATGACGCCTGTATGGCCTGCGAATATTGCGAGACCGGCTGGGAGACGCTGTGCGAGCACCAGCACAACACCGGCTACAGCGTGAACGGCGGCTTTGCAGAATATGTCATCGCCTCGGCTGTCTTTGCCGCAAAGCTGCCGCCCACCGTCGATTTCGCGGCAATCGCGCCGATCCTGTGCGCCGGCGTCACCACCTACAAGGGATTGAAGGAAACCGACGCGCGGCCCGGCGAATGGGTGGCGATCTCAGGCGTCGGCGGGCTCGGCCATGTCGCGATCCAATACGCCAAGGCGATGGGCTTCAAGGTCGCGGCGATCGATATCGCCGAGGACAAGCTTGCGCTCGCGCGCGAGACCGGCGCCGATCTCGCGGTCAACGCGCTCGCCGCTGATGCCGTAAATGAGGTCCTTACGGCGACCGGAGGCGGGGCGCACGGCGTACTGGTGACGGCGGTCTCGACCGCGGCATTTGCGCAGGCTCTAGAGATAGTGCGCCGGAAGGGCACGGTCAGCCTCGTCGGCCTGCCGCCGGGTGAATTCCCGACGCCGATCTTCGACGTCGTGCTCAAGCGTATCACCGTGCGCGGCTCCATCGTAGGCACCCGCCGGGATCTCGCCGAAGCTGTCGCATTCGCCACCGAGGGCAAGGTCAAGGCCGAGGTGACGAAGGTGCCGCTGGCGCAAATCAACGACGTCTTCGAGCGGATGAAGGCCGGCAAGATCGATGGCCGCATGGTGCTGGACTTTGGCTAGCATCTCACCCCGGCGGCATCCCCGCAAACTTCGGCAGGTCCGGGTCGAGACGATCCCAATCATGCCCGCGCGCCGCGTAAGTGACCACCTGCGGCTTGTAGCGGGCGGGCTCGTCGAGGCTTGCGGCGCGGATGGTGAAGATGTCGGGCATTGCGGCGAAGGTCATGTAGACCGGCAAGCCGCACCGCGTGCAGAAGCCGCGCGTCTTCACGTTGCCGCTGTCGCCGACCATGTCCCAGTGCTTCGCCTCGCCCGTCACCGTGACGCCGGCGCGTGCGAAGGTCATGTACGAGCCGTGGCCGCTACCGCTTTCGCGCTGGCAATCCCGGCACTGGCAGTGATTGCTGAACAGCGGCTCACCGAGAATCGAATAGCGGATCGCGCCGCAGGCGCAGCCGCCGGTAAAAGGACTGGTCATCGAAATATCTCCCACTCACTTCTCGCCACTGATCTCGTCGAGCTGGCGGACAACCTTCTTCCAGCCGCCGCTCATGACCGTGTAGGCCGATTCGTTTCTGGGCATGATGAAGCCCGCATGCACCAGGCGGATCCGCGTGCCGGCTTCGACCGGGGTGAGGGACCACGTCACGACGGTGTCGAGCGGCGCGCCGTAGCCGGTGTTGCGTTCGTCGCCGCCTTTCCAGGCATAGACGAGGCGCCGGTTAGGTACGACTTCCAGAACCCGGCAATGGATCACGCCGTCCCAATTGCCGCCCGGCGTTGTCTGGAAGGTGAAGGCCTTGCCTTCGACGGCTTCGAAGCCGGTCGGCTGCATCAGCCAGCGCGCGATCAACCGGGCGCTGGTCAGCGTCTTCCAGATCGTCTCGGGCGCGTGAGGGAAGACGTCCTCCAAAACAATGTCTTGGACGATGTCTTTTGTCTCGGCTTTGAACTCGGCTGCACTCACGGATCGATCTCCTTCAAGAGGTCACGCAGATTCTGGAAGCGCTCGCGCCAGAACACGCCGTAATGGTCCATCCAGGTGACCAGCGGCTCGAGTCCTTGCGGCGCGGCGCGGTAATAGACATTGCGGCCCTCGGCGCGCTCGGCGACGAGGCCGGCCTGCTTCAGCGACTTCAAATGCTGCGAGATCGCGCCCTGCGTCACGCCGCTGCCGCGGGTGAGCTCGGCGACGCTGATCTCCTTGCTCTCGAACACGCGCTCGAACACGGCGCGGCGGGTCGGATCGGCGAGGGCACGCATCACGGTCGTGACGGGATTTGGGGTGGCTTCGATCATGGGTGTTAGATTAGTAAGCGCTAATGCATTAGTCAATGCTAATTTATTGGCTTGAAGCAGGCTGGATCGCCGTCTTGACTGTGACTGACCAGTCAGTCATAAATTTGGAATGACAAAGAAGCCAACCAAAGCAGTCACGCCAACCGCAGCTCGCGCCGATGCGAAGGGCCGTTCGCCCGCCGACGCTGCGCCCGCTTCGAACCGTGCCACGCGTGCGGCCGAGCGCCGGTCGGCCATCGTGGAAGCGGCGATGGAGGAGTTCATCGCGCGTGGCTTTGCCGCGACGCGGCTCGACGACATCGCCAAGCGGGCGGGCGTGGCCAAGGGCACGATCTACCTGCACTTCAAGGACAAGGAATCGATGTTCGAGGAGCTGGTGCGCACGGTGATCGTGCCCGTCGTGGCCAAGCTGAATGCGCTGCCGCCGCCGACGGGCTCGGTGCGCGATCTCGTCGAGGCCTTTGCCGGTAACTTCCTCAAGGAGGTCATCGGCACGAGGCGCGGCGATCTCGTGCGATTGATCGTGGCGGAAGGGCCGCGCTTTCCGTCCGTCGCCGATTTCTATTATCGCGAGGTCGTCTCGCGCGGGATCGCCGGCATGCGCGCGCTGATCGAGCTCGGCATTGCCCGCGGCGAGATCCGCGAGAAGAACCTCGCGCGCTATCCGCAGATCCTGGTCGCACCCGCGATGATCGCGGTGATCTGGCAGAGCCTGTTTGCACGGCACGCGCCGCTCGACGCCCAGGACATGCTGCGCGTCCATCTCGATGTGATTTTTGGTGAACGGAGGACGACATGAGGTCGTCGCGGGCAATTTCTGTGTTTGCGTTGGCCGCCGTCCTTGCAACCGGCCTTGCCGGTTGCAAGGACAAGCGCGATCCCGGATTTCAGGGCTGGGTCGAGGCCGACATGATCTTCGTCAGCCCGGACGAAGCGGGCCGGGTGACGAAGCTCAATGTCCGCGAGGGCGACGAGGTGAAGGTCGGCGATGCCCTCTATTCCGTCGACGACGATCTCCAGCTTGCCGACCTCAACCAGAACAAGGCGACACTGGCCAACGCGCAGCAGACCTATGATCGCGCGGCCTCGCTGAACAAGACCGGGTCCGGCACGCAGGCCAATCTCGATTCCGCGGTGTCGTCCTTGCGTGTCGCCGAAGCGCGGGTCGCGACGTCGGAGACGCGAATGGCGCGGCGGAGGGGCTTTGCGCCCGTTGCCGGCACCATCCAGCAGATCTATTTCCGCGAGGGCGAGATGGTGGCGGCGCAGCGGCCGGTGCTCTCGATCATGCCGCCTGGCAACATGAAGCTGCGCTTCTTCGTGCCCGAAACGGAGTTGCCGAAGCTTGCGATCGGCGACACGGTGCGCATCTCTTGCGACAATTGCGCGGCGGATCTCACCGCAAAGATCTATTTCATCGCGACCTCGGCCGAATACACTCCGCCTGTCATCTACAGCCTCGATGAGCGCAACAAGCTGGTCTATTTGATCCAGGCGCGGCCCTCGCGGCCCGATGCCCTGCGGGTCGGACAGCCGATCGACGTCTATCTCAATCCAAAAACGCCGGTGGCGGACAAGCGATGAGCGGCGGCAACGGCAACGGCATCGCGATCGACGTCAAGGGCCTGACCAAGTCGTTTGGCGGCCGCGAGGTCGTGCACGATCTGTCGATGCAGGTGAAGCGCGGCTCGATCTACGGCTTCCTCGGGCCGAACGGCTCGGGCAAGACCACCACCATCCGCATCCTCTGCGGCCTGCTCACGCCCGACAGTGGCGAGGGCACCTGCCTCGGCTACGACATCCGGCGCGATGCCGAAAAGATCAAGCGCCAGGTCGGCTACATGACCCAGCGCTTCAGCCTGTACCAGGACCTCTCGGTTCGGGAGAACCTCGAATTCGTCGCGCGGCTCTATGGCCTCACTGACGCACGCGGCGCTGCGCGCGACATGATCAAGCGGCTCGGGCTGTCGGGGCGCGAGGAGCAGCTCGCGGGCGAGCTCTCCGGTGGCTGGAAGCAGCGGCTCGCGCTCGGGGCCTGCACGCTGCCCAGTCCGAAACTGCTTCTGCTGGACGAGCCGACCGCCGGCGTCGATCCCAAGGCGCGGCGCGATTTCTGGAACGAGATCCATGCGCTCGCGGCCGACGGCCTCACCGTCCTGGTCTCGACCCACTACATGGACGAGGCCGAGCGCTGCCACGAGATCGCCTACATCGCCTACGGCCATCTCCTGGCGCACGGCACGGTGGAGGAGGTGATCGCGAAGTCCGCCCTGACGACCTACACCGTGACGGGCGAGGAGCTCAACGGGCTCACGGCCGCGCTCACCGGCAAGCCCGGCGTGGACATGGTGGCACCGTTCGGCACTTCGCTGCACGTGTCCGGGCGCGACGTGGCCGCGCTCGAGGCCAGCATCGCGCCGTGGCGCGAGAAGGGCGGCCTGCACTGGCACAAATCATCGCCCTCGCTCGAAGACGTGTTCATCGAATTGATGAGCCGTTCGAAGGACAATTTCCAATGAGCGCCGCCGATCATCCCGCACCCGCGCACGAATTCCGCGAGCGCTTCGGCTTCTGGAAGCGCTCCTATGCGATGCTGGTCAAGGAGTTCATCCAGCTCAAGCGCGACCGCGTGTCGTTCGCGATGATCGTGATGCTGCCGGTGATGCAACTTCTGCTGTTCGGCTATGCCATCAACACCACGCCGCACAATCTGCCGAGCGCGGTGCTGCTCCAGGAGGATTCGGATCTTGCCCGCTCGGTGTTGAAGGCGCTGGAGAACACCGCCTATTTCCGCTTCATCTACGAGGTGCACGACGTCGACGATTTCGACAACCTGCTGAAATCGGGCAAGGTGCTGTTCGGCGTCGAGATTCCGCGCGGCTTCGAGCGCGCGGTGCGGCGCGGCGACCGGCCGGCGCTGCTGGTTGCGGCCGACGCCACCGATCCCGTTGCGGCGAGCGCCGCGCTCGGCTCGCTCGGCATGGTCGTGCAGACCGCGCTTGCGCACGATCTCTATATCGGCAATCCGCCCGAGATGCCGTTCGAGATCCGCGCGCATGCGCGCTACAATCCGGCCGCGTCGTCCAGCCTCAATATCGTGCCGGGCCTCGTCGGCACCATCCTCACCATGACCATGCTGATCTTCACCGCGCTCTCGGTCACCCGCGAGGTCGAGCGGGGCACCATGGAGAGCCTGCTGTCGATGCCGATCAAGCCGGTCGAGGTGATGTTCGGCAAGATCATTCCTTATGTGCTGGTCGGCTTCGTTCAGGCCTTCCTCATCATCGGCATCGGCGTCGGCTTGTTCGGTGTGCCCTTGCTCGGCAATCTGTTCCTGCTCGCGCTGCTGTCGACCTTGTTCATCGCTACAAATCTATCGATTGGCTACACCATCTCGACGGTGGTGCAGAACCAGCTCCAGGCCATGCAGATGGCCATGATGTTCTTCCTGCCGAGCATTCTGCTCTCCGGATTCATGTTCCCGTTCGCCGGCATGCCGGTCTGGGCGCAATATCTCGGTGAGTGCCTGCCGCTGACCCACTACTTGCGGATCGTCCGCGCCATCATGCTGAAGGGCGCGACCATGCAGAATTTGCGCTTCGACGCGTTGGCGCTGGCGATCCTGATGCTGGTCGCCATGACCATCGCGGTCACGCGCTTCCGCCGCACCCTGGATTGAGGCAGAATGCCCCGGAATCGAGGGGTGGAATGGTCAGGTTAGCCAGCAGGAAGACCCGGCAACACGCCGTGCTATCGGAGGATTTCGAGCGCGAGCTGACGCGGGAAGTGCTGCGCACCGAGCTGTTGCGCGTGCGGACACTGATCATCACCGGCTGCGTCATGATCTTGTTCCTCACCGCAACCTACCTGATCGACCCTGCTCTCGTGAACCGGGTCTGGCGCGGGACGGAGGGCCTCGTCCACGAATACATTCTCTTGGCGGGGTTCATCCTCTTCGAGGTTTGGATTCACCGTCAGATCAGGCGAAACCTCAAGCTCGATCGCGACCTGCCGGTGATCAGGCGCTATATCGGCGCTCTCATCGAAACGTCGCTGCCGACGATCATTCTGATCCTGCAGATTCGCAGCATGGGGGCGAGCCAGGCGCTCGGTTTCGTGCTGCCACTGGTTTATTTCATTTTCGTCATTCTTTCGACGCTGCGGCTCGATTTCTGGCTGTCCACCTTCACTGGATTTGTGGCCGCAGCCGAACTCTTGGCCGTCGCGCTGTATTATAATTCGGCCAACGACGCCGGCGAGCCCCTGATCTACTTTCACGTGGTGCGCAGCACCATCATCCTGATTTGCGGCGTGCTCGCGGGCGCCGTCGGCGCGCGGTTGCGGCGGCAATTTGCCGCGAGCATTGTGGCGGCCACCGCGCGCGACCGGGTGACGAACCTGTTCGGCCAGCATGTCTCGCCGCAGGTGGTGGAGCGGCTGATGGCGGCGGGACCCAGCGCGGGCGGCGACCTTCGTCGCGTCGCGGTGATGTTCGTCGATTTCCGCGGCTTCACCGCCAGCGCGCGGTTGCGCACCCCGCAGGAGGTGGTTGACCGGCTCGACGGCGCGTTCGCCGTGCTGGTCGACATCCTCGATCGTCAGGGCGGCATCGTGAACAAGTTTTTGGGCGATGGCTTCCTCGCCCTGTTCGGCGCGCCGCTGGAGGCCTCCGACGCCGCGCACCGCGCGGTTGCCGCAGGCCGCGAGATGCTGGCCGCGATGGACCGCATCAACGCACAAACGAGCTGGCCCCTGCGGATCGGCATCGGCATCCATTTCGGCGAGGTCGTTGCCGGCAATATCGGCTCGCCCCGACGCAAGGAGTACACGGTGATCGGCGATACCGTGAACTTCGCCTCGCGGCTGGAGGCACTCAACAAGGAGCTCGGCTCGCAGCTCCTGATCTCCGAGTCTGTCCGCGAGGCGCTCGGCGACGACGGTGAGGACGCCGTCGCGCTCGGCGAGGTCGCGGTCCGCGGCTACGAGCACAAGGTAGCGGTGTTTCAACTGGGGTGAGGGTGCTCGCGTTTCGTTGACGGCGCGTGATGAAATATCTCACGGCGATTTCCGCTCATGTTGTCAGGACGCCGAAACCTCTCGGCTTCCGTTTGCCACGCGGAGAGAACCCATGACCCGATTGACCCTTGTCTCGGCCGCCCTGATCGCCGCCGCCGTCTATCAAACCCAGGCCGCAGCCGCCCGCGACGTCGCCCCGCGGCGCGCTCCGCCTCAGGCGGCTGCGGATTGCGTGAGGGCTCCGGCGCAGGGCGCGTTTGCCTCTGCGCCCTACAAGCAACCGCCCTGCACGCCGAAGGCAGCGAACTAACACGCAAGGCGAGGTCGGGTTGGCAACGTCCGCCCGCCCGACCTCGCGTCGCCGGTCTCGCAATTGCGGTACCCTGGTAGCTCTTGACTCCCATCTCATCTAGTCATCTATATGACTATATGAATGCAGCTCCGCACGACGATCGCCTGCCACGCTACCAGCGCCTGCGCGACGACCTCGCCGCGCGGATCAACCGCAATGAATGGCGGCCGGGCGAGCCGATCCCGTCGGAGGCCGAGCTTGCGGCGCATTACGGCGTTGCGATCGGCACCGTGCGCAAAGCGATCGATCAGCTCGTTGCGGATGCCGTGCTGGAGCGCCAGCAGGGCCGCGGCACCTTCGTGCGCCGGGCGCGCTTCAACTCCTCGCTATTCCGCTTCTTCCGCTTCCAGTCCGAGAGCGGCGAGCGGCGCGTGCCGAAGAGCCGCATCATCCGGCGCAAGAGCGTTGCCGCGAATTCGGCCGTTGCCTCGGCGCTGCGCATCCCTGTCGGCGAGCCCGTGATCAGCCTGTCGCGTCTGCGCCTGATCGACGATGTGCCGCTGCTCGCCGAAGAAATCTGGCTCCAGCAATCGCGCTTCGCGCCGATCTTGGAGATCGACACCGCCGAATTCGGCGACCTGCTTTATCCGCTCTACGAGGAGCGCTGCGGGGAGGTGGTGGTGTCGGCCGAGGAAATTCTGACGGTCGAAACCGCCAACGAGATGCAGGCGCGCCTGCTGCGCCTCGAAGCGCACGCGCCATTGATCGTGATCGAGCGCCTCGCGCTCGATCTGGAGCGGCGGCCGATCGAATGGCGCAGGTCGCGCGGGCCGGCCGACCGGTTCCGCTACCACGCCGAGATCAGGTGAGCGCGACTTTTCAAGACATCAAGCAATAACGAGTACAAGGGTAGGAAAAATGTCAAACTGGTACAGCGAAAGCTCTCCGCTGGAGCGGCGCACGTTCTGGGCAAGCTTTGGCGGCTGGGCGCTCGATGCGCTCGACGTCCAGATGTTCGGCCTTGCCATCCCCGCGCTGATCGCCGCCTTCGGCATCAGCAAGGCCGATGCGGGTCTGCTCGGCTCGATCACGCTGTTCTTCGGCGCGTTCGGCGGCTGGATCGGTGGCGCGCTCGGCGACCGTTTCGGCCGCGTCAAGGCGCTTCAGATTACTGTTGCGACCTTTGCGCTCGCGACCTTCGCTTGCGCGTTCGCGATGACTTTCACCCAGCTCCTGATCCTGAAGGCGATCCAGGGCCTCGGCTTCGGCGCCGAATGGGCCTGCGGCGCGGTGCTGATGGCCGAGATCATCCGCCCCGAGCATCGCGGCAAGGCGCTGGGCTCGGTGCAGAGCGCCTGGGCCGTGGGGTGGGGCGCAGCCGTGCTGCTCTCGGCCCTCGTGTTCACTTATGCACCCGCCGACATCGCCTGGCGGCTGCTGTTTGCACTGGGGCTGTTGCCCGCGCTCCTCATCATCTTCATCCGCCGCGGCTTGAAGGAGCCGCCACGCGCCGTCGCAGCCGGGAAGACGCCGTTCTTCGCCACGCTCTCGGGCATCTTCCATCGCGACGTGCTGCGCTCGACGCTGATCGGAGGCCTGTTTGGCATCGGCGCCCACGGCGGCTACGCGGCCCTGACCACGTTCCTGCCGACCTTCCTGCGCGAAGTGCGGCAGTTGTCGGTGCTGGGCTCCAGCGGCTACCTCGCCGTGATCATCGTCGCCTTCTTCTGCGGCTGCGTCGCCAGCGGCATCATCAGCGACCGTATCGGCCGCAGGGCCAACGTCGCCTTCTTCGCCAGCGCCTGCATCGTCACCGTGCTGATCTACATCTTTGCGCCGCTGACCAATGGCGAGATGCTGGTGCTCGGCTTTCCGCTCGGCTTCTTCTCCGCCGGCATTCCCGCCAGCATGGCGGCGCTGTTCAGCGAACTCTATCCGGCCGGCGTGCGCGGCACCGGCGTCGGCTTCTGCTACAATTTCGGCCGCATCGTCTCCGCCGCGTTCCCGTTCCTCGTGGGCTATCTCAGCGACCATATCGGGCTCGGACCGGCGATCGGCATCGATGCGGCCTTCGCCTATTCGCTGGTGCTGATCGCGGTGGTGCTGCTGCCCGAGACCCGCGGCAAGGTTTTTGAACAAGCCGCCGCGACGCGCGCCTGACGCCGGATGGGGAGCAATCACCATGATGTCCCGCGAGCGCGGCCTGACGCGCCGCCAATTCGGCACAGGCCTTGTATCCCTCGTGGCGGCCGCGGCCGTCGCGAGCCGAGCGAAGAGTGAGGCGAGCTTGCCGACGATCGATACCCATGCCCATGTCTTCCACCGCGGCCTCAAGCTCGCGCCCGGCCGGCGCTATGCCCCCGATTATGACGCGCCGCTGGCGCTGTATCTGGAGCAGCTCGACCGCAATGGCATGAGCAATGGCGTGCTGGTGCAGCCGAGCTTTCTTGGCACCGACAATTCCTATCTGGTCGAGAGCCTGAGGACGGCCGGCGGACGCCTGCGTGGCATCGCGGTGGTCGATCCTTCCGTGACCGCGGACGAACTGCGCGCGCTCGATCGTGCCGGCGTCGTCGGCATTCGTCTCAATCTCGTCGGCCAGCCGTTGCCTGATCTCTTGGCCAGCGAATGGAAGGCGCTGCTGGCGAATCTAAAGGCCCTCGGCTGGCAGGTGGAGATCCAGCGCAATGCGGCCGATCTCGCTGTGCTCGCGCCACGGCTGCTCGATCACGGCGTCACTGTCGTGCTCGATCACTACGCGCTGCCGGATCCAAAGCTCGGCGTCGCCGATCCCGGCTTTCAGTCGGTACTGAAGTTAGAGGCGACGAAGAACGTCTGGGTGAAGATCTCGGCGCCGTATCGCAACGGCGCGGCTGGCGAGAGCTTTGCGAAGGAAACCTATCCGTTGCTGCGTAGTGCTTACGGTCTTGATCGTCTGCTGTGGGGGAGCGACTGGCCGCACACGCAGTTCGAGGCGTCGCAGGGCTATGAGAGGAACCGCCAGTTTCTCGACACGCTGATCACCGATCCCGCCGCGCGTGCGCAAGTGCTCGCATCGCCACGTTCACTCTTCCGCTTCTGAATCGTTTTCCGCGATTGCTCCGATTGCACTCAATTTTGGGGCATGACGAGCGATGTCGCCGGCTTGTAGAGTGCCGGCGATGCAGCCGAGCGCGGCTGCGATTTGCGTGAAGAGGAAATGAGCGATGCAGCGCCGCTACATCACCGTCGACGTGTTCACCGACCGCGCCTTCGGCGGCAACCAGCTCGCCGTGGTGCTCGACGCCGGCGGGCTCACGACGCAGCAGATGCAGGCGATCGCGACCGAGTTCAACTATTCCGAGACAACCTTCGTGCTGCCGCCGCGCAACCCCGGCCACGACGCGGAGGTCCGCATCTTCACGCCGGTGAGGGAGCTTCCCTTCGCGGGTCATCCCAATGTCGGCACCGCTTTCGTGCTGGCCCGGCGCAGCAATGAGCCCTGGCCGCGATTGTTGTTCGAAGAGAAAGCCGGAATCGTGCCGGTCGAGATCTGGCGGGAGCAGGGCAAGGTCGTCGGTGCCGAGCTGACTGCGCCGCAGCCGCTGGCGCGTCTTGCAAAGCTGTCCGCCGCCGATGTCGCCGCGTGCCTGTCATTGAGCGCGGACGACGTCAGGACCGATCGCCATGTGCCGGAAGTCGTCGGCGTCGGTACGCCGTTCGTGGTCGCGGAATTGCATTCGCGCGACGCGCTGCGGCGGGCGACGCCCGACGCTGCGGCGTTCGGCCGGACACTGCCACGCGATGGCGCGTTCTCGATTTATTTCTACACGCGCGATATCCCCGCGGCGCAGGCGCCTTGCGACCTCCAGGCGCGGATGTTCATGCGCGGTGCCAGCGGTTTCGCCGAGGATCCCGCCACCGGCAGCGCAACGGTCGCCGCGGCCGCGCTGCTCGCCACCCTCGATTCGCTCCGCGACGGCGAGCTGAAGCTCACCATCGGCCAGGGTTTTGACATGGGCCGGCCGAGCATCCTGCGGACGACAGTGGAAAAGGAGGGCGGGGCCCTTCTCGATGCCTATGTCGGCGGCCATTGCGTGCAGATGATGGAGGGGACGTTCGAGCTGGCGGGTGAGGGGTAGGCTCTCTCCGTCATGCCCGGGACGATCACACCTGCCGTCCCGCCAAATTCCTCACCGCCACGCCATCGCGCTCCTCGATGATTTCCGCGATCATCTGGCGGTGGCAGTGGGTGTGATCGCGTTCGTAGCAGAGCAGGCAGACCGGGCCGGCCTTCATCACCAGCGCCGAGAGCTCGTCCATCTCTTCCCTGGCCTGCGGCGTCTTCAGGTGCTTTGAATAGATATTCTCCAGCACATCGTATTGGCCGCTGCGTGCAGCGAGCCGGCCTTCCTTCGGCGTGCCTAGCGCGGCGAGATGGACATAGGCGATGCCGCGCTCATCCAGGCCCGCGGACAACTGCTTCTTCGAAAAGCCGGGCCGGCGCGATGACGTCACGGCGCGCACGTCGACCACGAGCTTGACGCCGGCCTCTTCCAGCGCGTCGAGCACCGCCTTGGGCGGCGTCTGTTCATAACCGATGGTGAAGAGCTTTTTCGCCTTTGCCATGAACCATCCTCAGCTCACCCGCGCGATCAGTTCCATGGCGCCGGCCGGTGCGCGCACCTTGCCCTCGTGGATGACATAGGCGAACACGTCGCGCGGCTCCTTCTTCGGCTTGGCCTTGTCGACCTTCGGCAGATCGTCGGGTTCACTCCCCTCGGCCCAGTCCTGAAAGCGCTTGGCCCAGGCGTCGAGCTGCTTCGGCGGATAGCAGGTCTTGATCTCGTCATTGCCCTTCTGGAGCCGTGCATAGACGAAATCGCCGGCGACGTCGGCGATCGCCGGATATTTGCCGTGCTCGGCGAACACGACAGGCGTCTCGAACTCGCGGATCAGCGCGACGAAGTCCGGCGCGCAAAAGCTGTCGTGGCGGACCTCGACGACATGGCGCAGCGCGCGCCCCTCGAGCTTGCGCGGCAGCAGCTCCAGGAACTTGCCGAAATCGGCGCCGTCGAATTTTTTCGTCGGCGCGAACTGCCACAGCACCGGTCCGAGATGGTCGCCGAGTTCCAGCACGCCGGAATCATAGAAGCGCTTGATGGAATCGCCGGCCTCGGCGAGTACGCGGCGGTTGGTGGCGAAGCGCGGTCCCTTCACCGAGAACACGAAACCATCGGGCACTTCGCTGGCCCATTTGCGAAAGCTCTCCGGCTTCTGTGAGCCGTAATAGGTGCCGTTGATCTCGATCGAGGTCAGCTTCGAGGCGGCGTAGGACAACTCCTTTGCCTGCGTGAGCTTCTCCGGGTAGAACACGCCGCGCCAGGGCTCGAAGGTCCAGCCGCCGACGCCGATGAAGATGTTGCCGGATTTTTTGGACGCGGTTTTTGCTTTGGCCACGGGAGGGTCTCGCATCGACGGGGAGGGACCTCATCCTAATCAAACCAGATGTGATTGGCCAGTTGCGCCGTCCCGTCTAAGCTCGCAGCTGGACCCGCGCAAAAAGGAGAACAAGAATGCGGATGCTGATGGTGGGAGCGGCGCTCGTCATGATGACATCTGCTGCCATGACTTGTTCTGCCATGGCCGACGATGACGACGACGCCAAGGGCGCCCAGAAGCTCGCCATGCAGGGCCGCGACGATTACTGGCATTGCCTGGCGCGGGAATACTCGCGCGACTCCAATCAGGGAATGTCGGAACAGGATTTCGGCCGCTCGGTCGCGGGCGCCTGTCCGTCGGAGCGGCAATATTACCGGGTGGCGTTGCTCGACTATCTCACCACGCAATATCCGAACATCGATGCCGGCGCCCATCTCGCCACCGCGAACAGGGCGGTCGAGTCGGCGCAGAAGGACATCGTGACGGCGTTCGTCAAGCACAGGCCGCCCGTAAAGTAGGGCCGTGGCGAATGGCCCATCGCGAAGAGGGCACGTAGGCCGGCGCTCCCCGTTCGCGATGAGCCACTCGCTATTCGTCCCTCCGCGGGGGCTCTTCCAGCTCCGCGCGCATCCATGGTATCACTGGCGGCATCTGGAACAGGGATGGGCTTCCATGTCGTCTGAGTCGCTGGGTGGCATTCTGGGCGCGATCGTCGCGGCGGTCGTGCTTGCGGTCGCCGTCGTATTGGGGCCGATCGGCCAGTACGGCAAGCCGCCCAGGCCGGCAAAGGCCGAGCCGGCTCCGGCGGCAGCGCCCGCTGTCCCGGCCGCCCCCGCACCGCGTGGGCCGGTGATCAAGGAAGTCCCGAACTAGCAAGGATCCGAAAAAGGGCTGCTATGCCCCCTTGCGAAGCGGTTTTACCGTTCTTATCTAGCGTCTAACGGCGACGTTGAGCGAAACCTCCGGCGCTGGAACGACCTTGGAATAGCTTGGGCTTGCGCCGGATGTACGCGCAGTCCGCCGTTCCGGGGTCGTTGGCATTTTTGGGCCCTTTTTGGGCCTTTCCCCACAGACCCCCGGCTCGGTAGATCTTGGCTGCGCAACGTCTTGGCAGCGCAGGACGCGGCAGATATACGCTGCCGTCATGAATGAAGCGATCAGACCGGGCTCCGGCACTCCCCCGCAGGCTCAAGAGGCGCCGGAACTGTCGGTCATCGTCCCGACGTTCAACGAGCGCGACAACGTCACGGTGCTGTACCGGCGGCTGGAGGCGACGCTCGCCAACGTCGCCTGGGAAGTCGTGTTCGTCGACGACAATTCGCCCGACGGCACCTGGGACGTCGTGCGCGCGCTGGCGCAGCGCGACAACCGCGTGCGCTGTGTCCGCCGCATCGGCCGCCGCGGCCTGTCGGGCGCCTGCATCGAGGGCATCCTGGCCTCCAGCGCGCCCTATGTGGCCGTGATCGATGCCGACCTCCAGCACGACGAGACGCAACTGCCGAAGATGCTGCTGCTGCTCGCAAGCGACCAGGCCGATCTCGTCGTCGGCAGCCGCTACATCGAGGGCTACAAGAGCGAAGGCTTCAACAAGCAGCGCGCCGGCGCAAGCGCGCTGGCGACCGAGGTCGCAAAGAAGGTGCTGCGGGTCGAGATCGCCGATCCCATGAGCGGCTTCTTCATGGTTCGCCGCGACCGTTTCGAGGAGCTCGCGCCGAAGCTCTCGGTGCACGGCTTCAAGATCCTGCTCGACCTCGTCGCGAGCGCGAACGGTGGCTTGCGAGCCGTCGAAATTCCCTACACGTTCGGTCAGCGCCAGCACGGCGAGAGCAAGCTCGATTCCATGGTCGCGCTGGACTTTCTCGGCCTGGTGCTGGCCAAGTTCACCAACGATGCGGTCTCGCTTCGCTTCATCCTGTTCGCGATGGTCGGCGGCATCGGCCTCGTGGTGCATCTGACGACGCTGTTCATCGCCCTTCAGCTGTTCAAGGCGCCGTTCGCGGAGGCGCAGGCCGCAGGCGCCGTCGTCGCCATGACCAGCAACTTCGTCCTCAACAACTTCCTCACCTATCGCGACCAGCGGCTGAAGGGCTTTGCGCTGCTGCGCGGCCTGATCGCCTTCTACATCGTGTGCAGCGTCGGCCTGCTCGCCAATGTCGGCGTCGCCTTCTCGGTCTACGACCAGGAGCCGATCTGGTGGCTGGCCGGCATGGCCGGCGCGCTGATGGGCGTGGTGTGGAACTACGCGATGTCCGGACTGTTCGTCTGGCGCAAGAAATAGCTCGACATGGGCGGGGCTGACGCGCGGATTGTCCGCAATACCGCGCTGGTGATCGTCGCGCTGGTCGGCTTGCGGCTGGTCGCGGCCGCGTTCACGCCGATCACCTTCGACGAGGCCTATTACTGGATGTGGTCGAAGAACCTCGCCGGGGGGTATTACGACCACCCACCGATGGTCGCCTACGTGATCCGCGCCGGCACCATGATCGCCGGCGACACCGAGCTCGGCGTCCGCGTGTTCTCGATCCTGCTGGCGCTGCCGATGAGCTACGCGATCTACCGCTCCGCCGCCATCCTGTTCGGCGGCGCGCGGGTGGCTGCGACCAGCGCCATCCTGCTCAACGTGACCATGATGGCCTCGGTCGGCACGCTGATCGTCACGCCCGATGCGCCGCTGCTGGTTGCCTCCAGCTTCGTGTTGTTCTTCCTCGCCAAGGTGCTGGAGACCGGCCGCGGCGTCTGGTGGCTCGCCGTCGGCGCGGCGGTCGGCGCGGCGCTGCTGTCGAAATACACCGCGATGTTCTTTGGCGCCGCGATCCTGATCTGGCTCGCGGCCGTGCCGAAACTGCGGCACTGGTTCCTCTCGCCCTGGCCCTATCTCGGCGGCCTCGTTGCGTTCGCGCTGTTCTCACCGGTGATCCTGTGGAATGCGGATCATCAATGGGTCTCGTTCGTGAAGCAGCTCGGGCGGGCGAAGATCGAGGACTTCCGTCCGGTCTTCATCGCTGAGCTGATCCCGACCCAGATCGCCTTCGCAACGCCGCTCGTCTTTATCCTCGGCGCGATGGGCCTGCACGCGCTGACCTGGCGCCGGGCCGGCGCGCTGGCCTCGCGTGTGCTGATCGAGACGCTGTTCTGGACCATCGTCGTCTATTTCGTCTGGCATTCGCTGCATGCCCGCGTCGAAGCCAACTGGTTCGCGCCGGTCTATCCGCCCTTCATCGTTGCCGCGGCTGCCGCCGCCAGTCTCGTGCCATGGCAACCGCGCGCGCGGCGTCTCGCGGATTTCTGCCTGCGCTGGGCCGCGCCCGTGGGCATCGTGATGTTTGCGGCGCTGATCGTGCAAGCCAACACCGGCTGGCTGTCGGGCTATCGCCGCGACGCGACGGTGCGCAGCGTCGGCGTCGGCTGGCACGAGCTCGCCGCCGAGATCGAAGCGGTGCGCGCGCGCAGTGGCGCGACCTGCGTGCTCGCGCAGGACTACGGCACCACGGGCTGGCTCGCCTTTTACCTGCCGCGCGGCACCTGCGTGCTGCAGCAGAACCAGCGCATCCGCTGGGTCAACATGCCCGAGCCCGATCCGAAGCTGCTTGCCGGCAAGCTGATCTCTGTCGACGAGCTGCGCCCGGACGGCCATCCCGCCCTCGACGAGCTGTTCGCGAAGGTGACGCAAATTGCGCAATTGCAGCGCAAGCGCGGGCCGCTCGTGGTCGAGACCTACGGCATTGATCTGCTCGAAGGCGCCAAGGGCGATGTGCTCGACCGCTCGCCGCCGCCGGAAGTGCGGTAGCCGGCCCCAAAATCAGTCGATCATCTCGGCCTTGGTCGCGGGCTGACCCGGCCCGTTCTGGTCGCGCCAGAACCAGACGGTCACGACGCCGGAGCGGCCGCGGACCTGGGTGAGCAGGGGACCTGACAGAATGCCGTCGGGAGCGCCGTGGAAGTCGGCCGCATCCAGCAGCGTATCGCTGAGCGCAAGCCGCGCACAGTTCTGGGCGGCAACCTCCATCAAGCGGTTTGCGACGTTGACCGTGTCGCCCGTCGCCGTGATGTGCTGGTGGCTTCCGCCGAGGCGGGAGGCGACGATCGGGCCGAAATGCGCACCGATCTTGAATCCGAGCTGGCCGCGGGTGGCGGGCGGCAGCGAAGCGATCCAGCGATCGACGCTGCGATACAGGTCGATCGAGCATTGCAGCGCGCGCGCGCCGTCGTCGGGCATTGCGCCCGGCAGGCCGAACAGGATCATGGCGCCGTCGCCGAGGAAGCCGGTGATCATGCCGCCGCTGTCGACCGCGGCCTTGTCGATCAGCGCGTGAAATGCCCTCAGCAGATGCTGCAGCTCGTCCGGATCGATCCGTTCGCTGAGCGTCGTGAAACCGGAGAGATCGATGAAGACGACCGCTGCATCCTGCCGGACCGGCTTGGACAGGAAATTGGGATCGCGCGCCAGCCATTCCTGCACCGCCGGTGCCTGGAATTGCGCGAGCGACCGGCTCTTGGCGGCGAGATATTGCGTGCGGCGGCCTCCCGCCCACAATTGCACGCCGGCAAAGACCATCACCGGCGGCACTGCCGCGGCGAGCGTGGTCGCAGCGTTGAGCCAGACGCCGTGCGTGAATGCGAACAGGTTGAGACCGGCCCAGGCGATCATCACCACGGCTGCCGCGATGATGCCGGGCGCGCTGCGCCGCCAGGCGAGCAGGCCCACCAGCAGCATCGGCAGCAGGATCGCGGTGAGCGCGTCGACGATGTGGACCTTGCGGTCGCGCACGATGCCGTCGCCGGCGACGAGGTGGGTGATCGCGGTCGAGATCACCTCGACACCGGGCATCAGGGAATCGAACGGCGTCGGATAGAAGTCGCCGCCGCCGGAGACCGACGCGCCGATCACGACGATGCGGTTCTCGATCGCCGCGCGATTGAGCGTGCCGTCGAAAATGCTCTGGGCGCTGACGGTGCGGATGGTCCGGCGCGGGCCGTAATAGGTGATCGGCAGCGCGAAGTCGGAGTCGGTCGGCACCGCGCGGTCGCCGAGCATGAGATGATCGGGCGCGATCGTCAGCGGCTTGTCGAGCGCGCGCGTCGCGACGCGCAAGGGAAACGACAGCTCGACCTTGTCGCTGGTCCGGAACAGCATCGGCACCGAAAGCGGCGAGCCCGACTGCCCCGTCGCGACGTTGACGACTCCGACCTCGGCGTGATCGGCGAAGGCGGGCAGAGGCAGCAGGAAGCGCTCGGCCTGTGGCAGCGCGGCGAGGGGACCTTGGGCGCCCGGCTCCACGGTCTCGCTGGCGGCGGGGAAGATCGCCGCGGCGGCGAGCACCATGGGACCGGTTGCGAGCGTGTTGGCCAGCGTCGCATCGCCGATCGCCGCGCTGCGGTCGACCAGCAGCAGGTCGATCCCGACGACCTTCGGCTTGAACTGCACGATGGTGTCGACGACGCGCGCGAGATCGGCGCGCGGCAGCGGATAGCTGCCGCCGCGCTTCACGACGGTGTCGTCGATCGCGACGATGGTGACGAGATCGGGCGGAGCCTGCACGCCGCGGACCTGCGTGCGCCAATCCGTCAGCGTCGCCTCGAGCCGATCGAGAAAGCGCAGATGACCGTTGGCGTGGCCGGCATAGATGCCGGCACCCCACAGCGCGGTGAGGACGAGTGCCACCAGGATCTGAACGCGTCTAGTCATTACGTACTGCAATCTTCTTTGTCGCCCGGGCGTTGTTGCGCGGGCCTTGATTGTCCAGGCCTTATTGACCCAGTCTTGCCATCAGCGCGTCGACGCGCGGCTGGCCCCAGGTCTTGACGGTCAACGGGCCGGTTGCCTCGACATCGACGCCTTGGCCCGGTCCGAGCACGACGCCGCGTCCACGAGCCCTGCGGCTCACACCGACACGGCCGTCGGCAACGAAGACCGCGGTCTTGGCCTCAGCGACATCGACGGCCCATTTGGTCCCGCGCACTGCGGCGATCGCCTGCGGCGTCAGCACCTTGAAGGGATTGCCGCCAGGCTTCTTGGGCACCTCGATCAGCAGCGCCTTGCTGCTCAACTCCACGGAGTCAATATGTCCGTCGCGGTTGGCGTCCTTAAGTTCAAATCTGGCGCCGTTTTCCGCAACGATGGTGATGCCGTTGTCGCAGCGCCAGACTTGCGTGCCCGCGGCCGATGCCGATGCCCTGCAGCCGACACTGACAGCCGGCTGTGCACTCGCTGACCCGTTCAACTGAAACAACCACGCCAGAGCGAAAATACCGGCGCCCGCGATCCCTCTCATGCCAGCCTCCGTTTGCGTGCTTGGCACAGTTCAAAGCGATGTTGATACGGTACCGTATCACACGCAGAGGCTGCTGAAAAGTGCCGCTCTCGCAGCTATTTCCTCGGTGCGGTCTTTTCCAGTCCGACGCGATCAACTTTCGGTCAGGGCGCCGTGCCGCGTGAGCACTCTGTGCGCGATGTGTGATGTGGGACGGGCTGTGCCGCCACCCTGCTGACACCCGCTCGAGAGGGCGCAGCGCGCACCAGCCTCGCGCAACGCTTCCCCGCTATTGTCCGGGTATTGAAGACCACGAAAACGACTTGGTTGGATGGCCTTAGAGAGGCCGCCTGTGACGTCCGTCGAACGCGCCGAACCGGCGGAGAATTATGGTTAACAGACGCTCCTAAGTCAGTAGTTCTGCGGGCTTTTTTCTCGAAATGGGACAGCGTTAGCGCGGTGCCTCACATCTGCCCGAACTTAATCTGCATTTAACTAAAAGTCGCCTTAATGACGCTCCGACCTCCTGCGAGATGCTGTTCCCGGATCGTGACCAGCGGCACTTCGAAGGGGGACTGAGTGACACCGTCCTGGACGCAAGGCGAATGAGTACGAGTATCGCTGCGCAGAGTAACGCGGCACGGAAGTCCAAGAATTCACTTCGGAAGCCTTCCCGGAAAATGACCACCACCAACTGGCTGGGCGCCGCGGCGATCGGCTGCGTCGTGATGGGCGCCGGCTGGACCATCTACAGCAACGTCTTCGGCGCTAGCGTCTATCCGACCGTCGGCAGCATTGGCTACGACGAGCCCGTGATCAAGCGCGCGCCCAGGGTGGCGCTGCGTGAGGCCGACGAGGCCATCAGGGACACCTTTGCGCTGCTGCCTGACCGGCTCCAGGTCGCAGCTCCGATCTCGCGCGAGATGTTCAACGAGCGCTTTGGCGCGGCCGCGACCCAGGGCGTTGCGTCGAATGCGGCGAGCGCCGCGCCCGCAACCCAGGTGGCCGTCGTCAAGGACGCCCCCAAGCAGAGCGTGATCGCGAAGGTCGCGGAAGCGCTGAAGCCGGCGGCGCCGGCCAAGATTGCTGACAAGACTGCGGACAAGACCAAGCGCGCGCCGGATGCGCAGATGCAGCTGGCTTCGGCCGATCCGGCCGAGATCGTGCCGGCGCCCGAGGCGAAGCCGAAATCGTTTGCCGATCGCGCCAAGGCCGCGGTGATGTCGATCACCGGTCCGCGCCAGTCGATGGTCGAGAAGCTTTGGGGCAAGCGCGAGCCGTCCGGCGGGCTGCTGGCCTATGCCTCGGCCGATGCCAGCGTGACCGCGTCCATCGCGCCGCGAGAGCAGAACCCCATGCTCGGCGGTTCGGCGCCCTACGAGCGCGACACCGCGGTCTACGATATCACCGCCAAGATGGTCTACCTGCCCGACGGCACCAAGCTCGAGGCGCATTCCGGCCTCGGCTCCAATCTCGACGATCCGCGCTCCTCGCGCGTCCGCATGCGCGGCGTGACGCCGCCGCACATCTACACGCTGAAGCCGCGCGAAGCGCTGTTCCATGGCGTGCCGGCGCTGCGCCTGACTCCGATCGGTGGCGAGAGTGCGATCTACGGCCGCGACGGCTTGCTCGCCCACACCTTCATGCTCGGGCCGAACGGCGATTCCAACGGCTGCGTGTCGTTCAAGGATTATTACGCGTTCCTCGACGCCTACCGCAACAAGGGCATCCGCAAGCTCGCGGTGCTGGCGCGGGTCGAGTGATCTCAGTCAATTCGCGATGGTCTCAAAGGGCCGCTCTTGCAGCGGCCCTTTTCTTTTCTTTTCTGCTTCAGCCCGGCCAGCACTGTCCGCCGCCGTCGATCCTCAGCACCTGGCCCGAGACGAAGGCGCCCATGGGACCGGCGAAGAACTCGACGACGCGCGCGACCTCGTCGACGGTCGCGATGCGGTCGAGCGTGCCGGTCTCGACCATCCTGTCGGGGTCCACCGCGCGCGTGCCTAGGAAACGGCCGGTGCGGGTATCGCCGGGTGCGATGCAGTTGACGGCGATGTCGTAAGCGCGGAGCTGGTCGGCCAGGCATCGCGTGTAGTGGGTCACGCCGGCCTTCGACACCGCATAGATCGAGCCCTGGGTGCGGCCCTTGAACGCGGCGACCGAACCGAGCGTGACGATGCGGCCGCACCGCCGCTCCATCATTCCCTTCGCGACCGCCTGGCAGGTCAGGATGGTCGAGAGCAGATTGCGCTCCAGCACCGCGCGCACATCGGCCTCCTTGATGTTCACCGCGTCGTTCGGGTCGGGCTTGCCGCCGGCGGCTGCGATATCGCCGCCGGCATTGTGCACGAGGATGTCGATCGGGCCGAGAGCTGCTTCCGTCTCGGCGATCACGCGCGCGATGTCGTCGCCCCTGGTGAGATCGCCGAGCACGCGCTGGCTGCGGACGCCGAATTGCTGGCCGATCTCTGCCGCCACCGCGGTGAGGGTGGTGCCCTCGCCATACTCCGCCGGCCCGTTCTCGCGCATGCCGTGGATGGCGACGTCGGCGCCGAGCGCGGCGAGCTTCTCCGCAAAGGCGCGGCCAAGCCCGCGTCCCGCGCCGGTCACCAGCGCGACCTTGCCTGTCAAAATCTTCGCCGTGTCATGCGATGTCATGATCTTTTTCCTGTTGTGAATGTCAGTCTGCCGCGAGATCGAGCCCGATCGCCATCGCCTGCACGAGGCACATCGGTGCGACCAGCGTGCGCAGCGCCGGCTCGGGCATGTCCTGGATCTCGAACACGACGCTTGCGCCTTCGACGATCGGGCTCAGGAGGCTGTCGGTAATGGAGATCGTGGGCACGCCTCGCGCAACGAGTTCGGGAAACAGCCGCGCCGTATCCGGATAGTAGTTCCGGAAGCTGATCGCGACCAGCGCGTCCTCCGCGGTCGCGGCATACGACTGCTCGTGGATGCTGCCGCCGGTGCCGTCGAGCAGGACGACGCGCCGTCCGAGCTTGCGCAGTACATAGGCGAGGTGGGTCGCTACCGGAAACGAGCCGCCGAGGCCGAGCAGATAGATGTCGCGCGCTTTCGCGAGGATCGCGGTCGCGGCGTCGAGCTCTCGCGCATGCACGGACTGGCTCAGCGTCACCAACGCCGATTGCGCTTCCGAGACGAAGCGCGACAGCACCGCGGCCGGCTGGCGGCCGAGCACCGACTTCTCCTCGCTCTTCATGCGGGCGAGCCGCGCCTTGTAGCTCGGCGCGACGCCGGCAACGAGCCGTGAGCGGAACACCTGCTGCATCTCGGTGAAGCCGCCGAATCCGAGCGCATGGGCGAAGCGAACGATCGCCGAGGGCGGCACGCCCGAGCGCTGCGCCACCTCCGCCACGGTGCCGAGCGCGACATCGGTCGGGTGATCGAGCACGAACTCCGCGATCTGCTGCAGCCGGCCGGACAGCGCCCGGTGCCGCTGCGCAATGGCGCCGCGCAGGTCGTCGTAGCTCATCGCGCCTTGTGCCTTGTTCATCGTCTCGGGTCTCCAGATCGGTCGCCTGTTTAACGGCATTTCACCGTTTGGATCAAATATTCCACTTTACATAATAAATGGAATGAATATTCTAATCGCAGAAAAAAGCAAAAGACTTCGAAAACGGGAGGAAACGATGAGAGGGCGTCAGATTTCACGGCGAAGCGTTCTGAAGGGCAGCTTGATGGCCAGCGTCATCGGCGGCACCGGCAGCTTCTTTGGACCGTGGAAAGAGAATCACGCGTGGGCGCAGGGCGCCAAGCCAATCAAGCTCGGCCTGACCTGCGATGCCAGCGGCCAATACGGCAACAGCGGCCAGGATGATTTCCGCGGCATCAAGATGGCGATCGACGAGTTCAACGCCAAAGGCGGCGTGCTCGGGCGTCAGATTTCGTTCATCACCGCGGATACCGAAACGACACCGGCCACAGGCAGCCGCGTCGCCGAGCGGTTCATCACCCGCGAGGACTGCACCATCCTGATCGGCGCGCTGCATTCCGGCGTCGCCAACGCGATCACCCAGGTCGCCGGCAAATACGGCGTGATCTACATGAACACCAATTCCTCCGCGCCGAGCGAGGCCGGGGAGAATTGCTCACGCGTGAAATTCGTCTGGGACGGCAACGGCACCAATTTCTCCAAGGCATCGGTCAAGAACGCGGTCGATTCCATCGGCAAGAACTGGATGCTGCTGACCAACGATTACGTCTGGGGGCACACCACGTCCGCCGCGACCAAGGCGCAGGTCGAGGCTGCCGGCGGCAAGATCATCGACAATCTCCTGGTGCCGCAAAACACCCGCGACTTCACCGCCTACCTCCTGAAGATCCAGCAGGCAAAACCCGACGTGGTCGCGACTGCGATCGGCGGCGACGACATCAAGGCGCTGCGCGAGCAGGTGGCGCAGCTCAAGCTCGACGGCAAGCCGGCCTGGATCAACAACCAGCAGGACTGGCCCGATGTCTGGGGCGCGCCCGACAGCCTGTTCGGCGTGTTCGGCACGACCTGGTATCACAAGCTGCAACTGCCCGGCGTCGCCGAGTTCGTTCGGAAATGGCAAGCCGCCAACAAGGACGGTCCGATCCCGGTGCCCGGCAACGTCTCCTACAACGGCTATATGAGCACGCGCGAATTGCTGCGTGCGATCGAGCGGGCAGGGTCGACCAACAACGTCAAAATCATCAGGGAACTCGAGAACCTCAAGGTCTCGGCGACCGATCGCATGCAGCATTTCGACGCCTACATGGATCCCATGACGCATCAGATGCAGCAGACGATCTATCTGGCGCGGCGCAACGCCAAGCCGGCTGACAGCACCGATCTGTTCGAGATCATCAGCTGGACCGAACCGAAATCAGCCGCCGATGACGCTGCGCCCGGCAAGTGCAAGCTCACGCCCTACGAGCAGGTGCCGACCGTCGACTCCTAGACGGTTCGTCACATCGCAGAACGGCGGCGCGCATGTCGCGCGCCGCGCGCCCAGGCCTTCGGGGCTCGGGTGAGCATTGCCAGTAGCGAGAGCCAAGACCTTGTTCGATCTTCTTCCGCATCTCCTTAACGGCCTGACGCTCGGCCTGTTGTTCGCGCTGATCGCGCTCGGCTTCATGCTCATTGTCGGGCTGATGGAGCAGATCAACCTCGCGCACGGCTCCCTGTTCGCGCTCGGCGCCTATGTCGCCATGCAACTGACAGGACCGCGCCCGCCATTGCCGGCCGATCTTGCGAAAGCGTGGCTCGCGCTTCCGCTGGGCTGGCGTTATGCCGCGACGCTCGTCATCGCGCCGGTGATCGTTAGTCTCGTCGGCATGCTGATCGAGCTCTGCATGCGGCGGACCTACGGCAAGGATCCGCTGTACGGACTGCTCCTGACCTTTGGCGCGGCGATGGTGATCGAGGAGTTGATCCGACTGGTTTGGGGCACGCGCGACTACGTGTTGCAGGTGCCGTCCGCCATCAACGGCGGCTTCCTGTTCGGCGATCTGATCTGGTCGACCTATCGTTTCTACGCGGCGGGGATCGCGGCCGGGATCATCGGCCTGGTCTGGCTGTTGATCGAAAAGACTTCGTTCGGCGCAACCGTCAAGGCCGGTGCCCATGACAGCGAGATCGTCCGCGCGCTCGGCATCAACCTGTCGCGCTTGCGGCTGCTGGTGTTCGTGTTCGGCACGATGCTGGCCGCGATCGCGGGCATCATCGTTGCGCCGATCTGGGGCATTCGTCCGCATATGGGCGTCGATGCCGTCATCCCCGCGTTCCTGGTGATCGTGCTCGGCGGCGTCGGCAGCTTTTGGGGCGCCGTCGTGGCGGGGCTGCTGGTTGGATTATGTGTCGGTCTTGCCGGCGCCTACGCGTCCGAATGGTCGCTGTTGTCGATGTACATCCTGCTCGTTGCCGTCGTGACGTTCCGTGCACGCGGCCTGTGGGGCAAGAAGAGCGTGCTCGAGGCCTAGGGAATGATTGTGGGATCAAATTCTTCATCCGACGCCGCGCGCCTCGTCACGCCGACGATGCTGGTGGTCGGGCTCGTGCTTGCAACGGTGCCGCTCTGGATCACGCGGATCGGGCTCTATCCCTATCTCGGGATCGAGATCCTGATCTGGTCGTTCTACGCGCTCGCTTTCAATCTGGTGCTGGGCACGGCCGGACTTCCGTCGTTCGGACATGGTGCCTATTTCGGCATCGGCGCCTATGCGTTCGGGCTCTGCCAGTTCGACATCGTCGCCAATCTCTGGATCTGTCTCGCTGCCGCGGCCGTGGTCGCGGGACTTGCCGGCGTGCTGGTGGCGCTGTTCATCTCGCACCGGCGCGGCATCTATTATGCCTTCATGACCATCGCCTTCGGCCAGATATTCTGGACGCTGGCGATCAAGTCGCACCGGATCACCGGCGGCGAGGATGGGCTGCTCAAGATCAAGCGGCTGCCGGCCGATTTCGGACTGGTGTCGTTCGATCTCACCGACAATGTCGCGTTCTACTATTTCGTGCTCGCGGTCTGCGCGGTCGGTACCGCCGTCTTGTGGCGGCTGGTGCACTCGCCCTATGGCCGCGTGGTCGCTGCGATCAGGCAGAGCGAGGTTCGCGCCGCCCATCTCGGCTATAACGTGTGGCTCTACAAGGCGTCGGTGTTCGCGCTGTCGGCGGCCGTGTCCGGCTTTGCCGGCGGACTGTTCGCGATGGCGCAGCTCGCCGCATTCCCCGACGTCATGAGCCTGCATCAATCCGGCTACGTCGTGATGATGACGCTGGTCGGTGGCGGGCTCGTCAGCTTCTGGGGGCCGGTGATCGGCGTGTTTCTCTTCCTCACCGCGCGCGATGTGATCGGTGCGCTGACCAATGCCTGGATGCTCTATTTTGGTCTGCTGTTCATTGCGATCGTGTTATTCCGCCCCGAGGGCATTGCGGGCGCGCTCTCGGCCGCCGTGCAGCAACATTCACTCAACGCGCTGCGGCGACACGGTACGTCCGCGATGCGTCTACTGGTCGGGGGCGGGCGATGAGCATGATCGAGGCCGCAGGTGTGCACGTCCGCTTCGGCGATCGCGTCGTGCTGGAAAGCGTCGATCTCGCGGTTGCCAAGGGCGAGTTTCACGGCGTGATGGGTCCCAACGGCGCGGGCAAGACCACCTTCTTCAACGTCCTCACCGGCAGGGTGAAACCGAGCCGCGGCCGAGTCCTGCTCGGCGGCGAGGATGTCACGGGATTGAGCCCGCACCGCATCGCCGCCAAGGGCATCGCCCGCTCGTTCCAGATCATGACCCTGTTCGACGAATTCTCCGCCCGCGACAACGTCATGATGGGCTTGCCCGCGTTTCGCGCCCGAGGCCTCGATATCGCCCGTGCCGCGGCCGGTGACCACAGGTTTGCCGAGCAGGCATCCGAAGCGCTCGCCGCGGTCGGGCTTGCCGACAAGGGCGATGTCCGCGCCAAGGACCTGTCCTATGGCGACCGCCGTGCGCTGGAGATCGCGGTCGCGCTGGCGCAGGCCCCGCGCGTGCTGTGCCTGGACGAGCCGACCTCCGGCCTCGGCTCCGACGGCGTGCAGCGGCTGGCAGCGCTGGTGGCGCGCCTGAAGGGCCGGCTGACCATCGTCGCCATCGAGCACGACATGGAATTCCTGTTCTCGCTCGCCGATCGCATCTCGGTCATTCATTGGGGCCAGGTGGTGGCGCGCGGCACGCCGCACGAGCTGCAGCAGAACGAATGGGTGCGTCGCTCCAATCTCGGGAAGTTCGCATGATCCTCGAAGTGGATGGGGTCGATACCTTCTACGGCGAGACCCAGGCGCTGTTCGGCGCCTCGCTCGCCATCGAGCACGCCAAGGTCTTCGCGCTGCTCGGTCCCAATGGCGCCGGCAAGACCACCATGCTCCGTTCGATTCTCGGGCTGACGCGGCCGCGCCGCGGCGTCGTTCGTTTCGATGGGCATGACGTGACGCGCGATGCGACCCACGAGATCGCGCGCGCCGGCATCGGCTGGGTGCCCGACGACCGGCGGCTGTGCCCGACCTTGTCGGTGGCGCGTAACCTCACCATCGCGCAGAAGCGCACGCGCTTCCGCAACTGGAGCGTCAAGGAGGCCGCCGCGATCTTCTCGCCGCTCGAATATCTCATGGAGCGCGACTGCGAGAACCTGTCGGGCGGCGAGATGCAGATGGTCGCGATTGCGCGCGCGCTGGTCGGCTCGCCGGGACTGGTCCTGTTCGACGAGCCGAGCCAGGGTCTTGCGCCAAAGATCGTCGGCGATGTGCTCGCGACCATATTGCGCATGAAAGAGGAGGGGATCGCCTCGCTGGTCGTGGAACAGAATGCGGAGATTGCGCTGTCGGTCGCAGACCACGCAGCGGTGATCGATCGCGGCCGGATCGTCTGGACCGGCGAGGCCAAGACCTTGCGCGATGATCGCGCCCTTCGGCAGCGCTTGCTGGGAGTACAATAAGTGGCCGCACCGCTGCTCGTTCTCGATGATGTCCGCAAGGTCTACACCAGGGGCCGCGTCATCCGCCGTCCGACGTTCACCCTTCAGGCGAACCTGTCGCTGGAGGAGCCGGGCATCGTCGGCGTGGTCGGGCCGAACGGCGCCGGCAAGACGACGCTGTTCGAGATGATGACCGGTTCCAACGCGCCGACTTCGGGGCGCGTGCTGGTCGCGGGCACCGATATCCATGGGGTCAAATATCGCGAGCGCGACCGGCTCGCGATCCACTATCACCAGTCCTATCAGGTCAGGCGGTTCCGCAAGCGCATTCCGTCCGCCCTGCTGGCGCCGTCGCCGACCCGGACGCCGCTGGTTCATTTGTTCGACGAACCGCAGTTCAACCTGCAGGACGGCTATATCGGCTTCATGCTCGATTTCTTCCGCAAGCTGCGCGACGAGGGCAGGCTGGTCATCCTTTGCATGCATCCGACAGCCAGCTGGCACCTCGACATCCTCGCCGAGATCGCCGGGCAATTCCTGTTCGTCGCCGGCGGCGGGGTGACGCGGATGGCCGACTTCCGCACGCTCGTCGCCGAGCCCCGCTTCCGCCTCTATCTCGGACCGGAGATGATGCGCGCCGCCGACGCCATTTGTCACAGCTCGACGTAAAAGGAGACTCCGTTGGCCTATTCGAACACCCAGCTTTTCATTGGCGGCAAATGGCGCCCGGCCCATTCGGGCAAAGTTATCGAGGTGCGCAATCCCGCGATCGAGGAGGTGATCGGCACCGTCGCGCATGCCGGCCAGTCCGATCTCGACGAGGCGCTCGCCGCCGCTTCCGCCGGCTTCAAGGTCTGGCGTAACGTTGCCCCCTTCGAGCGCTGCCGGATCATGCGCAAGGCCGCCGCGCTCATGCGCGAGCGCAATGACGAGATCGCGCCGCTGCTGACGATGGAGCAGGGCAAGACGCTGGGCGAGGCCAGGATGGAGGCAATGGCTGCCGCTGACGTGATCGAGTGGTTCGCGGAGGAGGCCAAGCGCGCCTATGGCCGTCTAATCCCGGCGCGTGGCCCCGGCATCTACCAGATCGCGATGAAGGAGCCGGTCGGTCCGGTCGCCGCGTTCACGCCCTGGAATTTCCCGATCAACCAGGTCGTGCGCAAGCTTTCCGCAGCGCTCGCCGCCGGCTGCTCGATCATCGTCAAGGCGCCGGAGGAGACACCAGCTTCGCCCGCGCAGCTCATCCGGGCGTTTGCGGATGCGGGCGTGCCAGATGGCGTCATCAACCTCGTCTACGGCGTGCCGTCGGAGATCTCCGAATATCTGATCCCGCATCCGGTGATCCGAAAAATCTCCTTCACCGGCTCGACCCATGTCGGCAAGCAGCTCAATGCGCTTGCCGGCCTGCACATGAAGCGCGCCACCATGGAGCTCGGCGGCCATGCGCCGGCGATCGTCTTTGGGGATGCCGACGTCGCGTCGGCCGCGAAGATCCTGGCGGCGGCGAAATATCGCAACGCCGGTCAGGTCTGTATCTCGCCGACGCGGATGCTGGTGCAGGACGATGTGTTCCGCGAATTCGTCGACAAATTCGTCGACAGCGCCAAGACGTTCAAGGTCGGCAACGGCCTCGATCCCGAGTCCAAGATGGGCTCGCTCGCCAATCCGCGCCGCGTCACCGCCATCGAGGGCATGGTGCAGGATGCCGTCGGCAAGGGCGCCAGGCTCGAGACCGGGGGTAAACGCGTCGGCAACAAGGGCCATTTCTTCGAGCCGACCGTGGTGAGCGATGTGCCGAAGGATGCGCGCGCGATGAACGAGGAGCCGTTCGGCCCGCTCGCGCTGATCTCCCGCTTCTCGTCATTCGACGACGTGGTCGAGGAGGCCAACCGGCTGCCCTTTGGCCTTGCCTCCTACGCCTTCACCCGCTCGGCCAAGACGGCGGCCGCAATCGGCTCGGCAGTCGAGGCCGGCATGATGTCGATCAACAGCTTTGGTTTGGCGCTGCCCGAAGTGCCGTTCGGCGGGATCAAGGATTCCGGTTATGGCTCGGAAGGCGGCACCGAGGCGATGGAAGGTTACTTCAACACCAAGTTCATCAGCCAGACGGGCGTGTGAGAGGGCGTCGTGCGCGAGGCCGCGCGATCGTCGCGCGGCCTAGCGCTTGACGAAAACCAGGTTGCAGGCCCGCGCCTCGTTGCGCTTGCCGCTGCCGCGGGTGCGATCGAACTGCGCATCGACCGTAAAGGCGTAAGGCGAGCCGGGCGCGAGGTTGTTGAGCGTGTAGGTGCTCGCCCCCGTCGTGCCACGTGCGCTCAAGGTCGTCTTGCCGTCCGCGGGGATCTGGCCGTCGATCTCCAGCCGGTTGACACCGCCCGGACCCTGCACCTCGGCGTGAAACACGCCATTGGTCACGGTGGCGACCAGGGGCCTGGTGAAGCCCTGCGCCTTGCCGGAAGCCGGGCAGTTCAACGTCACGTCCCAGCTGCCGTCGAAATCCTTGCTTCCCGTGGTTCTGGCATTGCCGGAAGGCGCCAGCGCCACTTTCTGCTTCAGGCCTTCAATGCGTGCCTTGGCCAGGGTGGCGAAGATGCAGTTCGGGAATCTCGCGAGATGATCCTCAAAGGCACCCAGCGTGCCGATGCCCTCAGCGGCCTTCCAGTGCGCCTCGGCGGCCGCGCAGGGATCGGCCTTCGGTGCAGCTTGGGCGGCCGCCGGCGCGACCGTGACCGGTACAGGCCCGTTCAGGTAGAACTTGCCGATGATCGACAGCGAGAGCTCCGGCAGCTGGGTCTTGCCGCTGGAGTCATAGACGTCGCTGCTGATGTCGCGAAAGACGTCGCCGATCTCCTGCGGCTCCTCGATGTGCTTGAGGAACGCGGTCGTGTAGGGGCTGTTGCGGCCGGTGCCGTCGGCGGCGACCTGTCCCGATTGCGTCGAGAACGACACGATCGTGCCGCGCGGCGCCTCGACTTTCGACAGGCCACGTCCGATCGAGGCCGCGCGGGTCGAGCCGGCAGAGCGCTTCAAGGTTTCGGCCAGCGGATTGTCGCGGCAGGAATCGAGCACGAGGATGCGGAGGTTCTTGGCCTGCTGCAGATCGTTCACGATGTCGTCGACCCGCACGAAGCGCTTGAGGTCTGCTTCATCGGTCAGCACGGCATCGACAGGCATGAGATAGTTCACGCCGTTGTACTGCATCGCATGGCCGCTGTAGTAGAACATCGCGACGTCGGCGCGGCTGGCGGCGCGCGCGAAGCGGATGGTCAGGTCCTGCATGTCGGCTTGACGCAGGTCGATACCCTGGAACACCTCGAACCCGCTGCGCTTGAGCGAGGCTGCGACGTCTTCGGCATCGTGCGACGGGTTGGGAAGCTGCGCCGTAGAGACATAAGCGCCGTTGCCGATCACCAGCGCAACCCGCGTGTCGGCCGATGCGGGGGCAGGGCTCAGCCCAAGGCTCAGCCAGAGGGCGAGGAGGGTCAGGAAAAAATGACGCAAAATTCCAGAAGGAGCACGCATGAATGCCTTCCAGGGAAATATCGAAAAATATTCCCCCAGATTAGCGCATGCCGCGTCGGCATCAATGCCCTCGCTGTGGGCCCGTCAGATTTGGCGGCCGTGACATCCTGTCACGCCGGGTTTGCCGGCACCGTCTTGCGCAGCTCCATCTCGGTCGCAATCGCGTCCCGCACGCTGGGCCGCGCCTGCATGCGCGCGAGATAGGCCGACAGGCTTGGCCATTGCGCGATGTCGACGCCCGCGGGACGGAGCAGCAGCAAGGCCCAGGTGAGGTGGGCATCCGCGACGGTGAAACGGTCGCCGACGAGGAATTCGCGGTCCGCGAGATGTGCTGATGGCACCGCCAATGTCTGCGTGATCCTTGCACGCGGCTTGGCGAGCGAGCCGTCGTCCTTGTACCAGAAGGTCGGAAACAGGAATGCCTTGTGGATCTCGGCGCCGATGAAGCTCAGCCATTCCTGCAGGCGGTAGCGGTCGGGATCGCCGAACCGGGGCGCGAGACCCGCCTCCGGCTTCGCATCGGCGATGTATTGCAGCACCGCCGCGCTTTCGGTCAGCCGGTCGCCGTTCTCCAGCACCAGGACCGGCACGGCGCCCTTCGGCGACACGCCGCGGAAATCGCTGTCGTCGTCCGCGACCGTCTTGGTCCGGAGATGCACCAGATGATAGCGCGCATCGAGGCCGGCTTCCGTCAGCGCGATGCGGCTCGCGAGCGAGCAGGCCATCGGCGAGAAATAGAGCTGCAGCATCGCGTTGCTCCGTTATTTCAGCACGTCGCCGCGCGCGATGATCGCGAAGCGGTCGGACAGCTCGGCGAGCGCAACCTCGTGGATGGTCCGGGCGTCCAGCGTGCCGCCGCGGCCGTCGGGCAGGTCGCGCGTGGCGCAGGCATCGGCGTCAACAGTCGTGCGAAAGCCGAGGTCGAGCGCGGCACGGGCGGTGGAGCTGACGCACATATGCGTCATGAAGCCGGCCAGCACGAGGTTCTTCCTGTCGGTTGCGGCAAGGCGCGCCTGCAGATCAGTGCCGGCAAATGCATTCGGCAACTCCTTCTCGATCACCAGCTCGCCGGCACGGGGGCTCAGCTCGGCGACGATGGCGCCGCGGTCGGCGCCGCGATCGAACAGGCCGCCGGCCTTGCCGCGATGGGCGATATGGATGATCGCGGCTCCGCTCTCGCGTGCCCGTGCCAGGAGCGCGGCCGCCCGCGCGATCGCAGGTCCCGCGTCGGGCAAAGCGAGGGGACCCGCGAGATATTCGTTCTGGATATCGATCAGCACCAGCGCGGCGTCGCCAAGACGCGGCGGCTTGAGATCGGCACCGGCGAGCTGCAGCAGGGTCTTTGCGGTCGTCATGGTCTGGAAATCTCCGGGGCAAAAGGCTGCACAAACATAGCTCCGGGAATGCCTGCCGATATGCAGGGATATTGCAGCGGGTGGCTGCGATATTGCAGGCTGCTCCCGGCCGGTATAACCTGACGCAATGAACTGGGACGATCTGCGCATCATCGCCGCCGTCAGGGACGAGGGCACCTACGCGGGCGCCAGCGCGCGGCTGCGCATCGACGAAACCACGGTCGGGCGCAGGCTGTCGCGCATCGAGCGTGCGCTCGGTTTGCGTCTGTTCGAGGCCGCCGACGGCGTCCGCAGGCCGACGCGGAGTTGCGAGGCGGTGCTGGCGCATGTCGAGGCGATGGCCGCACATGCCGCCGAGATCGGTCGCGTCGGCGCGAGCCTGGCAGGTCCGGTCGGCCGCCTGCGCATCGCCTCCACCAACACGTTCGCCGAGGAGGTGCTGTCGCCGCGCGCGAGTGACTTCCTGCGCGCCAATCCCGGCCTGACGCTGCAATTCCTCACCTCGAGCGAGAACGTCAAGTTCTCGCGCTGGGAGGCCGATCTCGCCATCCGGCTGCGCAAACCCGACAAGGGTGACTTCGCGATCTCCAGGCTCGGCGAGATCCGCATTTATTATTTCGAGCCTGTTGCGACCGAGGGCGAGCCGGTGCTGTGCGCCTATCCGGACGAACTCGGTGCCATTCCCGAGATGCAATTCCTGCGCATGAAGCCAGCCCGTGCGCGCTGCGTCACCGACAACGTTCGCGTCATCCGCAATCTGATCCGCGCGCATCGGGCCGCCGGCGTGTTGCCGGAGTATGTTTGCGCGGACTTGCTCGGCGATCGCCGCCTGCGTGCCACGCTGCTGCCGAAGCGGCGCGACGCCTGGCTGCTGGTGCAGAACCATCTCAAGCGCGATCCCGCGACGCGTGTCACGATCGACTGGGTGAGGGCGTGTTTTCAGGAAACGTCGCGCGGTTGACGTCACCCCGCATTGTGATCATCGCGTCACAGTGCGGAGTGCGTGACGAAAAATCTTGGCTTTCCCCCTTGTAACCCGAACGTGCTTCGTCTATTAGCGCCGTCCTTCGCTAGGCTATGGGTTCGGGCTCTCTGAGATCCCGACTGGCGCGAGCCGCTCTGCGGTTTCGTGTTCCGCCGAATGAAGGGCAAACGCAGGATGTGGCTCATGGAGAGCGTCGGGCTGAACACCCGAAGGCATCGGTTCGATTCCGATCTCTTGCCCCACGAAGGATAGCTCAGTTGGGTAGAGCAGGTGACGTTGAAATCATCGGGTCGCGGGTTCGAATCCCGCTCCAAGCGCTCCGTTTCAGCCTGAAAAGCTGATACCTCTGACGAGGACCGGACGCGCGCTTCAGTCGCAGTCCGGCCGTTTTGCCGAAAGGCTTTCCGTCCGAACTAAGACACTGTGAGACCGGCTTCGCGCCGCGGTGGATACCGCTTGCGCTGATGCCGGGTGGCTCCGCACGAACGCTCGACACGCGTCGAGCGATCGCGCGCGTGCGCCCGTCATCGCGCAAGCTCAAGCCCCGGCCCGCCGATTTCCCGGGAAGCGTCGTCCGCGTCCTCACGTCCTTTGCACACGAAACCTGTCGTCCGGCATCCGGCCGGGCGCAAACGAAGGAGGCGTGCCATGACGTCACATAAGACCTGGCATTTGCTGACGACCAATGTCACCGTGAAGGACGGTGAGCGCGCGCTACTCACGCGAAACGGCCAGCTCGAGCGTGTGCTCGCGCCTGGTCGGCATCGGCTGTTCGATCTGCGCAACGAGCTGACGGCGACCGTGTACAACGTCGTGGGGACCGAATTCCCCACGGATCGCTACGCGGTGCTGAAGGCCGCGCGGCCTGATCTCGCCGCCGAGCTGTTCGAGGCGATCGAGACCACGGCGGACGAGATCGCCATCGTCAGCCTCGACGGCCGGCCCGTGCATCTGATGACGCCCTGGCAGGTGCGCGTCTACTGGAAGGTCGCGACCCGCATCGATGTCGAGCGCATCGATGTGTCCGCCGATCCCCGGGTTGGCGCGCGGCACCTGACCATGATCGAGCGCAACCGCTCGACCGTCGTGATGGAAGCGGTGGTCGAGAACCACGAGGCGGGCCTGCTCTATGTCGAGGGCCGGCTCGTGGAGCGGCTTGCGCCCGGCCGGCACGCCTTCTGGACCGTCGGCCGCAAGATCGAGGTGAAGCGCCTCGACCTGCGGCCCCAGGCGGTCGAGATCACCGCGCAGGAGATGCTGACCAAGGATCGCATCGCGCTGCGGCTGACGCTGACGGCGTTCCGCAGGATCGTCGATCCCGAGCGCACGGTTGCGGCCGTGCCCGACGTGGATGCGTGGCTGTACCGCCTGGTGCAGTTCGCGATCCGCGAGGCGGTGGCGGGCCGGACGCTGGACGAGGTGCTGTCTGCGAAGGCGGCGCTGGATGCGGAGCTGCGCGACTATGTGCGTGTACGCGTCGCAGAGTCCGGCGTGGAGGTGACCGAGCTCGGCGTCAAGGACGTGATCCTGCCCGGCGAGATCCGGGAGCTGGTGAACAAGGTGGTGGAGGCGGAGCGGGTCGCGAAGGCGAACCTGATCCGCCGGCAGGAGGAGACCGCGGCGACGCGTTCGCTCCTGAACACCGCCCGCCTGATGGAGGAGAACCCCCTGCTGCTGCGGCTCAAGGAGCTGGAGTCGCTGGAGCGGCTGGTCGAGAAGGTCGGCCGCATCGATCTCCATGCCGGCAACGGCGAGGGCCTCGATGCCCTCCTGACCCGGCTCGTGCGCCTGAAGGCGCCCGAGAGCGCATGAAGCAGAAGGGCCGCCCACGGGCGGCCCTTCACATCTGCATTGTCGACGCTCGCGATGAACGCGTGAGCGCGCCCGTGCGACCAAGACCATGAGTAGGTATTGCACGCGCGCGAAGGTTGCGTAATTTCACGGTGACGAGCACAATCTCGATCATGGCAAGCGCATGACCACTCTTCAGCAGACGATCCGCCCCACGGCCCGGCCACGGGAATGGAAAGCGATCGTCGTCTTGATCCTGTTGATCCCGGTGCTGTGGTCGCCGCCGTTCCTGTTTCGCTTCTTCCTGTATCAGCCGTTCAACATCCCGTCGGGTTCGATGGCACCGACGCTGATGGTCGGCGACTACGTCTTTGCCGCCAAATACGCCTATGGCTACGGCCGTTATTCCTTCCCTTTCGCGCCGTCGTTGATCTCGGGCCGTGTCTTTGCCGCCGAGCCCGAGCACGGCGACGTCGTCGTATTTCGCACGCCAAGGGACACCTCGGTCGACTACGTCAAGCGCGTGGTCGGGCTGCCCGGCGACCGCATCCAGATGCGGCAGGGACAGCTTTTCCTCAATGACAGACCGGTGACGCGCGTCGCGCTCGCAAACGGGCTAGCCGGCACCGCCTGCGGTCTGGATGGCAGCGTCAAGGTCAAGCGCTGGCGCGAGACGCTGCCCAATGGCAATTCCTACATCACCTACGACTGCGTCGAGAACGGCTACTACGACAACACCAATGTCTACACCGTGCCGCCGGGCCATTTCTTCGTGCTGGGCGACAACCGCGACAACTCGAGCGACAGCCGCGTGATGGCGAATATCGGTTTCGTACCGATGGACAACCTCGTCGGGCGGGTGACGCGGATCTTCTGGTCGCTGGACGAAGACGGCGAGCCGCACATGGAGCGGCTGGGGAAGGTATGGTGAGGGCCCCCGTCATTCCGGGGCGCGCCCTCTTGGGCGCGAGCTACGGTGCGCAATTGCGCACCGTAGCTCACGCTTCGCGCGCCCCGGAATGACGTCTCAAAAACAAAAACCCCGGCATCGCTGCCGGGGTTTCGTAGTGCTTGAGGTGGTTGGACCTTAGAAGTCCATGCCGCCCATGCCGCCGCCCGGGGGCATCGCCGGACCGGCGCCGCCCTTCTTGGGCAGCTCGGCGACCATGGCTTCCGTGGTGATCAGCAGGGCCGCAACCGAAGCTGCGTTCTGGATCGCGGTACGGACCACCTTGGTCGGGTCGATGATGCCCTTCTTGACGAGGTCGGCATAGTCGCCGGTCTGGGAGTCGAAGCCGTAGGCGTACGCCTTGTTCTCCAGGATCTTGCCGACGATCACGGAGCCGTCTTCACCGGCATTGATCGCGATCTGGCGAGCGGGAGCCGACAGCGCCTTGCGCACGATCTCGACGCCGGTCTTCTGGTCGTCGTTCTTGGTGCGCAGGCCCTTGAGCTGCTCGGAGGCACGGAGCAGGGCGACGCCGCCGCCCGGGACGATACCTTCTTCGACCGCGGCGCGGGTCGCATGCATCGCGTCATCAACGCGATCCTTGCGCTCCTTCACCTCGACCTCGGTCGCGCCGCCGACGCGGATCACCGCGACGCCGCCTGCGAGCTTGGCGAGACGCTCCTGGAGCTTCTCACGGTCGTAGTCCGAGGTGGTCTCCTCGATCTGCGCTTTGATCTGGGCCACGCGCGCCTCGATGTCGGCCTTCTTGCCGGCGCCGTTGACGATCGTGGTGTTCTCCTTGTCGATCATCACCTTCTTGGCGCGACCGAGCATGTTGAGCGTGACGTTCTCGAGCTTGATGCCGAGATCTTCCGAGATCGCCTGGCCGCCGGTCAGGATCGCGATGTCCTGCAGCATGGCCTTGCGGCGATCGCCGAAGCCCGGAGCCTTGACGGCCGCGACCTTCAGGCCGCCACGGAGGCGGTTCACGACCAGGGTCGCGAGCGCTTCACCTTCGACGTCCTCGGCGACGATGACCAGCGGCTTGCCGGTCTGCACCACGGCCTCGAGCAGCGGCAGCAGCTCGTTCAGCGAGGAGAGCTTCTTCTCGTTGATGAGGATGTAGGCGTCGTCCATCTCAACGCGCATCTTGTCGGCGTTGGTGACGAAGTAGGGCGAGATGTAGCCGCGGTCGAACTGCATGCCCTCGACGACGTCGAGCTCGGTCTCCAGCGACTTGGCTTCCTCGACGGTGATGACACCCTCGTTGCCGACCTTCTTCATGGCGTCGGCGAGGAACTTGCCGATCTCCGCGTCGCCGTTGGCCGAGATGGTGCCGACCTGGGCGATCTCGTCGTTCGAGGTGACTTTCTTGGAGTTCTTGACGAGGTCCGCAACGACGGCTTCGACCGCGAGGTCGATACCGCGCTTGAGGTCCATCGGGTTCATGCCGGCGGCAACCGACTTGGCGCCTTCGCGCACGATCGCCTGGGCCAGCACGGTGGCGGTGGTGGTGCCGTCGCCGGCCGCGTCAGCGGACTTCGAAGCGACTTCGCGCACCATCTGTGCGCCCATGTTCTCGAACTTGTCCTCGAGCTCGATCTCCTTGGCGACGGTGACGCCGTCCTTGGTGATGCGGGGAGCGCCGAACGACTTGTCGAGCACGACGTTGCGGCCCTTCGGACCGAGCGTGACCTTCACCGCGTTGGCGAGGATGTCGACGCCGCGAAGCATCTTGTCGCGCGCATCGACGGAGAATTTGACTTCTTTAGCTGCCATCTGGATTTTTCCTTGAGGGGTGTGGCTGGGTGAGAGAGGGGGCTCTTAGGCCGCCTTCTTCTTGGAAGCGGGGACGTCGAGGACGCCCATGATGTCGCTTTCCTTCATGATCAGCAGATCGACGCCGTCGATCTTGACTTCAGTGCCGGACCACTTGCCGAACAGCACGCGGTCGCCGACCTTCAGGTCGATCGGGATCAGCTTGCCGGCTTCGTCGCGGCCACCGGGACCAACGGCGACGACTTCGCCCTGGGAGGGCTTTTCCTTGGCAGTGTCGGGAATGATGATGCCGCCAGCGGTCTTCTCTTCTGCGTCGATGCGCTTGACCACGACGCGGTCGTGAAGCGGACGGAATTTCATGCAGTCCTCCTAAGTATTTGCACGAGTTGGGAATTTTTGGTCGTTAGCAGTCTGTGCCCGCGAGTGCTAGCACAGGCGAGGCTGAAATAGGACAGGAATTTTGCGGGGGCAAGGGCTTCTAGCAGAAAAATCGGCACTCTGAAGGCCCGGGTGCCAAAATCTCTTTACCATCGTTAACCGGCCTTGGAGGCCCCTTCGAAGCCCCTCGGATGACCGTATTAGCACGGAGCCGCCTCTGCTGCTAAAGCATTGAATTTCAACAACTTGTTAAACTTTTAGGCTTGAGATGAATTGTCAGTTTGCGTCACATATCTCTCATGTGAGCGCATCAGTTCCGGGTGGCTCGTAAGGCGCACACCGACCAAGCCGCCCCTTGAATGCGCTCCTGCAAAGGAGGTTGGCATGGGCTTGCGGAGTGGGGGCGTTTCCGAGGATTTCCGGAAACAGCTTTTGGGTTACGGGCTGACGACGGCGCAAATTCTCTATCGGATGCCCGATCATCCCTCGCTTCTCCAGACCTACGTCTGGCAGAACTACGACATGTTTCCGAAATTTCCGGCGCTGAAGGATTTCCTGGCGTTCTGGCAGGAGAAGCTCGACGGTCCGCTCCATTCGGTCACCGTCGCGCATTCCAAGCTGATCAAGCCGGCCGAGCTGCGCGCCGTGGATGGCGTGTTCCGGCTGCATTGAACGGCACGCTGGCATCGTAGGGCGGGCAAAGGCGCGCTTGCGCGCCGTGCCCACCGTCTCTCCGCGATTGCGTCTGGCAATGGTGGGCACGCTTTCGCTTTGCCCACCCTACGATATCTCGTTCTGTGCTAGCTTCCTCCCATAACAACAGGGAGGCGGCCCATGGCCAAGAAAGCAAAATCGCGCAGCGCGACCCAGGCCGCGGTGAAGAAGCGGAGCGGAGCCAAGGCCGCGGCACGATCCTCGGCGCGCAAGGCGGTGAAGGCGAAGGCGCGCACGACACCGGCAAAGGCCGCTCCGAAAAAATCCGCGCGTCCCAAGCAGCGCATCGCCATCAGCCATCACCGCGAGGAAGACTTCAAGGCCGACGGCCTGCGCGCCTACGCCAAGTACCGCGACCTCGGCATTGCCGAAGCCAGCCACGGTCTCGCGCAAGCCCACGTGATCCGCCTGCAAGGCCCCTGCGATCCGAACGAAGTGTCGAAGCTGCACTTCCACGACGTCGAATTCCAGATGGTCTACGTGCTCAAGGGCTGGGTGAAGACCTACATGGACGGGCAGGGCGAGACCCTGATGAAGGAAGGCAGCGCCTGGACCCAGCCGCCGAAGATCAAGCACATGATCCTGGACTACTCGGATGACGTGGAGCTGCTGGAGGTGATCCTGCCGGCGGAGTTCAAGACGGTGGAGTTGAAGGCCTGATGTCATTCCGGGGGCGCGCGCAGCGCGAACTACGGTGCGCAATTGCGCACCTGAGAATCCATTTCTCCGCATGTGCTGACGCCCGATGGATTCTTAGGTGCGCAATTGCGCACCGTAGCTCGCCGCTTCGCAGCGCCCCGGAATGATGGTGGAGAGAGCCTAACTCAACACCCCCACCACCGCGCCCATCAAACACGTCGTCAGCGTCCCCGACACGATCGACTTCAATCCCAGCGCGTTGATCTCCTCGCGCCGCTCCGGCGCCATCACTCCTAAGCCGCCGATCATGATGCCGAGACTGGCGAAATTGGCGAAGCCGCACATCGCGTAGAGCATGATCAGGCGCGAGCGCGGATCGAGCGTATCGGGCGGCAGCTTCGAGAAGTCGACATAGGCGATCAGCTCGTTGAGCACGGTCTTGGTGCCCATCAGGCTGCCGGCGGTCACCGCCTGGTCCCAGGGCAATCCCATCAGCCAGCACACCGGCGCCATCACGAGGCCGAGCAGCCGTTGCAGCGAGATCGCGGCGCCGCCGATATTGGGCAGCAGGCCGAGGACGGCATTGACGAGATAGACCAGCGCTACCAGCACCAGCAGCATGGCGACGATGTTGATCAGCAGTTCGATCCCCGCGCTCGTCCCCTTCACGATCGCATCCATCGGGCCGGAGACGTCCATCTCAGGATCCTCCAGCGCGCCGCCGGTGCGCTTGTCTGAAGTCTCCGGCACCATGATCAGGCTGACGAGGATCGCGGCCGGCGCACCCAGCACGGAGGCGATGACGAAATGGGCGGCGGCATCGGGAATGAGCGGCGCCAGCAGCGTCGCGTAGAGCACCAGCACCGTGCCGGCGATGCCGGCCATGCCGCCGGTCATCACCAGGAACAATTCGCTACGCGTCATCTGCGCCAGATACGGCCGCACGAACAGCGGTGCCTCGACCATGCCGAGGAAGATGTTGGCCGCGGTCGAGAGCCCGACCGCGCCGCCGACGCCCAGCGTCCGCTCCAGCAGCCAGGCCATGCCGCGCACGACCGGTGGCAGCACGCGCCAATAGAACAAGAGCGTCGTCAGCACGCTCATGACCAGCACGATCGGCAGCGCCTGGAACGCCAGGATGAAATCGGCGCCCGGCACTTTTACGTCGAAGGGCAGGGTGCCCCCGCCGATATAGCCGAACACGAAGGAGGAGCCGGCGCGCGAGGCCGCCGAGATCGCGCCGACCGCGTCGTTGATGGCGCCGAAGGCGCGCGCGACGACGGGCACCTTTAGGAGCACGAACGCGGTGACGAAGGTTACGACAAGCCCGATCGCTGCTTGGCGAGCCGAAGCCGCGCGGCGATTCTCGCTCAGCACCCAGGCGATCAATAGCAATGCGAAAACGCCGAGTGCCGATTGCAGCCGAAGCATGATGTCCCCAAACCTTCAATGATTATGGCCGCGCGTGCGTTGCAAACGCAATGCCGGAAGGCCGCTGGAGCCGCCCGCTGTTGACAAGCAGGCCTGCGTCAGCCACGCGGGGCAGGTCGAAATCAGGGGGCGGACGGTCCAAGCGTGACCCAAGAGGCGATGACAGAGCAGCCGATATCCTCGAATCCGCCGGTCACCGCCCGCGCACTTCTCTCCCACCGCGCCTTCCTGTTCTTCCTGCTCTCGCGCAGCCTGTCGCGCTTTTCCAGCCAGATCGCGGCGGTCGCGATCGGCTGGCAGATCTACGATATCACCGGCTCGGCCTTCGATCTCGGCATGGTCGGCCTCGTGCAATTCCTGCCCACCGCGCTTCTGGTGTTCGTCGCCGGCCACGCCGCCGACCGTTTCGAGCGCAAGCGCGTGGTCCAGCTCTGCCAGCTCGTGGAAGCGGCGACCGCACTCTATCTCGGCATCATCACCTATCTCGGCGCGGTCAGCGAGGTGCAGATCTTCATCGCGACCTTCGTGCTCGGCATTGCCGGCGCCTTCGAGAGCCCGACCACCGCGGCTCTCTTGCCGCTGATCGCGCCGCAGGGATCGCTCCAGCGCGCAACCGCAGTCGCGAGCGGCGCGGGGCAGGTCGCGACCATCACCGGGCCGGCGCTCGGCGGCTTTGCCTACGCAGTCGCGCCGCACCTCGCCTATGCCGTGATGCTGCTGTTCTGGATTCTCGGGATGATTTTGACCGGCTTCATCCGGCCGCGCCCGCAGGCGGTCTCCAAGGAGGGGACGGACGCCGACAACATCTTCGCCGGCGTTCGCTTCATCCGCAGCAACCCCGCGATCCTCGGCACCATCTCGCTCGATCTGTTCGCGGTGCTGTTCGGCGGCGTGACCGCGCTGTTGCCGATCTATGCCCGCGACATCCTCCAGACCGGTCCGATGGGGCTCGGGATCTTGCGCGCCGCGCCCGCGGTCGGTGCGCTGCTGATGACCATGGTGCTGGCGCGTCACGCTATCTCGCGGCATGTGGGCCTGCGCATGTTTCAGGCCGTGATCGTGTTCGGCGTCGCCACGGTCGTGTTCGCGCTGTCGTCCTGGATGTGGCTGTCGGTGTTGTCGCTTGCCATTCTCGGCGCGGCCGACACGATCAGCGTCGTGATCCGCTTCTCGCTGGTGCAGCTCTCAACCCCCGACGAGATGCGCGGCCGCGTCGGCGCGGTGAACTTCCTCTTCATCAACGCCTCCAACCAGCTCGGCCAGTTCGAGAGCGGCGTCGCAGCCGCGCTGCTCGGCGCCATGCCTGCGGCCGTGCTCGGCGGCGTCTGCACGGTCGGGGTGGCGCTGCTGTGGATGAAGCTGTTTCCGAGCCTGCGGCAAGTGGAGAGTTTGGAGTAGGGCTCCGCTCTCTCATCCGTCGTTGCGAGCGCAGCGAAGCAATCCAGAATCTTGCCGCAGAGACAGTCTGGATTGCTTCGCTGCGCTCGCAATGACGATTGTGGAAGCAGCAGAGGGATTTGGCCGGCCTCACCCCGTTAGCGGGGCGAGACCGGTGTCTACTGTGCATGGGGTTGTTTTCGCGTTTTTAGTTCAGCCCCGCCCCACGAACGGCATCTTGGTCGCCATGACCGTCATGGTCAGCACGTTGGCATCGAGCGGCAGGCCGGCCATGTAGGCGACGGCGTCGCCGACCGCCTTGGCGTCCATGCGCGGCTCATGCTTGGTCGTGCCATCGGGCTGCAGCACGCCGGGGCCGTTGACCATGCGGTCGGTCATGGGCGTCGCGGCGTTGCCGATGTCGACCTGGCCGACCGCGATGTCGTACATGCGGCCGTCGAGGTTGGAGGCCTTGGTGAGACCCGTGATGGCGTGCTTGGTCGAGGTGTAGGCCGCCGAGAACGGCCGCGGCGCGTGCGCCGAGATCGAGCCGTTGTTGATGATGCGGCCGCCGCGCGGGTTCTGGTCCTTCATGATGCGGAAGGCGTGCTGGGTGCACAGGAACGGGCCGGTGAGGTTGGTGTTCACCACCGCCTGCCACTGCTCGAGGCTGAGATCCTCGAAGTTCACCGCCGGCGCGCCCATGCCGGCATTGTTGAACAGCACGTCGAGCCGGCCGTAGGTCGCCTTCACCTTGTCGAACAGCGCGGCAATGGAGTCCGGCTTGGTCATGTCGGCGGTGACGCACAGGCTCTTGCCCGCGGGGCCGAGCTTCGCGGTCTCCTCGAGCATGTCGAGCCGGCGCCCGACCAGCACCACGGTGAAGCCGATGTTCATCAACGCCAGCGACGCCGCGCGCCCGACACCGGTGCCCGCGCCCGTCACCACTGCGATCTTGTTTGCTTCACTCATCGTTTCCTGCCTTTTCTCTCTTCAAGTTGGCTGTCAGGTTTTTGGTTCTTTTTCGTTCTTGTAGGGCGGCCGCGGAATGTTCTGATGCGCCGCGCGCAAGGCTGCCGACCAGCGCGAGCGCAGGTCGTGGAAATAGGGCTCGCCCGCCTCGATGCGGTGGTTGAGATCGGCATCACAGGCGTCGCTGCGCACCACCAGCACGTCGATCGGCAGGCCGACGCCGAGATTGGAGCGCATGGTCGAGTCCATCGAGATCAGGCCGGTCTTCAGCGCCTCGTAGAGCTCGACATCGTAATGCATGGCGCGGTCAAGCACCGGCTTGCCGTATTTGTGCTCGCCGATCTGCAGGTAGGGCGTATCCGTGGTGCACTCGATGAAATTGCCGGCGGTGTAGACCATGAACAGGCGCATGCGCGCGCCCTTGATCTGGCCGCCGAACAGGAAGGAGACGTCGAAGGAGACGTCTTCGGATCTCAGCGCGGGTCCTTCGGTCGCGTGCACCGCCCGGATCGCCCGGCCGATGCGCTGGGCGGCCTGGAACATGGTCGGCGCGTTCATCAGCGTCTCGACCTCGCCCGTGGTGGGGTCCTCCAGGCCTTCGGTCAGCGTCGACAGCACCGACTGGCTGATGGCGAGGTTGCCGGCGCTGGCGATCGCCATGATGCGGTCGCCGGGTTTCGAGAAGATGTGGAGCTTGCGGAAAGTCGAGACATTGTCGAGCCCGGCATTGGTGCGGGTGTCGGCGATCATCACCAGACCGTCCCGAACCAGGATTCCGCAACAATAGGTCATTTCCAGTCCCCGAACGCGTTTGCGCGGAATTACTAACCAATTTCGGGGAGGCATGAAACCCCCGATTCCCCGGGGGAGGTCGTCATTCGCCGGCGAAACGGCTACCCCTGCCGCTCAGTCAGCGGCATCGACGAGAAACGCCGCGTCGACCGGGACGCCGAGCGCCGTGACCAGCCGGTTGGTCTCCGCGGCCATGCCGACGATGGCGAGCATCTCGCCATATTCGGCCTCGGTCATGCCCTTGGCCCGTGCGCCCGCGGTGTGCGAATGGATGCAGTAGCTGCAACCGTGCGCGATCGAAACCGCGACATAGAGCATTTCCTTGATCTTGGGATCGAGCGCGCCGGGGGCCATCACCTCCTTGATGCTCTCCCAGGTCCGCCGCAGCGTCTTCGGATCATGCGCCAGCGCGCGCCAGAAATTGTTGACGAAGTCCGACTTCCGCACCTTGCGGATATCGTCGAAGACGGCGCGCGCCTCGGCGGAGAGCTCATCGTCCGAAAGCAGCTTTACGGTCGCCATGGGATACCTCGCGGGGTCGGGTCTGATCCCGCGAGTGTAGCACGGCTGATGCGGTCAGATGGCATCTTCAGCCGAGCGGCGCAAGGCCAGCTTGCCGACGTCGACATATTGCCGCTGCTGCGCGTGAGCGTGCTGCGCCCCGACGTGCAGGTCGCGCAGGCGCCGCTGCAGCGGCGAGCTGTCGTAGACCGCGCTGCTTCCGGCCAGCGCAAAACAGGCATCCGCGATGCCGACGCAGGTCGTGGCGAGCCAGACCGCGGATCGCGCCCCCTCGATCATGAGGTCTTCGTCTCTCAGCGTGCCGGCCAATGCGCGGCGCCAGTGGCTGGCAATCTGCACCTCGTGAAAGGCCTGCGCAGCCCGGAGGTTGGCGGAAATCCGGCCGAGCTCGTACTGGAAGGTCTCGGACTCCCGCATCGGGACGGCCGCATACAATTGCTGCCTCCCGGTATGGGCCAGCGCAAGCAAGTCCTCGACAGTGCCCTCGGCGAGACCCACCGAAAATGTGCCGTGAACCAACGGCAGCCATTCCCGCAATGCCTGATAGAGCGGACCCGACATGCGAGGGGGAGCTTCGACATCGAAGACATGGGTCTCGGGAACCAGCGTCTCCCGCAGCGTGATGTGATGGCTGCCGGTGCCCTTCAGCCCTGCCGCGTGCCAGGTGTCCTCGATGTCCCAGTCACGTGCCGGCAGCACAACGACGCGAACCTGCGGCTTGCCCTGCGGGCCGGGGACCGGCTTGCCATTTTCGGTGACGATGCAGAACCCGCCGATCCAGTCGGCGTGGGTGCAACTGCTGGCGAATGGCCAGCGGCCCTTGACGCGATAGCCGTCGGCCACGCGCTCTGCCGTGCCACCCGGCTGGGATGAGCCGCAGATCGCCACGTCCGGTCCGTCCTGATAAATTCGCCGGTACAGTTCAGGGTGTGCCGCGGCGGCGAAAAGGCTGCCGACTCCGCCGACAATCGAGATCCAGCCGATCGAGCCGTCGAGTTGGGTCAGTGCCTTGATGACCTCCAGTCCGGCCGGAAAATCCAGCTCAAGTCCGCCATGGCTCCGCGGAACGAACATCCGAAAGAGTCCGATCGATCTCAACCGCTCCACCAGGTCGGGCGGGATGCGGCGCGCAGCTTCCATCTCGGCGGCGCGTGCCTTGATCTCGGGAGCCAACTCCCGGATCCCCACAAGCATGTCCTGGTGGGGATCGCGCAGGGGCACGGAATGCTTCTTGTTCTTTTCGTGAAGCCGCATCTGTCTCAACCTCTGTTGCGGAAACGGATCACAACGGAGGTTGAAGAGATGGCGCTACGGGACGGTTTCAGCGCGGCGGTCGTCGATTACAGCTGTAACGCTGCGACGCGATTGCACCGCGGATGTCTCGTGACGAGATACCGCCGCGCCTAGCTCTGCCGCTGTGACTGCGACTGCGATTGCCCGCCGCGGCCGGCCTGCTCGACCTTCACGGCCACCGTCAGCGTCTCCGCGCCGCCGCCATAGCGGGTGCCTCGCACGGGGGCTGCGCCGAGATAGTCGAGCCCGATCGCAACGCGGACATGGGCGTCGGTGGTGCAGATGCAGTTGGCGGGATCGAAGCCGACCCAGCCGAGACCGTCGACGTAGGCTTCCGCCCAGGCATGGCCTGCATCCTGGTGCACCGTGCCGTCCGAGCGCAGGAAATGGCCGGAGACGAAGCGCGCCGGCACGCCACCGCTGCGGGCGCAGGCGATGAAGATGTGCGCGTAGTCCTGGCAGACGCCGCGCTTGAGCGTGAACGCTTCCGCCGCCGAGGTGCCGCTGTTGGTCGGATCCTCGTCGAAGGTCATGTGATCGCTGATTTGCGTCATCAGCGTGTGCAGGAAGCCGAGCGTGTCGCTCTCGGCCTCGCTGCGCAACTGCCGCGCGACCGCCGTCATCGCCGGATTGACGGTGGTGAGGTCGGTGGCGCGCAGGAACATGCCGGCCGGAAAACGCTCGTCGGCGCCGCGCAGCACGCCGCCGGTGTCGTGGGTCTCGATCAGGCCCTCGGCGGTGATCTTGATGTCACCGACGGGTCCGCAGGACAGCACGTGGGTGACGTTGCCGAAAGCGTCCTCATGGGTGTCGAGCTTGGTGTCGGTCGAGACGTCGATCTGCCACTCCGCCACATATTGCCCGTCATGGCTGCCGGGCGTCATGCGCAGGATCTGGATCACGCTGGTGGCCGGCGGCTCATAGCGATAGGTCGTGGTGTGCTGGATTCGCAGGCGCATGGTGTTTCTAGATCGGTCATTCCGGGATGGTCCGAAGGACCTGACCCGGAATCTCGAGATTCCGGGTTCGATGCTTTGCATCGCCCCGGAATGACGAAGGGTGAAGGTTTCAGTCTCGACTAGATCAAATACTGCTTCGTGATGATTTCGCCCAGCCTGGAATTGTCCGCGATGAATTCCTGAATGAATTCATGCACGCCATGCTGGAAAATGTCGTTCATATTGCTGTGTTCCAGCCGGTTGCGGATGCCGCGGGCATGGCGCTGGGCGGGGCCCTGGCGGCCATAGGCGACGCCGATCTGGTCGAGGTTGCGCACGAGATTGCCGTAACAGCTTGCCAGCGAGCGTGGCAGCGTGTCGTTGAGGATGAGCAGGTCCGCAATCAACCACGGCTTCAGCGTCTCGCGATAGACCCAGTGATAGGCCGTCAGCGCCGAGACCGAGCGCAGGATCGAGCTCCACTGATAGAAGTCGAGCGGACCGCCGACATGCTCCTCCTCGGGCAGCAGCACATGGTACTTCACGTCGAGGATGCGCGCGGTGTTGTCGGCGCGCTCCAGATGCACGCCCATCCGCGAGAACCAGTAGGCGTCGTTGCGCAGCATGGTCCGGTAGGCCGAGCCGTCGAAGCGCAGCGAAGTCTCCTGCACGAAGCGCAGGAATTTTGCGAGATCCTCGCGCGTGGAGGTGCCCTTGCTCCAGACCTCCTGGAGTTCGATCCAGGCCGAGTTGATGGTGTCCCACATCTCGCTGGTGAGCGCGGTGCGCACCGAGCGCGAGTTCAGCCGCGCCGCCTCGATGCAGTTCCTGATCGATGATGGATTGTTTGCCGAGAACGAGAGGTAGTCGACGACGTTGTGCTCGTTGGCGACTTCGTATTGCTGATAGAAGCTCGCGGCGACGCCGGCGGTGAGAAGCGCCGAGTCCCATTCATTGGTCTTGCCGATATAGGCGGCGGGAAGCGCAGTGACGCGCAGCGTCGCATCGATGGTGCGCGCGAGATATTCGGCCCGTTCGACATAGCGGGCGAGCCAGTAGAGGTTTTCGGCGGTACGCGACAGCATCTGACTACTCGTCCAGGATCCAGGTGTCTTTGGTGCCGCCGCCCTGGCTCGAATTCACAACCAGGGAGCCTTCCTTGAGCGCGACCCGTGTCAGCCCGCCGGGCACGATCGTGGTGCTCTTGCTGCCGGTGAGCACGAAGGGCCGCAGGTCGACGTGGCGTGGCGCGAGGCCGCTTGCCGTACAGGTCGGACAGGTCGAGAGCGCCAGCGTCGGCTGCGCGATAAAACCTTCCGGCTCGCGCTTGAGCTTTTCGCGGAAGGCCTCGATCGTCGCTTTCGTCGCGGCGGGGCCGATCAGCATGCCGTAGCCGCCGGAGCCGTGGACTTCCTTGACGACGAGCTCGCCGAGATTGTCGAGCACGTAAGCAAGGTCCTTCGGCTCGCGGCAGCGCCACGTCGGTACGTTCTTCAGGATCGGCTCTTCGCCGAGATAGAATTTCACGATGTCCGGCATGTAGGAGTAGATCGCCTTGTCGTCGGCGATGCCGGTGCCGACCGCGTTGGCGAGCGTGATGTTGCCGGCCGCATAGGCCGACATCAGCCCGGGCACGCCGAGCACGGAGTCGGGGCGGAAGGTGAGGGGGTCGATGAAATCGTCGTCGACGCGGCGATAGATCACGTCGATCCGTTTCACCCCCTCGGTCGTCCGCATGAACACTTCGTTGTTCTTGACGATGAGGTCGCGGCCTTCGACCAGTTCGATGCCGAGCTTGTCGGCAAGGAAGGAGTGCTCGTAGTAGGCCGAGTTGTAGACGCCGGGCGTGAGCAGGGCGACCGTCGGCTCGCCGGAGGCGCCTTGCGGCGCCACCGAGCGCAGGGCGGAGAGCAGCTCGTCCGGATAGCGTTCGACCGGCGCCACCCTGTGGCGGGCAAACAGATCCGGAAACAACCGCATCATGATCTCGCGGTTTTCCAGCATGTAGGACACACCCGACGGCGTACGGGCATTGTCCTCCAGCACGATGAAGTCCTCGGCATCGACCCGGACGATGTCGATGCCGGCAATGTGCACGTAGACGTCGTGCGGCACCTGCTGGCCGTTCATCTCTGGGCGGAACACCGGGTTCTGGAAGATCAGGTCGTCGGGCACGACCTCGGCGCGCAGGATGTCGCGGCCATGATAGATGTCGCGCAGGAACATGTTGAGCGCGCGCACGCGCTGCTTCAGGCCCTTCTCCAGCAGCGCCCATTCCTTGCCGGACATGATTCGCGGGATCACGTCGAAGGGGATCAGGCGCTCGGTGGATTCGGAATCGCCATAGACGGCAAAGGTGATGCCGATGCGGCGGAACAGGAGCTCGGCCTCCTGGCGGCGATATTCGAGCGCCTCGGGAGGCGTCTCCTTGAGCCAGCGTGCCAGCTCCTGATAGGCGGGGCGAAGGTCCCCACCGGGAATGTTCATTTCATCAAACGCGACTGCCATAGATCCCGACTTGTCTCCGTGGCCATGCGGCAAGAGTGCATGACTCTGAGGAGGTAGCAAGGGCTGGGCCAGCGCGATAAGCATGGAGTTGTGGCATTTGCCGGCGACAGCCGGGAGGGTGCCTCAAAAAATGGCTGAGGACTGCTTATTTCGGCAGCAAAACCGCGTGACTTCAACGCGTTACCTCGGCAAAGTCGGGCCGACAGGTGAGGGACTTAAGGTATGAGCGACATCGTCACGGCGGGCATTCTGGTCATCGGGGATGAAATCCTGTCCGGCCGCACCAAGGACAAGAATATCGGCTTCATCGCCGAATACCTGACCAATATCGGCATCGACCTGAAGGAAGTCCGGGTCGTCTCCGACGACGAGGACGACATCATCGCCGCCCTGAATGCGCTGCGGCAACGCTACACCTATGTCTTCACCACCGGCGGCATCGGGCCGACCCATGACGACATCACCGCCGACAGCGTCGCCAAGGCGTTCGGCGTCGGCATCGACCATCATCCCGAGGTCGTTGCCCGCTTCCGCGAGCGCTGGAGCGAGCAGGACCTCAACGAGGCCCGCCTGCGCATGGCCCGCATCCCCGACGGCGCCGAGTTGATCCAGAGCGCCACCATCCTCGCCCCCGGCTTCAAGATCGGCAACGTCATCGTCATGGCCGGCGTGCCCTCGATCATGCAGGCGATGATGGACATCGTCTCGCCCAAGCTGAAATCGGGCGTGCGCATGCTGTCCGAATCGGTCCGCGCCAATGCGCGGGAGGGTGACATCGGCAGCCCGCTGCGCGCGATCGCCAACGCCCATCCCGACACCATCATCGGCAGCTATCCGTTCATGGACGAAGAACAGAAGCCCAACACCAATCTGGTGGTGCGCTCGCGCGACGCAGACAAGCTGGCAGCGGCGATGGCGGCGGTGAAGGAAATGCTGGCGGGATTGAACATCACCCGGTAGCAGAATGGCTGCCGGATGAAGATTGGCAGGAGACAACAATGGCTGGTGAAGCACCGGAGCTGAGCGCGCAGGAGCGGGCCGGCAAGGCCTTTCCCGTGTCGTGGGACCAGTTCCACCGCGACTGCCGGGCGCTGACCTGGCGGCTCAACGAGGTCGGCCCGTTCCACGCCGTCATCGCGATCACCCGCGGCGGGCTGGTGCCGGCCGCGATCGTGGCGCGCGAGCTCGGCGTCCGCATCATCGATACGGTCTGCATCGCCAGCTACGACCACGACAAGCAGGGCGAGCTCCAGGTCCTCAAGGGCATGTCCGAGGCGGCGATCAAGCTCGGCGGCGGCACCGGCAAGGGGCTTCTGATCGTCGACGACCTCGTCGACACCGGCAAGACCGGCAGGCTGGTGCGCGACATGCTGCCCGATGCGCATTTCGCCACCGTCTACGCCAAGCCGAAGGGACGCCCGCTGGTCGACACCTTCATCACGGAAGTGTCGCAAGACACCTGGATCTTCTTCCCCTGGGACACCGCGCTGTCCTACCACCCGCCGCTGCGCGACGGCGCGGCGTGATCTTTCTCTACCTCGCCCCGCTTGCGGGGAGAGGTCGCGCCGAAGGCGCGGGTGAGGGGGACTCTCCGCGAGTCTAATTCTCACCGACCTTGCGGAGGCTCCCCCTCATCCCGACCTTCTCCCCGCAAGCGGGGAGAAGGAGAAGAGAGCAGCCATGCCCCTGCAAAACCGTGTGACGCCGACCGGCGACATCATCGCCACGCCGCACCGGGGCCTGTTCACCGGCAATCGCGGCATCATCCATGATCCCGCGACCAGGACGCTGCTCAAGAAGCGGTGGTCGTCGCCGGCCTGGCTCACCTGTGTTTGCGAATTCCGCGGCCGCCGTCGCGAGGTGATGGCGACGCATAGCTGGACCGAGCTGTTCTTCCTCGACGAGGCCACTGCGCTTGCCGCCGGCCATCGCCCCTGTTTCTACTGCCGCCGTGACGATGCCAATCGCTTCCGAGCCGCGTGGGAGCAGGGCAACCGCGTCCGTGATGTCCGCATGCACGATATCGACACGGTGCTGCACCACGAACGGCTCGATCACGGCAAGAAACGGCTTCACGCGCTGCTGGTGCCGCTCGAGCAGCTTCCAGACGGCGCGATGCTGCAGCAGGGCGAGCAAAGCTTTCTGCTGATGCAGGGCGGGACGCTGTTGTGGTCGGCGGCGGGTTATGTTGAAGGTGCGCGCGAGCTCGACGATGCGCAGTTGCTGACCCCGCCATCGACGTTGCGCGCGATGAGCGCCGGCTATGAGGTCACGCTGCACCCGAGCGCACACCGCGCCTGACCGTCCCCGCAAGGGGGAACGCAGCGGGCGTGTGGCTATTTCAGCGGCCGCCCTTGCTCATCCACTGTCGTCCGCGCATCGCGCAGCGCCCATTCGCGGATGACCTGGCGGCAACGGGTGAGCTCAGCCTCGGTTGCAGTACCCGTATCCTTCGACACGCGCTCGACCATGGCCTTGCAATTCAGCAAGACGGAGCGATCCTCCGCGCGCGCAGCCAACGTGATCGCCGCAAGAGCCGTGACGACGAGTGCCGTTCGGAGCACCATTATCCCAGCTTCTCGCGCGCCAGCGCGGCACCGGCGCCGAGCGCCATCAGCTTGGCCTCGGCGATCTCGCGCCGCATCGGCGCCATGCCGCAATTGGTGGTGGCGATGATGTTGCTCTTGGGAACGAACCTCGACACCGCGTCGATCACCTGCACGACGTCCTCGGCTGTCTCCACCGTGTCGCTGGCGACGTCGATCACGCCGGCCTGCACGATCTTGGTCTTGAGCAGCGCGAGCAAATCGAGCGGCACCTTCGAATTGCGGCACTCGATCGCGACCTGCTGGATCGGGCTCGCGTCGATCGCCGGAAAGATCTGCTCGTATTGCCGCCACTGGCTGCCGAGCGTTTCCTTCCAGTCGGTGTTGGCCTTGATGCCATAGCCGTAGCAGATGTGCACGGCGGTGGCGCAGGTCAGCCCCTGCGCGGCACGCTCCAGCGCCTTGATGCCCCAGTCGTTGACCTCGTCCATGTAGACGTTGAAGGCGGGCTCGTCGAACTGCACGAGATCGACGCCGTCGGCCTGCAATGCCTTGGCTTCCTCGTTGAGGAGATCGGCGAAGGCAAAGGCCATCTTGACGCGATCACCGTAGTAACGGTCCGCAATCGTGTCGATGATGGTCATCGGGCCGGGCAGGGTGAACTTCAGCTTCTTCTTCGTGTGCGTGCGCGCCACGCGCGCCTCGTCGGCATGAACACGCCCCTTGAGCTGAAGCGGCGCGACCACCTGTGGCACCATCGCCTTGTAGCGGTCCTTGCGGATGCCCATCTCGACCTTGTGGGCGAAATCGATGCCGTCGATCTTCTCCAGGAAGCCGTGCACGAAATGCTGGCGGGCCTGCTCGCCCTCCGTGACGATGTCGATGCCGGCATCCTCCTGGACCTTGACGGCAAGCATCGTCGCGTCGCGCTTGGCGCGGAGAAGCTCGTCGCCTTGCGACTTCCAGGGTGCCCAGAGCATGTTCGGCTCGGCGAGCCATTCCGGCTTCGGCAAGGAGCCGGCGATCGTGGTTGGAAACAGCATGGCGGCTCTCCCGGCAGGTTGTGTTGCGCCCCTTCCTGCCATGTCTTAACGTCAAGGTACAGAACAACAAAAGTCGCTCTCTATTCCATTGGCGACGACAGGGAAGGGCGATGATCGACCTCTATTATGCGCCGACGCCGAACGGCTGGAAAATCTCGATCATGCTGGAGGAACTCGGGCTCCCCTATGACGTGAAGCCCGTCAATATCCGCGCAGGCGAGCAGTTCAGCCCCGAATTTCTGGCGGTCTCCCCCAATAATCGCATTCCCGCGATCGTCGACCACGCGCCCGCCGACGGCGGTGCACCGTTCTCGGCGTTCGAGACCGGCGCGACCCTGATTTACCTCGCGGAAAAGACCGGCCGCTTCCTGGCCAGCGATCTGCGCGGCCGCTCGACGACCATCCAGTGGGTGATGTGGCAGATGGCGGGCCTCGGGCCGATGCTCGGCCAGCACGGCCATTTCGCGCTGTATGCTGCTGAAAAGATCCCTTATGCGATTGAGCGTTACCGCGACGAGGCCGCGCGGCTCTATGGCGTGCTCGACCGGCAATTGGCCAAGACCGGCGCCTATGTCGCCGGCGACTATTCCATCGCGGACATCGCCTGCTTTCCCTGGACCATGACTCACAAGGCGCAGGGCTTTACACTCGACGACTATCCGAACGTGAAACGCTGGTACGCCGAGGTGCGCGCGAGGCCGCAGGTGCAGGCGGGGCTTGCGATCGGAAAATTCGTGAAAGAGCCGTTCGACGAGGAATCACGCAAGATCATGTTCGGCCAGCGTGCCAAGGAAGTGCTGGGAAAGAAGTAGGCTGCTCGCCCTATCGTCATTGCGAGGAGCGACTTGTCCGCCGTAGCTCGAAGAGCGAAGGCGGAAGCGACGAAGCGATCCAGACTGGTTCCGCGGAAAGATTCTGGATTGCTTCGCTGCGCTCGCAATGACGGGGATAGAGCACGACAAACAAGACGCAAAGGAAACGCCATGATGGAATTCTTCTTCGACTGTTCCAGCCCCTGGACCTACCTCGCCTTCCACAACATCCAGCCGCTGGCAAAGGAGCTGGGGGCCGAGATCGTCTGGCGGCCGATCCTGGTCGGCGGCATCTTCAACACGGTCAATCCGAGCGTCTACGCGCAGCGCGAGACGCCGGTGCCGCTGAAGGCGCGCTACATGAAAAAAGACCTCGCCGACTGGTCGCGCTCGGCCGGCCTCGCGATCAAGATGCCGCCGACGGTGTTTCCGGTGAACAGCGTGAAGGCCATGCGTGGCTGCATCTGGCTGGGGAAAGACATGGTGCCGTTCGCCACTGCCGTGTTCGAGACCTATTGGGGCGGCGACAAGGACATCTCGCAGGACGCCGTGCTCGCCGAGATCTGCAGGAAGGTCGGTGTCGACGAGCAGAAGTTCTTTGCCGGCATCTCCGAGCAGGCAATCAAGGACCAGCTCAAGGCCAACACGGAAGAGGTCGTGGCACGCGGTGGCTTCGGCTCACCGACGATCTTCGTGGGCAAGACCGACATGTACTTTGGCAACGACCGCCTGCCGCTGATCCGCGAGGCGCTCGAACGCAGCAGGGCGAGTGCGGCCTGATGGTGCGGGCTGTCGTCTGCCGCGAACTCGGCGCGCCCGAGACGTTGCGGCTGGAAGAGTTTCCGTCGCGCGCCGTCAAACCAGGTGAGGTGCGCGTTGCGATCCGCGCCGCGGGATTGAACTTTCCGGACGTGCTGATGGCGGCCGGCGAATATCAACTCAAGCCGGAGCTGCCGTTTACGCCCGGCATGGAGGCCGCCGGCGACGTCACCGAGGTGGGCGCGGAGGCAAGCGGCGTGTCCGTCGGCGACAAGGTCATCGTGAAGATGCGTCATGGCGCCTTCACCGATGAAGCGGTGGTGACGCCCTCGCAGCTCACGCTGATGCCGTCGACGTTCGACTATGCGGAAGCCGCGACCTATCTCGCCGGCCACGGCACCGCCTATCACGCGCTGATCGATCGCGGCCGGGTCATGCCGGGCGAGGTGTTGCTGGTGCATGGTGCCGGCGGCGGCGTGGGCCTTGCCGCGGTCGAGATCGGCAAGATGCTGGGCGCGACCGTGATCGCGACCGCCTCCAGCGACGAGAAGCTCACGATTGCGAAATCGCGCGGCGCCGACCATCTCGTGCGCTACGATCGCGAACCGTTTCGCGATGCCGTGAAGCGCATCACCGACGGCCGTGGCGCCGACGTCGTGTTCGATCCCGTCGGCGGCGAGGTGTTCGAGAACTCGATGCGCTGCATCGCCTGGGGCGCGCGGCTACTGGTGATCGGCTTTACCGGTGGCATCGGCTCGGCGAAGACAAACCTCTTGCTGATCAAGGGCGCCAGCGTGCTCGGCGTGCGTGCGGGGGAGGCGGTACGGAAGAATCCCACGCTCGGCGAGGTGCGGCTCAAGGCGCTGCTGCAATGGGCGGAGGAGGGGAAGCTGCGCCCGAATATCTCGCACCGCCTGCCGCTGCAGGATTACGCGAAGGCGATGCGGCTGTTGATCGACCGCAAGGCGATCGGGCGCGTGGCGCTTGTGATGGATTGACGGTGTCATGCCCCGCGACCCGGCTAGGCCAAGGCTTCGCCGGGGCTGAGGTCCAGGGCCGCCGAAGCTTTAGCGTAGGCGGCAGGCGGGGCATCCAGTAATCACCAGCGATCGTGATAATGCCCGCTGGTGGAATACTGGATCACCCGCCTTCGCGGGTGATGACAGCGGGGAAGGAGGCGACGCGCCGCCTCACTTGTACTCCCGCTCGCTCCACCACGGAAAATAATCCGGCATATCGCTCGACACCTTGTTCTTGAACTGCGCCGGACGCTTCTCCAGGAACGACACCACGCCTTCCTTGACGTCGTCCGAGCGGCCGCGCGTATAGATGCCGCGGCTGTCGACCTTGTGGGCTTCCATGGGATCGTCGGCGCCCATCATGCGCCACATCATCTGGCGGATCAGCGCCACCGACACCGGCGCGGTCTTGGCGGCGAATTCCTTGGCCAGCGCTCGGGCGGTCGGCAAAAGATCATCGGGAGCTACGACCTTGCTGACGAGGCGGCCGGCGAGCGCTTCCTGGGCCGGGAAGACGCGGCCGGAATAGCACCATTCCAGCGCCTGCGAGATGCCGACGATGCGCGGCAGGAACCAGCTCGAGGCGGCCTCCGGCACGATGCCACGCTGGGAGAACACGAAGCCGAAGCGCGCGGCATCGGAGGCGATGCGGATGTCCATCGCGAGCTGCATGGTGACGCCGATGCCGACCGCAGGGCCGTTCACGGCGGCGATGACGGGCTTCAGGCACTTGAAGATGCGCAGCGTCACCTGACCGCCGCCGTCGCGCACCTGCGGGTCGCTGTAATCGACCTTGCCGTCCGCGAAACGCTTCACCGGCCCGCGCCGCGCATCGCGATCGAACGTGTCGGCACCCGACGACAGATCGGCGCCTGCGCAAAAACCGCGGCCGGCGCCGGTGACGATGATGGCGCGGACGTCGTCGTCCTTGTCGGCGGCGTCGAACGCGTCGATCAGCTCGGCCTGCATCTGCGCGTTGAAGGCATTGAGCTTGTCGGGCCGGTTCAGCGTGATGGTGAGGATCTGCTCGGCGACCTCGTATTTGATGGTCTCATACGCCATGGTGGTTTCCTTCCTTTAGTTTTTCGCTGCGCAGATGGCAGAGGGCTTTGAGTTTTCGTTTACCCTCCCCTGGAGGAGGGTCGATCGCGCGAAGCGCGAGCGGGGTGGGGTGATCTCTTCACATGGGCACTATTGGACGCGGAGGGACCGCCACCCCACCCCGTCTCACATTTCGCCGCGCTCAATGTGAGCCGACCCTCCCCCTCCAGGGGAAGGTAAGCAAGAGTCTCTGCATGCTGCCTGTCTCAACTCATTCGGGCTTGCGCCTAAAGGGCGCGCTTCCCGGGATGACGAGAGCGACTTAAGTCGCCGGCGGGCTCGGCCAGGGCTTCTGCGCGCCGCGCAGGCCCTCGAAAGCCTTGGCCATGCCGAGCACGCCGATATCGTCGAAGCGGCGGCCGACGATCTGCACGCCGATGGGAAAGCCGTTGGCGTCGAAGCCGCCATTGACGGAAACCGCGGGGTTTTCCGACATATTCCACGGCACGGTATAGCAGATGTGTTCGAACGGCCTCATGGGATCGTTGGTGGGTGAAGCCCAGTCCGCCGGGTAGTTCACGTTCGGCGCGGTCGGCGAGATCACATAGTCGAGCTCGCAGAACAGCTTTGACGCAGCCGCGCGGATCGCCATGGTCTGGTTGAATCCGCGGATAACATCCACGCCCGAGAGCTTTGCGCCGGATGCGCCCCATTTGAAGATGTAGGGCAGCACCTTTGCCTGTTCGGCCGGCGTCAGCTTGGCCAGATCATCCCACATCCGCGCGCGCCAGAAATTGTCGAGGCCGTCGAGCATCTCGCGGGTGAGGATGCCGTCAACTTCCGTGACGACAGCACCGGCGGATTCGAACGCCTTTGCGGTTTTCACCGCGACCTCGCGAACCGGCTTTTCCGCCGGCAGGCCAACGCCGGCATCGAGCATCAGGCCGATCCGCAACTTGCGCGGAGATTTTTCCAGCCCCTTCCAGTTCAGAGGCTCCGCCGGCAGGCTCATGCCGTCGCGCCGGTCGGGCTTCGCGATCACGCTCATCATCAGCGCGCAATCGTCGACCGTGCGTGTCATGGGACCGGCGACACGGCCGACATAGGCGGGATCGATCGGCACCCGGCCGAAGCTGGGCTTCAATCCGACGAGGCCGCACCAGCCCGCGGGCAGGCGCACCGAGCCGCCGATATCGGTGCCGAGATGCAGCGGGCCATATCCGGCCGCAGCGGCAGCGCCAGCACCGGCGCTGGAACCGCCGGGATTCTTGGAGAGGTCCCAGGGATTGCGCGCCAGCGCGTGGAAGCTGGAGAGCCCCGAGGACAGCATGCCGTAATCGGGCATGGTGGTTTTTGCGAAGATGATCGCGCCGGCCTCGCGCAAACGCGCGGCGGGCGGGGCGTCTTTCTCGGCCGGCACGAGCTTCACGCTCGCAGCGCCGAGCGGCACGGGCACGCCCTTGGTCGCGATGTTGTCCTTTACAGTGACTGGCACGCCGTCGAGCGCGCCTGATGGCTCGCCCCCGTTCCAGCGCGCGGTTGAGGCCTTCGCGGCCTCGCGCGCGCTGTCGGGATCGAACGCGTAGAGCGCCTTGAGATGCGGTTCCCACGCAGCGACGTGCGCAAGCACGTCCTCCAGCACCTCGCTCGGCGAGAACTGCTTGGCCCGATAGCCCGCGATCAGATCGACCGCGGAGAGATCGTGCAACGAGGTGACGGCCTCTTCGACGCTCTTTTTGTGCATTGCTAACCTACCGGCATGCGCGTTTCGATGATCCGGGCGAACATGCTGGCGCCGATCGGCAGGATCTTGTCGTCGAGCACGAAGCCGGGATTGTGCACGGGCACCGAGCCGTCGTGGCCGATCCAGAAATAGGCGCCGGGAATGGTTTGCAGCATGTCGGCGAAATCCTCGCTGCCCATCTTCGGCTGGGCGCGGGTGATCACCTTGGCGGGGTTGACGACGGTGCGCGCGACCTCCTCGACGACCTTGGACTGCTCGACCTGGTTGATCAGCACGCCGAAAGTGTCGCGGATGTCGGCTTCGATCACGCATTGATAGGCGCTCGCGATGCCGGCGCAGATCGTGCGGATGCGTTCGGCGATCAGGGCGCGAACTTCATCCGAGAAGGTGCGGATGGTGCCGCAGAGATGGGCCTCGCCGGGAATGACGTTGTAGGCGGAACCGGCGTGAATCTGCGTGATCGAGATGACGGCGGCCTGCAGCGGCTCGACGTTGCGGCTGACGATGGTCTGGATCGCCTGTGCCAGCGTGGTCGCGATGATCACCGCGTCCTTGGAGCGTTCGGGCATCGCGCCATGCGCGCCGTAGCCGGTGATGCGCAGGTCGAAGAAGTCGGCGCTGGCCATCGCCGGGCCAGGCAGGATCGCGATCTCGCCGAGGTTTAGGTCGGGCGCGTTGTGCAGGCCGTAGAGCTCGTCGCAGGGAAACTTCTCGAACAGCCCGTCCTTAATCATCGCGCGGGCGCCGCCGAGGCCTTCCTCGGCCGGCTGGAAGATCAGGTGCACGGTGCCGTCGAAATTTTTGGTCTCGGCGAGGTAGCGCGCGGTGCCGAGCAGCATCGTAGTGTGGCCGTCATGGCCGCAGCCGTGGAAGCGGCCGGGGATTTTCGAACTCCATTTCAGATTGGTGTTCTCTTCCATCGGCAGGGCGTCCATGTCGGCGCGCAGGCCGATGCGCTTGCTGCCCGAACCCTTGCCCTTGATGACGCCGATCACGCCGGTGCCGCCGAGACCGCGGTGCACCTCGATGCCCCAGCTCTTCAGCTTGTCGGCAACGATGCCGGAGGTGCGCACTTCCTCGAAGCCGATCTCGGGATGGGCGTGGAGGTCGCGCCTGATAGCAGTGAGTTCGTCGGCAAAGCCGTCGATGCGGTCGATCGTGGGCATGTGTCCTGTCCGGTTAGCGTGATGGGGGAATGAAAACGGGGCCGTTCGGCTTGATGCGGACGCCCGGCCGCAGGCGCGTCCAGGGCAGGGTGGCAGTGTCGGCCGGCATCGCGCCGGGTGCGGCGCAGATCATCAGCTTTTCCGCGATCGGCTCGAAATCGGCGCGGAAGTGCACCGAGCTCTTGTTGACCAGAATCTTCTGCGCGGTCGGCTCGATGCCGACATAGCGGTACATCGCCTGATCGGCGAGCTGCGCCTTGTGCGAGGAGACGACGACGCGGACGTCGCCGACGCGCAGGCATGCTGAGGGACCCATCTCCATCTCGCGGCCACCGTAGTAGGGGCCGGGCGCGATGAAGCGGCCGTCGGAGAGCTTTTCGACGATGAAGGTCTCGCGATAGGGCTCGTCGCCGGGAATGCCGGACTTGCCGCCGAGCGACAGCGTCACGGTGGCGCCGACGCCGGCCGCATGCGCGGCCTTGGCCGAGGCCGGATCGTAGATCACGCCGGTCGCGGCGCTCGCCTTGTTGCGTACCAGCGCGCGCAGCATGCCGGTGGTGTCGGAATCACCGCCGGCGCCGGGATTGTCCTGGGTGTCGGCGATGATGATTGGCTTGCTCGCGCCCTTGGCGAGTTCCATCGCATGGCGCACGCCGTCGTCGGGCGACCAGATCTTGCCGTCGAAATCGTCCTCGTGGCTTTCGATCAGTTTGACGATCGCATCGGCCGCGCGGTCGGCATCGGCCTGCGTCTTGCCATAGGCGAACACGCTCGGGCCGCAGTCGCGGAAATCGGCGGCGGGGAAGCCGGGCGCGAAGGACAGCGTCGGAACGGCCTCGCTCTCCAGCGCGGCAAGTTTTTCGTAGATGCCCTTGGTGGGAAAGTCATTGGTGCATTGCCAGCTGATCGCGATCAGGAACGGCAATTGGCGAAACGACTTTGCAAAGCGTTGTTTGGTCTGCAGCAGCAGGGCGAGGTGCCTTGCGGAGGCGCGGCCGGTCTCGGCCATGTCGACATGCGGATAGGTGCGGTAGGCGATCAGCGCATCCGCGTGTTCCATCATCTCGGGCGTGACGTTGGCGTGCAGGTCGAGGCTGGCAACCAGCGGAACGTCCTTGCCTATGACGCGGCGCACGCGCGCCAAGATCTCGCCTTCGCCGTCGTCGAGATGCTCGGTCACCATCGCGCCATGCAGATCAAGATAGACCGCATCGAGCGGGCCGGCGGCGGCGATACCGTCGACCATCACCTTCACGATACGCTCGAAGGCGTCCCTGGTGACATGCGCCGACGGACTTGCGCCGCAGGCGATCGTCGGAATGAGGTTCCAGCCATTCGCTTCGGCGCTGTCGACGAAGCCGGCGAGGCCGACATTGATGCGGCGCATCACCTTCAGCACGTCGGCGCCTTCCGTCATGGCCGGCCAGCCGCCGCCATGCTGGAAGTCCGCGAAAGTCGCCTTCGTCGGGGCGAACGTGTTGGTCTCGTGCAGGAAGCCGCCGACGGCGATACGTGTCATCAATTCTGGTCCAGCGTTTGAAAGTGCGCGACGTTAGCCTTGGCCTTGCGGAGAGGGCAAGGTGAGAAGCAATCGCGCCACGCATAGGGTCAGATCGTTTTGGGAATGCTGCTCCGCCGTCATTCCGGGGCGCGCCACTTGGCGCGAGCCCGGAATCCATGGTGCTGCAGAGTTTGCCGTTCGATGGATTCCGGGCTCATCGCTTCGCGATGCCCCGGAATGACGACTGGGAGAGTTAAGCCGTGGCAGCCACGCCTTCCGACACCGGGCGGAAGTTCGCAAAATCCCAGCCGCGGCCCGGTGCGGCCTCCAGCAGCGCCCTGGTGTAGGCTTCCTTCGGATGCGTCAACACCTCGGCGGCCAGGCCCTGTTCGACGACACGGCCGTGCTGCATCACCACGACCTCGTCGCAGATCTGGGCTGCGACGCGCAGATCGTGGGTGATGAACAGGATGGCGATGCCGAGCCGGTTCTGGATCTCGTCGAGCAGTTCCAGCACCTGCGCCTGAACCGAGACGTCGAGTGCCGACACCGCTTCGTCCGCGACCAGCACGTCGGGGTCGAGCGCGAGCGCACGCGCAATGGCGATACGCTGGCGCTGGCCGCCGGAGAACTGGTGCGGATAGCGCGTCACTGCGTCCGCGGGCAGGCCGACGAGCTCGAGCAGTTCGCGCGCCCGCTTCATCGCATCGGCATGCGAGGTGCCGTAATTGATCGGGCCTTCCGCGATGCTCTCGCCGACGGTAATGCGCGGGTTGAGCGAGCGATAGGGATCCTGGAACACGATCTGGATCTTCTGACGGTGCGGCTGGAGCAGGCGGCGCGAAATGTCGGCGATCTCGCGGCCGGCAAGGCGCACGCCGCCGGAGGTCGGATCGATCAGGCGCACGATGCACCGCGCGACCGTCGACTTGCCCGAGCCGCTCTCACCGACGATGCCGAGCGTGCGGCCCTTGCGCAGCGTCAGCGTGACCTTGTCGGCGGCGACGACCTCGCGGCCCTTGCCGAAGAAGGCGCGCTCCTTATAGACCTTGCCGAGCTCGTTGGCCTCCAGCACCACCGGCTCCTTGGTCTCGGGTCGCGCCGCGCGCGGCACCAGGCTCGGCACCGCAGAAAGCAAATTGCGGGTGTACTCCATGGTCGGGTTGCGCAGCACGGTCTCGAGCGGACCGGTCTCGACCAGCCGGCCCTGCCGCATCACAGCGACGCGGTCGGCGATCTCGGCCACCACGCCCATGTCGTGGGTGATGAACAGGACGGCCGTGCCGTGATCGCGCTGGAGGTCGCGGATCAGCGTCAGGATCTGCTTTTGCGTGGTGACGTCGAGCGCGGTGGTCGGCTCGTCGGCGATCAGCAGCTTCGGCTCCAGCACCAGCGCCATCGCAATCATGATGCGCTGGCGCTGGCCGCCGGACAGGCGATGCGGATAGGAGGCGAAGATGCGCTCGACCTGCGGCAGGCGGACCTGCTCCATCATGTCGAGAATGCGCTTCTTCCGCGCCTTGGCGTCGAGATCGGTGTGGGCGCGCAGGACCTCGTCGATCTGGCGGCCGACCGGCACCACCGGATTGAGCGCGGTCATCGGCTCCTGGAAGATCATCGCCATCTGCGTCGCGCGGAGCTGGCGCAGGCGGCGATCGGTCGCGGTGAGAATCTCTTCGCCGACCAGCTTGACGCTGCCGCCGGTCGGAACCAGCGTGCCCTTCGGCAGCAGGCCCATCGTGGTGAGCGAGGTCACCGACTTGCCCGAGCCGCTTTCGCCGACGAGACACAGTGTCTCGCCCTTGTGCACCTGGATCGAGATGCCGTCGATGATGTTGGCCCCCTTCGGTTTCTTGCCGACGGAGACGACGAGGTTGTTGATGTCGAGGACTGGGTTGGTCATCACTTGATCCGTCATCACTTGCCCTCCCGCTGCTTCATGCGGGGATCGAGGGCGTCGCGGGCGGCGTCGCCGATCAAATTGATGCTGAGGATGGCGATCGAAAGCAGCAGGCCCGGCCAGAAGATCAGCGTCGGCTTGAGCTGAAAATACTGGCGGCCCTCGGCCATGATGTTGCCCCAGGTCGGCGTCTCCGGCGAGATGCCGGCGCCGAGGAAGGAGAGGATGGCCTCGGTCAGGATCGCGGAGGCGCAGACATAGGTGCCCTGGACGATCAGCGGCGCGATCGTGTTCGGCATCAGATGGCGCCACATGATCTTCGGCAGGCTGGAGCCGACCGAGATCGCGGCTTCCACATAGGGCTCCTCGCGCGCGGACAGCACGACCGAGCGCACCAGGCGCGCCACGCGCGGTATTTCGGGGATGGTGATCGCGACCAGCACGGTCCAGATGCTGGCGCCGGACAGCGACACCACGGCGATCGCGAGCAGGATGCTCGGCATCGCCATGAGGCCGTCCATGACGCGCATCAGGACGGCATCGACCAGCTTGAAGAAGCCGGAGACGAGGCCGATCGCAAGGCCGATGGCGATCGCCAGGATCGCCGAGCCGATGCCGATCAGGAGCGAGATGCGGCCGCCATAGATCACGCGCGACAAGAGGTCACGGCCATAGGCGTCGGTGCCGAGCAGGAACTGCGCCGAGGCCGGCTTCAGCCGCTGCGAAGGCGCAAGCTGGACCGGATCGTGCGGCGCGATCAGCGGCGCCAGGATCGAGACCAGCACGATCAGCGCGAGCAAGATCGTGGCCGCCGCGATGATCGGCGTCGAGGTGAGGAATCCGAAACGCGGCCGCAACGGCGACGTGATCGGAATGGATGACTGGGGAAGGCTATCGACGGACATTTTTGTTGGTATCCTTAGCCCTAGTACCGGATCCGGGGATCGAGCAGCGTGTAGGCGACGTCGATCAGGAGATTGACGACGACATAGATCAGCGACGTCAGCAGGATCATCGCCTGGATGACCGGATAGTCGCGCGCCAGCACCGCGTCCACCGTGAGGCGGCCGATGCCGGGGATGTTGAACACGCTCTCGGTGACGACGACGCCGGAGATCAGCAGCGCAAAGCCGGTGCCGATCACGGTAATGACGGGCACGGCCGCGTTGCGCAGCGCATGGCGCATCATCACGGCGACCTCGTTGATGCCCTTGGCGCGGGCGGTGCGGACGTAGTCCTCGCCGAGCACGTCGAGCATCGCCGCGCGCGTCATGCGCGCGATCAGCGCGATGTAGATGAAGGAGAGCGCGCAGGTCGGCAGGATGATGCGCTCGAAGAACGGTCCAAAGCCGTTGAAGATGCTGCGGAAGCCCTGCACCGGCACCCAGCGCAGGTCGATCGCGAAGACCTCGATCAGGAGATAGCCGACCACGAACACGGGCACGGAGAAGCCGAGCACGGAGAGGCCCATCACGAAACGGTCGATCCAGGTGCCGTGCTTCCATGCCGCGATGACGCCCAGGGGCACGGCGACGATCACGGCGAGAATGATCGTCGAGAGCGCGATCGAGATCGACGGCTCGACGCGCTGGCTGATCATCTTCATGACCGGCAGGTTGGAGATCAGCGACGTCCCGAGATCGCCGTGCAGCAGCTTGTTCACCCAGGTGATGAATTGCACGATCAGCGGCTCGTTGAGGCCGAGCGAGTCGCGGATGCGTTCAAGCCGTTCCGGTGTAGCGTTATCGCCGGCGAGAATTGCGGCGGGATCGCCCGGCGTCAGCCGCAGCAGCAGGAAGACGAACAGCGCGACGACGCCCATCACGGGCACCGCGGCCAGAACGCGGCGAATGAGATAACCTAGCATGCACCTATCTCCGGCTGCGGAACTTGTGGGGCCGGGAGGCCCCCGTGGAATCGGTTCTGTCTATCATGCACGCCTGTCACTCGGGCTGGAAAGCCGGCCGGAGAAGCCGACGTTTCGGGGCAAATTGTGTGCCAAGGGCAGGGCGGTCGCAAGAGGCCGCCGAGCCTCCGATATCGACCACTCAGGATGCATGGCGGAACTCGCGCTCAACCCTGAGTGACGGTGCGGTCGGCGGTGCGTTGAGCCCGCGCCAGCCGTCGATGGTTCCGGCAATCATCTGCGCGGTCGCGGCCGACAAGGTCCAGCCGAGATGGCCGTGGCCGGTGTTGAAGAACACGCCCGGCATCCGTCCTGCGCGCACCACGGGCATCATGTTCGGCATCATCGGCCGCAGCCCGGCCCAGGGCACGACCTTGGACGTTTCGACGCCGGGGAAGTTGTTGCGCACCCAGTCGACCAGCGGCTGCACGCGGTCCGCGCGGATGTCGCGGTTGAAGTCGTTGAATTCGGCGGTGCCTGCGACGCGGAAGCGATCGGCGCCGAGCCGGCTGGTGACGATCTTGGCCGCTTCGTCGAGCAAACTCACGGTCGGCGTCGCATTGCGGCTTGTGGCAGTGTCGAGTTGCACGGTGATCGAGTAGCCCTTCACCGGATAGACGTTGACGCGCTCGTCGAGGAGGGCGGCGAAGTGACGGCTGGCCACGCCGGCGCAGATCACGACGCCATCCGCCTTCAGCATGCCGCGCGCGGATGCGACAGTGTCACTGGCCGAAAGATCAGCCCAGCCGATGACGAAGCCGCCACCTGCCTGGGCAATGGAATCGATGTTGGCTTCGTGGATAAAGGTCGCGCCGCGCCGCTTGCAGGATTCCGCAAGTCCGCGCGTGAACTTGTGGATATCGCCGGTCGCATCCGAAGGCGTGTAGAAGCCGCCAAAATAGTCCTTACGCAGCGTCGGCTCGATGGCGCGGATCTCCTCCGGCGTCACCGGGCGGCGATCGAGCCCGCCTTCCTTCAATAGCGCATTGACCTGCAGGCCGGATTCAAAACCCTTCCTGTCGTGATAGATGTGGAGAATGCCGCGGCGTTCGAGATCGAAGTCGATCCCTTCGCGCTCCGCGATCTCGAACAGATGCTTGCGGGCTTCGATCGCGAGCCGCGTGGTCTGAACCGTGTTGGCGCGGTAGTTGCCGAGATTGGCGACGAACTCGCTCATCCACGAATATTTGTGCCAGTTCGGCCGCGGGTTCATCAGCAGCGGCGCATCGCGCCGGAACATCCAGCGCAGGCCTTTCAGGATCGTTGCGGTGCTGTTCCACACCTCGGCATTGCTGGCGGAGAGCTGTCCGCCATTGGCGAAGGACGTCTCCATTGCGGCGTAGCGGTGCTTGTCGAGCACCGTCACCTTGTATCCGCGTTCGAGCAAGGCATAGGCGGTCGTTACGCCGGTGATGCCGGCGCCGATGATGGCGATATGGGTCATGGCAGGTGTGGGGCTCCCGTGAGTTAGGATAGGCTAACCGCCGGCCAAAGGCCGTTGGCGGCGCCCCATCTGTCACGGTTACCTGAGAGCTTGATCCGTTGCGGGCCTCGACGAGGTCAGCTCCGGACTATCCCCTTCGGTGGACGTCACGACGTTGAGATCGTGTCGTCTCTCTCCAGATCGTCCTGACGATACGGTCCTTTTGCCTGAGAGTTTCCGGGGCGGTTGCTCCGTCGGCGCCGCAACGAAAGCCTGAACTCTCGTCGCGATCTCTCCCGCATCGTCGCGTGGACAATCGAGCAGTACGATGCGCCTCATTTTTAGACAAGGCTAAATTTCAACCGCGACTGCCAATGCATTGTGCAGTGCGAAGTTGGTTCAATTTACTCCAGCGTCGCGAGCAAACCGGCCATCAGGCGGCCGCGCTCGACCAGGCTGTCGACCTCGATGAACTCCTCCAGCGTGTGGCCATTGCCGCCGCGCACGCCGAGGCCGTCGAGTGTCGGGATACCCATCGCACCGGTGAAATTGCCGTCGGAGCCGCCGCCGGAGCTCGCATGCGGCAGCTCAGTGCCGAGCGATTTGGCGATGCCGCGCGCCTTTTCATACAGCGCCATGGTACCGGCATCGGGCTCCCATACGGGGCGCGTGACGCCGCGCGTCACCTTGAACGTGACATCATTGGTCGTGCCCGACAGCGCCAGCATCCGCTCGACGCCGCGATCGAGATCGGCCTGGCGCTTGGCCATGGACAGCGCCTCGCCGGTGGCAGTCGTGGCAACGCAATTGACCCATTGTCCGCCATGCACGACGCCAACCGAGAAAGTGCAGTCCTCCGTCGTCATCGCGTCGATGGCGAGGATCTGCCGCGCCATCTCGCGGATCGCCGAGCGTCCGGCCGACAATGTCGCGCCGGCATGGCTCGGTCGGCCCGTCGCTTCCAGATTGAAGCGCGCGATGGCGTAACGTCCGGTGGTCACACCGTTGTCGGCGCGGCCCGGTTCGGGCACCAGCACATATTTGTTCCGCGCGGCTTCCGCCTCGATGATGTCCCGCGTCGAGGGCGTGCCGACTTCCTCGTCGGGCGTAAACAGCACGGTGATCGGCAGCGGCGTGGTGAAGGAGGCGCGCGCCAGCTGCCGGATCGCTTCCAGCGAGAGATAATTGCCGCCCTTCATGTCGTAGATGCCGGGGCCGTAGCACTTGTTGCCCTCGTGCCGCCATTTCAGCTTCTCGATGGTGCCGACCGGGTGGACGGTATCCATGTGGCCGGCGATCAGGATGCCCGGCTCGCCCTGTTTCGGATGCGGGAAGCGCGCGCGGATCACTCCGCCGAAGCCCTGTCGGCCGCCGATGCGTTCGATCGTCGCACCCATGATCGCCATATCCCGCGCTGCGATATCGAGCATGCGGTCGACGGCGCCCGCGTCCCAGGTCGGGCTCTCGCATTCCACCCAGGTGCGCAGGCCCTGGAGCATCGCCTCGGAATCGAAGGGAAGATTGGCTGGATTCATCTTAATGTCTCTCAGGCTTGAAAGATGGAACGCGCATTGCATTGGCGTGGACAGGACTGGCGGAAAGCGTTGTAGAGCCAAACCGATCTTTGTGGAGCCCGTGAGCGCGCCGCTTGGGGCTGCAGCGAAACCGGATTGACGCGCTCAGCACTGTCTGCAAGTCTCGAAAGACAAAGGCATCGCATGAGGTTAGTTCGCCTAAAGAACGAACCGAATGCTCAACCAATAACCTGCCTTTGAACAGTTTCACGTCAGGAGAAACTTTTATGTTGAGCTTGATGCGCCGGGGCGTCGCGCGTTCGCCTCCACACTTGCGCTATCGGTCGTTGCGCTTTCGACGGCGATGGCCTCGCCGGTACTTGCCGCCGCCAGCAAGACCATCACCGCGGTGATGCATTCGGATCTGCGCATCATCGATCCGATTTTCACCACCGCCTACATCACGCGTGACCATGGCTACATGGTCTACGACACCCTGATCGCGACGGACTCGAACTTCAAGATCCAGCCGCAGATGGCGGACTGGAAGATCTCCGACGACAAGCTCACCTACACCTTCACGCTGCGCGACGGCCTGAAGTGGCACGACGGTACGCCGGTGACGGCGGAAGACTGCGCCGCTTCGCTGAAGCGCTGGGCCGCGGTCGACGGCATGGGCCAGCAGATGATGCAGTTTACTGCGAGCATCGAGGCGACCGACCCCAAGACGATCACGCTGAAGCTGAAGGAGCCCTACGGCCTCGTGCTCGAATCCATCGGCAAGCCGTCCTCGCGCGTCGCCTTCATGATGCCCAAGCGTCTTGCCGAAACGCCGCCGGACAAGCAGATCCCCGAGCAGATCGGCTCCGGCCCGTTCAAGTTCGTGCAGGGCGAATTCCAGCCCGGCGTGAAGGCGGTCTACGTCAAGAACACTGACTACGTTCCGCGCAAGGAGGCGTCGAGCTGGACTGCCGGAGGCAAGTTGGTCAAGGTCGATCGCGTCGAATGGATCACCATGCCGGATGCGCAGACCGCGGTGAACGCGCTGCAATCGGGCGACATCGACTTCATGGAAGTGCCGCCGTGGGATCTGCTGCCCGTGCTTGAAGGCAATGCCGACCTCAAGGTCGAGACGCTGAACAAGTTCGGCTACCAGACCCTTGGGCGCATGAACTTCCTCTATCCGCCCTTCGACAATCCGAAGATCCGCCGTGCCGCACTTCTGGCGATGAACCAGAAGGACGTGCTCGACGCGCTCGTCGGCAATCCCAAATACTACAAGATCTGCGGTGCGTTCTTCATCTGCGATACGCCGTTCGCGACCGACGTCGGCTCGGAATCGCTGGTCAAGGGCAACGGCATGGTGGAAGCCAAGAAGGCGCTCGCCGAGTCCGGCTATGACGGTACGCCCGTCGTGGTCATGGTGCCCGGCGACGTCGTGACGCTGAAGGCGCAGCCGACGGTCGCGGTGCAGTTGCTCCGCGAGGCCGGCTTCAAGGTCGATGCGCAGGCGACCGACTGGCAGACGGTGGTCAGCCGGCGCGCCAGCCAGAAGCCTCCGAAGGAGGGCGGCTGGAACATGTTCTTCACCAACTGGGTCAGCGCCGATGTGTCCAACCCGATCGCCAATCTGTCGATCGGCGGCCAGGGCAAGAAGGGCTGGTTCGGCTGGGCGGAAAACGCCAAGATCGAGAAGCTCAAGGACGACTTCGTCCGCGCCGCCTCGCTCGACGATCAGAAGAAGATCGCGGCCGAGATCCAGAAGGAAGCCTATGACCAGGTGATCTACGTGCCGCTCGGCCAGTATCTGGCGCCGAGCGCATGGCGGAAGTCGCTCACCGGCGTGCTCGATGGCCCGGCGACACCGTTGTTCTGGAATATCGACAAGACCGAGTAAGGCGAGGGCGCCCCAGCGCGCCTTCCCCGATCGTTACGCGGCGTCGCTGTCATCAGCGGCGCCGTTTTCGTTTGTCAGCCTCGCGTCAGCTTTTAACTCTTCTAGTGTCCAATCATTGCTATTTGTTTCTGACTTGAAATAGATGTGCGCAGCTCGCACATCACTTTCCTTCCCGTATTGTTTCCGTGCCGATTGATTTTGCACTCCAGGCGATGGCCGAACGGTCCGATCGCGCGCCGGCCCGATGGCGCCGGCCGTTCCTGCGTTGGCTCGACGGCGTCGAGACGGGCTGGGCCGTTCCGCTCCTCATTGTGTGCTTCGTCGCGCTCTGGACGGTCTATCTGGCCGTCGCCTATGCCGGCAGCGGCCTGCACCCTGATACCCTAGAGGCCTGGACGCTCGGGCGCCGTTTCGCGTGGGGCTATCACAAGCATCCGCCGCTGGTGGGCTGGGTTACGGCGGTGTGGACCGCCGTCTTCCCGCTCAGCGACTGGTCGCTGCAATTGATGGCGATGGCCAATGCCGGGCTCGCCCTGTTTTTCGTCGACCGGATCGCACGGCAGTTCGTGACCGAGCACAAACGCATCCTGGTGCTGCTGCTCCTGATGCTGACGCCGGCCTATCAATTCCACGCCCAGCGCTTCAACGCCAATGCGGTGCTGCTCGCGCTCTGGCCGCTCGCGACCTGGTGTTTTCTGCGCGCGTTCGAGACCCGCAGCGCGGCCTGGGCGGTCGCGGTAGGATGCACGACGGCGCTGGCGATGGTCGGCAAATATTATTCGGTATTCCTCGTGGCGAGCTTTGCATTTGCCGCGCTGGCTCATCCCGCGCGCCGCGCCTATTTCACGTCCGCTTCGCCGTGGATATCGGTTGTGGTCGGGTTCGCGGTGTTGTCGCCGCATATCTACTGGCTCGCGACGACCGGCGCGTCGGCCTTCACCTACGCGATGGCGCACGCCAACGGCAACTTCGCGAGTTCACTTGGTGAAGTGCAGAACTTCCTGCTCGGACTGGCGGCGGCCGTCAGCGCATCAGCCGTCATCTGGGTGTTCATCGCGGGCACGCGGCTGAAGCAATTCCCGGCCGATTTCGCCGCGATGAGCTCTGGTCTGCGGCTCCTTTTCTACGTAGCGATCGGCACGATCGTGCTGCCGGTCCTGACGTCGCTGGCGATGGGCACCGATCTACCGTCGCTATGGGCGTTGCAGGGGCTGTTCCTGTTCGTCGTGCTGATCGTTTGCGGCACGCGCTACCCGATCGAAAGATTCTACACCGTCAATGTCACGATCATCACCGCAATCGTTGGGCTCGCCGCTGTCTTCGTCGCGGCCCCGATTCACGCCGTCTATCGCAACAATCACGGCTACGAAGAGGGCCGGAATTTCTACGCGCAGGTAGCTAACGAGATTACTCGCGAATGGCACGAACTGACCGGGGAGCCGCTCGGCGCCGTCAGTGGCGACGATTCGCTGGCCTTTGCGACCGCGTTCTACAGTCCGGACCATCCGTTTTACGCGCGGCCGTTCGAATTTCAGTACACGTGGGGCATGCCGCGAAAGACGACATTGGATCGCGGTTGGGCCGCGCTCTGTTTCAGCGGCCAGGACTATTGCGGCAGGTGGATGGAGTTCGTATCTGCGCGCGCCGAGCATTTCGTCAGGCGCCAGTTCACCGTGCAGGCAACGCTATGGGGCAAGCCCGGCCTGACACGAGACGTGGTCGTGCTGATCGTGCCGCCGCGAACGAGTAGCGCGACGCCCGAGAGCGCCGCGCAGGACTTCAGCGCCAGCAGGCGCCCGACGGACTAGGCTTCGCGCTCAGCAGTGGCTGTCGCGGATCCGCTCAAGGCCTTCGCTCGCGAAGGGGGAGTGAACGCAGTTCGCTCGGCGGCCGACGTCGAGTGTTCCGTTTCCGCCCGATCCGGGGTGGTGTTGTCTTCGCGATGTTCCGGTTCCATGAGGCGGCCTTTCGAATTGCTGCAGTACAACATCGATGCGGCCGGGAAGTTCCTCATGCGATGGGACGATGATGCGGCTTGAACAGCCGTCCCTTTTCCACCACCAGCACGATCGCAAGCGCCGCCAGTGTCGACAGGAAGAAGCCGACCGAGAACGGCAGCAGCGTGCCGTCGAAGCTCTGCCCGATCGCCATGCCGACGACGATGCCGATCAGCGTCGTGATCGAGCCGTAGAGCGAGGAGGCGGTGCCGGCGATGTGGCCCTGCGGCTCCATGGCCAGTGCGGTGAAGTTCGCGACCATCATGCCGAACGAGAACATCATCAGGGCGGACAGCACCATGAACAGGGAGAGCGGCAGCATGCCGAGGCTTTCCGTCAGCAGCATCACGCCCGCAACCGCGGTGTAGAGCGTCAGCGCGCCGTGCGAGATCACGCGCATGCCGAGCCGCCCGACCAGCTTCGCATTGAGGAAGCCGGCGATCGCGGTGCCGGCTGCGATCGCGGCGAAGGCGATCGGGAAATAGTGGCCGAGATGATAGATGCCGGTGAAGACCTGCTGCGCCGAGAAGACATAGGCAAAGAGCGCCCCTATCACGCTGCCGGCGGCCGTCGCATAGCCGATGGTCTGGCGGTTGGTCACGGTCTGCCGGAACGCCGAGAGCACGTCTGTGGGCGCCAGCGACCTGCGCTCGGACTCGGGGAGGGTTTCAGGCAGCCGCAGCACGCTCCATGCGAGCGCGAGCAGTCCGTAGAGCATCAGTACGACGAAGATGCCGCGCCATTGCGTGACCAGCAGCACCGCCTGCCCGAACGAGGGCGCGATCACCGGCACCGCGATGAACACCATCATGGCGAGCGACATCACGCTCGCCATCCGGCGGCCGACATAACAGTCGCGCACGATCGAGGTCGCGATCACGCGCGTTGCCGACGTGCCGAGCCCTTGCAGCGCGCGCGCCAGCAGCAGCGTCTCGAACGAGGGCGCGGCGACCGCCAGCACGCTCGCCACCGCATAGACCGCCATGCCGCCGAGCAGCACCGGACGGCGCCCGAAGCGGTCCGACAACGGGCCCATGACGAACTGGCCGGCGCCGAAGCCGATCAGGAAGGTCGAGAGCACCAGCTGAAGATGGTTGGCATTGGGAATGGCGAAGGCTGCCCCGATGTTGGGCAGCGCCGGCAGCATCATGTCCATCGCAAGCGGATTCAGCGCCATGATGGACGCGATCACGATGACGAATTCTGGAAAACCCATGGGCCGGTGTCCCGAGGACACCCAATCGTCGGCATTGACGTCGGACAAAGCTCACCTCTGAAAATCAGAGGCTTTTCTATCGGTTATGTTGCGTCGCACAACCCATGTTTCGGGATGGCTGACAGGCGGGTGCTCAAGAACTGGTGATGTCGCCGGGCTCGGGAAGGGCTGCATCGTCCATCATCGTGCGCTACCGGCCTGCTCGACCAGGCCGAGCGCCAAGCGTCCCGCGGTGTCGACATAGTCGAGATCGCGATGGATCAGCATCACGGTCGTGGCGCCGTCGAGCAGGATCACGAGCTGGCGCGCGACCGCCGCTGCACCGGCAACGCCATGCTCGCGCAATTCGGTTTCGAGCCACGCTTCAAAACGCTTCTTGTGCGCCGCGCCGGCCTTGACTGCGGGATGTGCCGGCGTGTTTGCGAGCTCGGCGATGGTGCGCAGGAATCCGCAGCCGCGCCATCGCGGCGTATCCATGGAGCGTCCGAGCCTTGTGAAGAGACCGCGGACCTTGTCGGCCACCGTGCCCTCGGTCTCGGCGAACCAGCGCATATAGAGCTCCAGCGTCGGCTGGTCCCTGGCCGCGATGGTCTCGGCGACGAGCTCGTCCTTGCTGGTGAAGTGATAATAGAGCGTCTTCTTGGTGACGCCGGCCTTCTCGGCGACTGCGTCCATGCTCACCGCCCTGATGCCTTCGCCATAGAACAGGCGCGTCGCCGCGATGACGATCTGCTCGCGTGTGGTGTCGCCTTTGCCTGACATCGCCAATGTATACTGCCTAGTGAGTATACACGACAAGACCGCTGTGGCTGACTTCCGCACCTGTTCGACCTCGAATTCGACCTGGAAGGAGCCTGCACTTGTCTGATCTCGTACTCTCCGAAACGCGAGGCGCTGTCGCGCTGCTGACGTTCAATCGTCCGAACAAGCTCAATGCGCTGAGCTACGCCCTCGTCGACCGCCTGATGGCGATCCTCGATCGTATCGAGGACGATGCCGATATCCGCGCCGTGATCCTAACCGGGGCAGGCGACCGCGCCTTCTCGGCCGGCGCCGACATCGCCGAGTTCTCGGAGAGCGTGAGATGCGGGCCGGATGCGGCGGTAAAGGCCTTCGTACGGCGCGGGCAGGCGATGACGGCGCGCATGGAGGCGTTTCCGAAGCCGATCATCGCCGCCGTGAACGGCATCGCCTTCGGCGGCGGCTGCGAGATCACGGAAGCGGTGCATCTCGCCGTCGCGAGTGAGCGGGCGAGCTTTGCCAAGCCCGAGATCGCGATCGGAATCACGCCGACTTTCGGCGGCACGCAGCGCCTGCCACGGCTCGCAGGCCGGAAGCGGGCGCTCGAATATCTCCTGACAGGAGATTCCTTTTCACCACAGCGGGCTCATGAAATCGGTTTGGTCAACCAGGTCGTGCCGCACGGGCAGCTCCTGGACGCAGCCTTCGCGCTGGCAGGCCGCATCACGCGGCATTCGCACCTGGCGGTCGCCCGGGTCATCACCGCGGCCACGCGGGGCCTCAACGTCTCGATCTCGGAAGGCCTCGCCTTCGAGAGCGAGCAGTTCGCACGCATGGCGGCGACACGGGACACGCGCGAAGCACTCGATACCTGGCTTGCCGCCCGCTCGTCGCGGTAGGTGGTGCGGCGGATCTGGCGGTCGTGGCGACAGGGAACCGGTTCCCCGCCGTCCAGGCGGACGGCTGGCAACCAGGGATTCACCATAAGCACGAGCGCAACGCACAGGGGAGATGAATCCGCAACCCATCCTGTCCATGGTGGCACGGCCTGGCGCCGCGTTGGCGCCGGGAGAAACCCGGCCAAACAAGGTATCCGATTGTGTCCGACGTCACCGGTGCAGCACGATGGTTGGAACCCTCGGCCGACATGGCTTCGCGGCGGAACTTCTGGCTCGCCTGCCTGATCGCACTGACCGCACTGCTGGTGCTCGGCAATCTCGCCAACGACGCCGTGCTCGATATGAAATATGGCTGGGACACCCGCGTCAATTGCGCGGCGGTCGATGCGTATGCCGGCGGGCTCGATCCCTATTTCGTCAAGAACCTGAAGGGCACCAAGCTCTCTTATCCCTATCTGCCGGTGACGCTGGATGTCTTCCGCCCCTTGTGCGCGGGTGGACTTCTGGTCGATCATTACAAGGGCATCTTTCCTGTCCTCGCCGTGCTTTGCGGGCTCCTCTTGCCCGGTCTTGGCCGAACGCGCCCGAGCGCGCGCGATGTTGCGCTGAGGGTGCTCTGCGCGATCGGCGCGTTCGTCGGTTTCGAATGGGTGCAGGCGTCCGGCAACTTCGCGATCCTGAGCGGCGTGCTGACCGCGATTGCGCTGAGGTTTCTGCTCTCTCTGTCCGCGTCCGATGCGCCTGAGGACAGCAACTTTCCGCTGCGGCTCGCCGGCGCCGCGCTGCTCGGCCTCGTGACGTCGTTCAAGCTGGTGTTCTTTCCCGTGCTGGCCGCGCTCTATTTCCTGCCGCTGCCGCGCGGCCGCAAGCTCGCGCTGATCGCGGTCGCGGCGTTCAGCTTCGCATTGCCGATCCTGATATCGCGGCTGATGTACCCCGAGCTGTTTGCAAGCTGGCAACTGGCGATGGGCGGAAAGATCCCCGACCAGCATCTCGTCGATCTCTTCGAGATCAATCCGTCGCTGCTGCTGGCGGCACGCGACCTCATGGACTTTGCCGGCTTCGGTGGCCGCAAGGCGGCGACGTTCGCGACCTATGCATTCGCAGCACTCGCGCTCGTGCTGGTGCCGTTCGCCGTGTCCATCCTGCGCGTGGTCAAGAGCCGGCCGGCGCCGGAAGGCGGATCACTTCTTGCGCAACTGGATCGCTGGCTGATGGATCATCCGCGCGTCGCCATGCGCATCACGGTGTTCGCGATGTTTGCGCTCTATCTCAGCTCGCCGCGCCTCAAGGAATATGCCTTCTTCGAGCTCGCGCTTTATGCCGCGATCCTCGTCGTCGATCTTCCGGCCCTGTCACTTGCCGCGTTCCTCGCCGTCGGTCTGGCCTTTCCGGCACTGATCTCGATTCTGGGGACGGCATTCGAGGGCAGCTTCATCCTCCTCATCATTGCGCTGACAAGTTTCTGGATCCTGCTGCTCGACTTTCGCGCCGAGCCGAAGCGGCTGGAGACGAAAGATAGCCGGTCGACGTGAAGCGCCGTCGGCACGCTCGTTACGTGCCCGCTACAGGCAACGAAGTCCTAGCTTTCGGGAGAACCGACAGCGGGCGTTTCACGATGGATGACAAGGCGATTGCAAGGCCCGCGGCAGCTATTCCGGCAAAGACGTCCACGAAGTAATGGCCTCCGAGCAAGGGCGTTACAACCATCGTCGAGGTGCACAACATGAGTGCCCCCGGGCGCATCCACCATACGCCCCACCACGCCCACAATGCGAGGACTGCCGCGGCAGCATGGAAGCTGGGAAATGTGACAATGCCGCCAATATGGGAAAGGTTGAGAATGTGCAGATCGCCGTTCCTGATCGCCGGCAACCGCTCGAGCTGAATCAGATAGCCGGTGGCGGAGTAGGTCGAGAACTCCGGCGACAGATCATGCTGGAGATACGTGCCGATCGCCGGGATCAGCGCGGATATGAAGGCCACGATGAGAAGCGTGAGCAGCGTTGCCAACGTATAGCGCTGTAGCCGCGCATAGTTCTTCGTCAGCCCAAGGACGATCGGAACTCCGAACGGAGGCAGCGCGATTGCCGCATACGCTGTGTAGGCATAGGGGAGAATTTCGGGACGCGCGGTCATGAACCTGTAGTAGGAAGCCCAGTCCAGCCCGAGTATCCTGTCCCAACGATCCAGCGCAGCATCCTGGAGCGCCAGGTTCGCCGACGCCGCCACGTATGTGAGGAGAGCCCCGACAATTGAAAGACAACCCAGTTGCGCGATGGAGACGAGAACATAGCCCAATCGCAGGCCGTAGGGCCGCGACATGAGGAGGTGTCCGAGCGCGATGAAGGTGCCGCAGGATAGCAGGCCGATCCACGCCTCCCTGTCGAGCCCCCAGGAGAAGCCAGCTATCGGAAGCGATATGCCAACGAACAGCGCCAGCGCAGCCAGCGCGATCCAGTTGCGCACGTAAAGTTCGTAGGCCTCAGTCTGACAGTCGGGCGCGACGAGCATTTCATTCCCAAGGGTGGACGCGGCGGAGAGTCGCGCAACCTAAGGAGGAATTAGAACAACTCAACACTCCTTGAATGAATCTAGTTAAAGATGTCTGACTGGAAGAGCTCGCCTAAGCCGCGCAAGAGCGAAGAACGGTGGTTGGCGGCGACGACGGTGGCTCCGCAGTGTCGTCAATGCATGCGGCTACGAACTTGTCGATCGACGGTTACGGTTGCGCGCCTCGCGGTCAACTCCGATGGTGCGGGCAGCCGGGGTCGAACCGGCACAGCGCTTGCGCGCCGAGGGATTTTAAGTCCCTTGCGTCTACCAATTCCGCCATGCCCGCTTGATCCAACGAGATCAACTAGTTAAGTCCACCTCCGGCCGTCTGGAATTGGCGCGTGTCGCGGGCCGGATGGGCGGTTCTTCCTTAAGCGAGCCGGCTGCGCAAGGCAAAGCCTCAATCCGGACATCTGTTGTTGCTTTAGGCATTCTCAATCCACGGGGACTATTCATCCGGCATGGCTGCTTCGTTTTCCTCTCGGCTGCGCGACTCGGGCGCATTTCTGGCGCTGCTCGCCGCGGGCGCCGCGCTGTCCGGCTGCGCTGGCATGACCGAGACGGTCGCGCCGGCCTTTGCCGATCCCGGCAAGTACGAATTGTACGACTGCAAGCAACTCGAGGCTGAGCGTAAGGCGCTCGCCACCCGCACCGCCGATTTGCAGAGGCTGATGGACAAGGCGCAGACCGGGGCGGGAGGCGCGGTCGTGTCCGAGCTCGCCTATCGCAACGACTACATCGCGGTGCGCGGGCAGTCGCAACTTGTCGAAGAGGCCTGGCGCCGCAACAAGTGCCGGGAAACGCCGCCCGGTGCGGCGCCGGCGGCCTCTGCTCCGCAGCGGCCGGACATCAAGCCCGCCCCGCGATCCGGCAGCGCCGTTCGCTGAGCCGGCACGACTGCGCCCCCATCAGGGCCGCCAGCCGTAGATCCAGTCCTGCCGCGCCAGCATGCGCTCCGGGCCGAGCGCGCGGATCGCAACATCGCGCGCGATCGCGAGCGGCCCACCGAGATGATAGATCCGGCCCTGCTGCCGCGCCGTCCGCTGCACCCGCCGCACCCGCGCCTGTCGCGCGCGGCCATATTGCTTCAGCGCCGCCGTAACGTCGGCCGTGCTCTCGGCAGCCTCGAGGCTCAGATGCCGAGCGAGCACGGCGGCGTCCTCGATCGCCATGCCGGCCCCCTGGGCCGCGAACGGCAGCATCGCATGTACGGCGTCACCGAGCAGGCCGACCGGTCCTTGGCTCCACGGGCAGCCGTCGGGCACGCCGAACAGCGCCCATTTGCGCCAATTGTCGACGGCCGTGAGCATCATCCTGGCCTGCGATGGCCAGCGCGGCGCCGCGAAGGCGTCCATCACCTCGAACGGGTCGCCCGGCGTGCTCCAGCCGGGCCTGTTCCAGGTCCCCGGCAGCACCGCGACCACGTTGATCTGGCGGCCGCCGGCGATCGGATAAGCGACGAGATGGGCGTTCGGCCCCATCCAGAGCTGCACCCTCCGCGCGGTAAAATCCTTCGGCAGTTGCGTGGCATCGAGCGTGCCGCGCCAGGCGATCAGGCCGGAGAAGCGCGGCTGCACCTCGGGAAACAGATGCTGGCGTACCGTCGACCAGATGCCGTCGGCGCCGATCAGCGCGCTGGCCAGATCGCTGCGGCGTATCGTGCCGCTGCGATGGACGACCGTCAGCCCCTTGGCGTGGGGCGCCACGTCCTCGAAGGTCGCACCTAACTTCAGGTCGATATCGGGATGGTCGGAGACGGCGCCGGCCAGCGCGGATTGCAGGTCGGCGCGGTGCACCACCCAATAGGGTGCGCCGGCCCGCGCGGAAGCGGCTTCGCCGAGCGGCATGCGCAGCAGTTCGCCGCCGGCCCGCGCGCTCATGACGCAGAGCGCATCAGGCGTGACGGCGCTTCGCTTGAGCCGCTCGGTGAGGCCGAGCTCGACCAGCACGCGGCTGGCATTGGGGGAGAGTTGCAGGCCGGCGCCGACTTCCTCGAGCCGTTCGGCCTTTTCCAGCACGACGATGCGGAAGCCGCGGGCGGCGAGCGCAAGCGCGGCCGTCAGTCCACCTATGCCGGCACCGGCGATGACAATCGTTCGGGAGAGCGCCACCCCTGACCGATGGGGACGGTCAGGCCACCTTGTCCTTCAGCACGCATTCCGGCGGACGGGCTTCGCCCGGCTTCAGGTCGGCGGCGAAACGGTACAGCGTCGAGCAATAGGGGCAGATGATCTCGTTGTCGTTGCCGAGGTCCAGGAAGACGTGGGGATGATCGAACGGAGGATTGGCGCCGACGCACATGAACTCTTGCGAGCCGATCTCGATGACGGGGACACCGGCATCGTTGTGGAAGTGCGGGACGACATGGTCGGACATCGTAGTTCATCCTGGAGTGGCAATGGCGGCAGACACAATCAAACACTGACGCGGCATCTTTGAGGCGCCGCGGACCATACTGTTGGGTGCAGATGATTGCTAGTCCAGCGGAACCGAAAGGTTCGCAATTGCCCCATGCTCATTTGCTCATGCAAATTCGACACAATCTTGCGGCCTGAGAGAAGCCCTTCTTTCGTCGGGGACGTTGTGTCGCAATTTTGGCATACTATGTCTTTGGACAAGCGGAATTGCGACGAAAGACCAACCATCAGGCGCAATGATCTCGGGATCGTCCAGGCTCTTGGCACAACTCTTGGTATCACTCTTGGCATGAAGTGGCTGCGAATCAGCACGGCGTTGACCGGTATTGCAGCATGCAGCTTCATGCTCGCGCAGGTAGCGCCGCATGCCCGCGAGGCCGGCGCGCTCCTCTCCGCCCAGGACGATCCGGCGGCGCTCTCCGAGCTCAAGCTCGATGCGCTGCTGCGGCAGAACGACCGCCTGGTTCAGGACAATATCGAGGCCGCGCTCGCCGCCGGCGACGCTGATCTCGCCGACAGTTTTGTCGCGCTGGCGCGTGAACGCAACATCGCGCTGCCCGACGACCTCCTCAACCGCGTGAGCGATGCGGTCAAGGAAGAGAATTCCACGCGGCATTTCGCCAAACGGTTCGCCACCGGCCTCGTCACCGGCAACGCCGACGATGTCGCGAGCCTGTCCGGAACCGTCGCCGGCGATCTCTTCGTGATCGGCGACATCAGGGACGTCGTGCGCGAGGGCAAGCACCTTGCCATGGGCGAGGACACCGATCGCCTGGTGCTGGGGCTTGCGACCGCGGGCCTCGCCGTGACGGCCGTGACCTACGTCTCCGTTGGCAGCGCTGCGCCTGTTCGCGCTGGACTGACGCTGGTGAAGGATGCCCGCAAGGTCGGACGGCTCGGCGAGGGACTCGCCGCATGGGCCGGCCGGTCGGCGCGTGAGGTGGTCGATACGCCGATGCTCCAGAACGCCGTCGCCAAGGGTTCGGTGTTCCGCCCCGGCGAGACCGCGAGCGCGATCAAGGCCGCGTTCCGTGCCGAGAAGGCCGGTGCGCTGGTCCGGCTCGGCAAGGACGTCACCCGCGTTGCCGAAAGGACCGGCACGCGCGGCGCCATGGATACGCTGCGCATCGCCGAAGGCCCGAAGGACGTCGCGCGCGCGGCCCGGCTTGCGGAAGCGCAGGGCGGCAAGACCCGCGCGATCATGAAACTGCTCGGCCGCGGCGCGCTCCTGCTCGTCGGCGGCATGTTCGATCTGGCGCTCTGGCTGTTCGGCGCTGCACTGACGCTGTTCGGCCTGCTGTCCTCGATCAAGGCGGCGACGGAGCGCCTGACCCAGGCCTGGTGCGATCGCAGACGGGCGCGGCGCCTTCGCCGTGCCAAGATCGCCGCCGAAGCTGCGCTGGCGAATGCGGCCGTCACGGCCTAAGATCAAGGCTCTCCCCCTCAAGACCACGGAACTGCTGATGCCGAGCTTTCACAACGGCGCCGTTGAAATTGCCTTTCTCGACGAAGGCGAGGGCGATCCGATCATCCTGGTGCACGGCTTTGCCTCGAGCAAGAACGTGAACTGGGTCTATCCGACGTGGGTCTCGGAACTGCGCAAGAACGGTCGCCGTGTCATTGCGCTCGACAATCGCGGCCATGGCGAAAGCGCAAAGCTCTACGAGCCCACGCAATACTCGATCCCGACCATGGCCGGCGACGTGCTCGCACTGATGGATCACCTCGCGATTCCGCAGGCCGACATGATGGGCTATTCGATGGGCGGACGGATGACGGCCTGGCTCTCCCTCAACGAGCCGCAGCGCCTGCGCTCGGCGATCCTCGGCGGCATCGGCATCGGCGGCCTGATCGAGGGCACCGGGCCCGGCGAGAACGTCGCGAAGGCGCTGGAGGCGCCCTCGCTCGACGACGTCACCGATCCGGTGGGCCGCACGTTTCGCGCCTTCGCCGATCAGACCCGTTCCGACCGTCGTGCGCTCGCCGCCTGCTTGCGCGGCACCCGCGACCTCATGACAAAGGAAGAGGCCGCGCGCATCGACGTGCCCGTGCTGATCGCGGTCGGCAGCACCGACGACGTCGCAGGATCCGCCAGCGCGCTCGGCGCCATCATCCCGGGATCGGAAGTGCTCGATATCCCCAACCGCGACCACATGCGTGCGGTCGGCGACAAGGTCTACAAGACCGGCGTGCTCGACTTCCTGTCACGCCGCGGCTGAGGTCTCGTCGTCAGGCTGGTCGTCACCGATACGACGCGCCAGCGCCATCAGCACCACGAAGGTCGCGACCCACACCATCCGTGCGCCGTAGCGGTCGTGCGGGCCCGAGATCACGCCGCAGATGAAGGCGTTGCCGAGCAGCGCCAGCGTGACGGTTGCTGCCAGCAGCGTCAGATCGTCGAGCCGACGGCTTGCGAGCGCATGCGCGAGCAACCCGACCAGCGCCAGCATCGAGGCCAGCGCGACGGGAACGTGCAGCCAGTTGACGTGATCGAAATCGAGGCCGTGATTCTGTTGCCGCGCCGCGCGCATCGGCGCGACTTGCGCCGGGATGTAGCGCTCGATGATGCCGTAGGTGTGCCCGATCCAGACACTGGTGCCTTCGCCGGTGGCCACATGCAGCAATTGCTGGCCCATCGCCCGCAACGCCGCGCCGGCCTGCCACGCCGGATAGTCGGCAAGCGAATGCACGACGATGTAACCCATCTCGTCGTTCATGCCTTCGAAGCGGCCGAGCGTGTTGAACATGCTCTTGCCCCACAGGAACTCGTCGGCGGTCGCCGGCAATTGGTTGCGATAGGGGCAGAGCTTGTAGTGCTCGCGCGGGCAATGATCGTTCAGGAAGCGCGCGACGATACCGTCCTGCATCATGCGTCCGAAAGCGACGCCATAGCCGCCGGGCGTCCAGGCCCATTTGCCCGACAGCGCATGGTTTGCCGACACGAGCATCAGGCCGCCCGCGACGATGGTGAGGCTTGCCTGCGCCAATCCGGCGAGCGGCAGGCGCGCTCCGAGGAACGGCCGCACCATCCAGCCGGCAGCGCAGAGACCGAACAGCACGCCGAGTGTGGCGCTGTGGGTCGCGGCGGCAAAGGCGGTGAAGACGAACAGCGAAATCTTTTCGAGGCCCGACGTCCGGCTCGCGCCGACGACCAGCAAGAACAGGGACAGGATCGAGAGCCCCGCAAAGATGTCCGTGAGCAGCATGCTCGCGAGCCAGGGCAGCGCGGTCGACAGGATCAGGCTGAGGCTGATCGCGACGAAGCGAGACGTCTGCATCAGCCCGAGCACGCGCAGCGTCAGTTGCAACAGCCACAGCGTCGCCAGCGACTGGCCCGCGAGATTGATCCAGAAGCCGAAATTCTCGCCGTAGTGCAGATAGAGGCCGAACACGGTGGAGCGGCTCGGGACCAGATAGCCTTCGTACCAGCGCGCCAGATAGCCGCCGGTATCCCATTGCAACAGCGGATAGCCGTTCCAGAACGCCGGTGCGATCAAGAGGAGGGGTAGCCCCACCGCCGCCAGCCGCAGCCAAAGCGAGCCCCTGGCGCCCGCGCGCAATTGGTCGGTGGTGATGCTCAAATCCGCTCCGTCGTGTTCCCCGACCATGCCCGCAATAGCCGTCGAGGCGGAATTCACCAATAGTTTGACGCCGCCCGGCTTGAATTTGGCAAAATCCTGACCATTTTGAGCCGACCTCGCCGCCTGGGGGCGTCAGAAGAAATTGTTGCGTTTCAAGGCGTTGGCGTGCTTTCGCGGAGCAACTCACTGTTCACTCTCAGGCAAGCCCGTCGGGACTTCGTCGGCTAGACTGTGGTATAGAGCCAGCAAAATGAGCCAATTCGAAAGAGCAGATCCTATGGCAGTGCATCAGGTCAGTCCGGGAGGAAAGCTCGCAACGCTCGATCCGATCTGGGATCGGATCCGCGGCGAAGCGGAGGATATCGTCCATCGCGAGCCGGAGCTTGCGACCTTCATCTACTCGACGGTGCTGCATCACAGTCGCCTGGAAGATTCGGTAATCCATCGTCTCGCCGACCGGCTCGATCATTCCGCGCTGTCGGGTGATCTCGTTCGCCAGACCTATGACGAGGCGCTGCGCGAGGCTCCCGATCTCGGCAACGCCTTCCGCGCCGATCTCGTCGCCGTCTACGACCGCGATCCCGCGACGTCGCGCTTCATCGACCCATTGCTCTACTTCAAGGGCTTTCACGCCATCCAGACCCATCGCCTCGCGCACTGGCTCTATCTGAAGGGCCGCAAGGACTTTGCGTATTATCTCCAGAGCCGCGCGTCTGCGGTGTTCCAGACCGACATCAATCCCGCCGCGCGCATCGGCCGCGGCATCTTCCTCGACCACGCCACCGGCTTCGTCTGCGGTGAGACCGCGGTGATCGAGGATGACGTCTCGATCCTGCACGGCGTCACGCTCGGCGGTACCGGCAAGGAGAACGAGGACCGTCATCCGAAGATCCGTCACGGCGTCCTGATCGGCGCCGGCGCAAAGATCCTCGGCAACATCGAGATCGGCCATTGCGCGCGCATCGCCGCCGGCTCGGTCGTGGTCAAGCCGGTGCCGCACAACGTCACGGTTGCCGGCGTGCCCGCCAAGATCGTTGGTGAAGCCGGCTGCGCCGAGCCGTCGCGCACCATGGATCAGATGATCAACGCGATGGGACTTTGAGCGAGAGAAAAGGGCCGGATTCTCCGGCCCAGCTCGTCCCCAAATTCTTTGGCAATTCAAGCTGGCGGTTCGTCGCGTCTCGTCCTAAAACCCGCCGACCAATTTCGATCGGAGACTTGCCGTGGACGTCAAAGAAGTCAGAAAGCTGGACGCGTATCTGAAGCGCGTATTCGGCAATCCCAAGATCCGCGTCGTGCCGCGGCCGAAGAAGGATGATTCCGCCGAGGTCTATATCGGCGAGGAGTTCATCGGCGTGCTCTTCGTCGATGACGAGGATGATGATCGCTCGTTCCAATTCCAGATGGCGATCCTCGAGGACGATCTCGTCGATCAGGAATAGTCTCGCGCCCGACGGCGTCGCGCGCGTCGCGACGCCGTACCTATTGCTTTGACAGAATGCGCAGCCGCGCCGTGGCATCAGCGACAATGATGCTGTCCGCATCGACAAGCTCGGCTTGCACGACCATGTCGCGATCCGTCCGTTCGATGACCCGTGCCCTTGCCGTGATCGATCCAACTGCTGCGGGCTTCAGGAAGCGCGTGTCCAAGCTCCTTGTGACCACGGTCAAGTCAGGAGAAAGCGCGGCCAGCGCGCAAATCCCGGTGGCGGAGTCCAGCATTGCCGCCAGGAAGCCGCCCTGGATCGTGCCATGCCTGTTGGTGAACGCGGGCTGAGCGTGGAAGCGGATCAGGGCCTGCCCGCCCTCGTCAAAGCCGAGCCATTCGCGCCCCAACAATTGGGCGCCCGGAGGCAGGTTTGCTGCTGCATCGATCACGTCGATCACCGCGCTTGATGTTGTTGGCGACGAGCCTATCAGCCGGTCAATGCGGCGCAAACCGATCCGCGCTCATCCCTTTGGTCCGCGCAACTGCGCTGACAGCCGGTCCAGCGCTTCCGCGACATCGTGCCATTGCGACAGCCAGCTGCGCGGAAAGCGGAAGGTGAGGTCGGCGCCGCCGACGCGGCGCTCGGAGAGACACATGCCGGGTGTGGCGGCATCGCGCGTGCAGCGTGCGGTCAGCGCGGGGCTTGCGGCGGAATAGAAGTCCTCGCTGCCGTAGGGCGTGTCGGCGCGGAACATCCGCATCGTCAGCCCGTCCGCCGCATTGGTCGCGGCCTGGTCGAGATAGCGCGGATAGATCGTGGCTGTTCGCTGCTCCGGCGCCAGCGCATCGTGATGCGCCGAGATCGACAGGAAGACGCGGTCGATCGGTTGCATCGCTTCTTCCACGGTGTCGGCGGTGACATGTTTCGGTGCGCCCGGCGGCTCAAGCGAAGGGTAGAGGAAGTCGAGATCGATGCGCTCCTGCGGCCCGGAGTGCCGCTGGATCTTCATCCGGATCGCGGTCGTGGGAACGTTGAACAGCGTGCCGCCGACACTCACCGGCAGCCGGTCGGGAGCATTCGCGCCGCCCGAGCCCCAGGTCGGCCACAGCAAATAGGCGACGAGCGCCACCGCGCCCAGCGCCGCAGTGCCGCCGAGCACGATCGGGACGACATGCGCCCGAGGGTGCGTCCTGGAGGACCTGAGGGGAGCTGCCGAAAACATCGTCATGAGCTTGCGCGAGTCGAACCGGGAAGTCGGCCGGTGGCCGACGAATCAGCGGCGAATATGCCATGCGGCGGCGAATTCGCGGAGCATTCCCGGCCGCCGGGACGGGGGAGGGCCCTGCGCGGATCGGCCCCCGACGTTAACCTTCCCTTAAGGATAATGTAGCGTTAACCAGCACTCTTTGTCACAGGAAGGCTCCGGCGTTGCGTAAGGGCGGACCGTTCCGATGACACCTGAAGCCTTCAATTCTCTGTTCTCGATCTGCATCGGTTTCGCGCTCGCGGGCGCGCTCGTGAACGGTTACCAAGCGTTTGCGCAGCGGCCCGCCGGCTTCGGCCTGTTGCAGGACGGCGTGGCGCCGAAGACGTTTGCCGCGGTTCCGTTCCTGGTCTTCGCGGCGCCCTTCATCATCATGCGCAACACGTTGCGCGGCATGCGGGTGGAAAGCCGCCGTGTCGAATTCGTGATGATGGCGACCGTCATCGCCGGCTTCTGGAGCATGATGAGCGGCACCTTCTTCCTGATGACGCTGCGCGCCGCCGGCGTTCTGGTCTGACGCTTCCATTGCACGGGACGCTCTGCGTCCCCTGCGTGGCGCGGCGGCCCTTTGCCTCAGCGTCGCCGTTTCGCTATGGCTGGGTTGACGCGACAGGAGAACCCCATGGCGATCTACGAGCTCGACGGACAGGCACCCGATCTTCCCGCCGACGGGAATTACTTCATCGCCGAGACCGCGACCGTGATCGGCCGCGTGCGCCTGAAGCCGGGCGCGAGCGTGTGGTTCGGCGCCGTGCTGCGCGGCGACAATGAGTGGATCGAGATCGGCGAGGGCGCCAATGTGCAGGATGGCTCGACCTGCCACACCGACCTCGGCTTTCCCTTGGTTATCGGCAAGAACTGCACCGTCGGCCACAACGTCATCCTGCACGGCTGCACGATCGAGGAGAGCGCGCTCGTCGGGATGGGCTCGATCGTGATGAACGGCGCGAAGATCGGCCGCAACAGCATCGTCGGTGCGGGCTCGGTCATCACCGAGGGCAAGGAATTTCCCGAACGCTCGCTGATCATCGGCTCGCCCGCGCGTGTGATCCGCACGCTCGATGACGCCCAGGTGCAGAAGATGGGGAGTGCCGCGAGGTTCTACGTGGCCAACGGCCCGCGCTTCAAGAAAGGCCTGAAGCGGATCGGCTAGCTGCCTTCGGACTCGCGGGCTTCCATGGCGCCCGCAATCTTCTCGTGGCCCGCCGACCACAGCGCATGCTCATCGCTGCCGTCCGAGTAGGGATTGGCTTCGGCCGGGATGTTTTCGCGTGCGGCGCGTTCGCCCTCTGCAAAAGGATCGCGATCGGTCATCGTGATTTGGCCTTTCTGGCTTTGGAACGCGCAGCCGGCTTGGCAGGGTCCTTGTTTGCGCTGATCGCGCCTCCATCCTCGCTTTCAAGCTGATGTGACGGAATTTGTTCCGGAACGCGTCCTGGGCGGGACCGTTGACAGCCAAAGGAGCATTCCCGATGGCCCCGTCGCCTGCAAACACTTCAATCAAGACCTTGATCGTGATCCTCAGTCTCGCCGCGATGCCGGCGGTGTCGTTCGCGCAAACGACCGGTGCCGCGACCGGATCGACGGGAGGCGTCGCCAACTCCCCGGCGCCGCCGCCTGGCACCAACAGCCTCGGTACGGCGCAATCGTCAGGAGCGTCCCGCGGGGACACCACCGGCGCGGCCACAGGCGGGTCTCCAGATGCCGCGGTCAATGCCGAGAACAAGCTGCTCGACAAGAAGATGAAGGGCATCTGCCGCGGCTGCTGATGCTCGCGCGGAAGTGAGACAGTGAGGCTGTCAGGAAGGCGCGGGTAACGTTAGCTTGGTCCTGCTTTGAAGCGTGGAACGTCTCCACGCGGAGGATCGAGTGATGTTACGCAAGATGATGATGGCGGCCTTGGCCGTTGCGGCAGTCGGCTTGTCGGCGCCGCAGGCGGCCGAGGCGCGGGGCGGTTTCGGTCATGGTGGCGGCGGCTGGGGCCACGGCGGCGGCGGCTGGGGCCATGGTGGCGGCTGGGGCCATGGCGGTCACTGGCGTGGCGGCGGCTTCTGGCCCGGAGTGGCCATCGGGGCGGGGCTCGCCGGTGCCGGCTACTACGGCGGCTATTACGGCTACGGCTATGGTTACGGCGATCCCTATTACTATGGTACCGGCTACGACGATGGCGGTTACGGCGGCTGTTACGTGGTGCGGAAGCGCGTCATGACGCCGTCCGGCTGGCGTGTCCGCAACGTGGATGTCTGCGAATAGCGGCCACGAGGCACAGTCAGAAGCCAGATCTGCCAAAAGACTGGCCCCACTAAAGAACAAGGCCGTTGACGCAGTATACCGTCAACGACCTTGCCAGCCCCGGACATTGAAATCGGCTCACGCCATCCGGTAACCGCCAGCATGGCGCGGAATCATACGGGGGAATGTGATCCAGTTCACATGTGGAAAAATTTAAGTCGCGGACCCTGACCCGGCTAGCCGCGCGAGCGCTTGCGGGTGCTGGCGTGGACACGGCGCGACGGTTTCCTGCGGGTAACCGAGGGGGTCTCCGCCTCCGTGGCCCGGGCGCTGGCAAAGGACTGCCGAAGGCTGTCGATGGACTCGTTCAGCGTCGTGACCTGCTCGGACAGCCGCTTGGTGTCGGCCTGCTGCGCCGCCATCAGGCGCTTCATGGTCTGGAGCTGGTCCTGAACGACCTGGAGCTGGTCGATCGATTCCTGCTGGGTCGCCTCCAGACCCTTGGTCTTCTCGACGAGTTGCTCGGATGCCTGGGCCGTGCGGGCCTGGAGCTGCCGCGACGCCACCACCCGGTCGGTCTCTGGAGTTGCACCGGTATAGGCGCGCCAGATCGCGATTGAGGTCGCGCCGGCGATGAGGAGCAGGAGGGCTGCGGCGGTCAGCGCAATCGGCTGGGCGCCAAGGCGAAGGAAGGGGTTGGACGGCTTGTCCTGGGCGAGATCGATCATCGCTGACAAAACCCAAATTGAAACTTGGTGAGTGGCGAAGTGCGGCAACCAGTGGTCGCCGGGACGTCCCGAAAGTGTTACCATTCAGCAACAAATGGGACCAAAAAGAGGCTAACGGCAAAAACCAGCAATCAGTTGGTCTTGAGGCCCCCGAAGGTCCCCAAATGAGCCGGGATCAAGGCTGGAACGGCGAAAACGGCCCCAAATAGGTCTTCGAGCGCGGCGCCGCATAGGGCCCGAGCCGTGAGGTCTTCAGTCCCAGCCGCACCAGTGATTCTGCCAGCGTGACCGCCGCGGCGACGCCGTCGACCACGGGCAGGCCATGTGTGGCGGCGAGCTCGGCGGCGAGGTCAGCCATGCCGGCGCAGCCGAGTACGATGGCTTCCGCGCGATCGTCGCGGACCGCGGCGGTGATCTCCGCGGAGATCTTGCCGAGAGCATCAGTATTGCGCTCCTCGAGCGCGAGCACCGGGACCTCGGCGGCGCGGACGTGAGCGCAGCGCTCAGCGAGACCATATTTTCGCAAATTATGCTCGATCGGCACGATCGAGACACCGAGCGTCGTCACCACGGCAAAGCGCGCCGCGATCAGGCTCGCCATATGGAAGCCGGCTTCCCCGATGCCGATCACCGGCGCTTTCGCGGCGGCACGCGCGGCGTCGAGGCCGGTGTCGTCGAAGCAGGCGATGATGTGGGCGTCGGTGCCGTCGCGGTCGGCGTCGCGGATGCAGCCGAGCATGCCGGGCACGGCGAAGGCCTCGTCGTAAAAGCCCTCGATCGAGACCGGGCCCATCGCGGGCTGGCGCGCGTCGATCAATGTGTCGGGCAGGGCGACGCGGCGTGCTGCAGCGGCGATCTTCGCCGTCATCGACGCGGTGGTATTGGGATTGACGACGTGCAGTCGCATCAGTTCAGACAAGCCCCTTGTCAGACAAGCCCTTGGCCGGCATCCGAGCCCTTGGCCGCCTGCCGTTTGTTGAGCATGTGGATGGTGCCGAGTGCAAGGGCGATCACGGTGAACGACACCGCCGAGATCACGGTGCCGAGCGCATAGATGTCGGGGTTCGTCACGGTGGTGGTGAGGCCCTGGAGATCGAGCGGTAGCGTGTTCACCGCCCCGATCGCCTGGCTGGAGCGGGCAAGCTCGTCCCAGGACAGCGTGAAGCCGAACAAGCCGATGCCGATCACGGAGGGCAGGATGATCGGCAGCACGACATGACGGAAGGCCTGCCACGGCGTCGCACCGAGATCGCGCGCGGCTTCCTCCAGCCTGGGATCGAAGCGGTTGAAGATCGCGAACATGATCAGCAGGCCGAACGGCAGCGTCCAGGTCAGGTGCGCACCTAAGCCCGAGGTCAGCAGGCCCATCGATGTCTCGAAGTTTTCGTTCCAGTGCGCCTTGATCAAATCGTCGATGATGCGGAATTCGAGCGAGATGCCGAGCGAGGTGATGATCGAGGGCACGATCAGGCTCGCGATCGCCGAGTAAAATAGAATGCCCTGCGCCTTGAACTTGCGGCGGAAGGCCATGCCGGCGGCGACCGACAGCACGACGGTCACAACCATCACGATCAGGCCAAGCAGCAGCGAGCGGCGGAAGGCCGCGCCGAGATCGACGATGCCGGTGCCCTGGAACAGTTTTGCGATCCAGAAGGTCGACACGCCGTTCATCGGGAAGGTGAGGCCGCCCTGCGGGCCCTGGAACGACAGGACGTAGATCGCGATCATCGGGCCGTAGAGAAACAGCACATAGGCCGCGAAGAAGATCGCGAGCACGTAGAACGAGCGCGGGCGTCCCTCCTTCATGCTCTAGAGCTCCTTCTTGATGTCGACGATGCGCGACATCATGGTGATGATCAGGAAGGTGATGATGAGCAGGATCACGGCATTCGCGGCCGCAGCCGGGAATTGCAGCGCGTTCACCCGCGTTTCGATGATCTTGCCGGCCGCCGCGATCTGCTGGCCGCCCATCACGCCGATGGTGATGAAATCGCCCATCACGATGGTGATGACGAAGATCGAGCCGATCACGATGCCGGGCTTGGAGAGCGGGATGATGACGTTGACCAGCGTCTGGAAACCGGTGGCGCCGGCATCATAGGCCGCCTCGATCAGCGACTTGTCGATGCGCACCATCGAATTGAAGATCGGCACCACCATGAAGAAGGTGAAGAGGTGGACCAGCGCCAGCACCACGGAGAATTCGGAGAACAGCAGCCATTCCAGCGGATGGTTGATCAATCCGCTCTTGACCAGTCCGGAGTTCACGAGGCCGTTGCGTCCGAGCAGCGGGATCCAGGCGATCATGCGGATCACGTTGGAGGTCCAGAACGGGATCGTGCAGAGCAGCGACAATCCCATCTGCCAGGTCTTGGACTTGACGTGGAAGGCGAGGAAGTAGGCGACCCAGAAGCCGATGAAGAGCGTGATGATCCAGACCAGGAAGCACAGCTTCAGCGTCTTCAGATAGGTCTTGGCGATGGTGCAGAGATCGGGGAGCTGCGCGATGCAGCCCTCGAACGTGTCGGTGTAGCCACGGCCGGAGAAGGCCGGCAGCAACTGGTATTCGTTGTAGTCCCAGAACGAGACGATGACGACGAAGACCAGAGGGATCAGGAAGAAGGCGAGAAACACCAGCATCATCGGCCCGGCCTGGAGCCAGGAGATGAACGAGGGCGACAGGCGCGTCGCTTTTGCGGCGCGCGCCGTGCCCGACCCCGGGATCAATCCCGGGGACGCCTGTTGCAGGATGTCCTCCGACGTGTCCATCACGTTAGGCCGCGATGAACTCGTTCCATTTGCGGACCATGTAGTCGTTCTCGTCCATCACGGCGTTCCAGCAGGCGACGCCACCCATGCGGTCCTCGTAGGAGCCGCCGTCGCGCACCGCGCCGGCCTTCTCGAGCAGCGAGCCGTCGGGCGCCTTGATGTCCTTCTCGGCCGGCTTGCCTTCCATCCAGTACGCCCACTCGTAGGGCTCCATATGCGCCTTCGCGGTGGAGAGCACGGCGGAGTAGTAGCCCTGGCGGTTGAGATAGGCACCGGCATAGCCGGACAGGAACCAGTTCACGAACTCATAGGCCCATTCGAGCTTCGCACCGGACACGCCCTTGGAGACGCAGAAGCCCGAGGCCCAGGAGCGATAGCCTTCCTTGAGCGGCTGGAAGGTGCAGGCGATGCCCATTGAGCGGACCTTGGTCACCGCCGGCGACCACATCGACTGGATCACGGTCTCGCCTGACGCCATCAGGTTGACGCTCTCGTTGAAGTCCTTCCAGAACGCGCGGAACTGGCCGGCCTTCTTGGCTTCGGTCATCACCTTCATGGTGAGATCGATTTCTTCCTTGGTCATGTTGCCCTTGTCGGCATATTTGTACTTGCCGGTGGCTTCCACGACCATCGCGGCATCCATGATGCCGATCGAGGGGATGTTGAGAATCGAGGCCTTGCCCTTGAATTCGGGATTGAGCAGCTCGGACCATGAGCTGATCGGCCGCTTGATCAGGTCGGGACGAATGCCGAGCGTGTCGGCGTTGTAGACGGTCGGGATCAGCGTGACGAACTCGGTCGCCGACGTCGCGAACTTCTTGGAGTCCTTGCCTTCGAGATAGAGCACCTTCCAGGGCGCCGTGCCCTGGCCGCCGATCTTTTTGCCGCCGGGCGTCTCGCCCTTGGTGAAGACCGGCGTGATGTTGTCGAATTCCTTGATCTTCTTGGCATCGAGGGCAAGGATGTTGCCCGACGGCACGATCTTCTTCAGCGAGAAATATTCGGTGTCGAGCACGTCGAACGAGTTGGGCTGGGTCATCACGCGCTTGGTGACGTCATCGGTGGTCGCGGTGATGTATTCGATCTTGATGCCGGTGTCCTTGAGGCACTGCTTGGAGATGTCGTCGCCTTCGTTCACGGCGGTGCCGAGATAGCGCAGCACCTTCGCATCGGCCGATTTCACATAGGGGAAGCCGGTGATGGCGCCGGAGCCGGCGGCGAGGCCCGCGAGACCCGCGGTGCCCTTGAGCAGCGTGCGGCGGCTGACGCCCTTCGTCCTGGTGGTCTCGGTCATATCAGTCACTCCTCTGTTGCGCATTCCAGTGATCGATCGGCGCTATTGCAGGCGTTGCGCCTTGGCGGGATCCCAGGTGGCCAGCACGCGATCGCCCGGACGGAACGGGTGGACGTCGAAGGCGGCCTCGGGGAGGTGGGAGAACAGGGCGGTGCCGTCGTCGAGCGTGAGCGAGACGGCGATGTAGGAGCCCTGGTACTCGGTCTGGGTCAGCAGCGCCGGCGCGCCGAACGCGCCGTCAGTGAACGGCGCGATGCCGAGCTGATCGGCGCGCACGGCGATGAGGCTTCCGGCATCGCTGAGGACGTTGTGGCCACCGATGAAGCGCGCCACGAATTCGGTGCGGGGGTGGTGGAAGATGTCGCGCGCGGCGCCCTGCTGCTCGATCCGGCCCTGGTTCATCACCACGATGTGGTCGGCGAGCGCCATCGCTTCTTCCTGGCCGTGGGTGACCTGGATGAAGCTGATGCCAAGCTCGCGCTGAAGGCGCTTCAGCTCGCCGCGCATCTTCACCCGCAGGAACGGATCGAGTGCGGAGAGCGGCTCGTCGAGCAGCAAGATCTGCGGCTCGGTGATCAGTGCGCGAGCCAGCGCCACGCGCTGCTGCTGGCCGCCGGAGAGTTGGGCCGGAAGCCGGCCCGCATAGGGTGTCATCGCCACCAGCTCCAGCAATTCGCCGGCGCGCTTGTGCCTGGTCGTGCGGTCGACGCCGCGCATTTTGAGGGCAAACGCCACGTTGTCCAGCACGGTCAGATGCGGAAACAGCGCGTAGGACTGGAACATCATCGCCGTGCCGCGCTTGGCCGGCTCGAGGTCGGTCACGTTCTGCGCGCCGAGGATGATGTCGCCTTCGCTGACCGCCTCATGGCCCGCGATCATGCGCAAGGTCGAGGTCTTGCCGCAGCCGGAGGGGCCGAGCAGGCAGCAATAGGTCCCGGCCGGGATCTTCAAATTGACGGTGTCGACGGCCAGCGTCGTGTCGTAGCGCTTGGTGACGGCGACCAGTTCGAGAGCGGCGGGAGTGGCCATGGCGTGTCCAAGGGAGGGGCGATGCTCCCGTCTCTCCGCAAGGTCCGTGCCAACCGCCCTTGGCCGGCTGAATTCCAGAACTGTGCAGCAGAGTCAGGTCGTTAGATCGAATCCGCCGCCTTCGGCCGTCCGAGCATCCGTCTGCCTCGCTGCACACAAAACGGGCGCAGATTGTATAAACTTTTGCCTGTGATTGGATACAGCTCGTCGACTAACATTCAAGGCCGAACGTCGCCGATCGAGCCCTCACACCCAACCCTTCGAACTGATGGCCGCCAAGACTCGCCCGAAATCCGACGCGCCAGATGCGAGCGATCGCGTCAGCCGCATCAGGGAGGGGGTGACCGCCGCGATCCTCGAGCATCGCCTGCTGCCCGGTACGAAGCTCGGCGAGGACGAGATCGGCGAGATCTACGGCGCGAGCCGCACGCTGGTCCGCACCGCGCTCCAGCAGCTTGCGCATGAAGGCATCGTCAACATCGAGAAGAACCGCGGCGCCTTCGTCGCGCGGCCGACGCCGGGCGATGCCCGCGAAGTGTTCGAGGCGCGCCGCCTGATCGAGCCCACCATCGTCGATCACGCGATCGATGCGGTGTCGCCGGCCTGGATCGATCGCCTCCAGCAGCATCTCGCCGAGGAGCGCGAGGCGGAGCTGCGCGGCGACGCGCGCGCCTCGGTCCGGCTTTCCGGCGAGTTTCATCGCCTCGTCGCCGAGATGAGTGGCCACAGCATCTATCTCGGCTTCCTGAAAGAGCTGATCGCGCGCTCCTCGCTCATCATCTTGCTCTACCGCCGCCACGACACGCCGGCCTGCGGCACCGATCATCACGCCGGCATCGTCGCCGCGATCCGCAAGCGCGACAAGCAGGCTGCGCGCGTGCAGATGCTGTCGCATCTGGACGAGATCGAGGCCGAGCTGTTCCTGAAGGATCCCGCCGCCGACGAGCTGCGGCTCGCCGACGTGCTCGGTGCCTAACGAACCGCATCGTTTGGTTATGGCAGCGAAGATCCTTCGTTACGCCTGATGATCTTCAGCACGAGCAAGATCGCACCAAGGATCAGGAAGAGTACGCCGACGAAAGTCGTGCCGCCGGATTCGAAGGTCACGCCAACCGCGGTAAGCAGGCATCCGACGATGATTGCCAAGAGTCCGCCGAGCTTCTTGACCAGCAGGACGGGTCCGTCACTCGTTTGTGCCACCATGTTACGCCTCGTCATGTCGCGCCTGCGTTCGCCGCCCCTGTTGCTTACGTCCCCAGTCGAACAGGCCGGCATGATCGTACTCCCGAATGCGCAAGTTGCAATCTGGCGTTGATCGTAGAATCTCACAGCGTCTACATTTGATTTGAATTCGGTGTATGTGAGACAGCCTCACTTACTCAATTGCCTATTATTCCTTGGGGCGGTTTTTGCGGCGGTGCACCTTCTCCGGAGGCGGATAGCTGAATTGCGGAATCCCCCAGTGGTTGCAAATTGACTCTGTTGGGCAGGAAGCATCAACTACCGTCGCGCGGTTGAGTTCTAGAGCGGGATTGGCACGAGCCAAATCCGTTCCGTGGAGTATTGCAATGGCGTTACGTTCGGTCGTCGAGGAGCGGGAGCCGGCGTATGTCTCGACCGGCCATCCGCCTGATGCGGACACCGTTCAATCGCTGGTGACCGAGGCGCAGCGACGGTTTCAATCAAATCGCGACGGAATCAACTCGCAGGTCTATCCCGCGCTGGCGCGCGTTCCGAGCGAGCTGTTCGGGGTCTGTGTCGTCGGAACCAGCGGGCGCAGGCGCGGGCGTCAGGCTGTCGCCGCAGGACGCCGCGGCCTTGCCCGAGATATCGCCAGCCGATCATGCCGTTCCAGGCAGGCGTGAACCCGTTGCCGGCACCTTTGCGCAGCAGACTGGACGTCCGCTACCGGCACCGGGCCATCGGCCGCCGCCGTGGCCACCGTCGTGGCACCGGCGGCGTCGGCGCCGGGAGTGCTGGTGGCATCGTGGCCGCCGTCATTGCGGATGGCGCTGGAGATAAACGGAGGAGGATGTCATGACGACTTACGACCATGGTGCGCCGATGGGCGCGACCGGCCTGCCGCAACCGCCCCGCTGGGTCTGCGTGCTGCTGGGTCTCTTCATGGTGTTCGCCGGACTGATGGTGCTCGGCGACATCGCGTTCTTCACCGTGGTCAGCGCGCTGTTCATCGGCTGGATGGCCATCGCCGCGGGCGCCTTCGAGATCTTCCACGCATTCTGGACCAAGGGATGGGGCGGCCTCGTCTGGCAGATCATCCTCGGCGTTCTCTACATCGCCTTTGGCATCGTCCTCGTCAGCCAGCCGCTGACCGGCGCCCTCCTGCTCACCTATGTACTCGGCGTTGCGCTGCTGGCCTCCGGTGTGGTGCGCATGCTGATCGGCATCGGTCGCTGGCAGCAGGGCGGCGGGATCATGGTCGCATCCGGCCTGTTTGGCGTTCTGGCGGGGCTCGTCATCCTCACGGGCTTTCCGACGACCGGGCTCTGGGTCCTGGGACTGCTGCTCGGCATCGACTTGTTGTCCCATGGTATCGGGTGGCTAACGTTCGCCTGGACGCCGGCCGCTCGTGCGGCGTAGTTTTGCGCGGAGATTGAGCATGGGGGGTACGACGATGTCGGCCGGCTTGTTGAGGGCCGCGGCACTGCTTGCGGCGATCGGAACGACCCTCGGCGCGCCGCCGGCATCGGCGCAGCAGGACTCCGCCGTTCTGTTCCGCAATGTCAGGATCTTCGACGGCAAGGCTGGTGCACTCTCCCCGCCGTCGAGTGTCCTTGTCCGGAACAAGACGATCGAGAAGATTTCGGCCAGCGACATCACGGCCACCGCTCAAGTGATCGATGGCGGCGGCCGCGTGCTGATGCCGGGGCTGATCGACGCGCATTGGCACGCGATGCTGGTGCGCCCGACGCCGATGGCCGCGCTCGCAGGCGATGTCGGCTACAACAATCTGCTCGCCGCCAGCGAAGCAACGGCTACATTGATGCGCGGCTTCACCACCATACGCGACATGGGCGGCCCGAGTTTCGGCCTCAAGCAGGCCATCGACGAGGACCTCGTCGCTGGCCCGCGGATCTATCCGTCCGGCGCAATCATCACCATCACCGGTGGCCATGGCGACTTCCGGCAGCTCTCCGATCTGCCGCGAACCATCGGCGGCATGCTCAGCCGCATGGAACGGATCGGTGGCAGCATGGTCGCCGACAGTCCGGACGAGGTGCGCGTGCGGGCGCGCGAGCAGCTGATGCAGGGTGCCTCGCAGGTCAAGCTCACGGCGGGCGGCGGCGTCGCGTCGCCCTTCAGTCCGCTCGACGTCTCCACCTTCACCGAGCCCGAATTGCGCGCGGCCGTCGAGGCCGCCGACAATTGGGGCACCTACGTCGCCACGCACGCCTATACGCCGGTCGCGATCCAGCGCTCGATCGCGGCCGGTGTCAGATGCATCGAGCACGGTCATCTCATGGACGAGGCGAGCGCGAAGCTGATCGCGGAGAAGGGAATCTGGCTCAGCACCCAGCCGTTCCTGGATATGTCCATGGCTGCCGCGCTCGGGCCTTCGGAACAGGACAAGATGCGGCAGGTCGTTGCCGGCACCGACCGCGTCTACGCGCTGGCGAAGAAGTACAAGATCAAGACCGCGTTCGGCACTGACGTCCTGTTCTCGAAGGCATTGGCGGACAGGCAGGGCGCGATGCTGGCAGCGCTGACGCGCTGGTATACGCCGGCCGAAGCGCTGACGATGGCGACGTCAACCAACGCCGAACTCTTGAGCCTGTCGGGCCCGCGCAATCCCTATCCCGGCAAGCTCGGCGTGGTGGCGGAAGGCGCGCTCGCCGATCTCCTGCTGGTCGACGGCAATCCGCTCGACGACATCAAGCTGGTCGAAGATCCCGCGAAGAACTTTGTGGTGATCATGAAGGACGGCAGGATCTACAAGAACAGGCTCGCGCACTGACGAGCGCATGGCAGGCGTGAGCCCGCGAGATTCAATCGCTTCTAGTCTCGCTCGTCGGGAACCGGCTTTCCTGGCCGGGAGCCTTTTGCGATCGCCGGGGGCGCAGGAGGCCGCACGGGGCTTGTCACAGTCTCCGGCCTGTCATCATCGGAGGCGTGACTTCTGAGCGTCTCCAAAACCAGAAAGAATTTTTCTGCTAGCATGAGTCAAGCTCGCTGACGCGTTCATCTCGGTTTCGAGAACGACGAGATTCGCTATCAATTCGATCACTTACTGTACGCGGCGGCAATTTAATTCGTCACGCACGACGAATTATGACAGTCCTGCCCGATCTTTAGCGTCGAGCGTGTCGCAGGTGGACCATGATGCGTCGCGACGTAACGTTGCTATTCCTTGCGGGCCTGACGAGCTATATGCTGCGCTCTGTCATCAAACCGTCATGTCACCGGAAATGTTGAAATCAGACGCTACGCCGGCTCGCAAAACCATGAGCGCGCCGGATGGGAATCCTTTCCCCAAGGACAGGAACAAGAGAGCGCAAGTCGTCACCGGCTTCCTCAGGCAACGTGACGCAGCCGAGCCCGACCCGGAACATGCGATCGTCGAGGGCGCTGTGATTGATCAGACGCCATCGCAAGACACGACGCCTGCACCGGAGCCATCCCAGTCCGGCACTGCTGCGCGTCCCGCCGGTGAGATCGAGCTCAAGCTTCTCGTCGATGCCGATCACATGGCGCATTTAAACGCCGCGCCGGTCATCACTGCCAACGCGCGCAACAAGGGCACGCGCAAGCATCTCAAGTCGATCTATTACGACACGGCCGAGCGCCTGCTTCGGCGCAATGGCCTGAGCCTGCGTGTCCGCCAGAGCGGCGCGCGCTTCGTGCAGACGGTGAAGACGGACGCCGCGGACGATCCGTTGCGCCGTGGCGAGTGGGAGGCGAGCGTGTCATCGCTTGCGCCCGATCTCGCCCTGGCGATGCCCTTTATTCCGGAGAAGCTTCGTAGCCACCTCGTGACGCAGCCGCTCGAAGTCGTCTTCACCGCTGACATCCGTCGTCATGCGAGGATGATCGACTTGCCGTCCGGCACGGTCGAAATCGCCTTCGATCAAGGCGAGCTGACGGCTGGCGATCGCTCGATGCCGGTGAGCGAGATCGAGCTTGAGCTGAAGAGCGGCAGCGCCAGCACGATCTACGAGGTCGCGCTGCGGCTCGCGGAGCAGGGTGCGGTGAAGCCGTCCATCCGGACCAAGTCGGCGCGCGGCTTTGATCTTGCCGCCGACAAGCCGCCCCCGGCACGTCGCCCGCGAAAATTTCGCCTCGATGCGTCGGTCACGCTCGACGAGGCCTTCGCGACGATCCTGCGCTCCTGCTTCCTCCATCTGCTTCAGTCGCTGCCGGCCGCCGAGGACGGGCGCAACCCGGAAGGCGTGCATCAACTCCGCGTCTCGCTGCGCCGGCTGCGATCGGCGCTCGACCTGATGCGATCGGTCGGTGCGCTCAGCAATCTCGACGCGCTGCGGACGGAAGCCAAATGGCTGGCGCAAGACCTGTCCGCCGCCCGTGATTGGGACGTGTTCCAGCTCGACACCTTGCCGACGATCGCAAAGGCCTGTCCGTCGGTCGCCGGCTTCGATTCGCTGGGCCGGGCTGCGGCCGAGCGCCAGTCGGACGCCTATCGCAAGGCGCATGATGCGCTCGACGATCGCCGCTGTGCCGTGTTCCTGATCGGCCTCGGAAACTGGATCGAGACGCGAGGCTGGCGCAACGACGTTGCCGCCGAAGATCTCGGCCAGCTCGCCGAACCCGCCGTCGACTTCGCGCAGCGCATCTTGTCGGAGCAATACGCCAAGGTGCTCAAGCGCGGCCGCCACTTCAAGTCGCTCCCCGCCGAGGAGCTGCACCGGGTGCGGCTCGCGACCAAGCGGTTGCGCTATCTCAGCGAGTTCCTGCTGCCGCTGTACGAGGATCGCAAGTCGGCGCGACGTTTCTCGCGCAGGCTCGCCGCCTTGCAGGAGGAGCTCGGCGCCTTCAACGACATGGCGGTCACGGCATCGCTGCTCGATGGGCTCGGTACTGAACCCGACAGCGCCATCGCGGCCGCGGCGATCGCCGGCTGGCAGGCACGTGCATCGATCGGCGTGCAGCCCGCTTTGCAACGCACGTGGCGCGATTTCACCGCCGCGCGCGTGCCCTGGTCGTCGCAGGGCTGATTGCTCTCCCCAAAAAAGTTGCGGCCAGCCATTGGGGGATGGCTGGCCGCGCGCGAACCGGTCTGGGACGGGGAGGGGTGGGGATGTGACCGGGCCGCGTAACTCGTTTCCTGACTGCTAGTTCTTGGCGCTGGCGGTGGAGACCGCCGGCTTGGTGTCGCCGAGCGAGACCCAGACATTGGGATCGCTCTGTGACTGGCGCTTGACGAAGCGGTAGCCGGTCTCGGTCCAGGCAACGACGTTCTCGTTCTGATTGTCGAGAACGAACTCGCCCTTGTCGGTCTTCACCGTCAGCACCGCGTGTCCTTCGCCCTTCTTGTCCCGCACGACGGTGATGAGCAGGGCCTCGCGCGGCCATCCGGCATCGATCAGCATCTTGCGCTTCAGCAGCACGTAGTCTTCACAATCGCCGTAACCGTCGGTCGGCAGCGACCACTTCTCGATCACGCCCCAGTGCTCCTGGTCGGTCAAAGGCTTGACGGTCTCGTTGACCCAGCGATTGACCTTGACGAGGTCGCGCCATGCGGCCTGCGACATCACGATGTCGCGCGGTTGCGTCGGCGCGCCCTGGCACTGAGCGGCATTATCCGCACAGAACTCGACCCAGCCGATCGGCGCACGCGTGGTGTCGCCGAGGCTCGCGTAGAGCAGACGGCCTTCGCCGGCCTGCGCTGCCGCGCTGATCCCGAAGAGCATGACAGCCAGTGCCAGCCCTTTCCCCTGTCCCCTGAAGTCCAACATTGCGGCCCCCGTTTCTTGTTGGGACCACATTTCGCATGGAGCTTTTGAGTTGGCGCTAAACCGGCAAAGTCAAGTCGAGACGAATGCAAGTAAAAAGCGCGATGAATTCGATCTATACTTGAATCGAATTCGACTAAGATTTGAAATGACTTCAATTGATTCAAATTTTATCTATTAACGCGGAAACGCTGGCGGAACTGTTGTTTGCGCGCGCGCGCAGCCCTCGCGTTAACCCGCGCGAGGCGGTCACCGGACACGAAAAAGGCGGCGTCCGCATCGCGGAGGCCGCCTTCAGGGCTGGAAATACAGGCGTTTTCGCGTCGTCGCGCTTTACCGCGCGGTAACGCTCTCTTCGAGAGTCTCGATCGGCTGCTCGTGCATGAACTCCAGCGCGAAGCCGTCCTCGAGGTTTCGCACCACGCGGCCCTGGACCCGGCCAAGCAGCACGATCGATTTCAGCGGCGGGCGGTTCTCCGCGGCAATGGCGGCACCGGACAGCGAGAGGTCGATGATGCGGCAGGTCATCTTGGTGCCGTCCTCGAGCGTCAGCACCGCGATCGGGTTGCGCGGCACGATACGGTCGTGGCGGCGATCTTCCGGCAGATTGAGGATGTCGCGGTTGGCAAGCCAGGTCAGCTGTGCCGCCAGCTTGTCGCGCTTGCGCGGCGTCGCCCCGACGGTCATGGCGAACCCGTTGTCGATGATGCGGGTGATCTTGCCCTCGACCCGGCCGATATGGTCGAGATAGGCGACCACGCGGTCGCCGACATTGCCGATGCCGGGGGCCAGAAGCGCCAGTCCGCCCGGCGACATGTTGATGACCTGGCAGGGGAATTCCCGGCGGTCAGGCAGCATGTAACGGCCGAGCAGGTGGACCTTCACCCGCTGGAAACGCCGTCGTTCCTCGGCGGCCGGAAGAAATTTTTTGTTCGCCAACGCCATTTTCACAACCCGACCCCCCGCCTGGCGGAGTCCGGCACGACCCTAAGGTGCACAGGGTTAACGCCGCGTTAGGATTGGGTGCGTCGATTACGGACAGCCACAATGCGCTCGAAAAGCCACATCAGCGGCGGGCAGGCCAGCACCGTCAGCGCGCCGAGGTCGAGTGCAACCGCGGCCGTTCCGGCCGATTTGGCCAGCCGGCCGGCCACCGCCGGCCCCAGCATCATCGCGGCATAGAAGAGAGTGTAGAACACGCCCATGCCGATCGCCCTTGTTTCCGGCGCGAGCACGCGGGCGGCCAGGCTCATGATCGGGCCGGCCGGATGGCCGCCGATCAGGCCGATCAGGACGAGGATCGTGATCACCGCATCCGATCGCGGCAACCAGGCCAGCAGGGCGGCCACGATGAGGCTGGCCGCGGTCGCGAGCGTGAGCGGCCGCTTGAAGCGGTCGGCGAGATAGCCGCCTGCTGGCACCGAGATCACCGACAGCCACATCACGAGGCTGATCGCGGAGCCCGCCGCCGCAATGCTCCAGCCGCGCTCGGCGAGCAGGGAGGGCCCGAACGAGAAGATCATGGCGAAGCCGACATTAAAGAGTCCCCAGATCAGGCCAGCGACGATCACCGCCAGCAGCGCGAGCGGATCGAGCCGGCCCGGGCCGGCTGCGGTGACCGTGGCTCCCGGCGGCGACTGATAGAGCGAGATCAGCACAATACCGATTGCCGTGAGGGCGCCCGCCGTCAGGAACACCGCGCTTGCGCCATAGGCCGTGCCGATCGCAGGCAGCACCAGCAGCGAGATCGCGACGCCGGCCGGCCAGGAGTTGACGAAGATCGCCATCGCGGTCGCAATCTCCTTCCCGGCGAACCAGTCGGTGCCCATCTTGGTGAGCTGCACCGTCAGCAGCACGCCGCCGGCGCCGGAGACGAGCCGGCCCGCCATCTGCCAGCCCCAGACCTCGGTGGTGGCCATGACGAGGCTGCCCGCGGTCATCAGCAGCAGCGCTGCGATCGTCGTCGGCTTGTCGCCAAGGGTCCGGCCGATCGCGCCGCCCGGCAGCGCCAGCACGATGCCGGGGGTGAAATAGAGTCCGATCAGGATGCCGATATCGGCGAGCCCGACGGCAAAGGTCTGCTGCAGCAACGGCGCAACCGCGGCCACGCTCTGGAACTGGAACGCGATGGTGAGGCGCACGACGAACAGGATCGCAAGAATGCCCCAGCGATTGCGCAACGCCTCATCTCCTCAGGCCCATCTCGAGGGTGCGGTGCGGAGGGACGAGAGTCAACCGGCTGTCCTCCTCGTCGCGCGCCCATAGAGAAGGCACAGCAGCGCCAGCAGCACCGCGGCCGAGAGCCCGAGCGACCAGTGAATGCCGATCGCCGCACCGAACAGGCCGACGGTGATGCCGCTGAAGGCCCGCATCCCGAGCCCGGCCATGTTGTAGAGCCCGACGACGCGGCCGCGGATGTCGTGCGGTGCGTTCAACTGCACCAGCGCCTGCGCCATGGTGTTGAAGGACAGCTCGAAGAAGCCTGCGAAGAACAGCAGCACGATCGCGACCGGATAGATCCGCACCGCGGCAAAGCCGAGCAGCGCCACGCTCCACAGCATCGCGAGCGTGATCGCGGTGCGCGGCGTGCCCTTCAACCGTCCCCAAGATTCCAGCGCGATGCCGGCGAGCAGTGCGCCGGCTGCGTCGGCCGCGAGCAGAACGCTGTAGGAGACGCCGGGATCGCCGTGGCCGAGATCGCCGGCAAAGCCCGGCATCTGCGCGTGATAGGCGTTGCCGATCATGAAGGAGGTGAGGCCGGCGAGCCACGTCATCGCTGTCAGCACCGGCTGGGTGCCGATGGCACGCATCGTCAGCACGATGTCGGCAAGGCCGCGCACGGCGAAGCGCCGCACCGCGACGCTCTTGTCGCGCACCGGCGCCCAGAACAGCCACAGCAGCATCGGCAGGTAGAACAGCGTGTTGAAGATGATGCCGTGCGAGGTGCCCAGCGTGAGCATGATGACGCCGCCGACGGCAGGTCCGACCAGGATGCCGAGATAGCGCGCCATCGCATTCAGCCGCACCGCGCTCGGTAGATCCGCAGGGCCGACGAGGTCGTAGAGCAGCAGCTGGTTCGGAGTCTGCCACAACACGCCGGCGCAGCCATGGATCACCAGCAGCAGCATCGCGTGCCACATCTGGATGGTATCGGTGATGAAGAAGAAGCCCCATCCGGCCGAGGCCACGATGAACAGCAGCATGCCGCATTGGATGATGCGCCGGGGATCGAACCGGTCGGCGAGCCCGCCGACCGCGACCGAGAACAGCAGGAACGGCAGCCAGTGCGACAGCACGGCAAAGCCCCCCAACGTCGGCGAATGGAATTTCTGGAACACCACCCAATAGCTGATCACATGCTCGATATTGTCCGCCATCATCGCCAGCACGTAGGCGATGAACTGGAGCCGGTACGGCACCGACTTCATCGCCGCGAACGATCCGGACGCGACAACAGGATTTTGGGGCAGGGGTTCAAGCGATCACCAGGGTGAGACCCTTGGGGCCATACACGTTCGCCGCCGGCCGCTCAAGACACCTGGGTGTGTGTCCGTAGCCCGCAATTCGGGACCGCCGGCCCCGTATTCCGCAGAGCTCCATGCGGGCTACGAAGCAGCGCGTCACGCGATCTCCGTCGCCAGAAACGACCTGACCGCCGCAGCAAACTCATCCGGCTTGTCATATGGCAACCCATGGCCCGCATTCGCGATCACCTCATAGCGGAGGTGCTGATTGAGCCCCTGCAGCTCCCGCGCCGTCTCGACCGAGACAACGCCATTGTCTCCGAAGACAAGCAGGCTCGGCACGGCAATGGCTTCGACAAGCTCGCGATAATCCGGGTTCGGCGGCGTGAGCACCTCGAAGGCGCTGATCTCCGTCCGCAGCCGCGCATCGATGATCAGGTCAAGCAGTTCGGATGAGCGGTGCGGATGCCGCCGCCGGGCCTCGGCCAGCGCCTCGTCCTTGTCCCGAGCGAGAAGCCGGCGATGCTGCTCGGCGACGTCGCTCCGGTAAACCTCGCGCTGGCGCTCCGGTGCCAAGAAAGTCGGATCGGCGAGGATAACGCTGCGAATGGCCGTACCCATCTCGCTCGCAACCACGGCCGCGGTCATGCCGCCCATGGAATGGCCGAGCAGGATCGGGGCAGTCAGCCCGAGCGCGTCAATGAAGCCGATGACGTCGTCTGCGAGATCGCAGTACAGATACCCGCCGGACGGTGCGCTCGACGCGCCATGTCCTCTCGCAGAGGGCATGATGACGTCGTAGCCGTCCTCGAGAGCGCGCGCGAACGGTGTCCAGCAGGCGCCGCTTCCGGTCAGCCCATGCAGCGCAATCAGCGCAGGCTTGTCGTCCCCGGTCCGTAAATAATGGATGTCGATGCCATTTGCCGCGCAGGTTCGGCTTGTCCAGTTTGTCATTCGCAACGACTGTCAAAGAATCAACCCCGACACCATCCTACCCCAGCGCCTTGACGTACACCGCATACGGCACGCCCAAAATATCCGGCGCCTCGCGAACCCTGGTAAATCCCATCCGCTGATACATCGGCAGCGCGACCGTCATGATCGGCGTCGTATGCAGGGCAATGGCCGGCGACTGGTCGCGCTCGGCGCGGCGCAGGCATTCCTCCGTCAATTGCCGGCCGATGCCCTTGCCGCGCGCGGCCGGATCGACCACCAGCATGCGGATGATCGGCCAGGCCGGATCGAAGAAGGCCGGCTTCGGGGCTCGCGGCCCGACATAGGCGACGGCGCCGACGATCTGGCCGCCATCCTCGGCGACGATGATCTCGCCGGTCTTGGCAAGCTCAGGCATCTTCGCGACATGGGTAGTGAACAACGGCCAATCGGAATAGTCCTGCTCGAATTGCGCGAATGCCGCGAGAGCGACGCGCACGATCGCTTCCGCATCCGCTGGCTGATAGTCACGTAGCATCGAAGTCGTCCTTGTAGCCCGGATGGAGCGAAGCGCAATCCGGGGCCGCCGGTCGCGCATTTCGCTTCGCTCCATGCGGGTTTCGAGACTCACGCTTGGCACGACCGCGCATCTCACATACGCTTCGCGTCAGCCCGCACCATCAATCATAACAGACGGGCAGCGAGGAAACAGCCATGGACCAGATCCGCGTCTGCACTCACGCAGGACCGGGCTCGGAGCCCGTCATCAAGACCGTGCCATGGCCAAAGGTCGGCCGGAAGGCCGCGCTGATCAAGGTCGGTGCCTGCGGCGTCTGCGGCACCGATCTGCACATTCTCAAAGGGCATTGGCCGAAGCCGCTGCCCTGGCCGTTCACGCTCGGACACGAGCTCGGCGGAATCATCGTCGAATGCGGCGACGAATTCACCGAGGACTTCATGAGCAAGCCGCTGAAGGTCGGCTCGAAAGTGATGATCCCGCCGTTGATGCCCTGCGGCCGTTGCTATTACTGCATCCATTATCCGCAGACCGCCAACAAATGCCTGACGCCGGTCTATTACGGCCGCTATCTCGGCTTCGACAAGGCGCCTCATATGTGGGGCGGCTGGGCCGAATATGTCTATGTCGATCTCGACATGCTGCCGGGCACGAAGATCTACAAGCTGCCCGACGACATGTCGCTGCGGCTGGGCGCGCTGTCGGAGCCGCTGACCTCCTGCATCCGCGCCTTCAACCGCGCCAGTCGCGCCGGCGGTTTTTCCTGGAGCGACACCGTGGTGATCCAGGGCTCGGGTCCGATCGGCATTCTCGCGGTCGCGGCCGCCAAGGAGATGGGGGCGGGGCGCGTGATCTGCGTCGGCGCGCCGGAAGAGCCGCGGCTCAAGCTCGCGCGCGAGTTCGGCGCGGAGGCGACGGTGAACATCGAGGAGATCAAATCGCCGCAGGAGCGCATCGCGCGCGTCCGCGAGATCGTAGGCCATTTCGGCGCCGATCTCGTGATGGATTGTTCGGGCCATCCGACCGCCGGCCCCGAGGGCATCGAGATGCTGCGCGACGGCGGCACCTATGTCGAGATGGGTCAGTTCACCGACGCCGGCTCGATCGAGACCTCCTGGCACCGCATCTGCACCAAGGATCTCAACGTGCTGGGATCCTGGGGCTTCACCGGAAATGATCTCCCGCTCGGCGTCGACATGCTCTACCGCACGCGCGACAAGTATCCCTGGCTGAAGATGCAGACGATCTATCCCTTTACGGAGGAAGGCGTCGCGCAGGCGGTGAGGGATGCGATGGCGATGAAGACGGTGAAATCGACCATCGTGCCGTGGCCGGAATTGGTGGACTAGACCATGCCGTCCGTTCCACCCGATCTCGCAGCATTCCTGGTCGAAGCCAAGCGGCGCACCTATGCGGGGCTCGACGACGACGCGACCGTGGCCGCGCCGCTGCTCGCCGGCTCCAAGCAGCTCGAGCATCGCGCGCCACCTTATGCCTATCGCGATATCTATTTCGGGATGGGGTTTTTCGTCGGGCAGGAGACCGTGTCACGGGATGATCGTGTCATCTGGTCGATGAGCTACAGTGGTGGCGCCCGCGCGGACATCACGGATCGGCCCACGCTGCTCGAGATCTACAAATTCCTGCGCCAGGCGCTGTTGGGCGTAAGCGTCGAGGAGCCTTATCGGGGACCGCACCTGTACGAGCAGGCAGGCATGACTTACCGCAACGAGGTCGAAGGTACGCTCGATCGCTTCCGCGGCATCGAGACGATCGCGCGGCATGATGGCGTGCCGCTGTACGAGCTGCGCTATAGCGGTGGTCTGCTGCGGTAATTCTTGAACCTTGTAGCCCGGATGGAGCGCAGCGCAATCCGGGGCCGGCGGTCCCGCATTCCGTTTCACTCCATGCGGGCTACGAGCCTGAGTTTGGAATGAGGGCCACGATGACAGACGAACCTAACCCGCGCACCCGCTCCCCCTTCAACGCCATTCGCGCGATCGACTACACCGTCATCTTCGTGCGCGACATGGCGGCGATGCGCCGGTTCTACGAGGACGTTCTCGCCTTTCCGCTGTTGCGCGAGCTCTCGCCGAACTGGATCGAGTACGGCCTGGGCGGCAACACGCTGGCGCTGGCGAGACCGAGCCGGACCGCGGCCGACGCGCCGACACCGGCGGGCAGCGCCTCGCTGCAACTGGCCTTCAAGGTGTCCGCGACCGAGGTCGATCAATGTGCCGATGAACTGGTGCGGCAGGGCGTGGCGCTGCTGTCACCGCCGACGAACCAGTCGTTCGGACATCGGACGCTGTTCTTTCGCGATCCCGACGGCAATTTGCTGGAGGTCTATGCCGAGATCTAATGCGCCCAAGAAGTTCCATCGGGAATCCCCGATCTATCCATGTTAAGGTGAAACTTAGGCCCAGGTTCCGACTTTCACTTCACGGGAGAGGTATCGTGAAGCGAATCCTGAAACCCGTTACTTATGTTTTGGCGGCCATCTACTTCCTGGTGGATGCCGTCTTCATGGCCGTGGCGCGGCCAATGGCGCGCTGGATTGGGCGGCATTTCGAATTCAAGTGGTTGCGTGCCTGGATCAGGTCGCTGTCCCCTTATCCCTCGCTTGCCCTGTTTTCCGTGCCTGTGATCATTCTGGAGCCGATCAAGCCGGTGGCGGCCTACCTCGCCGCAACGGGGCAGGTCGTGAGCGCCGCCGTGACTTTCATCGTCGGCGAACTGCTCAAGCTTGTGCTGGTCGAGCGCCTGTTCCATCTCACCCGCGACAAGCTGATGCGGATTCCGGCGTTCGCCTGGGCGTACGGCAAGTTCTCCGAGGTGAAGGCGTGGCTGCAGGCAACCGAAGCCTGGCGCGCCGTCCGCGCCTTGAGCCGCGCGGCGAGGGACACTGTTGCACGGGCAAGGGCGAGGCTGGTCGGCCGCTTCAGCAGGCTGGTGACCTCCAGGGATTAGGGGCAGGCGCGTTGTCGCTACGCGAGTTTGCGTGCTGCGGCGGTGGCCTTGTCGCCCGTGTTCGGGGTGCCGGTGGGCTCGATGAGCAGGAGGTGAGCCTCCTCGCGTGCCACCGGGCGATGCTCGACCCCTTTGGGCACGACATAGAGTTCGCCCGGGCCGAGCGTCACCGTGCGATCCCGCAATTCGATGTCCAGACTGCCTTTCAGGACGAGAAAGAAATCGTCGGTGTCGTCATGCTTGTGCCAGGTGAACTCGCCCTTCACCTTCACCACCATCACGTCGCAATCGTTGAAGGTCGTAACCGTGCGCGGCGACCAGAAATCCTCAAAGGTCGCGAGTTTGTCGGCAAGTGATATCTTGTCGGCCATGTTTCACCCGTATGCGTTCTCGTGAGGCAGGATTTGGGGTCGAATGGCGGACGCGGCAAGGTCGTATCCGTTCACCGGTCGATCTTGCTCGCGTATGCCGGGGTGCCAATACAGCCGGCGGCTATTTGACGTATCCAGACAACATGGCCTGCGCCCATTTAGGGTGGTTGTTGGCAAGTGCACGCGCCGATGCGGACTCCCAGTCGTACTCCAGGGCCAAGAGTTCGACCTGCCAGCCTCTTTTTCGTTTCGTGAGTATCGCATACCGAGCGTGAGGCGAGCGGTATTCCAAGTTTGCGGCAACAGGAATGTCCGCGAACACCAGGCAACCAACACTCCCGGGATTGAGAACCAGACACTCCCTCGGCCCATGAACGATCGCCTGGCGGTGGCTATGACCGCACAGGACCACCCGCGCCGTTGGCTCACTCTCCAGGCGCGTTGCGAGCACGTCGCGGCGCGCTGGCACAAAGCGGCCGTCGTCGAGCGATTCTTCCAGCAGGCATGTCGTGTCGTCGTCGGGCGTGCCATGGCAGGCCAAAATCCCGTCTTCGAGCCGAAGCTGGGGAGGTAAACTGTGGAGTGCGCGACGTTGCTCCGCAGTCAATGCGTGACGCGCAAACCGACCTGCCGACGAGAGCTTGTCTTCTGGAAACTCCTCAATCCACCGGTCATGGTTTCCACGTACGGTCGGTAAGGAGAGCGATTGTAGTGCTTCGAAAGTTTCTCTCGGCCGCAGCGGGCTGGTGACGCAATCGCCAAGGTTAACCGTGCGATCGACGCCCCGTACCTTGATGTCGGCCAGCACCGCCTCCAAAGCAGCTAGGTTGCCGTGGATATCGGAAATGACTGCCAATCGCATCGTCGTCCTCCCCGTGCTGGTCGGCCTGAACTTGGCCCATTCATGCTGAGGTTAATCGAGGTGGTTGCAAAAATCCGCTGCAACCTTCAGGCGCGGTTCTTTCCGCGAAGCCATGCATCATAGGCATGGTGATTTCAGAGCACTTGGCGTAAAGAGCGCCCTGATCACATCCAGCGTGCGGCCGGGCCGTTTGCCGCGCACGCAACTCAGGTCCGCCGGTTCACCGTTCCGCGCCTGACATTAACCAAGGTTCTCCATCCCGTGTCTTTTCCGGCCCTGACCCCGCCGCTCGCCCACGCTTTGGCCGAGCGGAACTATGATTCACCCACCCCCGTCCAGCTCGCCGTGCTCGCGGACGAAGCCGCCGACCGCGACCTCCTGGTTTCGGCCCAGACCGGCTCCGGCAAGACCCTCGCTTATGGCCTCGCCATGGCCAGGGATCTGTTTGGCGATGCCGAGCGGTTCGAGCAGGCGGGGGCGCCGCTCGCCCTGATCGTGGCGCCGACCCGCGAGCTCGCCTTGCAGGTTCAGCGCGAATTGGCGTGGCTGTATGAACATGCGGGCGGGCGGGTCGTCTCCTGCGTCGGCGGCATGGATCCGCGGCGCGAGCAGCGCGAGCTTGCGGCGGGCGCTCACATCGTCGTCGGCACGCCCGGCCGGCTGTGCGATCATTTGCGGCGCGGCCGTCTCGACATCTCGGAATTGAAGGTGGTCGTCCTCGACGAGGCCGACGAGATGCTCAATCTCGGCTTTCGCGAGGACATGGAATTCATCCTCGAGACCACGCCGGAGACGCGCCGCACCCTGATGTTCTCGGCGACGTTTCCGCGCGGAATCGTGGCGCTGACCAAGCAGTATCAGCAGCAGGCCTTCCGGATCGAGGTCGCGGGCGACGAGGGCGGTCATGCCGATATCGAGTATCGCGTGATCCGGATCGCGCCCGCGGATGCCGAGCACGCGGTCGTCAATGTGCTGCGGTTCTACGAGGCGCCGAGCGCGCTGGTGTTTTGCAGCACGCGCGATCACGTCAGGCATTTGCAGGCGGCGCTGCTGGAGCGCGGCTTTTCCGTTGTCGCGCTGTCGGGCGAATTGACGCAGAACGAGCGGACCATGGCGCTGCAGTCGCTGCGCGACGGACGGGCCCGAGTCTGCGTCGCGACCGACGTTGCCGCCCGCGGCATCGATCTGCCGAGCCTCGACCTCGTCATTCACGCCGACCTCCCGAACGACGCTGAAGTGATGCAGCATCGCTCGGGCCGCACCGGGCGTGCGGGACGCAAGGGGACGAGCGTCCTGCTGGTGCCGCCCGCACGGCGGCGGCGCGCGGAACTGCTGCTCAATCTCGCAGGCGTCGACGCGGTCTGGGGTACGGCGCCGCAAGCGGAGGAAATCCGCAAGCTCGATCACGACCGCATGAAAGACGTGCTGTTCACGGAGGAAACGACCCCCGACGATCTCGCGCTGGCGCATGCGCTGCTGGCCGAGCGATCGGCCGAGGATATCGCAGCCGCACTCGCGCGGCTCTATCGCGCGCGGCTGCCGTCGCCCGAAGACATCATCGATCCCGGCGAGCGAGCCGGCCGGTCGCGCGACGATCGCGGGCGCGACAATGTTCGCGCACCGCGCGACGATGCCCGCACTTCGCGCGGCGATGATCGTCTCGAAAGGCCTCGACCCAAATCAGGAAAATCGTCGACGAAACACGGCATGGCGGACGGCAGCGTCTGGTTCCGGGCCAACATCGGACGAAGAAAGAATGCGGAAGCACGCTGGCTCTTGCCGATGATTTGCCGCCGCGGCGGCATCGACAAGGGCGACATCGGCGCCATCAAGATCATGGACACGACGACCGAGTTCGAAATTTCCGAGCGGGTCGCGGAATCCTTCGCTGCCAAGATCAAGCGTCCGGACAAGGAAGACAATATCCGCCTCGAACCGATGACGGATGCGCCGCAGCGGCAGGCACCTTCGGAAGAGCGGTCAAAGCCGCCGCGGCGCGAGAGCGGCGACAGCGATCATCGCGAACGTCGCGACGATCGCCCGCGCGGTGCAGCTGGATTCAAGCCACGCGACAAGGCTCACGGCGAGCGCAGGCCGAAATTCGACGATGCTCCTTCGTTCGGAAAGAAAAAGAAGCACAAGAACAAGCCTGGCCATGCCGAGCCGGCGGTCACGCCGTGGCCGTCGAAGGGCGCGCCTGGAAAAAGAGAGCGAAGAAAAAGCACCGGGGCTGAACTGCGCGTGACCGTGCAGACAGCAATGATGCCGCCGGATTGCGCCGGCGACATCATCTGACAAGTCAGCTGCGAACTCAGCGGCCACCACCGCCGCCGCCGCCACCACCTCCGCCGCCGCCGCCGGCATCGCGCATCGACGAGCTGTAGCGGGGGTCGGTCTGCTTCATGTAGATGGGCGAGGTGTCGTGTGTGAGGTTGACGCGGCTTCTGCCGCCCGGGGTCGGCGTCTCGACCGGGATACCGCAGCCCTCGAAGAAGGCGGAATCGCAGCCGTAGGTCCGGACCTGCGCCGCGTTGGCACTGGTTGCGCTGAACGCGGCCGCGGCGGCGAATGCAATCAAGGCAACTTTCGACAATGTGAGTTTCATGGAAATTCTCCAGTCTCGGTTCGGCGAGACCAGAACGGCCCGCGCACACCTTCGACGGGGGTGATCGAAGGCGGTTCGAGGGACGGCTTCACGCGGGCGTGAGCCGGGCGGGGACGTTATGTCGCAGCGAGGTCGCGGAGCATGTAGGTCGCGCCTTCTCCATAGGAGGCGAGCTTTGCGCGCGCCTCCGTATCCGCCGCGACGGGCCGGAAGCCGAGACGCTCCCATAACGGCCGCGTGGCGTAGACCGAGACCAGCGCGAGCGTTGTGATGTGTGATGCGCGCGCCAGCTTCTCGATATCGGCAATATAGTCGCGCGCGATGCCACCGCGGAAATCGGGCAGCACGGCGACGTCGTGCACGTAGAGACAATCCGCATCATCGGGCAGTTGTTGCAGGAAGCCGTTGAGCGGCGGAATCCGGTGCTGCTTCCACGGATGCGCGAGTCCGTAGCCGGCGACCTCTTCGTCGGCGATGAGCAGACGGCAGCCATCGGGATAGAGCCGCATCTTCTCCGCGAACACGTCGGGACTCTCAGGGAGATCGGGATGGATCCGCGCTGCGATCGCGCTGATCGCAACCAGGTCGGAGGCGCGCGCGGGACGCCAATGCGGCTTGCTCATGTCGGTCCGTTGGTCGGTCTCACTTATTCAGTTTATTCCGTCGCGACGATGCGCGCAGCGAAAAATATCTTTGCCGCCGTCTCAGGAATACGACGCGTTGCGCGGCGTCCTACCCCATGCAAGCCAATTGCATGACAGGAGAACCCATGACGTCCTCGATCCGCCTCGCGCTCACGCTCACCGTATCGCTCGCCATCATCCCTGCTGCCTTCGCCGCGCCGCCGACCAAGACCGGCAAGACCGACAAGGGCAACGTGCTCACCGACGCCAAGGGCATGACGCTCTACACCTTCGACAAGGATGCGGACGGCAAGTCGGCCTGCAACGGACCTTGTGCGACAAACTGGCCGGTGCTGAAGGCCGAGGCGAGCGATGCCGCTGCCGACGGCTACACCGTCATCACGCGCGACGACGGTTCCAGGCAGTGGGCTTACAAGGGCAAGCCGCTCTACACCTTCGCCAAGGACCAGAAGCCCGGCGACATCACCGGCGACGGCTTTCTGAACGGCGCCTGGCATCTGGCGATGCCGTGAGCGGACAATCCGCCGCGGCAATGCGAGGTGGTGTCTGACACTGACGAGATGCCACCGGTCTCGTGCCTCGGACGCAGCGCAGCGCCTATTGGCGATGCGACGTATCGTTCAATGCGGTGCGCTGCGGTGCGGCTCCATCAACTGGCAATCAATCAATGACAGGGCGCCATCTGGAAACGGCCGAATCCTCGTCGCGCCCCCCAGAGGAAGGCCATCGGCGCCGGCGTCTCCGGACCGCCTGCCGGACTCATCTCAAGTTGGCGGAAGTCATCGCGACAACTTCAAAGAAGTAAAAGCGCGGGCCTTTGGCGCGGCGTCGCTTGAATCGAATTTATTCAAGTCGAGAGTCCGAAAGCGAACCGAAGGTTCGACTTTGGTTGGTCATAGTTGGCTCCGGCAGGGGGCGAGAGCGGCAAATCGGCAGCAGCATCCCTCCATTTTGAGAGTAGGGGCACTGGTTTCCTGGTGCAGTCCGCACTTGGGAGCTTCCGGGAGTCTTCAATCCATTATCTGGTTTCGCGTGAGGGAATGAATGACCATGAATGATGCCAATCTGAAAGCCGAGACGAACGCCACTGCGCTCAATGGGGCGGCGAATGGCGGTGCAATGCCCAGGTTCGACATACCATTCTTCAACTTCCAGGCGATCTTCGGCGATCTCGCCGAGCAAGGCGCCGCGCGGGCCAAGGCAAATCTAGAGCGGATGAAGGCGGCTTCCGAGGACGTCACCGAAGCTCTCCGCGAAGCCTGTTCGACCAATGCCACCCGTGCCGCTGATTACGGCACCAAGGTCATCGAAATATCAAACCTCAATACCAGCTCCGCGCTGGAATTCCTGTCCCAGCTCGCGGATGCGAGGTCGTTTGCGGATGTCGTGAACCTCTCCACCACCCACAGCCGCAGGACATTTGAAGCGGCTTCTCGCCAAAACCGGGAGCTTTGGGACCTCGCCCAGAAGGTCGCAACCGAGACGGCCGAGCCGATCAAGAAGAGCTTCAACCGGGTTCTGCATAGGGCTGCTTAAATCGAGGCGACCGGCCGCGTGGATCGGCTGGACGAGCGTCTTCGCCAGAAGAGACGCCGTCCGGCCGAGGCGGCGAAGCCTTGCCGTGAGAAGCCTTGCCGTGAGGTGATGCCAAGCTGGAGGAAGTCAGGATGGGTATGGTGATGATCAAGTGCCCGGAAACGGGCCTCGCCATTTCGACGGGCATCGAGATGGATCGCGAAAGATTTCGGTGCAGTGCGGTGTTCTTCTCGCGCACATATTGCGGGATGTGCGCGGCGACGCATGAGTGGTTCGCCAGGGAGGCCTGGGTCTATGAATCGGTCTTGGCGAATGGGAAGTCCGGGGGCGGGCAGCCGTTGCGCGCGGGCGCGGTGTGAAGCAGCCTGACGGCATCCTGCGAAATGATCCGGTCGATCCTGCGGCTCATCACCTTGTAGCACTCGCAGGCCACGATCTCGAGTCGCGGCCTGTCGATCTCGAGTTGGCCGCGCCGACTGGATTTCACGGCCCTTGAGGCTCGAAGTGCGCTCACGACGTGCGTGACGGTGGTTCGCCGGACGCCGAGCAATTCCGACAACGTCTCTTGCGTCAGGTGCAGGACGTCACCACGGCGCTCCGTCCGATCGTGAATGTGAAGCAGCCAGCGGGCGAGGCGGGCCTCGACGGAGTGCAGTGCATTGCAGGCCGCGACGTGCAGGAATTGCGTCATCATCGCCCTGGTCACAATCTGAACCGCGTTTGCGAGGGCGGGACTGCGTTCGAGCGCCGCTTGAAATCGCGCGGGCGAGATCTGCAGTGCGGTCCCGGCCACGCGGACGACCGCCGTCAGGGGAGATCGAACGGGGCCGAGCGCCGTCATGAGGCCGACGACGCCGTCGTTGCCGATCACGGCGGTTGCGGCCGTCTGTCCGTTCGGCAATTCCATGATGAGGGCGATCGCGCCGCTGCACGGGAAGCAAAGGTGCTCGACCCGGTCGCCCGATCGAACCAGGACTGCATCGTGCTGGAGCGGTACTTTCCGGAGATATGGTGCAAGCAACGCGAAGTCGGCCGGCGGTAATGCAGCTAGCAGGCGATTACCAACTCTGGTCGCGTGCTCCATCACGGGGAATTATCCCTCGACGGAGGCCCGGCGGCGAACAAACGCACCGTCTCCGGCCGAGCCGCGTTGCCGCGCAGACACTTGCCCGGCAAACAGCTAAACGCCCTGCGGCAGGCAAGGTTCCAATGATGGGATCGCGGGCCTGGCTCACGCTGCCGGCGCGGGCACCAGTCCGTAGCGCAGCATCGTCTCTTTCATCTTCGCGGGATCGGGCGGCGCGCCGGCCGACAGGAGTACGGCCATCTCCATGAAATATTGCGGGCCCAGCACCCCCGGGCTCAGGATGCACAGGCATGTTGCCGGTCCCGTCGAACGGTTGGTGAAGCCGTGCACGATGCCGCGCTTGATGAAGACCGATTCTCCGGGGCCGAGATCGCTCTGCTTGCCGTCGATCGTCCAGGTCGATACGCCGGACAGCCCGTAGATGGTTTCGTCCCAGCGGTCGTGATAATGTGGGATCGGCATCCGCGCATTCGGCTGGAGCGTCATTTCGAAGATGTCGACGCTGCCGCCGGTGTCGTCCTTGCTGTGCAGGAAGCGGAGCTGAAGCGTACCGAAACTGATGATGTCGGACATGGCTGTGTCATCCCGGTGAGGGGCCGCATCGAAGTCGCGTCGTTCGCCCACATCGGAGCGAAAACTACCTCAGCCCCTCATACACCATCAGCCCGCGTGCGATCTGCAATTTGCGGATTGCGCGCGGCAGCAGCTTCTCTGGCTGGTGCAGATAGCGCCAGGAGGTGAGGGCGAATGCGGACAACGTGCCGCATTCGTCGTTGAACGGTGCGAGCACGCCGGTGACACTCACCGGCGTATGCGGGCGGGCGTTGAAGGGCAGCAGCAGCAGCTCGAGATGCGCCTTGCTGCCGTCCTCGCGCGCGGCGGTAACACCGGCGATCGCACCTAACGTCTCGTCGGCGACGATCGTGGTGATCTCCTCGATCTCGCTGCGGCTGGCCTCGGTGAACAGCGCCGCAAAGCTCTGGTCCTTGAGGTCGAGCCCCGCGAGCGCGCAGACGCGCGTGCCGGCGACGCGGAACGGGAAGCCGAGGTTTTGTTCGCAGGACAGCACGAAGATGTCGCCGAGCAGGCCGCGGACCGCGGCAGGATCGATATCGGCCCGATCAGGGGCCCGCGCAGTGCCGCGCTTCTTGTCCCAATACGCGAAGAACGCGCGGCTCGACGGATGTTTCATGACTGAACGCTTACCCCGGGGCGCTAGCTCGCGGGACAGACCTGTCCCGCTTCAGTGCACCCGCGATCCCTCTCGTTGTTGTGCAGGAGGGGATTTGCAGCGTCCATGCCGTGGAGGCGTTTTCGGGCCCCCGGAGGCCGTCTTTGCGTCGTTAACGTTAAATTAACTACGCGCTTTCCGTCCGGCGCCCCGCTGCTATGGTGATCGCGGTCGCAAGCCTCGCCGCTTTCATCCAGGTTTTCGGCGGGGCCTGTACACGGGCGTCAAACAGTTTGGCCACGGGCCGCGGGGAGGGGTGGGGATACACCTTATTCCTCTGGGTACCGGAAGACCGACACGGACAGGCAGGGCTTTCCCAGGGCCCTGCCTTTTCCTTTTGTGCACTTGCGCAAGGCCGGCAAAGGCGACTATCTCCAAGGCCTGTCGTCAAGCCTGTCGCTCCGATCGCGCCTGAAAGCGAAGCTGCCTTGGATTCCCCGCAAGATTCTCCGCCGGAGATACCGGCCGTTGTCGAGGAGGCTCCGCGCGAGCCGATCCTGACGCTGCCGGTCGCGCTGACCGCCTATATCCTCCTTTTGGCGGTGATCCATCTGCGGGTGCTGCTGCCGCCGGAGCTCGAGAACTGGACTATCGACGTCTTCGGCTTCATCCCGAAACGCTACGATTCCTCGCTGCTCAATCTGCAGATCCCCGGCGGGGCCGGCGCCAAGGTCTGGACCTTCGTCACCTATTCGCTGCTGCACGCCAATCTGACCCATCTCGGCTTCAACGTGCTGTGGCTGCTGCCGTTCGGCAGCGCGCTGGCGCGGCGCTTTGGCGCGATCAGGTTCTTCCTGTTTCTCGCGGTGACGGCAGCGGCCGGCGCGCTCGCCCATCTCGTCACCCATGAGCACGCGGTGGCGCCGATGATCGGCGCCTCGGCCTCGGTGTCCGGCGCGATGGCGGCGGCGATCCGCTTTGCCTTTGTCCGCGGCAGCTTCCTGTCGTTCAGCCGATCCGACGCCGATACCGCCGCAAGGGTTCCGGCACTGCCGCTGTCGCGCGCACTGCGCGACGGGCGGGTGGTCGGCTTCCTCGCCGTCTGGTTCGGCGTCAACATCATCTTCGGCGTCGGCGCGATCGGCGTCGATTCCGAAACCACGAGTGTCGCCTGGCAGGCACATATCGGCGGCTTCTTCGCCGGCCTTCTGCTGTTCGCGCTGTTCGATCCCGTGCCGCGCGTGCGAAACGATGCTGCGGATGCGTCATCACAGGACATTTCAAACCGCATTTGAAGCGGCGCTTGCGGCGTCGCCCGAATTCATCCATCATTCCCGAGAAGAATGTTCCGAAGCGACAAGCCGCTAGCGGCGATGCTTCGCAAAGCGCCTCAGCGTGCAACTGGCGCCTAAACTGTTAGTTGAAGACTCGACGAACAAGTCCGGCCGCGAAATGCGGACGGATCCGATTCAGGGAGGCCGACAATGACGGTACGTTCCATTCTCAACACCAAGGGCCACCAGATCATGAGCGTCGAGCCCGACGCCAAGCTGGCTGCCGCGGTCAAACTGCTCGGCGAGAAGAAGATCGGCGCGGTGCTGGTGATGAACCAGAGCCGGCTCGAAGGCATCCTGTCCGAGCGCGACATCGTGCGCGTGATCGGCGAGCGCGGCGCCGGCGCGCTGGAGGAGCCGGTCACTCAGGTCATGACGCGTAAGGTCGTGACCTGCAAGGAGACCGACACGGTCGCCGAACTCATGGAGACGATGACCACCGGCAAGTTCCGCCATCTGCCCGTCGTCGACGGCGGCAAGGTGGTGGGCCTGATCTCGATCGGCGACATCGTCAAGCGCCGCGTCCAGGAATACGAGGCCGAACAGGAAGCCCTGCGCGACTATATCAAGACGGCCTGAGCGACCTCACTGGTCGGCCTCACTCGTCTGCCTTGGACTCGCCCGCTTTAGGCGCGTGGCCCGCGGGCGCCGGCGCGAGCACCTCGATCGCCTCCTGGATCGACTCCAGCGCGCGCTCGGCGGCGCGGGTGCCATGCGCGATCAGATCCTCGCCGCGGTGGAAGTCGAACCATCCGAAATGACCGACCCGCGGCGTGATCAGGAGATCAGGCGGATCGCCGGCGAGGCGCGCGCGGGTAATGCGGTCCTGCATGATGTTGAAGGCGTCGACCATCACCGAGGAGATGCCCGGTCGTCCAGCGCCGCCGAAGAACTCGCGCTTCATGGTTTTCTCGGGCGAGAACAATCGCGGAAAGCGCCGCTTCGCCGTGGTCGCTTCGGCCGCCGGCGGGACCGTCTCGGGCACCGCGCCGTGCGAATAGATCGTTGTGGAATGGGTGAAGATGTCGCTGGAAAGATTTGCGGCGATGACGATTTCGGCGCCGAGCGCGCGGGCGGCCGAGACCGGCACCGGATTCACCAGCGCGCCGTCGACCAGCCAGCGGTCACCAATCAGGACGGGCGAGAAGATGCCGGGCAGGGCGTAGGAGGCGCGCATGGCGTCGACCACGCGGCCGCGCGTCAGCCAGATCTCGTGGCCGGTACGGACTTCGGTTGCGACGGCGGCGAACTTGATCGGAAGATCCTCGATCAGGGTCTGGCCGACCGCATCCTCGAGCCGGGTCGCCAGCTTCTCACCGCCGATCAGGCCGGAACCGCTCAGTCGGATGTCGAGATAGCCGAGGATGTTGCGCATGCCCTGCAGGCTGCGTCCCCACTCCTGCAGCGTATCGAGCCGGCCGGCCGCATAAAGACCGCCGACCACGGCGCCGATCGAGGTGCCGACCACAACGTCAGGCACGATGCCATTGGCGGCCAGGGTTCTCAGGATCCCGATATGGGCAAAGCCGCGCGCCGCGCCGCCGCCGAGCGCCAGGCCGATGACCGGCCGTCGCACGCTGCCAAGACCGACCTTCTCTCCATTGGAGCCGTTCGCGCCCCGACCCTTCAAGATATCAAGCACCGCAACCCTCCTACCCCGGGCCAGCCCTCACAGCAGAGTAGGCGCCGTACCTCCGCTCCGCCAGAACGAGGGCAAAGCATGGTTTATACCGTTCGGGAAGCAGGGGGCAGGAGTGTGGCGAAGGCCGGCTGCCTCCCGTTTAATCACGCAGGCGTCAACCGGGTTCCAAAGAACCGTATCGGGCGGTATTCCTTGGGGATTCGGAGGCTTGAATTTGCCGCGTTTTCGGTGAAAAGCAGGTGGCATGACTCTCGGGGGTGACGGCATCATCGGATGGCGGCGCAGCACATCGCTGCTGCCGACGCTGATCCTTGCTGCTTGCCTCTATACCCTTGGTCAAAATGCTGCGCAGGCGCAGCTTTTCTCTGATCGGCCACCCCCGGTGCCGCCCGCCTCGGTGCCCGATCCCGGCGGCGCCGTCAGCCTCGCGCCCCCCTCCGGCCCGGGCGCTGCGCCGCCGAGCCTGCCGCCGACCCTGCTGCAGCCGAATACGCCCAGCATGCCGCCGCCCGCGGTCAGCACCGTGCCGGCGGCCCCGCCGCTCAACGCGGCCGTGCCCGGCCAGGGCGTTCTGTCGCTGACCGCGAAATACGGCAAGGACACACCCGCGATCACCAGCGGCCTGGTCTGGCGCGTGTTTGCCGACCGTCCTGACGAGAACGGCACCTTCAAGCTGATCCGCGAGGATCGCAACGCCACGCCGAATATCGTGCTGCCGCCGGGCAATTACGTCGTGCACGTCGCCTTCGGCCTCGTCAGCGCGGTGCGCACCGTCAGCCTGAAGGCCGAGACCGACCGCGAATCCTTCGTGCTGCCGGCCGGCGGCCTGCGCATCGAGGGGCGCGTCGGCACCAGCCGCATTCCGCAGAACCAGATCTCGTTCGCGATCTACAAGGGCAGCCAGTTCGAGTCCGGCGAGCGCGCCTCGCTGGTGCCGAACGTCGCCGCCGGCGACGTTGTGCTGATCCCGGAGGGCACCTACTACATCATCTCTAACTATGGCGACGCCAATTCGGTGGTGCGCTCGGACATCCGCGTCCAGGCCGGCAAGCTCACCGACGTCACCATCACCCACCGCGCCGCCGTGATCACGCTCAAGCTCGTCAGCGACAGGGGCGGCGAGGCGCTCGCCAACACCGCCTGGTCGGTGCTGACCCCCGGCGGCGACGTCATCAAGGAATCGATCGGCGCCTTCCCGCGCGTCGTGCTCTCCGAAGGCGAATACCGCGCCATCGCCAAGAACGAGGGCAAGGTCTACGAGCGCGGCTTTAACGTCGTCAACGGCGTCGACGGCGAAGTGGAAGTGGTCGCCCGCTAGTCTCGTGTGCCAGATGCGGTGCGGCGTGTAACGCCGCTCCGCAGAGCCGGGACCCAGAGGGCCGCAAGCGAATATCTCGGCCCCGGCTCTGCAGCGCACCGTCGAAGGGACGCTGCGCTGCGTCCGGGGCACGAGGGTACGGTTTCGACGCACAGCTGTTTCCACATCGTGATTGCGAGCGCAGCGAAGCAATCCAGAGTCCCTCCGCGGCAAGATTCTGGATTGCTTCGCGGCGCTCGCGAATGACGAGGAGGAGGGCCGCGGCCCTCACTTCCGATAGCGCAGCGCCTCCACCAGCACGGCGAACGCCGGCGTCGGCTGCCGACGGCTCGGATAATAGAGGTGATAGCCCGCAAACGGTGCGCACCAGTCGGCGAGCACGCGGATCAGCCGGCCGTCGGCGATCTCGCGCTTGACGAGATCGTCGGGGATGTAGGCAAGGCCAAGCCCCGCCAGCACGGCATTCATCCTGAGCAGGCCGGTGTTGAACACGAGCTGGCCGTCGACCCGCACCTTCATCGCGCGGCCGCGTTTCTCGAACTCCCAGGCATAGATCCCGCCATAGGTCGGCAGGCGGAGGTTGATGCAATTGTGCTCGGTGAGATCCTGCGGCAGCTTCGGCTTGCCCCGCGCGGCGAAATAGGCGGGCGCACCGACCACGGCCATGCGCATCTCCGGCCCGATCCGCACCGCGATCATGTCCCTGGCGACCTGCTCGCCGAGCCGCACGCCGGCATCGTAGCGCTCGGCGACGATGTCGGTCAGGCCATAGTCGACGACGAGCTCGACCTTGATATCGGGGTAGCGCGGCAGCAGCTTTGCGAGCGCCGGCCACAGCACCGTCTGTGCGGCGTGCTCGCCGGTGGTGATGCGGACGGTGCCCGCCGGCGTCTCGCGGAGCGCGGTCAGCGCCGACAGCTCTGCGTCGATCTCAGCAAAGCGCGGCCCGACATTGCGGAGCAGACGTTCGCCCGCTTCCGTTGGCGCGACGCTGCGGGTGGTGCGGGTGAGCAGCCGCAGGCCGAGCCGTTCCTCCAGGCCGCGCACGGTATGGCTGAGCGCCGACTGCGACACGCCGAGCTGGGCTGCCGCGCGGGTAAAGCTGCGCTCGCGCGCGACCGCAAGGAAGGCCAGGAGGTCATTGACGTTGGTGCGGGTCATTCATGAATCCATCTCATCAGTACATACCGCTTTTATCATCTAATCGCAGGCCGGCGCGTGGCCTAAATTCGCCGCCGAACATGAACTCTAGGGAGAGCTGACGATGCAGATGCGAAAACTGGGCAAGAGCGGCCTCGAGGTCTCGGCCCTCGGCCTCGGCTGCATGGGCCTGAGCTACGGCTATGGCCCGGCGACCGAGACGTCGCAGGCGATCGCGCTGATCAGGACCGCCGTCGCGCGCGATGTGACCTTCTTCGACACCGCCGAGGCCTATGGGCCCTTTGCCAACGAGGAGCTGCTCGGCGAGGCGCTTCAGCCATTCCGCGACAAGGTCGTGATCGCCACCAAGTTCGGCTTCAAGGGCGGCAAGGTCGAGGCCGGGCTCGACAGCCGGCCCGCCAACGTCAAGGCGGTGGCGGAAGCTGCGCTGAAGCGGCTCAAGACCGATCGCATCGATCTGTTCTACCAGCACCGCGTCGATCCCGACGTGCCGGTCGAGGAGACCGCGGGCGCGGTCAAGGACCTAATCCAGGCCGGCAAGGTGCTGCATTTCGGCATGTCGGAGGCGGGCGCGCAGACCATTCGCCGCGCCCATGCGGTGCAGCCCGTGACCGCATTGCAAAGCGAGTATTCGCTATGGTGGCGCGAGCCGGAGCAGGAGATCCTGCCGACGCTGGAAGAGCTCGGCATCGGCTTCGTTCCGTTCAGCCCGCTCGGCAAGGGCTTTCTGACCGGCGCGATCACCGAGAGCACGACGTTCGATGCGAGCGACTTCCGCAACATCGTGCCGCGCTTCTCATCCAGCGCACGCAAATCCAATCAGACTCTCGTCGATCTGCTTGGCGAGATCGCCGCAATGAAGAATGCGACGCCGGCGCAGATCGCGTTGGCCTGGCTGCTCGCGCAGAAGCCGTGGATCGTGCCGATCCCCGGCACCACCAAGCTGCATCGGCTCGAGGAAAATCTCGGCGCGGCGGCGGTGACGCTGTCGGACGCGGATCTCACTGCAATTGCAGGGGGGCTGTCCGAGGTAGCCGTGCAGGGCGACCGTTATCCTGCGCATCTCCAGGCGCGAGTCGGCCGCTGAGCTGCGGCGTGAATGGCCCGGTGAGCGTTCGCTTACCGGGCATACGCGTCTTGTGTTCCGACTTGAATACTTTTGCCAGCGCTACCAAGCAGCGTTGAAGGAAGCGATTAACACCGCCAGCACAGGCTTATTCCGCAAGCGTCGCGACTTCTTCATAGCCGGTGGAAGATACGGATTTCCGATAATCAATTTTATTCTCTTTCCGTCCTGCTGCGCTATATGTCGGGCATCCGTCTAACGGGGGAGGCCGGAGCAGGCGCGTGCCTTGCGAGACCGGCAGAAGCAGGGGACCAAGCCCGTCGGCATGTTTGAAGTGATCATCACCAGGCGTAAGCGGTTTGGCTGGCGATGGCAGGTGTGTCAGTCCGGCAAGATATTTGCCGATGGCTTCGAGCGCACCCGGCCGTCCGCCAAGTATCATGGCGAGCGCGCACTGTTCTTCCTGTTATCGCAAGCTTACCTGCGCAATCGCTCTGCGGCGGCCAGCGAGGACTAGCGGCGGGAGCAGCAGACAGCTCCATCCGGGCTACGAGCCCCACCTCAGATGTCGACGACCAGCTTGCCCTCGGCGGCGTGATCCCGGATCAGAGCGTAGGCATCGCCAACACTCTCCAGCGTGAAGCGCCTTGCATCGACCAGCGGCGCGAGCTTGCCGGCTTCAACCAGGCGCGTCGCTTCCGCCATGATCTCACCGTGATGCGCGCGGCCTTCGCCTGATAGCAGCGGCAGCAGTGTGAACACACCGGAATAGCTGGCGGCGCGGAACGACAGCGGCGCAAGCGCATGCGTGCCCCAGCCAAGCGCGCTCACCACATGGCCAAAACGGCGCACGGCTTCGAAGGAGGCATCGAGCACCTTGCCGCCGACGGTGTCGTAGACGATGTCGAAGCCGCGGCCGCCGGTATGCTCTGCAACGTAAGCTTCAATCGCAGTGCCGCGGTCGATGAATACAGCGCCAAAGCCTTCGATGGTGGCGCGCTGCGCAGCCGAGCCGGTCGCGAACACGTCTGCTCCGAAGGCGCGCGCGATCTGGATCGCGACATGGCCGACGCCGCCGGCACCGCCATGAATCAAAACCTTCTGGCCGGCCTTCAGCGCCGCGCGATCGATCAGGCCTTCCCAGGCCGTGATGAAGATCAGCGGCAGGGCGGCCGCTTCGCGCATGCTGAGATTGGCGGGCTTGGGCGCCAGCAGGTCGGCATCGACCGCGGCGAATTCAGCGAGCGATCCCGGCACGCCGCCGACGCCGCCGGTCATGCCATAGGCCTCGTCGCCCGGCTTGAAGCGTGTCACGTCGTGTCCGGTCTGCTCGACCACGCCGGCGAGATCGATTCCGAGAATGGCGGGCAGCGGATGATGCGCATGTGCTGCCGTGCCGGCATGGATCTTGGTGTCGAGCGGATTGACCCCGCTCGCACGCACCCGCACCAGCACCTCGCGCGGGCCGACCTCGGGCGTGGAGACGGTTGAGAGGCGCAGCGGCGCGTTGTTGGTCTCCAGGATCGCCGCCCGCATCGTCGATTGTCTCGTCATGATCGTCTTGCTCCGTTGTCGGCCTCCAATATGCCCATGAATTTTTGCATGAGAAGGAACAAGGATGTACGATGGTCGTGCATTTGTGCATGAGGTCATTTCGATGGACTGGAGCGATCTGCGCATCTTCCTGGCGATTGCGCGCGAAGGCACGCTCGGGGCTGCCGCGCGCAAGATCGGCCAGACCCAGCCGACGATGGGGCGGCGGCTTCGCGCGCTCGAAACCGCGCTGGGACAAACGCTGTTCCAGCGCACCGCCGATGGTTTTGTGCTGACCGACGAGGGCACCGCCGTGCTGCGCCATGCCGAGCGGATCGAGGAGGAGGCGCTCGCGCTTCAGCGCCACGCCTCCGGCGCGGAGACGCAGCTCGACGGCATGCTGCGCCTGTCGTCGTCGGACTGGTTCGGCACGGTGATGCTGTCGCCGGTGATCGCGGCCTTCGGCAAGCGTCATCCCAAGGTGACCGTCGAGCTCCTGACCGATGCGCGCCTCTACAGCCTGCCGCGGCGCGAGGCCGATCTCGTCTTCCGCATCAGGCCGTTCAGCGAACCCGAGGTGATATCGAGAAAACTGCTCCACATTCCCTACGCACTGTATGGCAGAAAGGGCAGCAAGCCGCCGCGCGCCGGCGACGGCAGCGGCGCCCGCGTCGTCACCATGAATGCCGAATTCGCCGACATGCCAGATGCGATCTGGTTGAAGCGCACGCTGCCGAATGCGGAGATCGCCTCGCGCAGCAACAACCGGCAGGCGCAGGCAGAGCTGTGTGCCGGCGGCGGCGGGTTTGCCGTGCTGCCACGCCCCCTCGGCGACCGCGACCGCCGTCTCGTCGCGCTCGACATCGGCGCGACGCCCCCCGGCCGCGACACGTTTGTCGGCTATCACCGCGATCTCAGGCGCCTCGCGCGCTTGCGCGCGCTGCTCGATCTGGTGATTGAAAGGTTGGCGGGCACCGCTTCGTAGGGTGGATTAGCCGGCGGCTGCGCGTCGCGCAGTCGCTGGCGTAATCCACCTCTTCTGTTTCTGCGGAGGCGCAAGCGGTGGATTACGCCTTCGCCTAATCCACCCTACGCATCCACAATCCCTTGCGATGGCCGACGGGCAAAATACCCCAACCGTCGGTCAATGTGAGTGCGCAAAAATATTCCCCTTTACCGAAATTCGGAAACGGCGTATCTGTCGCCGCAACCCGGCCCAAGGAAGAGGGGCGTATCGCGATCGTCACGAACGCGGGCCGGGCGGCGGTGGACGTGGGCCACACTGGTGCGAAGGTGATCGCAGGGCGGGCAGCCGTGAGCGAAGCACGTCGCACGCACGACCGGTGTGATCCACGTACGGCCAAATCGTGTCGTCCTGGCGCCCGGGGTCTGTGCGCCAAGTCTTGTGGTGGTGCGTATTGCCCAACCGGGCGCGCGCATCAGCCATCTGCAAGGCGACGGGGGCAATAGTGCAACGCTCCCCGGGGAGAGCACGACATAAGCCGTTCCAACCATCCGCGCAGGGAAGGCCGGGATGTCCTGGCTACACCTGTATGCCGCTGTGCAAACTTCTCACTGCAACACCGCACAGTGGACCTCGGGTGCCAGCGGGCTCCCGGTCTTCCCTGCGCCCTCTTTCAATGAGGGTGAGGCGATCAGGCAAAGCTCGGGCGAAATGCGCTGCGAGGATGCGAGCCCATGTCAGTCACGCAACGACGCTCTCGTGCCCCGGACGCTGCGCAGCACGAAGTGATGCGCTGCGGAGCCGGGGTCCATGCTTCAGCGTTTTGTGTCACCCGCTGGGTCCCGGCTCTGCGGCGCACCGCTACGCGCTGTGTGGCGTCCGGGAGATGAGAGAGGCGGGCGCAGCTCCTGTACACTCCGTCATTGCGAGCGCAGCGAAGCAATCCAGAATCTTTCCGCGGCGGCAGTCTGGATGGCTTCGCTGCGCTCGCAATGACGAGGATGAAGCAGCTGTGCTGCCATAACTTCACTCTCGCGCGCACGCATCGCATTTTAGCCAACCGTCATAGTCTCTAACGCGCACTAACCAACACCTGACTTAAAACTGTCATAATCGCCGAATGAAACCCGCGGCTGCGTCCTTTTTACACGGCATTAAGCGCGGCTGCATTGGATGCCCCGGGAAAGTGCGTTGGGGACTGCAATGACTGCCGCGAAGAAGATGCCGGGAAAACCGGCCGCCGAAATGTTTGACGACATCCCGGTGCTTCAACGCAAATGGCGTGCCGCGTTGAAGCCGGGCGAACGGCTGCCGCGCTATGAGGACGTGATGCTCGGGAGCCTCGGACGGCTCGCCGACCACATCGCGCTGCTGAAGAACGATGGCGTGCTCGAATTGTCGCGCAGCGGGCGTTACGTGCAGAAATGGCTCGGCGAGGAGCGCTGGGATATCCCGGTCGCCGAGCTCTCGCCCGATTGCGCCACGGCGCTGTCGGAAGCTGTGGCGAGCGCGCTCGAGAACGGACGTCCGTACCAGGCCAGCGCGCATTGCGTGCGCGACGGCATGGTCCGGACCTACGATGTGCTGGCGCTGCCGACCGCCTCGCGCTGGGGCGCCACGCTGGTCGGCGCCTACATCAACGAGCGCGGTGCGCAGTACAATCTTTTGGACGCGATCTTCTCGTCGACCGATGACGCCGTGGTTTCACTGGCGACGCTGCGCGATGCTGCAGGCAAGCCGTTTGATCTCCAGATCGTGCATCACAACAAGAGCGCCGGTGCGCTGCTGAAGGTCGCGAGCGCAGGCCTGTTGTGGCGGCGGATCGGCGAGGGGAATACGCTATTGGCCGCGCCCGAAATCATGGACTTCCTGCTCAAGGTCGTCTCCGGCGGCCGCGGCGAGCAGCTCGAGATCGAAGACGACGGACGTTACCTTCGGCTCAGTGCCACCGCCTTCGCCGATCTGGTCTCGTTGACGATCTCCGACGTCACCGCGTTGAAGCGGCGCGACGCCTCGTTTCGTCTGCTGTTCGACAACAACCCCATGCCGATGTGGGTGTTCGAGGCACAGACCAAGGAATTCCTCAGCGTCAACGATGCCGCGGTCCAGCACTACGGCTACAGCCGCGCCACCTTCCTGCGGATGAAGCTGCACGAGATCTGGCCCGAGGACGAGTGGGACAGCCACGCCGAGGCGCTAGAACGCATCGGCGACACTTATCACTCCTCGCGCAACTGGCGCCATTTGTGCGCGGACGGCAGCGAGATCGAGGTGCTCACTTTCGGTCGCCGCGTCGCCTTCGACGATCGCGACGGCTATCTGGTCGCGGTGGTCGACATCACGGAGCGGCGCAAGGCCGAGGCGCGGATCGCCCACATGGCGCACCATGACGGGCTGACCGATCTGCCGAACCGCGAACATTTCCAGCAGTGCTTGAAGCAGGCGCTCGACCAGGCCGGCGGAAAACGGGTCGGCGTGCTCTATATCGATCTCGACCTGTTCAAGAACATCAATGATTCCTTCGGGCATCCAATGGGGGATCGCCTGCTGAAGCAAGTTGCCGAACGCCTCACCACCGCGGTCCGCGGCGGCAATCTCGCGGCCCGGCTTGGCGGCGACGAGTTCGCAGTGATCCTGGCAGCCGACGTCTCGCCGAACGAAGCCAGCGCCTGCGCGACCTTGCTGATCGACATGCTGAAGGCGCCCTACGACCTCGACGGCCAGGAGATGGTGATCGGCGCCAGTATCGGCATCGCGCTGTCGCCCGGCGACGGCACGACGTCGGAGGAGCTGATGCGCAATGCCGACATGGCGCTGTACCGGGCGAAGTCCGACGGTGGCGGCGTGCATCATTTCTTCGAGCGCGAGATGGACCTCCAGGCGCAGAAGCGCCGCGACATGGAGCTCGATCTGCGCCGCGCCTTCGCCAATGGCGAGTTCGAGCTGCACTACCAGCCGCTGGTGTCGATCGCGTCCGACCGCATCTCCGGCTTCGAATCGCTGTTGCGCTGGCGTCATCCCGACAAGGGCATGATCTCGCCGGCGGAATTCATTCCGGTCGCCGAGGACATCGGTCTCATCACCCAGCTCGGCGAGTGGGTGCTGCGCGAGGCCTGCGCGGAGGCGGTGAAATGGCCTGTCGACGTCAAGGTCGCGGTCAATCTGTCGCCGGCGCAATTCCGCAGCCGCAACCTGGTACAGGTCGTGATTTCCGCGCTTGCGCAGTCCGGCCTGTCGCCGAAGCGGCTCGAGCTCGAGATCACCGAGTCGATCTTCCTGGCGGAGACCGATGCCAATCTTGCGATTCTGCATCAATTGCGCGAGCTCGGCGTCAGCATCTCCATGGATGATTTCGGCACCGGCTATTCGAGCCTCAGCTATCTCCGTAGCTTCCCGTTCGACAAGATCAAGATCGACCGTTCGTTTGTGAAGGATCTGGCGCAGCGGCCCGATTGCGGCGCGATCGTGCGCGCGATCTCAGGCCTTGGCCGCAGCCTCAACATCACCACGACGGCCGAAGGCGTCGAGACCGAGGATCAGCTCGATTGGCTGCGCGCCGAAGGCTGCAACGAGGTGCAGGGTTTTCTGTTCAGTGCGGCGCGGCCCGCCGCAGAGATCGCAAAGTTGCTGGCCGATTTCGGCCAGCGCGCCTCACGGGCGGCGTAGCCCTTCGGGATAGCAGCCGTAGACCAGTTCCTTGAAGGCGGGCGTGATGCGGCTGCGCTCGTTCTGGGTCTGCTGCATCAAGAGGTAGACCATGTCGAGCTTGGGATCGACGCCGAAATAGGTGCCGCTCCCTGAGTCCCATTTCAATTCGCCGATCGATCCGGCGGGCGGCGGCTTCGCATTGCCGGGATCGGTGCGCACACCGATGCCGTAGCCATAGCCAAAACCGTCGCCCGGGAAATAGAAATAGTCGCGCCCCACACCGGAGCCGGGCCCGACGTGATCGGTGGTCATCGCCTTGAACACGGCGGGGCTGAGGTAACGCTTGCCCTCGAACTCGCCGCCATTGAGCAGCATCTGGGAGAAGCGTTGATAGTCGGTGATAGTCGAGAGCAGGCCGCCGCCGCCGGATTCCCATTCGGGATGGGCGAGGCGGTCGCGCTCGCCTTCGAGCAGGACCGGGTCGTTCGGCAGCGGCCGCGCCATCCGGGCGCGCTCCTCCGGCGTTTTCAGTACGAATTTGGTGCTGCTCATTCCGAGCGGATCTAGAATGCGCTGCTTGAGGAATTCATACAGCGTCTGGCCCGAGATGATCTCGATGACGGCGCCGAGCACGTCGGTGGAATGGCCATAGCGCCACAGCGTCCCGGGCTGGCGCGTGAGCGGCAGCTTGGCGATGCGGTCGGCGAATTGCCTGTTGTTGAAGGGGCCCTCGAAAATATTGGCGGCCTGGTAAACCTGCATCACCCATGGGGCGCCGATATAGTCGTAGCTGATGCCCGAGGTCTGCCGCAGCAGATCCTCGATGTTGACTGGGCGGATCGGCGGCTCGAGTTCGACCTTCGAGGTGCCCTCCGGCTCCACGCCCACCTTGGTGTCGGCGAAGAGCGGGACGTATTTCGACACGGGATCGGTGAGCGCGAGCTTGCCCTCGTCGATCAGCATCATCGCGCCCAGGCACGTGATCGGCTTGGTCATCGAGTGGATGGCGAAGATCGTGTCCGGCGTCATCGCAAGGCCGGTCCTGGTATCGCGCACGCCGAAGGTCTTCTGATAGATCGGCTTGCCGTGCTGCTGCACCAGGACCACCGCGCCCGGCAGGCGGCCAAGCGTCACCTCGTTGTCAAAATAGGCGGTGATGCGATCGAGGCCATCGGCCGACGGAGCGGGGATGTCGGCGGCGCGGCTGCGCCCCATCGTGCCGGCCAGCAGCGCGGCCCCGACCAGAAATTCACGACGCTTCATCCGGGCTTCCTCCCTCGCCGGGATCAAAGCCGCAAGACGTTGGAGGCGTCAACAAGACATCGATTAAAAACGCGTCACGATTTCCGAAAGGAACGGTCGCGGACGGTCTTCGCTGGGCTTGGTCGGCGTGCCGATATGGACGAGGCCGGCGAGCTTTTCGTCCGGCTTGAGGCCGAGGCCGTCCAGCACGTCGCGGTCGAAGGCGAACCAGCCGGTCAGCCAGCAGGCGCCGTAGCCGAGCGCGGTCGCGGCCGTGACAATGTTCATGACACTGGCGCCGGCCGACAATTCCTGCTCGAACGCCGGCACCTTCGGATGCGGCCTGGTGAAGCTGACGATACCGATCACCAGCGGCGCGTCGGTGAGGCGTTTGCGCTCGGTCTCGACGTTCTCCGCCGGCGCGTCCGGATTCTTGCGGGCAAAGACCTTTGCAATGACGTCGCCGGCCCGCTGGCGGGCGTCACCCTCGAAAATGATGAAGCGCCAGGGCGCGAGCTTGCCATGGTCGGGCACGCGCGCCCCGATGGTGAGGATGGTTTCGAGCTCGGCGGGCGAGGGGCCGGGCCCGGTCATCTCGCGCGGCTTGACCGAGCGACGGGTCTTCAGGAGTTCGATGGCGTCGGGCACTGCGATATCCTCTTCGGCTGGTCGTCGGGCGTGCCATGCTGAAATAAGCATGCACGCCCGCAACCGGAAGCGAATTTAGATCGATTTCAGGACTCAGGCCGCCTCGCGCGCCCGCCGGACGTCCGGTGGGGTCGCCTCGTCGACGAGGGCGGCGATAGCCTCCGCGATCGTCATCACCTTCTGGCCGTCACTGCCGAGCCGGCGGACCGAGACCGACTGCGTCTCGGCCTCCTTCTTCCCGCACACGAGCAGCGCCGGAATCTTGGCCAGCGAGTGCTCGCGGACCTTGTAGTTGATCTTCTCGTTGCGCAGGTCGATCTCGGCCCGAAGCCCCGCGCGCCGGACCTGTTCCAGCACCTGCTTGGCGTATTCGTCCGCTTCCGAGGTGATGGTGGTGACTATCACCTGCACCGGGGACAGCCAGAGCGGGAAATTGCCGGCATAGTGCTCGATCAGGATGCCGATGAAGCGCTCCATCGAGCCGCAGATCGCGCGGTGCACCATCACCGGCGCCTTCTTGCCGCTGTCATGGTCGATGTAGAACGCACCGAACCGCTCCGGCAGGTTGAAGTCGACCTGCGTGGTGCCGCACTGCCAGTCGCGGCCGATGGCGTCGCGCAGCACATATTCGAACTTCGGCCCGTAGAAGGCGCCTTCGCCCGGATTGATCTCGGTCTTGATGTGATTGTTCTGCGACTGGATCTCGCGCAGCACCGTCGCCATCACGCGCTCGGCGTGATCCCACATCGCATCGGTGCCGACGCGCTTCTCGGGCCGGGTCGAGAGCTTCACCGTGAGATCGCCAGTGAAGCCGAAGTCGGCATAGGTCGACAGGATGAGATCGTTGATCTTGAGGCACTCGTCGGCGAGCTGGTCTTCCATGCAGAAGACGTGCGCGTCGTCCTGGGTGAAGCCGCGCACGCGCATCAGGCCGTGCATGGCGCCCGAGGGCTCATAGCGATGCACCACGCCGAACTCGGCGAGGCGCAGCGGCAGGTCGCGGTAGCTCTTCAGGCCGTGCTTGAAGATCTGCACGTGGCCGGGGCAGTTCATCGGCTTCAGCGCAAACCAGCGCTTGTCCTCGGCCTCGTCGCCGGCCGACTGTGCCGCGAACATGTTCTCGCGATACCAGCCCCAATGGCCCGAGGTCTCCCACAGCACCTTGTCGAGGATCTGCGGCGCGTTGACCTCGTTGTAGTCGCCGGCGAGGCGCCGGCGCATATAGGCGATCAGCTGCTGGAAGATGGTCCAGCCCTTCGGGTGCCAGAACACGACGCCCGGGCCTTCCTCCTGGAAGTGGAAGAGGTCGAGCTCGCGCCCGAGCTTGCGATGGTCGCGCTTCTCGGCTTCCTCGATCTGCTTCAGATAAGCGTCGAGGTCCTCCTGCTTGGCGAACGCCGTGCCGTAGATGCGGGTCAGCATCGGGTTGTTGCTGTCGCCGCGCCAATAGGCGCCGGCAACCTTCATCAATTTGAAGGCGTTGCCGACCTTGCCGGTCGAGGTCATGTGCGGGCCGCGGCAGAGATCGAACCAGTCGCCCTGGTAGTAGATCTTGATCGGCTCGTTGCCGGGAATGGCGTCGACCAGCTCGACCTTGAACGCCTCGCCCTTGTCGCGGAAAACCTGCTTGGTCTTCTCGCGGTCCCAGACTTCCTTGGTGAAGGGTTTGTCGCGCGCGATGATCTCGCGCATCTTCTTCTCGATCGCGGCAAAATCTTCCGGCGTGAACGGCTCGTTGCGGAAGAAGTCGTAGTAGAAGCCGTTCTCGATCACGGGACCGATGGTGACCTGGGTGCCCGGCCACAGCGTCTGCACGGCTTCGGCGAGCACGTGGGCGCAGTCGTGGCGGATCAGCTCGAGCGCGCGCGGATCGTCGCGGTTGATCAGCTCGATCTTGGCATCGGCTTCGATTGCGTCGTCGAGGTCAGCGACTACGCCGTCGAGCGCCATCGCGACCGTGCGCTTGGCCAGCGACGGCGAAATGCCCTTGGCGATCTCGAGGCCGGTGATGCTCTTGGCGTATTCGCGCCGGGCGCCGTCGGGGAAGGTGAGGGTGATCTTTTCCGGCGGGGTCACGGGTCTCAGATTGCTGAGGCTGTATTGAAAGCCGGATTCGGATTTGGGCTGGTCCGTCATTGCTTTTCTCCTGAGGCTCACTCCTGCGAACGAGCGCAGGTAAGCGGGAACGAGCGATATATCAGGCGATTCGGCCTGTGCAATCCGGCATTTCCAAGAAAGTCGCGCGCAAAAGCTCGGGCGATGCTCCAACTATTTCGCAACGCGCCCTTTAACTGGCCGCAGGCCTGCTCTACATGCACCTGCATGGAAAATCCGCCCGCCGCCGGCCGTTTCACGCCAACCGCCCTGATGCTCGGCAATCTCGTCACCGGCTGCTCGGTGCTGGCGCCGGCGGGCATGCTGCCGGAATTGTCGACCGGGCTCGGCATCACCATCCATGCCGCGGGGCTCCTGATCACCTTCGGCGCGATTACGCTGTGCATCGGCTCGCCGCTGACGGCGTGGCTGACCAGCCGCATCGAGCGGCGGACGCTGCTTGCGACGACGCTTGCGGTGCTGGCCTTGGGCAATCTCGCCTCGGCCTTTGCGCCCGACTACACGAGCCTCCTCATCATCCGCCTCGTGATGCTCGCGGTGGGCGCACTCTATACGCCGCAGGCGGCCGGGACGGCGGCGTTGATCGTGCCGGTGGAGCGGCGCGGCAGCACGATCGCCTATATCTTTCTCGGCTGGTCGCTCGCCGCCGCCGTCGGCCTGCCGCTGATCACTTTCATGGCCAGCCGTTATGGCTGGCGCGCGGCCTATGGTGCGATCGGCGCGCTCGGCTGCGTCAGCTTCCTGTTGTTGCTGCTGCGCCTGCCTGCGGGCCTGAAGGGCACGCCGGTGGACCTGAAGACCTGGAGCGCGGTCGGCCGCAGCAGGACGATTTTGCTGCTGCTTGCGATCACGATGTTGCAAATGTCCGGGCAGTTCGTGGTGTTCACCTTCATGGGCCCGCTGCTCAAGAAGCTCACCGACGCCGGCCCCGATGCAATCGGCATGGTGTTTGGCATCTACGGTGTTTGCGGCTTCCTCGGCGTCGTCATCGCGACCCGCATCGTCGATACCTGGGGACCCTTCCGAACCTCGTTGCTGTTCACCTGCCTGCTGCTTGCAGGCATCACCGGCTGGGCGCTCGGTGCGGGGAGCCTTGTGTTGATGGCGCTCGCGGTCGCGATCTGGGGCCTCGGCTTTGCCTCCACCAATTCGATGCAGCAGGTACGGCTGGTCGCGGCTGCGCCGCCGCTTGCATCGGCGACCGTCGCGCTCAACACCTCCGTCCTTTATATCGGCCAGGCTGTCGGCTCCGCGATCGGCGGGCTGCTGTTCGCCCGCGAGCTGTTGCATCCGCTCGGCTTCGTCGCGGTCGGCTTCGTCGTCCTGGCGCTGATTCTGGTGGTCCTGACCCGGCCCCGGCCGGTTGCTACCGCCTGACTCCGTGTTTTCGTGTGCGCAAGGTGCTTGGCAAACCGCGCGCGGGAGCGCTAGAAGGCGAGGCATGGGGACCAAAGAGAGTTGACTGAAATGAGGATGATTCTGGCGGTTGCCGCGGTGCTCTATTCAGCCTCCGCGTTTGCACAAACCGACAAGCCACCGATGGTGGGGGACAAGCCGCTGGTGCAGGTCCAGGCGAAAGGGGCCAAGGAGGCCGCGGCCAAGCCGGCTGCGGCGCCGAAGGGCAAGCCGCAGTCGATCGCGGCGCGGCTCCAGGCCTGCCTCGACCTCGATGACGGCACCAAGGACCGCCTCAACTGCTACGACGCCATTATCCCGCCGACGCCGAAGCCGAAGCCGGCGAAGGCCAAGGGCTATGCCGATTGCCGCTTCTTCAAGGAAGAGGACGAGCGGCTGGCCTGCTTCAACGGCTTTGCCGAGAGCATTCCGAAGCTGCCCAAGACCTGAAGATCAAGACCTCTGAAAGCCGGACGGCTAGTCGCTGATCCGGCTCAGCACGGCCCTGAAGGCAACGCCCGGCACTTGCAGCGCGGTGCCTTCGAATTCCGCTGTGTCGCCGTCCTCCCGCACCGTCTGTCCCCGCAGAATTCAAGCTAGAACTTGGCCTGCAAATTATGAGCGTTGCCAGCGGAAGCAATCCGGTGGCTCCCGGGGGTGTCGGCCATCAACATCACATTTTGATCAAAGCCTGCGGCAATTGCGGGCAGCGCGGCCAAATGCCGACGCGCACAATATCGGTTAGCGGCTCGACGCGGCCGGATTGGTGGACGCAACGCGCGTCAGTGCCAACGACGGCGTCGCCGACATCTTCACCAGTACGTCCTTGAGCGGGTCCCGGGTCCAGGCGCGCGTCACATAATCACGATGCGTGATGCCGTCGCCGGTTTCGACGAACACCACGCTGCCGGGACGGAGCGGCCCGTCCATGTCCTCGGAGACGCTGATGCCCTTTTGCCGCAGCGTGCTCATCAGCTCGCGGTCGCGCCGCGCGGTGTAGCGGGTGTAGGAGCTGACGAAGAAGCCGGAGCGGTGGCTCTCGATCCAGGAGGCGAACTTGTCCATTTCGCCGTAGACGGCATCGAGCAGGACGACGCCGCGGACGCGGTCGCTGATGCCGCCGACCTCGAGGCTCCAGGCCGTCGGCAGGAAGCCGCCGCTGTAGCCGACGATCACGATCGGCATGTTGGCGAAGGCGCGGGCGTTGTTGGGATCGCCGGTGAGCCGGGCCAGATGGGTCGCCGACTCCTCCATGAAGCGCTTGAGGCCGCCCGCCTGCCAGAACTTGCCGGCGCTGGAATCGGCGGCATCGACCGCCATCTGCGGCGCCAGCAGGATGGCGTTGGCGCCGGAATCGGTGACCTGCCGCGGTACGAGTTGGCGGTCGCGCACGTCGCGCTCCAGCGTTGCGCCGTTGCCGTGGAAGAACACCACGATCACGCCCGGCTTGCGCACGTCGAAATGCTCGGGCACGTGCATCAGCACGCGGCTGTCGCTGTAAGTCTCGTCCTGCCAGTAGACGCGCCCGGAATAACTGCGGTGGCCGCGGCGATCGCCCTTGGAGATGTTGAGGAACGGTGCGTCGGACGCGGGGTTGTTGCCGTAATAGGGGAAGGCCGACGATTTCATGCTGACGAGCGTCGTCAGGTCTTCGCGGGCCGGACGCTGGTAGGGGACCTGCGGTGCGAGCGAGGCCACCTTGTACGGCGCCTGCTCCGGCTGAGGCTGCTGCTGGACGGCGCGTTTGGGCGAGAAGTCCGACATCTGCCGTTGCAGAAGACTCTCGCTCGCCGACGGAAAGCGCTCCTTGAATTGCGGAGCGGGGAAGCGATCCTCGAACGTGTCGCTGCTTGCGACCTGAGGATTGGTCTTCGCGACGATTTGGACGTTGGCCTGCGAGTTCGCCGCGAGCGCCGCCGGATTGGAGGCCTTGCCGCATTGAACAAGCGTGAACGACAGCGACACCAAGGCTGCGACCAGCGCGATCCGGAGCGCACCACTGCGCGCGCCGGACTGCGTCCGATCAGCACAAATGTCAGCTCTCAGTTTCGGAGCGGCCCCGACCATCCACCCATGACCCCAAGTCATGTCCACAAGCCCAGCGGCAATATTCAAGCTAATTGAGCCGACTGGCGTTTAGGCGACGTTAAGTGTCCGGAGAAACTTCCCCACATCCGGAATGCTCAAAGGGACCACGCAATCGTGTCCTGATTGTGGGAGTGCGAAACGGGATTCTCCGGTGTTTGCGGGGCTTTATTGCCCAGGATCGTGCACAAAAGGTGCCAAAATACCGATTGCATGCGCCTCATTTAACCCTTGTTAACCCTGCTTGAATTGACTGGACGAGACTGCACGATGCTCCCCACGACGTGACGCCTGAGGTTGAGGACCCCGATGACGGCATCAGATGCGGGACCCGCGCCCTGGACTGGCCGGCTGACGAGGAACGGGCCGGGGGTCTCCGTTGTGGTCGCAACCGCCATCGTCGTTGCCGACATGATCGGGGTGGGCGTCTTCACCAGCCTCGGCTTCCAGGTCAAGGACATCCCGTCCGGCTTCTCGATCCTGTTGCTCTGGACCGTCGGCGGCATCGTCGCGCTGTGCGGGGTGTTCTCCTACAGCGAGCTCGGCGCCATGTTTCCGCGCTCGAGCGGCGAGTACAATTTCCTCGGCCGCGCCTATCATCCCGCCTTCGGCTTTCTCGCCGGCTGGGTCTCGGCGACGGTTGGCTTCGCAGCGCCCGTCGCGCTTGCGGCGATGGCGTTCGGCGAATACGCGAAATCGGTCGTCCCCGACCTGCCGCCGATCCCGCTTGCCATCGGCGTGGTGTGGCTGGTCTCGATCGTGCAATTGACCGGCGTCAGGCACTCATCGACCTTCCAGCTGATCTCGACCATCCTCAAGGTCGTGCTGATCGTCGCCTTCCTGCTCGCCGGCTTCGTCATCGGCACGCCGCAGCCGATCGCCTTCACGCCGCAGCCCGGTGATCTCGCGCATATCGTCAGCGCGCCCTTCGCGATCGGGCTCGTCTTCGTGATGTACTCGTTCTCGGGCTGGAATGCCGCGACCTACATCATCGGCGAGATGAACATGCCGCAGCGCGATCTGCCGCGTGCGCTGCTCGCGGGCACGATGATCGTGCTCGTCCTGTACGTCGCGTTGAACGCGGTGTTTCTCCATTCCACGCCGGTCGGTGCGCTCGCCGGCCAGCTCGATGTCGCCAGCGTCGCCGGCAGCGCGATCTTCGGCAGCCTCGGCGGCCGGATAGTCGGTGCGATGATCTGCGTCGGCCTGATCTCCTCGATCAGCGCGATGATGTGGATCGGCCCGCGCGTGATGATGACGATGGGCGAGGACATTCCGGCCCTGCGCGTGTTCTCGAAGCGATCGGTGAGCGGCGCGCCGGCCTATGCGATCCTGTTTCAGCTTGCCGTCGCCAATCTGCTGCTGTTCACGCGCAGCTTCGAGGCAGTGCTCGACTTCATCCAGTTCGCGCTGCTGTTCTGCTCGTTCTTCACGGTCGCCGGCGTCGTCAAGCTGCGCATCACCGATCCCGACCTGCCGCGGCCCTATCGCGCCTGGGGATACCCGTTCACGCCGCTCGTTTTCCTGCTCGTGACCGCGTTCATGATGTACTACCTGTTGACCGAGCGGCCGGTGCAGTCGTTGGCGGGGATGCTCCTCATGCTCTCGGGCCTGTTGATCTATGCTGTTTTCCGCAGGCGGCCGGCCGCCGCTGGCACGTCATCACACCGCGAATAGACATGTTTCGACCCCTGAGAATTGCCGCCATCGCTCTCGTCCTGCTGGCCGCGGCCGTCTCGTCTGCACGTGCCGCCGACGTCACCTTCGATGATGCCGCGCGCTTTCTCGCGGGCATGCAGCCTTCGCCGGACTCGCCGCTGGTGCCACTCACCAAGGACCCGGGCTGGCAGCGCCACGCAAAGTTCTTCGACGGCGCCTTCGCCCAGCTCGAGCAGCGGCAGCTCTCGAAGATCCGCAATTGGGCCGACGTCAATCTGGCCGCGCCCCGGCCGACCATGTTCTACTTGTTCAGCGGCCCCGACTTCCTCTATGCCGACGTGTTCTATTCCAAGGCCAGCACCTACGTGCTCGGTGCGCTGGAGCCGGTCGGCGCGGTGCCTGACCTGACGCGGCTGCCGCGCGGCTCGGTCGGTGCCGCGCTCTACAACGTCGAGCGGTCGCTCGGCTCGATCCTGAGCTTCTCCTTCTTCATCACCAAGCACATGAAGGTCGACCTGCACGCCAACCAGGTCAACGGCACGTTGCCGATCCTCTATGTCTTCCTCGCGCGCTCCGGCAAGACGATTCGAAATGTCGAAATGATTGCGCTGGACGACCAGGGTGGGGTGCATACGGGAGGCGACAATCCGGGACGGAACGCGACGCGCGGTGTCCGGATCACCTTTGCCGGAAGCGACGGCGAGGCGCGCACGCTGTACTATTTCTCGACCGATCTCTCCAATGCCGGCGCGCGGGCCGCAGGCTTCCTGAAGTTCTGCGGGACGCTCGGCCCCGGCAACAGCCTGCTCAAGAGCGCGTCCTATCTCCTCCACAAGGGCGACTTCACCGTCGCTCGCAACTGGCTGCTTGCCAACAGCGCGACCATCATCCAGGACGATTCCGGCATTCCGCTTGCGAACTACAATGCGCAACAATGGCGGTTCTTCCCGTTCGGCCGCTATCTCGGACCGATCGACGAATTCCCCGGCCGCTACCAGGAGCGCTACGCCGAACTGTTCACGCGCGCCCAGCCGATCGATTTCGGCGTCGGCTATCGCTGGCGGACGCATGAATCGAACTTGCTGCTGTCGGTGAGGGTGCCGGGAAGCGAGACCGCGCCGGCTGGGGAGAACACCTCGTCCGCCGAGCCGTCGCCAAAGCCGCCGCGTCCGAAGCGGCTGCGGCCGCCGGAATCCGTCCCGCCGTCCGGACGTTTCTTCTGGTTCCGCTAGCCTGTTTGCTGAACTCCGGCGTCACACCGGGCCCTGGGCCACGACCACCAGCACTTCCGCCTTCTGCCGGCCGAGGCTCCGGACCTCGTGCGGGGTCTCGCCTGAAAAATACAGGCAATCGCCCTTGCCAAGTGTCAGCTCCTCGCCGTCGAGCTTGATCGCGATCTTGCCGTTGATGACGAACAGCAGCTCCTCGCCCGCGTGCGAGGCGCGGGTCGCCGCCTTGTGCGGTGGGCTGAGGAGGAACGGCTCCATCATCTTGCGCGTGCGGCCGGTTGCCAACGGCACCACGCCAAACGTGTTTTGAAACAGCGGCACGTTGCCGTCCTCGCGGCGGAACAGGGTATAGCGCGGCGCAGGTTCGGCATTGGGGTCGAAGAAGTTCGCGACATTGACCTCGAGGGCGGCGGCCATCCGCAGCAGCGCGGCGAGCGAGGGGATCTTGAGGTTGCGCTCGACCAGCGAGATGTAGCCGCGCGTGAGATCGCTCTGCCTGGCAAGCTGGTCCAGCGTCAGGCCCTTGGCGATCCGCGCCTGGCGGATATTGGCCCCGACCGCTGTCGCTTTGCTGACGTCAAGCACGCATGAATCTCCCGAACTGCTGAGGCCTGTTTTGCAACAGATGCCGCCGAACTGCCAGCCCGGCGCGCCTTGCGCTGCTCGTTCCGACCGCGCGTTTGTATTCCAAAGGAAAACTAACGCGCGGAAATTTCGAGCAGGGTCGCGGATATTGTGAGCAGATGAGCTGGTATATCGCAGCGATTAGCTGAAAAACAGTGCATTTTTTCGATTCTGCTGCGATCGGCGGCATTTGCCCCGTTCCGTGGCGTTGATTTCTATTAGTAAACATGATCGATTTTTACCGTCATGGCTGCCGACGGGCTCAACGACAGACCCAACTGCTTTTCCCAGGCGCCGGTACCTTTTGGAGAGATCGATGACCGTAGCAGACGACGTAACCCTGAACGTAGCGCCGGACGAGGCGGCGAGCTTGCGACGGATCGTGTGGTCGAGCGTGATCGGCACCGCGGTCGAATGGTACGACTTCCTCATCTACGGCACCGCGACCGCGCTGGTGTTCAACAAGGTCTTCTTCGCCGCCGGCAATCCCACGCTCGCCACCATCGCGGCCTTCGGCACCTATGCGGTCGGATTTCTGGCGCGGCCACTCGGTGCCGCGATCTTCGGTCATTACGGCGACCGGGTTGGCCGCAAGGCGATGCTCGCGATCACGATCATGGTGATGGGCATCGGCACCTTCTTGATTGGCCTGCTTCCGACCTATCAGCAGATCGGCATCGCCGCGCCGCTGCTTCTGATCGGCTTGCGTTTCCTCCAGGGCATCGGCCTTGGCGGCGAATGGGGCGGGGCCGTGCTGATGGTGGTGGAGAACTGCCCGACGCACCGCCGCGGCCTGCTCGGCAGCATGGTGCAGGTCGGCAATCCCATCGGCAATCTCGCCGCAATCGGCATGTTCGCGCTGGTGGCAAGCCTGCCGGAGAGCGACTTCATGACCTATGGCTGGCGCATTCCCTTCCTGATCTCGATCGCTCTCGTCGGTGTCGGCCTCTACATCCGCCTCAACATGGAGGAGACCGCGGCCTTCCGTCAGGTCCAGGCCAAGAAGGAGGTTGCAAGCCTTCCGATCGTCGAGATCTTCAAGCGCCACCGCCGGCCCTTCTTCACCGCGGTCGGGCTCAAGATCTCGGAGATCGCCTATGCCAGCATCGGCGGTGTGTTCGTGATGTCCTACGCCACGGCCAATCTCGGCCTGTCGCGCACGGTGGTGCTGAACGGCGCCTTCGCCGCGTCGCTGGTGGCGTTGTTCGCGATTCCACTGTTCGGCTGGCTGTCGGATCTCCTCGGCCGCAAGACGATGTTCTACGCGAGCTGTCTGTTCTCGGCGCTGTTTGCCTTCCCGCTGTTCTGGCTGCTCGACACCCGCGATCCCGCCATCGTTATCTGCACCATCGTAGTCGCGATCACCTTCGGCCAGATGGTGATGTTCGGTATTGGCGCGCCCTGGTATTCCGAGTTGTTCTCCGCGCGGCTGCGCTACAGCGGCGCCTCGCTCGGGTTTCAGGTCGGTGCGGCCTTGAGCGGCGGGTTGACGCCGCTGATCGCGGCGTCTCTGATGGCCTGGAGTGGTGGGGCCACCTGGCCGGTCTCGCTGTTGCTCATTGCCTGCGCCGCCGTCACCGCGACCGCGACGACGTTGGCGCCGGAAATGGCGAACAAGGAACTGACCTGATCCCGCGGCGCGCCGCTGCCGGCGGCGCGCCCTCGCTCCTCATGAGGACTTTGTCATGCTCGATGTTATCAGTGCCGGTTCGGCGCACAGCGCAGCACAGCTCGGCTGGACCGGCGTGGTGCGCTTCCTTCATCTTACCCCGCGCGCGTTCCTGCCGATGCGCGCCGTGGAGCAACTTGCTCTCGTCGCCGGCCGGGGAATCGAAGGCGATCGCTACATGATCGGCAACGAAGAGGGCTTTTACTCGCACAAGCCGGAAGAAGGCCGTCAGGTCACCTTGTTCGAACTCGAGACCCTGGTTGCGCTCAAGCGCGATGCCGGCATCAAGCTCGGCCCGGAGGAGCATCGGCGCAACGTCACCGTCGAGGGCGTGCCGCTGAACCACCTGGTCGGCCGCCGCTTCTGGCTGGGCGAGACCTTGCTTGAAGCGACCCGGCTGTCGGTACCGTGCCGACACATCGAGGAGATCACCGGCAAGGCAATCTTCGATCCCTTGATCAACCGCTCGGGCCTCAACTGCAGGATTCTGCAAGGCGGCGTCGTGAAGGTTGGCGACACCGTGCGGAATGCGGCATGAAGGCGCGCCCGATTACGACGGTCAAGACGGTTGTCGCCGGCATCGAGGAGGCAGGTCCAGGGGTCAAGCTGTTCACCCTGGTCGATCCCGATCGTTGGGAGCTGCCGCCGTTCAAGCCCGGTGCGCATATCGATCTGCATCTGCCGAACGGTCTCGTGCGGACTTATTCGCTTTGCAACGAGCCTGCCGACAACGCGCGCTATGTCATTGCGGTGAAGCGCGAGTCCGAGGGACGCGGCGGCTCGCGCGTGCTTCACGATGAGATCAGCATTGACGACGTGATCGGCGTCTCGTTGCCGCGTGGCGGGCGCGAGCCGGGAGCGGACATCGCGCGCCATGTGTTCGTGGCGGGGGGCATCGGCGTGACGCCGTTCCTGTCGATGGCGCGGCACCTCGTGCAGACGGGCGATGGCGACTTTGTGCTGCATCTGATCGTGCGCGAAGAGGTGCCGCTTGCGGCGCACCTCGCGCCGCTGATCGACGCAGGCCGTGTCGTCGTGCATCGCACGTCTCGCACGGGGCGTCCGGAACTGGCGTCGCTGGTCGGGGAGGCGGGAGCACAGACGCTGGTTGCCTGCTGCGGACCGGAAAGCATGATCGACGATTTCGAGCGGGTAACCGCGGCGTGGCCCGCGGCGAATGTGCATGTCGAGCGCTTCGTCGCGCCGCGACCGGTCATCGATCCCGAGGCAAAACCTTTCACACTGTCGTTGGCGCGTACAGGAATCGAAATCCAGGTTCGCGCCGGCCAGACCATGCTGGCCGCCTTGCAGGAAGGGGGCGTCGATATCGCGACCTCGTGCTGCGGTGGCATCTGTGGTGCCTGCAAGGTCGGCTGGATCGAGGGCAAGCCGGTGCACCGCGACCGAATCCTGTCACCGTATGAGCGCGAGCGTTATCTCATGGTGTGTGTCGCAGGATCAGATGCGGATCGACTGGTGCTCGACCTCTAACGTCCCAGCCTACCAGTGCACGCTCTGACTCGGCACGATGAAGGCCGTGGTGCTCGGCGGCGTGGCAAGGCTCGTTGCCAGATACCAGCCGGAGCCGACCACGAGCGCCAGCAGCGCGATGATGGCAATCATGTCGAGGGTTCTGGGATCGTGATGCCCTCTGGAACCAGGATCTGGACCAAGCCCGAAGTGAAAATGACGGCTGATTTTCCAGCGCATTCTTGTTTCCTCCCGTGGGAGCATCACAACAACGCGAGGGGGAAGTTCCGGTTCCATTCAAGGCAGCGATGCGCAAAGCACCGCGGCGTTCCTGGTGAATTCAGGACGCGTTGACGCCGCGCCAGCGGCCGTAGCGCCAGGGCAGATACCAGCGCGCGCCTTGCGGTGCGGCGAGGGGCACGTTGTCGATCCCCGATGTGCCGAAAGGATTGCAGCGAAGCAGTCTCGCGAGCGTCATCCAGCCGCCGGCCCACAGCCCGAACCGTTCGATCGCCTCGTCGCCATAGACCGAGCAGGTCGGCAGGTGCCGGCAATTGTAGCCGACCAGCGGCGAGAGCGTGTGGCGGTAGAGCCAGATCAGTGCGCGGCCGAATCGGCGCGGGAGCCGGAGCGCGCCCTCGATGGGAGTAGAACAGTGTTCGCAGGCTGAATGCTTCATGGGCGCTGTGCTGCGATCGTGAGCGAGGTATTGCGCGGTTCCGGCGCATGGAACCGCAAGTTGTTGTTTCTGCGCCATATTTCCCGTGCTTTTTGGGAGCAGTGCAGCAAGTACCTGTGGACGATCTGTATTCCCCCGGATACCATTTTTATGACGACCGTGTGTAGAAACATACGCCCGTATGATGGACTCAGAGGGCGCTACCGAGGACTGTTGGGGGACCTTTGGGGCTTGGGGAAGGAACCAGATTGAGACTTCTGAACTCCCTTGACCGTCGCGGCTGGTTGTTGCTTGGGGCCGCCGCACTTGGCGTGGCACTCTTCGGAGCTGTCGCCACGACCGGTGGTACAACGGCTCATGCCGGCGCCGCCCTCGAAGAGCGCAAGTTGCCGATGAAGTTCAACTGGGTCGCCTGTGACCCGAACTGCCGCGGCTGGGTCAGCGCGGTCGGCATCATCACCGCCGATACGCCGAGGGATTTCGAGGAATTTTCGCGCGGACGCCAGCTTGGCGGCGCGACCGTGGTGCTCGACTCCAGCGGCGGTTCCGTCAACGACGCGATCACGCTCGGCCGGCGCTTCCGCAATCTTGGACTTTCGACCACCGTCGGCATCAGCGTTCAGAACCGAAGCGGGCAGTCGGCCCGTCCGGCGGTTGCGTCCGAAGCCTATTGCGAGTCGATGTGCGTGTTCCTGCTGCTGGCCGGCAAGAAGCGCTACGTGCCGGAAGCCGCTCATGTCCGGGTCCACCAGATCTGGATGGGCGACCGTGCCGACGATGCCAAGGCGGCGAGCTACAGCGCGCAGGACCTGATGATCGTGGAACGCGACATCGGCCGGCTTGCCAAATACACGTTCGATATGGGCGGCGCCGGCGACCTGCTCTCGCTCGCGCTCAGCGTGCCGCCGTGGGAAGACCTGCACGAGCTGGATGCTGGCGAGCTGAAGCTCACCAATCTCGTGACCACCAATCTGGTGGCCGACGTGCTGCCGCATGTGGACGTCACGGCGCCCGCGGTGGCGGAACTTGCGCCGAAGACGCAGGCGAGGTTCGGAGCGGAAGCGGAACCGCAGCCCGTCAAGTCGACCAAGACGGCGGAAGCCGTGGTGCCGACCGGCGCGGCGCAAAGCGCAGGCTCGCAGAAGTGAGATTTCCCTAATCGTCATCCCGGGGCGTCGCAAAGCGACGACGCCGGAATCCAGGTTCGCCCCGGCGCGCGCCGGAACGAGCTCGACCAAATCAGCCCTGCGCCGCGGCCGGCTGCTTGGCTTTCGCCTCGATCTGGCCGATAGCATCGACCACGGCATCGAAGGTCAGGAGGGTCGAGGCGTGGCGCGCCTTGTAGTCGCGGACCGGCTCGAGGAATTTGATCTCTTCCCATTTGCCCTCAGGAGGCGCGCCGTTCTCCTTGAGCATCTTGCGAACGGTTTCGCGTAACTCGCGGAGTTCGCTCGCGGTCGAGCCAACGACGCGGCTTGCCATGATGGATGAAGAGGCTTGTCCGAGGGCACAGGCCTTCACGTCATGGGCGAAGTCGGTGACCTTGTCGCCCTCCATCTTGAGGTCGATCTTCACGGTCGAGCCGCACAATTTGGAGTGGGCGGTGGCGGTGGCGTCGGGGTCCGGCAGCCGTCCGAGGCGTGGAATATTCCCGGCCAGTTCGATAATCCGCTTGTTATAGATGTCGTTCAGCATGTGATGGAGTCCAACACTTCCGCACCGGATCGGCCTTGGCGGGCGCCGTCCACGGTCCTATATAGGGGCGGAACTGGCGGAAAAACAGTCCAGCGGTGCGGCCGCAGCGGTCCAGATCTGCGCTGCCTGCGTGATGACCCAAGGGCCTTTTTCGTCAAAACTGTTTCTCTTCAGGCGTCCGGCGGTTTGCCGCCCCGTCTGCCGGTGACACTCCGGCCGTGAGGCCGTCGAACGGAGTAGACATGGACGCTGCGATCAAATCCATCCGCCCGGGCAAGCCCTCCGACCGCCAGCCCGAGAGCCGCCTGGCTGAGCTCGACCCTGCCGAATTCCTCGCGGCCGCCGTCCGCGCCGACCAGCCGCGCCCCGCGCGCGCAGAGGCGGAAGCGGCGGTGAAGACGCTGCTCGCCTATATCGGCGAGAACACCGCGCGCGAAGGCTTGCTCGACACGCCGCGCCGTGTGGTCGAGGCCTTCGACGAGCTCTATCAGGGCTACCACCAGTGCCCGGCCGAGGTGCTCGACCGCACGTTCGGCGAGACGGCCGGCTATGACGACTTCGTGCTGGTGCGCGACATCGAGTTCACCTCGCAGTGCGAGCATCACATGATGCCGTTCTACGGCAAGGCGCACATCGCCTATACGCCGGTGGAACGCGTCGTCGGCCTGTCGAAGCTTGCGCGCCTGACCGACATCTTCGCCCGCAGGCTCCAGACCCAGGAGCACATGACGGCGCAGATCGCGGCGGCCATCGACGAGATCCTCAAGCCCCGCGGCGTGGCCGTGCTGATCGAGGCCGAGCATACCTGCATGTCGGTGCGCGGCGTTGCCAAGCATGGTGCCTCGACCTTCACCAGCCGCTTCACTGGCATGTTCCGCGACAATCCGGCGGAGCAAGCCCGCTTCCTGTCCCTGGTGCGAGGCACGCCGCGCTGACCTCGCGAAGGTCTATGTCCGCGTCATGCTCCAAGCGAGGACGCCCGTGTCCGCTCACTCCCATGAGATCGAGGAAGGCCTCGTCTTCCTGCCCAAGTACGACTCCGCCGGCCTCGTGACCTGCGTGGCGACTGACGTCGCCACCGGTGACGTGCTCATGGTCGCGCACATGAATGACGAGGCGCTGCGCAAGACGATTGCGACCGGCGAGGCCTGGTACTTCAGCCGATCGCGCAATGCCTTGTGGCGAAAAGGTGAGACGTCGGGTCAGACCCAGCGCGTGGTCGAGATCCGCACCGATTGCGACCAGGACGCGGTCTGGATCCGTGTCGAGCAGATCGGCGCGGCCTGCCACACCGGACGCCGGTCGTGCTTCTACCGCAAGGTCGAGGCCGAGGGCGGCGGCGCCAAGCTGGTCTTCGTCGATGCGGACCGGTTGTTCGATCCGGGCGCCGTCTACAAGAAATAGCCGTCCGTCGCGCCGGCTTCGGGCCGGAATGACGGCGAGGGGCAGATTAACCCCGCATTAACCATACCTGTCCCACGGTGAGACGACAGGCGCCGAATTGCCGGCGTCGCTCAACGCCGCACGGGGCGGGCACTCCATCATGTCGGTCGACAATTTCAGTGCCTCTCAGACGACGGGTCTCGATCCGTCGCGGGCACGCGTCGCCGGCGCGATCAAGCAGGTCTCCAACCGGACGGGCGTCAGCTTCCAGTACATGCTGACCACCGCCAAGATGGAATCGGATTTCGATCCGACAGCGGGAGCCACCACGTCGTCCGCGCACGGGCTCTACCAGTTCATCGACCAGACCTGGCTTGGTACGGTGAAGGAGGCGGGCACCCAACTCGGCTATGGCAACTATTCCGACGCCATCACCAGGACGTCGTCGGGCGGCTACGCGGTCGATGATCCCGCCATGAAGCGGTCGATCATGAAGCTGCGCGACGATCCGGAAGCCGCCTCCACCATGGCCGCAGCGCTGACGCAGTCGAACAGTTTCAAGCTGACCGGACTGCTCGGCCGCAGGCCGTCTGACAGCGAACTCTACATGGCGCATTTCATGGGTGTTGGCGGCGCCGCAAAGCTGATCGCCAATGCCGAGGACAATCCGCAGGCGGTCGGCGCACGGCTGTTTCCGAATGCGGCCTCCGCCAACCGATCGATCTTCTACGCCAGAGACGGCCGCGCGCGCAGCATCTCCGAGGTCTATTCGGTGCTCGACGCGCGCTACGCCAGCGCGGCGAATTCGAAGACGACCCGTAGCGCAATGGCGATGTATGGCGACTCGCCATCCACGACGCAGGTCGCAAGTGCCAACGGCGTGCAGCCCACCGCGCCTGTCATCGACAACGCGGCCTATCTGCAGACCTTTCCCGAGGCGCGCGGCGTGACGCCGGTGAGTGCGACGTCGTCGTCGACGGTTGCAGACAACACGCCGATCGCACCCGCATTCCGCTCGATCTATCAGCCCGGCGATACCACGCAGCCGGTTTCGACCACGGTGCAGAAATTGTGGGGCAACAACGCCTCGCTGGCGTCGATCGCATCGGCGACGCCCGACGTGCGCCCGCCGCAACCGCTCGATCTCTTCAGCGATCGCAGCGGTACGTTCTCGAGCTGATCTCCGCTCTCGTGTCCCGGACGCGCTGCGGCGCGCAAGCGCCGCGTCCAGGGCACGTGCGGCAGGCGGCTTTGTTCCCTTAACAAAACGTCAATAAAACCAGCCGGTTATGGTGAACGCTTTGTTAAGCGTCGTGGTTTATTTTGTGTTGCAGGTGACAAGCCGTCACCGCTTCGTCTTCGTTGCGTAAGCCGGAAGCACCATGATCGTTCGGCAGTTTATCAATTGGATCAGGACGGCGCCCGCCGGCGAGCGGGCCGAGGCGACGCGGGCATTGGCCCGGGCCTGGCTGATCTCAGACCTTTCCCATGATGACCGTATCGCGGCCGAAGGCGCGCTCCTGATGCTGCTCGACGATCCCTCGCCGCTGGTGCGGCAGGCGATGGCCGAGGCCTTTGCGCGCAGCACGGATGCGCCCGCATCGATCGTGCGGGCGCTGTCGGCGGACCAGCCGACCGTCGCGCTGCCCGTGCTCGAACATTCTCCGCTGCTGATCGACGCCGATCTCGTCGACATCGTCGCAACCGGCAATGACGAGGTGCAATGCGCGGTCGCCCGCCGCATCGCGCTTCCGGTCTCGGTCTGCGCCGCCGTCGCCGAAGTCGGCTGCGCCGCGGCAGCCCTCGAGCTGATCGAAAATCCGCACGCGGAGCTTGCTCCGTTCTCCTGGAATCGCATCGTCGAACGTCACGGCCATCTCGCCGCGATCCGCGAGGCGATGCTGGTGCTGGAGGATCTGCCGTCGGCCACACGTGCCGCGCTGGTGGCCAAACTTTCCGAAACCCTGGCGCAATTCGTTGTCGCGCGGAACTGGCTGAGCGCCGACCGTGCCGAGCGTGTGACGATCGAGGCGCGCGACCGCTCCACCATCAATATCGCGGCGCGCACGCGCGGCGAAGACATGCAGGGCCTGGTGCATCATTTGCGCGTCACCGGCCAGCTCACCGCGGGCCTGATCCTGCGCGCGCTGCTGTCGAGCAATCTCGGTCTGTTCGACGCGGCGCTCGCCGAACTCGCCGACCTGCCGCTGGCACGCGTCTGCGCGCTGCTGCACGACCGTGGCGGCAACAGCCTGCACGCGCTGCTCCGCCGCGCCGGACTTCCCGAGGCGACCTTTGCGGCGTTCCAGGTCGCGCTCGATGCCTGCCACGAGCAAGGTTTTGTCGATACCGACGACGGCGCGGCGCGGCTGCGCCGGCGCATGGTCGAGCGCGTGCTCACCCATTGCGAGACCGACCGCGGCGCCACCGAGCCGCTGATGGTCCTGCTCCGCCGCTTCGCCACGGAATCCGCGCGCGAAGAGGCAAGGCTGTTCTGCGACGAGCTCGCCGCGGATGACGCGCTCGATCCGGTGTATGACGATCTGATTGCGGCGTAGCGAGACGCCGTAGGGTGGGCAAAGGCGCGCAGCGCCGTGCCCACCATTGATCCGCACAGCTTGTATTAGTTGGTGGGCACGCTTCCGCCTTCGCTCTTCGAGCTACGGCGGACGAGTCGCTTTGCCCACCCTAAGGCACTTGCGCTCGCAATAACGGGAGGAGAGCGGGAGCCGCTACTCCGCCGGCACGATGCTCGGTGCCAAGATCACCTCAAGATGCTCGGGGCGGTCGCGGTTGACGTGGGCGAGATAGTCGTCGGCGACCTTGCGCAGGCGGCGGCTGAGCTCGGCGGAGACGCTGATGCTGTCGAGCTTGGTGTTCTCATGCACGATGGCGAGGATGGCGTTGATGTGGTGCGTGAACAGCTCGGCCGGCACCTTGTCGAGATCGGGCGCGTGCTCGATGACGCGGCACAGGCTCTCCGCAACTCCCGCCGCCGCCGGATAGCCGAACGTCGCAGCGTCGCCCTTGATGTCGTGCGCGGCGCGGAACAGCTCGTCACGCCGCTCCTTGGTGAAGCCATCATGGCGGACAGCGACGTAAGCGGCCGACAGACGATTGACCTCGGTCGTCATCCAGTCCTTGAACTCGCTGGAGAGGCCCGCGAGCGCCTGCTCGGCGCGGGCGACCGGATCGTCCAGGTCCTTTTCCTCGACCCGGCGCAGAACCTTGCGCAGCGGATTGGGCTGCGTGATCACTTGGTGCGTGGCGAAGGCCGTGACCTCGATGTCCTTTGCGCCGTTCTTCGCCATGATGATGTCTGCCCCGATCGTGTGAGACGTTGCGCTAGATGGAGGAGCGGGCCTTGTCGAGCAGCGAGGGTTGCTGGAGCACCTCGTGCTTTTCGCCGACGCGGCGCTCGGGGCCCATATAGGCGGAGTTGGTGTTGCGACGCCGGTCCGGACCGAAATAGGTCTTGGTCTTGATGAAGGGCCGGGGATTGGCGACGACGTTGAGGATGCGCTGGTAGAGGCCCTTGGCGGAGATCGGCTTGGCCAGGAATTCGGTGACGCCGGCATCGCGCGCGACCGTGACGCGGCGCTTCTCGGAATGACCGGTCAGCATGATGATCGGCGCGTAAGGATTGCCCTTGGATTCCGGCTGCCGGATCATCTGCGCAAGCTCGAGCCCGTCGAAGATCGGCATCGCCCAGTCGGTGATGACGATGTCGGGCACGTAATGGCTGTACATTTCCAGTGCTGTGGCGCCGTCCTCGGCCTCGTAAACCTCGCGCGCGCCGAAGGAGTGCAGCAGCGTCCGCAGGATGCGGCGCATGTGCGGATTGTCGTCGCAGACGAGGAAGCGCAGCTTGTTGAAATCGATGCGGAACATGACGCCTGGGCCGGAACGGTCAACTTTCGTTAACCATATCGCGGCTTGGGTTAAGGAAGGGTTGCTGTCGGCATTTCGCGAAGTACGTAGCTAGGGAAGGGGTTTGATATCGTAATTCTAACATTTTTTATTGTAATACAATAAAACATACAATTGAATGGGAGCTAATCCGATGAGCGTCGTCGCGTTTCCTTTTCCTGCGCCGGTCGAGCCGCGGTTGCGGCGCATCGGACGGATCGTGGCCGTCGGCGCGCTCCTGTGCGTCGCCGGCGCTGTGCTTGCGGTGCCGCTGCTCTGGTCGAGCGACGAGATGCTCCGGCACTGGATCGCGACCCAGTCCCCGCTGGGGGCGCGGCCCTTCACGCTCAACCTCAGTACGCGCCTCGCCGGCGCCCTGATCAGCCTGATCGGACTTGTGCCTGTCCTCTACGCCTTGTTGCAGCTCTCGATGCTGTTCTCCCGTTTCGCGCGCGGCGAGGTCTTCGTGACCGACAACGCCTGGCGCATCCGCCGGATGGGCCTCGCGCTGATCGCCAACGCGCTGATATCGCCGCTGGTGCAGATGCTCACCACGATCAACCTGACGCGGGCCAACCAGCCGGGCGAGTTCGTGGTCATGTTCGGCATCGAGCAGTCGCATGTGCTGTCGGAGCTGAGCGGCCTCGCGCTCGTCGCCTTCGCAACCGTGATGGCCGATGCCGTTCGCATGTGGCACGAGAACAGCGAGATCATCTGACCATGCCGATCATCGTCAACCTCGACGTCATGCTCGCCAGGCGCAAGATCAGGTCGCGTGAGCTTGCCGCGCGGATCGAGCTCACGGAGGCGAACGTTTCCCTGCTGAAGTCGGGCAAGGTGCGCGGCATCCGCTTCGACACGCTGGAGCGGATCTGCGCCGTGCTCGACTGCCAGCCCGGCGATATCCTGGAATATGTCCCCGAGAACGCGGACAACGCGCTGGAGCCGCGCGGGGCCGGCCGGAAATCGGCCTAGCCAATCCTTCAAGTCCAGATTGGAGATGCCTGCGATGAACCGCCTGGCGCGTGGTCTTGCGAGCGCGGCTGCGCTCATGCTTGCCGGTTGCAGCTCGGTGCCGCTGACATCGATCCCGCCGCTTGCCCGCATCGATGCCAGGACGACGGATCTGTCGATGCTGCGCGTCGCCGTGCAATTGCCTGACGTGCTGCGGCCACGTTCGGGCGGCGTCAAGCTCGACGTCGTCACCAAAGTGGCCGGCGAGGCCGAGACCAGGACGAGCTTCGCCATGATGGAGATGAGCGACCCGCGAGATCGCGCCGGCCTGCCTGCGCCGCCGCAGGGCTCCTCAACCTACGCCTATCGCTTGTCGCTGGGCGATGCTGCGCGTTTCGAAGCGCTGCGTGCGTCGATGGTCGAGCAGGGGAAGCAAGGCAAACGCGGGTCGATGGGGCTCGGCGTGGCAGCCAGGGAATTCTGTCGCGCCAACGCGGCGCCGCAGGGATCGCTGCCTGTCACGATCTATCTGTTGACGTCGGAGACGAAGAGCTTCGTTCCGGTCGTCAGGGATTTCGATCTGCTCGGTGATCCCGCCATGGCGGGCGGCCTGGAATCGATTCAGCCTTGCGGCCAGTGATCCGCGCCGGCGCTCAGTAGCCGAACTGCTCGCGCAGGATGCGCTCTTCCAGGCTATGGCCGGGGTCGAACAGCATGCGCATCGAGATGGTCTTGTCGGACAGCACCTCGACGCGGCGGACGTCGCGCACCTCGTCGTGGTCGGCTACCGCCGCCACCGGCCGCTTGTCGCCCTCCAGCACCTCGATCACGACGTAAGCCGTATTGGGCAGGAGCGCGCCGCGCCAGCGGCGCGGGCGGAAGGCGCTGATCGGCGTCAGCGCCAGCAGCGCGGCGTTGATCGGCAGGATCGGTCCCTGCGCGGACAGATTGTAGGCGGTGGAGCCGGCGGGCGTCGCCACCATGATGCCGTCGGCGATCAGCTCGGGCATGCGCTCGCGCTCGTCGATCAGAATGCGCAGGCGCGCGGCCTGATAGGTCTGCCGGAACAGCGCGACCTCGTTGATGGCGTGATGCAGGTGGACGCGGTCGTTGACGTCGGTCGCGCGCATCAGGAGCGGGTTGATCTCGGATTCCTGCGCCGCCTCGAGACGGGCGCGAAGGTCGACCGTCGAGTACTCGTTCATCAGGAAGCCGACGGTGCCGCGGTGCATGCCGTAGATCGGCTTTCCCGAGTGCATGTTCTGGTGCAGCGTCTGGAGCATCAGTCCGTCGCCGCCAAGCGCGACCACGACATCGGCGTCTTTCGGGTCGCAATTGCCATAGTCCCGGGTGAGCTGGCCGAAGGCGGTTTGCGCCTCGCTGCTTGGGCTCGCGACAAAGGCGATCCGGTTGTATCGCGCTGGCTTGGTCATGGCTTCCGGGCAGGGCCGCTGGCTGGAGAAAGTTCCGCCGGGCTCGTCTATACGACCTGGGCCTCCATTGTCGAGAAGGACCGCTGTTCAAGGCAAACAGCGTCCATCCCGATTCAGGGCAAATCCGGGTCGATTTGCGCCCGCGCGGCTTCTTCAGGCGCCACCGGGCCGGCTATCCCCCAAACCGTCGCAATTTCTCGCTAGCCTTGCGATGCTCGCCGGCTCTCGCAGCCGGACAAGGAGAACGATCATGGTCATGCGTTTGCCGGCGCTCCGCCGCGCGGCCCTGGTACTGGCGGTGTCGACTTTCGCGCTCGCGGGATTTGCCCGCGCGGACGATCCGCCGCAGCCACGCGCCGAGACGACGGCCCCAGCGGGACAGAAGGTTGGGCGCGGCGGCAACGCGCCAGGCGCGTCACAGGGCTCATCGTCCGCCGCCGAGCCGCATCGGCTTCCGTCGGATTCGACCACGAAACAGACGCTCGATCTGCCGGGCCGTGCACTCGGCTTCACCGCGACTGCCGGCTCGATCCGCGTGTTCGACGGCAAGGGTGAGCCGCTCGCCGACATCGCCTATACGTCCTATGAGCTCGATGGTGCCGACCGCGCGACGCGCCCCGTGACGTTCCTGTTCAACGGTGGTCCCGGCGCGTCCTCGGCATGGCTCCAGTTCGGCGCTGCGGGGCCGTGGCGGCTGCCGCTCGATGGCGAAGCCTTGTCGCCGTCCGCCTCACCCGAGGTGAAGCCGAACACGGAGACGTGGCTCGACTTCACCGATCTCGTCTTCATCGATCCCGTCAGCACCGGTTACAGTCGCTTCGTTGCCAGCGGCGAGGACGCGCGCAAGTCGTTCTACTCCGTCGACGGCGACGCCAATTCGATCGCGCTCGTGATCCGCCGCTGGCTGGAGAAGCACGACCGGCTGACGTCGCCGAAATATGTCGGCGGCGAAAGCTACGGCGGCATTCGCGGGCCGAAGGTCGTGCGCCAGTTGCAGCTCCAGCATGGCGTCGGCGTCAGGGGATTGATCCTGGTGTCGCCGCTCCTGGACTTCCGCGAATTCACCGGCACCAGCCTCCTGCAATATGTCGCGACGCTGCCGAGCTATGTCGCGGTGGCGCGCGAAGCCAAGGGGCCGGTCAAGCGCACCGATCTCGCCGACGTCGAGGCTTACGCGCGGGGCGAGTTCCTGGCCGACCTCGTCAAGGGCGAGGCGGACAAGGAGGCCACCAATCGCCTTGCCGACAAGGTCGCCGAGCTCACCGGGATCGACCAGGCCGTGAGCCGCCGGCTCGCCGGCCGTTTCGACGTCGGTGAATTCCGCCGCGAGTTCGACCGCAAGAACGGCAAGGTGACGGGGCGCTACGACGCCTCGGTGCGAGGCTATGATCCCTATCCGGATTCGAGCAGCTCCCGGTTCGGCGATCCGTCGGGCGATGCGCTCCAGGCGCCGCTGACGAGTGCGGCGGTCGACGTTCTCACGCGCAAGCTCAACTGGCGGCCGGATGGCTCCTATGAAGTCCTCAACGGCGCCGTCGAGGGCAATTGGGATTTCGGCCGCGGCATCAACCCGCCGCAATCGGTGTCGGAGCTGCGCCAGATCCTCGCCACCGACGGAAAGCTGAACGTGCTGGTCGCGCACGGCCTGTTCGATCTCGCCACGCCCTATTTCGGATCGAAGCGGGTGCTCGACCAGATCCCGGCGTTCGCGACGCGGCGGGTCAAGTTCGTCGTCTATCCCGGCGGCCACATGTTCTATTCGCGCGACGGCTCGCGGCAGGCGTTTCGGAGCGAGGTCGAGGCCCTTATCCGAGAGTAGGCCGCCGCTTGCGCGGCGGATATCTCCGCGCGATCTCCCGCGCCACGACACGCTCCGGCTTGATGTTGGCGCCGGCGATCCAGATGTCGCTGACCTTGCCGCGCTTGTCGCGGACGCGGCGCACCGGCTCGCCGTGGCTGGAGTAGCCGGCAGCCCAGGCGAGCTTGCCGGTGTCGCGGCCGGTGACCTCGATCTCGGCGGCATCCATGAACGGATTGATGAACTGCGGATTGGCGACCAGTACGCGGTTGCCCGCGGGGACGAGATCGGTTGCGCCCCAGATCGTCCACCAGCGGCCGTTCCAGTCGCGCACGCGGCGGTCGGGTGCGCCGCGAGTCCTGAACACGCGCAGGATCTGCATCGCGCCGTCCATCCAGAACGGCGCCGCGCCGTCGATCGAATTGCTGAGGATGCTGATCGCGAGCTCGCAAGCGGGGATGGAGCAGGTCCGGGAGATGTAGCCCTGAAAATGGCCGCCATGGCCGAACCAGTCCCAGCCGTCGGTTTTTCCGGCGTTGATGCCAAGGCCGTAATAGGCCTCGAAACTCTGCGGGATGCGCCAGTGATGCCGGGTCATTTCGCGGCGGCTTGCGACTGAGAGCACGCTATTCCTGGCGTTGGGCGCAAGCTGCGCGAAGAAGCGGGCCGTATCGCCGGCGGTGGCGGCGAAGCCCGTGGCGGACGCCATCGCGTGCGTCGGATTGTCGCCGGGGATCACGCAACGCTCGCCCAAGGGCACTTTTCGCGTGTGGCCGCGCGCGAACGATGCGCCCTTCGGAAGCGGCGCATCCGGCTCAGTCTCGCGCAGGCCCGCGGGCTCGATGATCTCGCGTTTGATCCAGGCGGAGTAGGGCTCCTTCGACACGGCTTCGATGATGAGGCCGAGCAGGCCAAAGCCGTGATTGGAGTATTTGAAGCGCGTCCCAGGCTCGATCGCGGTCGGAAGCTTCAATTCCGCGAGCAACTCCCTGGCGTTGAGATAGGGGCGGTTGTCGATGAACTGCCCGGAATCGGCGCCATCGCGCGTCAGCCCCGCGCTGTGCGAGAGCACCTGCGCAATCGTCGTCTCGGCGACGCGCGGATGCAGGCCGCCGACATGTTGGCCGACCGTGTCGTCGAGCCGCAGCTTGCGCTGGTCGCGCAGCTTCATGATGCCGGCGGCGGTAAAGCTCTTCGAGTGCGAGGCGATACGGCAGCGGTGGCGAGGGGTGAGCTTCTCGCCGGTGTCGAGATTGGCAAGACCAAAGGCGTGCTCGGCGACGATTTCGCCGCGATGGGCAAATGCGACGATGACGCCGGGCTGATGGAATGTCGTCTGTTGGAATTCGATCCAGGAACCGATGTAGTCGATCGCGGATCGCAGCCACGTGTCCATTGCGCACCAAATCTGTGAGGGGAGGACTTGATGCGAGAGGCTAACCGAGAAAGCAGAACGGGCACAACCCCGAGGTTGTGCCCGTTCGCTCGGTTCAAAGACGCGATGTCTCAGTAGACGAGCGTCGCGCCGGTCGGCTTGTCGAGCGCCGCGGCGAGCGAGCGATACTCGGAGCTGTCGGTGCCGGCGAGCGAGGCGATCTTGTTCAGGTGGTACTGCGCCTGTTCGCGGTTGCCCTGCTCGAGCTGCCAGAGGCCGTAATACTGCCAGGTCCGGACGTGGTTCGGATCGTCCTTCAGCGCGATCTCGTAATAGACCTTGGACGACTGGTAGTCGCCGAGCTTGCGATAGGAGTAGCCGATCAAATTGGCCACGTCGGCGACGTCGTCGCGCTTGAGCGACTTCAGCTGGCCGATCGCGCTCGTGTAGTCGTGACCGTCGTAGATCGTGGTGTAGGCAGTGCGATAGGCCGCGAGGAATTTGGGATCGCTGATGGAGGAGCTCTTCTTCTTCCCCTTCTTGGCCGAGCTGTCCGACTTCGGCGGCGGCGAGGGCTCGTCGCTGCCCGCGGCGTAGGCGCTGGTCAGCATCGGTCCGGCGGCCAACGCTAACGAGACAAGCCCCGGTACCAGAAGCATGGAAAGTTTCCGCATCTATCTTCTCCCGTATGGAACGTGGCGATCCTACACGATTGCCCAAAGACCGGAACACCCATCGGGCAAAAACATTCCCGCTTCGCACGATCTATTCGCCCCTCCGCAGATGACAAACTTGTCATCGAGATGAACAGAAGCCTGCGACGGGCTTCAGATTGGGTTCAGTGCACGGCACCTAGGCTCCCACCCACGATCGAAGAGTAGGCGAGAGGGCGCCGCCTCAAGATCCTTCCAAGAGGAGACCAACCATGTTGAAGACCATTTCCGCAGCCTTGCTCGCCGCTTCCGTAATCGCAGCCCCGGCCTTCGCCGCTGAAGCCGGCAAGACCACCGCGACCGCGCCGGTGATCAAGGCGGACCAGAGCCAGACCAAGGTGTCGACCACCGCCGCGAAACCCGAAGCCGGCGTCAAGGCCGACACGAAGGCCGCCGACGTCAAGGCGGACGCCAAGGTGGATACCAAGTCGAAGGCGATGAATGCCAATGCCGCGGTCACGCCCGACGAGCACAAGGCCGTGCGCACGCATCGCCACCACAACAAGCATCTGTCGGCCAAGAAGTCGCTGAAGGCGCAGCCTGACGTGACCAAGCCGGCGGCCATCGACAAGCGCAGCTAACGACTGATCCGGCGCGGCGGCATCCCTGGCATTGCCCGCCGCCGCGTGCGGAATTCAGGCCCGGCCCGTCGTCTCGGCGTCAGCGCGAAAGCGCAGGCGCCGGCGGCGGGCCGGTGCGTCATTTGCGCAGCCTGCGAGCAGGAGCGAATTCCCTTCGTGCAACCTTGGAGCTAGAACATCCTCCGAGTCTGATCGAGCGGAGAGCGTGGCCTGTGGGGCGATTGGCGAAGCGTGCGGGGATCCTGGCGTTGGTTCTGGTCTTGCCGCTGGCGCTCGCGGCATGTTTCGGCAGCGACGGTGATCGTCCATCCCTGATGGGGGGGACCCAGGCGGGAGGGCCGCAGCCGTTCCCCGACAATTTTCGCAGTGACACGCTGGCCTTGATGCGCACTTACCTCAACAATCCCGTCGGCGTGCGCGAGGCCACCATGGCCGATCCGGTGCTGCGCGAGATCGGCGGACGGCAGTTCTACGTCGCCTGCCTGCACTTTACGCCACGCGAGACCGACGGCAGCTACAAGGGCATGCGCGAACGGGCCGCCGTCTTCGTCAACGGGCGGGGCGACCGCATCGTCGATCGCGCTGGCGAGCTCTGCGCCGGTGCGGTTTACGCACCCTTTCCGGAACTGGAAAAGATGGCGCGATAGCGCAAAGCCGGCCTTCATCGGCAGGTGCTAGGACAGGGGCCGCCGGAGCCGCTCGATCACAATTTGGCGAGCTTTGAACGGGGCTGGTTTGCCTTGCGACAGATCGTTACAGCCCGACTTGCGCAGACGACGAAAACAGTCGGTGCAAGCAGGTGTGACGGAACAAAATCGCGTTGTTGCCACCCCGTCACAGTTACAGACGATCAACGTTCCGGCATCGCCGCGAAGCAACCTAATTCACGCCACGTTGTTTCCTGAGTGTCGAATTTGAAAGAACGGGGATGATCATGAAGACGATTTTGCTGGGCGCCGTTGCTCTGCTGGCGCTGGCTGCACCGGCCGCCGCGGCCGACATGCAGCCGCGCACCTATACCAAGGCGCCCGTCTATACGCCGCCGCAGGTGATCTACAACTGGACCGGTTTCTACATCGGCGGCCATGTCGGCGGCGCGTTCGCCGGTGACAGCAGCTTCCAGTCGAGCGACGCCCGTTTCCTGGGCGGCGTGCAGGGCGGCTTCGATTACCAGTTCGCGCCCAATTGGGTGGTGGGCATCGAGGCCCAGTACTCCTGGCTGCCGACCAACAACAACGGTGTGACGTTCCCGCTGGGGACGCAGGTGACGTCGAACACCGACCAGCTGGGGTCGGTGACCGGCCGCATCGGCTACACTTGGGGACCGGCGCTGGTCTATGCCAAGGGCGGTTACGCTTGGCGTAATGGTGGCCTCGGCGTCAATGTCGCCGGCGTGGCGCAGCCCTTCACCGCCACTGGCAACAACAAGGACGGCTATACCGTCGGTGCCGGCCTCGAATACATGTTCGCACCGAGCTGGTCGGCCAAGGCCGAGTACCAGTACTACAACTTTGGCAGCACGACCTTCACCTCCGGTCCGGCCGACGTCGTCGGCGTCCGGGGCCGGGAGGACGAGCATACGGTCAAGGTCGGTGTGAACTACCGCTTCGGCTGGGGCGGACCGGCAGCCTCGCGCTACTGACGCCCAACAGCGACCACGACCCGACAAGGGCCGGCTCACGCCGGCCTTTCGTTTGCCAGGCCCTTGTTTGCCGGCCTGTTGTTTGCTTTGCGTGAACCATCTGGCGCGTCATTTGCAAGCAAACGGTCTGACGCGCGGGTTCTCACGCGCGTCATGGGACTGGCGTAAAGCAAAAATAATTTTTGCCGCCTACGGAACTCGCGCTCCGGAAGGCGTTATATGAGAATTACCGGGCTGGTGGGACGACGGACATGCGTATCTTTGTGTCGGCAGTAGTGCTCTCGTGCTTCATCTCCCTGCCGTGTGCTGCACAGACAATCCTCAAGTCCGAGCCTCTGATGCTGGCACCCTATGAGGTGGCCTTCGTCAAGGACGCTTCCTGCCCATCCGGCAAGGTGCTGAAGGTAACAGGCGCGATCCGGGGGCTGCACCGTCGCAAGGCCTGCGTGGCGCTGGCGGGCGAGCAGGCCTCGCTGGCGACCGCGACCCCCTGAGAGATCCCTTCCTGAGATACCCTGGGTCGAACCTCAGGAATTCAGCGCAAGCTCCATCCTCGACTGCTGTTCGGCCTCGGCCTTGTTTCTGGCGGGGTCCTCACCTTGGGCTGCCCGGCAGGGCTTGATCTCGTAATCATTGTCTAGGACCCGACGCGGTCCGTGGCGCTGGTCGTCGGTGCTGACATCCACGACGAGGCCGCTTTGCTGAGCGAGCTGCCAGACGTCGGCCTCGCTGGGATAGGCCTTGCTGATTTGGGCGTCGTTGCAGAACAGGGCGTAGGGCATTCTTCCCGCTCCCGGAAAGCGCGTTAACGGCGTCACGGGGCAAGGGGTTCCGGGGCGATCACCGGGGCGTGATCGGAGCCGCGGGCCCTGAGTCTTTAACGAGTCCTGAATCCCAAAAAAAGAATCCCTGGGACTCATTTGCCGGAATCAGCGGATGTTTTCGGCCATGACGACCGACCTCAAGACCTGCTGCGGGCACATGCTGCTGCCACTGACGCTGGGATTGCTCAGCGCCTGTGCGGCCAATCTCTGGTTGGTTTGGTCCTGGCTGTAGGTGTCGGATCGACCGCCAGCCTTAGTCTTCGGCTGGCGGACGGAGGGAGGGGTCACGAATGGCCGCGCGGAGCCTGGTCAGGGTCGCCGCGCAATACTCCTCCCGCTCACGCTCGAATCGCTCCTGATGCTTGCGGAAACTGGCGATGCGGGCCTGCATCTCGGAGCGGAAATCGCCGCTTGTCCGAGCTGGCGGGATCATGACTGGCGGGGCGTGCGGGACTTCCGGCGGCTTGATCTCGACCGCCAATGTCTCGACCGCCACGGTCTCGACGGTGACGGTCCCCACCGGCACGTCCGGTGCAGCCGTCGGTCTCTCCGGCGGATGGAAGTGGCCCTTCTTGCCGGTTACCGATTGGACGAAGGCCATCGTCTGCGCGATCAGTGCGTCGCGCTCGCTGATCCACTTCATGGTCCACCTCTGTTGGAGCTATTCCAGCAAAGCTGGCCGCCCGAATCAAGAAGGTGTCCGGCTGGGGATTGCATATTTTTCCCGCCCGCCTGACAGTGGGGAATGGACGTCAAGTCAGATCAGTCGGACGAAGCGCAGGGCCTGAGGCTGGTCCGTGCGTTCTTGTCGCTGCCGCCCGACAAGCGGGCGGAGGTGATTGCGTTCGTGGAGGAATTGGCGCGGGCCCAAGGCCGGCCCGAGGCGGGCACAGAGGCATCGCCGACGTGAGCGCTATCGCTCGCGCGGGTTAATGTTGGGCTCGAACGGCGCCCCCACCACCCGGACCGGTATCGGAGCCGTAACGTCGGTCGCCGAGCGTTCGGCGACCTGCGTTGCCGGAGCCGGCCCTGGTGCCAGCTCGAACAGCGCAACGGTGCCAGCCACGGCGACACAGCACAGCGTCACCGTCGCCAGCAGAAACATGTTTCGGTTTTCTTCCTTGATCCGCATGGGCCGACAACGACTGACGCCGGCGACCGGTTCCGGCCGGCAATGTCCCGATCGCGCCCCCCAAACGGGCAGAAGCTTACGCGAAACTTACGTCGGCATCCCGAATGGTTATTTTTCCGTAAGACTACTCGGGCGATTTGGCATCAAATCTTAACGTCCGCCGGTTCCAATGCCCGTTGCCGGGATTATGCGTCGGCAGTTGGGGCGGCTGTGATGAGCTTTTTGAACAATCTGAAAATCGTGTGGAAGGTCGCACTGATTGTGGCGGTGATGGGATGCGCCATGCTTGCCGTCGCCGGGTTCGCGGCGCGCGAACTTTCCGCGACCGTCGACGGATTTGCCGAACTCTCCGCCTCGCAATCCTCCGCGCTCAACCTGACGCGCGCCCAGCGCCGCGCCGAGACCTACCATGCGGCGCTCTATGCGGTCTTCACCGAAGCGACGGAAGCAGGCAACGCTGGCCGTCTCAAGATCGCGAACCAGAACCGCAGCGAAATCGGCCAGTATCTCGATGCGGCCGTGCAGGACGACCCGTCGCGCGCCAGCCAGGTCAAGAGCATCGGGGACCAGCTGAAGGCCGCGTTCGCCAGCTGCGATCCGGTACTCCAGGCCGGCGCGCAGGCAAGCGGCGTGGAGGAGAACGCCAAGGCCGCCGAACGTGCGCACAAGGAGTGCGATCCGGTGCTGGACGCGGCCCTCGCACGCATCGTCCAGTTCGTGACCGAGTCCGCACAGGTGGTCAGCAACCGCAAGGAAGCCATCAACCGCGACGCGAGGTCCGCGACCTGGACCGTGATCGGCGTCAGCGCCGGCGGCCTGATCGTCGGCATCGCGATCGCGCTGTTCATCGGCCTCAATGCGATGTCCCGGCCGATCGCCCGGCTCAAGCTCGCCATGGAGGGTCTCGCCCGCAACGATCTCAAGACCGAGGTGCCCGAGAAGGACCGGAGCGACGAGATCGGCGACATGGCCAGGACCGTCGAAGTGTTCAAGACCAATGCGCTCGAGGTCGAACGCCTCAAGGCTGCGCAGCTCGATATCGAGAAGCAGGCTGCCGAGCAACGCCGCCGTGACATGGTCAACCTGGCCGACGGCTTCGAACGTGCGGTCGGCGAGATCATCGAGACGGTGGGCTCGGCGTCCACCGAGCTCGAAGCGTCGTCCTCGACGCTGGCCACCACCGCGCAGCGCGCGCAGGAACTGACCTCGGTGGTCGCGGTCGCCTCGGGTGAAGCCACCGGCAACGTGCAGTCGGTTGCGACCGCGACGGAGGAGCTGTCGTCCTCGGTCAACGAGATCAGCCGGCAGGTGCAGGAATCCGCGCGGATGGCGGGCGAGGCCGTCACCCAGGCGCGCACCACGACCGAGCGGGTCAGCGAGCTCTCGATCGCGGCGACGCGGATCGGCGATGTCGTCGAGCTGATCAACACCATTGCCGGCCAGACCAACTTGCTGGCGCTGAACGCCACGATCGAGGCGGCTCGTGCCGGCGAGGCCGGCCGCGGCTTCGCGGTCGTCGCCTCCGAGGTGAAGACGCTGGCCGAGCAGACCGCGAAAGCGACCGGCGAGATCAGCCAGCAGATTTCCGGCATCCAGACCGCGACCCAGGAATCCGTCAACGCGATCCGCGACATTTCCGCGACGATCGAGCGGCTATCGGAGGTGTCGTCGACCATTGCCGCGGCGGTCGAGGAGCAGGGCGCCGCGACCCAGGAGATCTCGCGCAACGTGCAGCAGGCCGCTCACGGCACCCAGCAGGTCTCCACCAACATCACCGACGTGCAGCGCGGCGCGGCCGAGACCGGCTCGGCGTCCTCGCAGGTGCTTTCGACCGCAAAGATGCTGGCGACCGACAGCAACCGGCTGAAGGACGAAGTCGGAAAATTCTTGCGGACCGTGCGCGCGGCGTAGGTGTGTGCGGCGGCACTCGTCCGACGCGCTCACCCCGCCTAATGCGGAAGCAAGAGGCCGAGCGCGAACACCAACAGCATGGCCGTCATGACGACGGCCGTCACCGCGCCGGCAACGATTTTGGCCTTCTCTTTGCTGGTGGTGGGGCGCATCGGATGCGCAGGCTACCTGATGTTGAACTTCGGTCCAATCTGCGGTCAGGAGCCATCTTCGTGACCCGCCTCGGTCAGGCGGCGAGCCTTGGCTGGAAGAACCGTGTGACACGATCGATCGCATCGGATGTCATCGGGTCGGTGTCGGAGAAATCAAAGCCGTGGGCTTTGCCTGGATAGGGCACGAATTCGGCCTCGGCGCCGACCGACTTGCCGAGCGCGACCAGTTGCCGTCCCTTCGCGACCGGCACATTCCTGTCCGCCTCGCCATGCAATGCGATCAGGGGCGGCAGATGCTTGACCTTGGCGGCCATGGCGTCGGGCATGCCGCCATAGAGCACCGCGAGCGCGACGATGCGCGTGTCCCGCGCGGCGGTGTCGGCGGCGACGTAGCCGCCCAGCGAGAAGCCGAGCAGGCCGATGCGCCCGGAACTGTCGGACCGGCCCAGGATAGCCGTCGCGGTGGCGGAGACCGTGTCGGCCCAATCGTCGAACCGCGCCGTGTCATAGGCATTGCGGCTCTCATGCGTGCTGGACTTCGGCGTCAGCGCGGCCGTATCAGCCGGTGTCATATAGCGGAGAAAATAGACGTCGATGCCCTTGGCGGACAGCGCATCGGCATATCGCTCGTAGGCGCGGAGCCTAAGCTCGATGCCGCGGGACCCGTGCAGCACGATCACGGCAGGGCGCTTCCCGGCCACCGTCGCCGCGTAACGTGATACAGGCAGGCTGTCATTGCCGGAGGTGACGCTGAACTGTTCGCCTGGTGCACCGTGTGCAGACATAGACGTCAGCAGCGCGGCGATGCCGGTCATGGCCGTTCGTCGGGTAATCATCAGCGAACTCGCGCGAGGGAGATTTCGGAGGCGACGCTGCGGCTGTATAGTGTGCTTGCGACGGAATCTTGACGCGAGTCCCGCCCGATGATCGCCAATCGTCCACCCGTCCTCGCCCATGAGCGCTTCGTTGCGGACCGCGAGAACTTTGCCGGCCTCGATCTCGCCGCCCGGTTCGAGCGGATCGAGCGGACCAACCTGTGGGGCGCGGCCACATCCGTCTCGGGCCTCGGCTCGGAGGACCCGGCGACCGCCGCGATCCGGGAGGAGCTTCCTCCCCTGCTGCAACGGCTCGGCGCGCGCTCGCTGCTCGATGCGCCGTGCGGCGATGCCGGCTGGATCGGCCGCATCAAGCTCGACCTCGACTATACCGGCATCGACATCGTGCCGTCGCTGATCGAGACCAATCGCCGGCGTGTGGCCGGCGGCGGGTTGTCCGGCCGGTTTCTCGTTGCCGACGTCACGTGCGATGCGCTGCCGCGTGCGGATGTCATCCTGTGCCGGGACTGCCTGGTTCATTTGAGCTTCGACAACATCGCCCGCGCCGTTGCGCGCTTTGCTGAGAGCGGCGCGGGCTTCGTGCTGGTCACGACATTTCCCGAATGGGATGAAAATCGCGATTGCGCGGATGGCGATTGGCGCGCGCTGAACATGGAGAAGGCACCATTCAACTGGCCGTCGCCGCGCGCGCTGATCAACGAGCGTTGCGAGGAGGGCGGCGGCGGCTGGCGCGACAAGAGCCTCGGGCTTTGGCCGCTGGATGAATTGCCCGATCGTATCCGCATGGCCACGGCGATGTGACAGACGCAGGCGGAACTCCATTGCGTCCGCGGTCGCACTGGCGATACACTTCAGGTTGTGTGATGCGATCTTTGCCTGACGATACCCGGAGAACGCCATGAGGCCGAGTTTTGTCGTAGCGGCTCTGTTGATCTGGTGCTCCGCGCCGGCACTGGCGCAGCAGGACGGCGCCGCGCTCTACGCAACCCACTGCGCGCAATGTCACGATGCCGGCGATGCCCAGAACCGCGCGCCCGCGCGCGGCGCCATGCAGGCGATGTCGTTCGATCACGTGCTGGGGACGCTGACCTCCGGCAGCATGGCCGCGATGGCGAAGGAGCGCAGCGACGACGAGCGTCGCGCGATTGCTGCTTTCGTCACCGGCAAGACCGCAATCAACAGCGCATCTGACGGGCAGGGCCGCTGCACGCAGCAGATCAGCGGCTTTCCGCAACCGCTCGACGGTCCACGCTGGAACGGGTGGGGCGTCGACCTCAACAACAGCCGCTTCCAGCCGGCCGATATGGCGGGACTGACCGCGGCACAGGTGCCGCGCCTGCGGCTGAAATGGGCCTACGCGTTTCCCGGGGCCTCGGTGTCCTTTGCGCCGCCGACGATCGTGGGCGGCCTGCTGTTCATCGGCGGCACCGACCGCAAGGTGCACGCGCTCGACGCGCGAACCGGCTGCACGCTGTGGACGTTCGCGATCGATGCGGCGGTGCGCGCCGCCATCACGGTCGCGCCGCTTCCCGGCTCCGATCAGTTCGCGATCTTCTTCGGTGATTTGCGTGCCAACGCCTATGCCGTGAACGCGCTGACGGGTGCGCTGATCTGGAAGACGAAGGTCGAGGAGCATCCGGCCGCGCGGATCACCGGCGCGCCGGTGCTGCATTCCGGCGTTCTCTACGTGCCGGTGTCCTCGCTCGAGGAAGCTGCCGGCTCGCAGGCCTCTTACGAATGCTGCACCTTCCGCGGCAGCGTGGTGGCGCTGGAGGCCGCGACCGGCAAGCCGGTCTGGCAAGCCTATACGATCCCCGAAGTGCCGCATCCGACCGACAAGAACGCGAAGGGCGTGCAGCTCTTCGGCCCGTCCGGTGCCGCGATCTGGTCGGCGCCGACGATCGATGTGAAGCGCGGCGCGATCTATGTCGCGACCAGCAATTCCTATTCGAATCCGCCATCCGCGACGAGTGACGCCATTCTCGCCTTCGACCTCGCGACGGGAAAGCTGCTCTGGAGCCAGCAGGCCACGCCGAAGGACGCTTATGTCGTGGCATGCTACGGCGTGGACAAGACCAATTGTCCCGAGGATCACGGACCCGACCACGATTTCGGCCAGTCACCGATCCTGGTGACCCTGCGCGACGGCAGGCGCGTTCTTGCCATCGCACAGAAATCCGGCGTCGTGCACGGGCTCGATCCCGACGACGGTGGCAAGATCCTGTGGCAGACGCGGATCGGGAAGGGCGGTGCGCTTGGCGGCAGCGAATGGGGCTCGGCGGCCGATCAGGACCGCATCTATGTCGCGAACTCCGACGTGCGTTTCCTGCGTGACGGCACCAGACGTCTCGACTCCACGCAGGGCGGCGGCCTGTTCAGCCTCGATCTCGCCAGCGGGACAGTCGTGATGGAGGTGCCGCCGGTCGCCTGCGGCGACCGTCTCCAATGCAGCCCCGCGCTTTCGGCGGCGGTGAGCCTGATCCCCGGCGTCGTGTTCTCCGGCGGCGTCAGCGGCTTCCTGCGGGCCTATGCCAGCGACGGCAAGCTGCTCTGGGAGTTCGACACCGCGCAGGATTACAAGGCCGTCAACGGCGTCCCGGCCCATGGCGGCGCGATCGACGGTCCCGGACCGGTCATCGCCGGCGGCATGCTCTACACCAATTCCGGCTACGGCCAATGGAGCGGCGTCGCCGGCAACGTGCTGCTGGCGTTCGAGGTGGGGACGGAGTGAGCGCGTCACGGAGTCCCCTGCGCTGCGTCCGCGACCCGGCTTGTGGTTGCCCTCATCGGCGACGGAGGTGAGTGGCGCTGCACTTTCAATTTGCATTCGGCAATGGGAGGCAAATTCGATGATCGAGGCCAGATGCAGTTGCGGCGCTGTTTCACTCTCGCTGCCGGGACCGACCAAGCTGGTGGCAGCCTGTCATTGCATCGACTGCCAGCGGCGAACCGGGGCACCGTTCGGTGTCGGTGCGTTCTACCCGGTCGAAGCCGTCACGATCTCCGGCGCGCCGAAGGGGTACGTTCGCGCCGCCGCAAGCGGGGGCGAGGTCCGCTTCTATTTTTGCTCCGATTGCGGCTCGACGGTCTATTGGAAGGCCGACAATCTGCCGGCGATGATCGGCGTTGCCGTCGGCGCCATTGCGGACCCGGATTTTCCGGCTCCCGTCAGATCGGTCTTCGAGCAGTCGAAACATGCCTGGGTCGAGATCGGCGGCTCGGGTGTCGAGCACTTCGAACAGAGCAGCGCGCGGAAGAGTTCAGGCTGACGAAGATTTTATGCGAACCATCGCTCGCACCGCAGCCGGTGTTCGGTCAGGGACGCTGCCGGATACTTGCGCTGGACGGCGCTCCTATCGTTGGTATCGGTTCACCGGGAGCAAGGTCGAGCGGCGGGTGAGGCCTGGCCAGTCCTACCGTTCCGGGAGGTGCGTCGTTGCTGGCCGTGCGGGTATTGACGCGCTCTAACGTGACCGTCGAGGCGACCACAATGGCGATGGCCAAGGCGACCGCGGATAGGGCTAAGGCTGCTCGATCATTCGGGTCCATCGCTAGACCTCCGCGAGACGGCTCTATAGTGCGAGGATAACGCCGAACCGATGATTTGGTTCGGTGGTCGCCGCTGGGTGGCGAGCCGTGGCAATTGACAGGCGCTTTGATCTGCGCTCGGGGAGGGCGGTGGAAGCACTGCCGCCCGGTGGAGGCCGAGCGCGTCGCTGCCACCGAATCTACAATTTATCGATTTCATACCCCTAGGGCGGGCGGCGTGGGGTCTAAGGCTCGCCGCCAGCGTACCTCGTCGCTGCCCTGGGAAGGTTCGCACCGAAAAAGGATTAAGTGTTTTCCTATTGTGCGTGATGACGTCGGATCGCCGACGGCCGCTGGAATAGCCGGCAATAGGAGACCTTCCAAAACGCTGGTGCTGCCAGCTATTGCGGCGAGCGGGCTTGCGATCGGCTACCTCGGCGGGCGTCTCGACCGGCGCGCCGGCGTCGAGGACTCGAGCTGCATCAGCGGCAAGCCGTCGATCGCGCTCGTGCATCGTTTCTGCGAATAGGGAGGGACTCATGCGGAGCTATGTCATCGGCGCCGTGCTCGCGGTCGTGGGGCTGTGGTTCGTGGCTATCCGCGCGCTGATCTTGAGCTGTGGGGACGCTAGGTTCTTAGTTCCGGTTCCGCAATGAAGCTCAGTTTAGGCTTGCAAGATAAGTCACCTTGCCGCGCGGTGAAAAACCGCGCGACGATGAGTAGCATTGCTTTTTTGATCGCCGAGTTCGTTCTTCTTGGAGAGCAGATCTTGTCGATCGTGGATGCGCTCTCGCGAGAGGCCAGCACATGATTGAGCTTTGGAACAACTGGTACGGGACCTTGGCCTCTGTCGAGGCGCTGGCAGCGGTCGTCGTTATTGCCGTGGTGACCGCTGGCATTCTTACGCTAGTTGAGAGTCAGCGGCATAGGACAAAACATTGATGGGGAGACGTAAACGATCAGCTAGACCAGAGTAGTTCAGCAGGTGATTGGCGCTAAAAAATGCTCCTATGCAGGAGGATCAAATGATCCTTTCTCGTGCAAGTTGGACAAACGGGAATGCTTCTTGGCGGCAAGCATTTTGCACATGCGCGGTGTTGAGCATACTGGTCGTAGCTCCTGCATTCTTGTTGATATTCCTGCTGGATTCCCAGCTCGTCTTACCAGCGCTCAGTATTCTGTTTTTCTCAGACGCGATGATCACTGCGGTCTTGGCTTGGGCAAAGTCGGGAAATGCGACATTAGAAAATGTAACGCTATGGGATGTTGCCGGGGCATTGACCATGCTGGGTTGTGCCGCAGCGATTCTAGGCGAACCAGATCAAGTGGCACTTCTTTTCGAGCAACCGGTCAGACTACATTCGGACGCGGCTCTAGGCGATAGCGCTAGCCCCTGATAACCGGCGGCGTTAGGACCCCCGTTTCTTGGTGGCGGGTATCGGTCAACCGATCCAATAGACGTATGCGATCCCGCTTGCAGCTGCCCATTCCCCTGCGGCGGGGACATGTCCTGTGCCTGATTATTTCGATACAGATGTCCTTAGCGTATTCTTGCAGATCGTTCTGATCGACCTGGTGCTCGCTGGCGATAACGCCATCGTCATCGGTCTTGCTTCAGCCGGACTTCCTGAGGCGCAACGAAGCAAGGCGATTTTTATCGGTATTGTTGCCGCGACGATACTGCGCGTCCTACTCGCCGGGTTGGCGACGCAAATCCTCCAGATCGTCGGCCTCTTGCTCGCTGGCGGGATCCTGTTGTTGTGGGTGTGCTGGAAAATGTGGCGAGAGTTGCGCACATCCTCCACAGGACCAGCAGATGCGATGGACGCCGCTGGAGCAATTGCAGGCAGCAAAGCTCGCAAAACACTCGCTCAAGCGAGTTGGCAGATTGTCGTGGCCGACGTTTCCATGTCTCTCGACAACGTTCTGGCCGTGGCAGGGGCAGCACGCGAGCATCCGATGATCTTGATTTTCGGCCTGGGGCTTTCGATCGCGATGATGGGCGTGGCCGCTTCTTTCATTGCGCGCCTTCTGCAAACTTATCGATGGATTGCTTACGTCGGTCTAGCCGTCATCCTTTATGTGGCGGGTGACATGGTCTTTCGCGGGACGTTGGATGTCATCAACGTTGCGTCGATATGAGACCGATCGCGCCGATGCGGACGTCGGTGAAGTAGATATGCCAGTTCTCCTCGTGCGGATTGTCGAAGCTAAGCGCTGGTGCCGGCTGAGGGGATTGAACCCCCGACCTTCGGTTTACAAAACTGGTCCGACAGTTTTCGCGGGCTTGCCTATTGTTTCTAGAGATGAACAAAATCCCTTGTAAATAGGCCGTATTCCCTTATCTTGCTTTCACCGTGTTGCCGCGGGATGGCCCTGGTTTTCCGTTCTGGTGGCTTCTCGGTGGCTACTTTTGAGGGAAAGACCGAATGCCGATGGTTCGATTGGGCGCGTCATCACTAGGGATCAAGCCGGAGTTTCCACCGACCAATCGAGGCGCCAACCGGTACGTCATTTACTGGGACACAGAGCTTAAGGGCTTTGGCCTGAAGATCACCGAGAATGGGCACAGGGCGTGGATTGTTGAGTATCGGCCCGGCGCGGGAGGTAGGGGCGTTTCTAAGAAAAGAATAGTACTGGGCTCGGCCTCCACATTAACCGCCGAGAAGGCGCGCAGGGCCGCTAAGGATGCGCTGGCAAACGCCAGAGTCGGCGATGACCCTGCGACAGCGCGAGCCGACGGGCGTGCAGCGATAAGCGTATCAGACTTGGCCGATGCATTCATTACTGACCACGTGGAACCAAAGCGGAAGGATCGAACGGCGTCGACATATCGCCGGTTGATCGATGATTTTATCAAACCGAAGCTGGGAACCGCGCGTGCTGTTGACCTTACCCGCGCTGAGGTCGCCAAGCTCCACCTATCACTGCGCAAGACAGCGGTCACGGCTAATCGTGCCATTGCCGTGCTGAGCGCTATTTATTCGTTTGGCGACGCGCGCGGACTTGTGCCGGAAGGGACGAACCCGACCAGGAAAATTGAAAAGTACAAAGAACAGAGCCGCGAACGCTTCCTGTCGGTTGAAGAATTCCAGCGGCTCGGGGCCGCACTGCGGGACGCCGAGACCCGCGGCATTCGATGGGAGCCGGACCCTGTCAAGAAAGCTAAGCATGCTCCTAAACCTGAAAACCGCGCCGTCGTGGTCGACCAGCACGCCGTTGCTGCCATTCGTCTATTGTTACTGACCGGTGCGCGCCTGCGGGAAATCTTGCACCTCCGGTGGCTGGATTGGGACAAGCAGCGCGGTTTACTCAATCTGCCCGACTCCAAGACTGGCAAAAAGTCCCTCGTTTTAAATGATGCTGCCACGGCTGTGTTGAAGAACCTGCCGAAGCTGGGGCGCTATGTCATTGCGGGCGAAAGCGCCGGCCAAAAGGACGAGCGGCCGCGCGCAGATCTGAATAGGCCTTGGCGCGCAATTCGCCGTCGCGCTGGACTTGAGGATGTCCGCCTGCACGACCTGCGGCACTCCTACGCTGCAGTCGGTGCGGGTCAGGGATTGGGTTTGGTGCAGATCGGCGGCCTGCTGGGGCATTCCCAGCCGAAGACCACAGCCCGATATGCCCACCTTGCCAACGCGCCGCTGCGCGCGGCAACCAATATAATCGGCGACACGATCGCCAGTGCGCTTGGGGGTAAGTAATGGCGGCCCTTCCGAAGTCGTTTGATCTGGAAGCGATGAGACTCCGTGTGCGCCTTCATCAGGGAGAACGGGATTCGGTGAAGCAGCGCTGCGCAGAAATCCTAGCTGGGAGCAAAACCCGCCCCGAGATTCAGAAGCTCGCCGACGAACTTGCCAAGGCTTGCCGCGGCAGACCGAGAACTGGCGCGAAATACTTGTGGTTTGAAATCGGCGAACGGGACGGGATTCTTCGCGACGAGGGCCATAAGTATGAGGTTCGGCTCAGGCTACTGGGTGAGGAGTTCGACCTGCGCGACGAATCGAAGATCAAGACCGCCTTGGCTCTCTATAAGAAGGCCATGGACGAATACGACGCGATCGCGCGCAAGGGCTAGTTTCTTATTTTAAGCAACCATCTTTCCTATTATAGGCAACTAAGATCATAGGCCGATACGGCGCATATTCCTTCCAACGTCGCGACTCTCGCGGCAAATGTGGAGGAAATGATGCACAATCTTCGGGTCGCGGAGGCGGCCGAACTACTTAGACTTTCGAAGTCGACACTCGATAAGCTCCGCTGTCATGGCGGGGGGCCGACCTATTTCAAACTAGGGCGAGCGATTGTCTATGCGCGGGCCGACCTGGACAAATGGATGCTGTCTCGGCGACGGAATTCTACCGCTGTTGCAGCCCAAAACAACGCGTCCAAGACGGTGGCTGCGTGATGGACACTTGGGAGAACATCGCCATCACCGCCGCAGCCATGCCAGAGCTAATTCAAACAGGTTTGAAAAAAGGTCGGGGCATGGCGCGGGCCTCGCTCGACATGATTGCTGCCATGCGCGACATCGCCGAGGAGGTTCGGCCCGTCACCGGTCGCGGCATCGGCTACAAGTTGTTCACCCGTGGCCTTATCACGTCAATGTCGACCAACAACATGCAGAAGGTATATCGCCTTCTGCGTGTCGCTCGGGAACAAGGCACGATTCCTTGGGACTGGATTGTCGACGAAACCCGCGAGCTTGAGCGGGTTTCAGCATGGAGCAACCCGGCCGAGTATGCCCGTACAGTCGCATGCTCCTACAGGCGTGACTTCTGGGACCAGCAGCCCTGCAGGGTCGAAGTGTGGTCCGAGAAAGGTACCGTTCGCGGTGTCTTGAAGCCTGTCTTGGACCAGTATGCTGTGGGATTCCGAGTCCAACATGGTTTCAGTAGCGCGACTGCCGTGCATAACGTTGCCGACGACACTGATGGAAGGCCGCTTGTTGTTCTCTACGTCGGCGACTTCGACCCTTCGGGCATGTACATGTCGGAGCACGACCTGCCGCAGCGGTTGCGAGAGTATGGCGGCAACCATGTGAGGTTCAGGCGCATTGCCCTGACCGAGGAACATTTGCGCGGATTGCCTTCATTCCCTGCCGCCGACAAGCACAAGGACCCGCGTCACCGTTGGTTCACTCAGCACCATGGCTCTGAGTGTTGGGAGCTGGATGCCATGGACCCCCGCGTGACTGCGTCGAGAGCGCCATCGTTGAGTTGATTGAACCCGTAGCTTGGGAGCGCTGCGAAGTCATCAACGCCGCAGAACTAGAATCCTCTGCGCGACATCCTCGTCATGTGGAAGAGTCCGAACTGAGGGCGGCTGGCTTTTTCAAACCTGTTTGAGAATAAGCGTCGCCTGAGGGGCGCCGCTTAGCTCGATCGGCCTCTAGCCGAGAGCATCGTTCCGAAGGAGCAATCCCACACATATTTTGTTCGTCGCGCTTTTAGTGTCCCGTCCCAAAACTCGCACTAGTACTCACAGACATGGAGGTGAGGATGACGCCGCAACTAAACTTCCACCGCGACACCAAGCCGATCAAGATCCCTGGTTCTTACAACCTTTACTACGACCCCGTCCAGACCGACCGCGAACTGACGAAAATGTTTCAGATGGGAGATGACTATTTTGATGAGGATAGTCGCTACACACGCGCGACTAGGCGCTGATCTTGCCCGAGCCGACGTTGAGGTTCTGCCCGGCCTCGCACTCTTCGGTGTTCGCATCCTTCGCGCAAACGATGGCGACTATCGGGCCTTCGCCCAGGGTGCATCGTTCAACCGCGACATGGTGAAGTCAATTGCAACTCTGATCATGGGCGAATGCCAACGTGTCAACGCAAGCTAACTCAGTCTATAGGGGCGACTGCACGATGCACAGCACTGCCATATCTAACGACAATGTTATTAACGCCGGGTTCGGTGCAAACGACAATCGGCGTGAGCCAGATGCAGGTGTACAGCCGACCGAGGACGCGGTCGCTAAGGTGTTCGCCAACAGTTACCGGAACCAACTACGCTATTGCCACACGGCTGGCGCATGGTTTGAATGGACCGGATCGCATTGGTGCAAGGACGAAACGGGGATCGCCTCCCATTACGCGCGGGTGATGGCGCGCGAGATGTCTAAGACCTGCACGAGTGCGAAGGTGCTTGCAAGTATCAGGAAGAGGTCGTTCGCAAGTGGCGTAGAGAACTTTGCGAAGAACGAACCTATGCTAGCCAGATCCTACCGTGCTTGGGACATCGACCCGTTCCTTCTGGGAACGCCGGACGGTACAGTTGACCTGCGCACTGGCAAGCTGCGCGCAGCGGATCCTGCCGACTGCATCACCAAGGTGACTTCCATTGCTCCGTCCGATAGGGCCGACTGTCCGCGGTGGCTCGCGTTCCTTGACCAGGCGACGGGCGGCGACCGGGAGATGATCCGCTTTCTGCAACAATGGTGCGGCTATTCGCTGACCGGCGACACGCGCGAGCACGCGCTTGTTTTTGCTTACGGTCCCGGCGGAAACGGCAAGTCGGTTTTCCTCAACACCGTGTCGCACATCATGCTGGATTACGCGACTACGTCATCAATGGATACGTTCGTTGAGTCCCGCGGCGATCGTCATCCGACCGATCTTGCCATGCTTCGCGGCGCGCGCCTGGTGACCGCCAGCGAAACTGAGGCTGGTAAGAACTGGGCGGAAAGCCGCATCAAGTCGTTGACCGGCGGCGATCCGATCACGGCGCGGTTCATGCGCCAAAACTTTTTCACCTTCATGCCACTGTTCAAGCTGTGTATCGTCGGCAATCACCAGCCGCGGCTCCAGAATGTCGACGACGCAGCCCGTCGACGGTTCAACATCATTCCGTTCATTCAGAAGCCCGAAAAACCTGATCGCCAGCTCGAGTCCAAGCTTCGCGATGAGGCGTCCGGAATTTTGCGATGGATGATTGATGGTTGTCTTGATTGGCAGCAAAACGGACTGGTGCGGCCGACGTCAATCGTGGAAGCGACCGAAGCGTATTTCGCAGAGCAAGATGTCTTTGGGCAGTGGCTGCGCGATATGTGTCGCGTCGACGATGGCAGTCGGAGTCTGTCGGAGTTTCAGGCAGATTTGTTCGAGTCGTGGACGAAATACGCCGAGGCAGCAGGCGAGAAGCCCGGCAGCCGCATTGCCCTGGGAAAGGCGCTGGAAAATCGTGGCTTCGCTAAAAAATCAACGAAGCGTGGAGTAATGCATTTCGGCGTTCAGCTTACGAAAGCCGAGCGCGAAAATCACCACGACAGCCAGGGTAATGAGTGATGAAAAGTGATCACTTTTTCCATAATCGGCCCTACGCGAGCGCGTAGCAACGTAAAATGGTAAAAGTCGTCACCAGTCGTCACCTCATCACCACGTTTTTTTCGATTGGACAACTATGCTCAATCTAGCCCTATCCCTAGCCGCGGCACGCCTCCCGGTATTCCCCTGTCGGCCTGAGAACAAGCGGCCCTATACGTCGAACGGCTTTAAGTCCGCGACCGTCTTCCCACACATCATCAATCGCTGGTTTACCGATTGGCCCGATGCCCTTGTCGGCATGCCAACCGGCGAGCGCACGGGTTTGTGGGTGCTGGACATGGACGCGCACAAGGGCGCCACCGAATCCGACCTGCCGCACGACGTGCCGCCGACCACGACCGTGCGCACGCGCTCCGGCGGCAGGCACTTCTATTTCCGTCATGTCGGGCTGGGTAATTCACCGGGCAGGTTGCCGCACGGCTGGGATGTACGTGGAACTGGTGGCTATTGTTTGGTTGCTGGCAATCCGGGCTATACGCTGGATGTCGACATGCCGCCTGCCGACGCGCCTGAATGGCTGGTGACGCTTATCCGACCCCGCCCATATGTGCCGCGCCCGAGCCAGCCTTATCAGCCGCAAAGCCATGACCGCTACGTTGACGCCGCTGTGCGCGCAGAGCTTGCCGCGCTAGCCGGCGCCGCACCCGGTACGCGCGGCACGCTGCTGAATCGCACGGCCTTCACGCTAGGCACATTCGTCGGCGCCGGTGCTCTAGACCGTGGCGAGGCTGAACATGGACTATTTGATGCCGCGCACGGCTGCGGGTTGATTGCGCTGGACGGCGAGCGTGCGGTGCGGGCAACCATCCGGCGTGGTCTGGATGCAGGCACCAGACAGCCGCGCGCACTGCCGGAGCGGGACAACACGCCGATAGTAGATGTGAGCAAGTTGCTGCGGAAGCGGAGGGCATGACAAGGCGGGGGTAGGGGCCATCTCGATCTCTCCCACCGTGGGCCTCAACTTCCGGCCGCACAATTAGACGCGTTATCCCGCAGATTTCGAGATAATTTTTTGGCCGGTGACACAAATAGAAAACCTGCGGCGTCGCGTCCCCAAGTGCCCATACCGGTATGGTGACGAACCGCCCGAGGGTTTGAAGCCACCCCACCCAACACTCGATCGGCGCGCAGACGTCGACGAAACGAAGAGCCGCACAAACGGCCAGATCAGCAAGTCACGTTACGTTGAGGTTTTTATGAAACATACTCCAATCCAACCCGTCTTGCCCGCGCAGGCAGGAGCTCAGATTTGCGCCTGCTGCAAGACTACGCCGCGCCTCCAACACCGGAATATCACAACGACAACCCGCCTTGCGGCTTTGGCGCGGACTGCTTCTGGAGGTGCGCCCATCGCCTGCTGAACTGCTAGGGCTAGCTTAGGACGCAATCGCCGCGGGCCCACACGGTCCCGTTAGCCCGACTGATATTGACCGGGCAACCCGGCAACGTATCCGTTTCAAGGATGGCCGTATTGATCAATGGCTCGGCGGCGACGGGCGTTGGCATTCTGCGGAGCGCACTAGCGGCACGAGCGTGGCAAACGTCGCCATTCGGAAGCCGAACAGCAGGAGGACGCGGCCCGCCATCTGGCGCTGCCCGCCACAGGCCAATACTTCCGAGTACCATCTACAAAGCTACTGGAAGGCCATGCTTTGCGCTCTTGCACCGGCTTGGCGTTAGCGGGGTCTACAGCTTCGACGAGTCCTGGGTTAACGCCGGCCTATACCCGGCGTGTCGGGTGCCGCGCTACATGGTTGGCATTGCGCGTGGCGCGCCGTTTATGGCCGGTAGGACTCGTCGGAATGCCTGCGCTTCGGAGAGCAGCTTCGCCGGCCCTGAATACGCCATTCTCGCCGGCCTCGATGCCCCGTGTTGCTGCTGCGCTTGGCGATCACTGCGATGTGTTGGAGCGCTCGCTGGACGGCGACACCGCACGTGAGATCGCCGTGGCGAATGGTTGGGGCAATGGCAAGGCGGGCGAGCGACGGGCGGTCACGGCACAGGACAACGCGCTAGCGGCGTTGGCCGCAATGGAGAAAAAGCTCGCGGCCTAGCAATGAAACCATGGTCTAGCCTCATTTGAGACTGGAATCGCCAACCAATATCTCCCGCGCGCTAGAGCGGGGAGGCGGCGAGACGTGGCGGACGGGCGAAAAATCAGTGCCTGTATAGGCCAGATCGTGATTGATGGCTCTCCTTTGCGCTGCAAGGTACGCCATCTCACAGCTTCGTCCGCAATCGTTCAGACGCTTGACGCGCCTTTAATGCCAGCGACCTTCGGTTTGCGTATTCCAAGCGTTGGACTCGACTTGAGTTGTTCGGTTGTGTGGCGCGATAAGCGCCGTCTCGCTGTGAAGTTTCTGAACTAGCAGCCACTGTTTCTCGTAAACGGCGTCCCTCAGCTCAATCCCGGAACGTAGGATGGCGGCCACCATGGCCAGCTTGAATGACGCACTTCCTGCAATCGACCGGCACGTTGAATTTCCACGCTCAAGAAGCGTGGGCGTCGCACGCCGATTGCACGACGCCGGCAACTGCCGACCCGGCATTTTGCAGGCCAGTTATGAGCCCATAGCAACGTTTTGAGGGTGAGCGCGGGGTAGACGCGTGGACGGGGGTGAGTCAGATCCTTCCGACCTTCGCCGTCAACGACCGGCCGTCCCCGAAAATTCGCGCATCTGCATTTCAGAATATGGGGTATCTTAGGTTGCATTGTATACTAAGTCGCGCCGACGAGAAGAATCGGAGCTGCGCGTAAGTGTGCCGAGATCAGCGCTCCGTATTCGAATAATAGTTCCTTCATGAGGCCGCTAGCAATCGATCCGATCGGCTCGGAGCGGTCTCCGATCGATCTCCGCGGAGGACATCGGCGCGTTGCTTGGCGGTGTCGCGAGGAGACGATAGCGGCCGCTGGCGGCCCGATCCGCAGCCGCCTGAATCCGCTTATTTTCGTAGAGACGGAGGACGCTCTCGTCGCCCATCAGGGCCGAGGGGAATGGGCCGCTGCGGATCGCGCGAACGTTCGCCCTCGGACCAGAACGTCGGGTTGCGGGTATCGAGCGGACTCGGGGGCTGGCTGCATGAGACACGTGGCCGCGGACGAGACTGCTGGCGACAGCGACGCAGATCCGCAAATTCCCCGAGGGACAAGGCGTAAGGCCGCCTCAGTTGGCGACCTCTATCATCATTGCCACCACGTCAGTGAATAGGTTTGCTCGGTGTGTTTGCGTCGCTGTTGTCGCTGGTCGAGAAGGTGATGCCTGAGCCCCGCCAATGTCGCGCACCAATATGCTCAAATTCGCAGCCAGCTATCCGGCGTTCGTCAAACTCGCACCAATCCGCCTTTGGTTGCGAGCTAATGAGCCACGCCTTACACGCCGTGTGACCGTGGACAAAGGCCAGAAGTCAGCTGCATGACCGAAGGCCAGATGGAACTCAACCGTCTTAGTATTGTTTTACCTCAACCCTCCAGCAGTCGGCGGGCTGGATAGGACCCGAATGGAAAAATCAGACCGCTTCGATGCTGCACAATCCAGCGAGGGGCGTTATCGGCTACTTGTTGAGGCGATCACCGACTACGCGATCTATATGCTGGATCGCGACGGGCATGTCACCAGCTGGAACCCGGGGGCGAAGCGCTTTAAGGGCTATGAGGCCGAGGAGATCATAGGGCACCACTTCTCGACATTCTATACGGAGACCGAGCGGGAGCAGAAAGTGCCTGCGTTGGCGCTGGAGGAGGCGGAGCGAACCGGACGCTTCGAGCGAGAGGGTTGGCGGGTGCGCAAGGACGGCACGCAGTTCTGGGCCCATGTCATCATTGACGCGATCCGCTCGCCTAAGGGCGAGCTTGTAGGTTTCGCCAAGATCACTCGGGATCTGACCGAGCGAAGGGCTGCCGAGGCCAAATTACGCGAAAGCGAGCAGCAGTTCCGGCTAATGGTCCAAAGTGTGACGGACTACGCCATCTACATGCTGGACGTGGAAGGCAACGTGGCGAGTTGGAACGCTGGAGCCCAGCGCATCAAGGGGTACGCTCCCGAAGAGATCATCGGTCGCCACTTCTCCAATTTCTATACGGAAGAGGATCGCGCCGCGGGCCTCCCGCGAACAGGCCTGCAGACCGCATCCCGTGACGGACGGTGGGAGCATGAAGGTCAAAGGGTACGAAAGGACGGCACTCGCTTTTGGGCGCATGTCGTGATCGACGCGATTCGAGACGACGACGGGAAGCTCGTAGGATTCGCCAAAGTGACCCGGGACATTACAGAACGGCGTGAGGCGGAAGCCGCGCTCCAGGCGGCGCAAGCAACGATGATCCGATCCCAGAAGCTGGAAGCGATCGGCCAACTTACTGGCGGCGTTGCCCACGACTTCAACAACTTGCTGCAGGTCATCAGCGGAAATCTGCAACTGCTTAGGAAAGATATCGCTGGTAATGCCCGGGCCGAGATGCGGGTCCAAAACGCCCTCGGAGGTGTGGCCCGAGGTTCTAAACTTGCCTCTCAACTGCTTGCCTTTGCAAGGCGACAGCCGCTGGAGCCAAGGGTAGTGAACGCGGGCCGTCTCATCAAGAACATGGATGAGATGCTTCGTCGCGCCCTCGGTGGGGAGATCGAAGTCGAGACGGTCGTCGCAGGTGGGCTGTGGAATAGCCTCATCGACCCGGATCAACTGGAAAATGCGGTCCTGAATCTTGCGATCAACGCCCGCGACGCGATGAACGGCGAAGGCCGGCTGACGATTGAAGCAAGTAATGCCTTCCTCGACGACGAATATGTCCGCCAGCATGACGAGTTGTCTGCGGGACAATACGTGATGATCGCGGTGACCGATACAGGCACCGGAATTCCGCCGGATATCCTGGAACGGGTCTATGAGCCATTCTTCACAACCAAGGCGGAGGACAAGGGTACGGGCTTGGGCCTCGCCATGGTTTACGGCTTTCTCAAGCAGTCCGGCGGACACGTGAAAATCTACAGCGAGGTAGGGGCCGGGACCACGGTGAAGCTGTACTTCCCGCGAGAGATGGCATCCGAAGATACTCTGGTGGGGGCTCCGACCGGAGAGGTTCAAGGCGGAGAGGAAACTGTCCTCGTGGTTGAGGATGACGATGAGGTTCGCGAGGTCGCGGTCTCGATGCTTACCGAGCTCGGCTACCGCGTGGTCAAGGCGCGAGATGCAGCGAGCGCACTCGTCGTTGTCGACAGCGGCATTCCAATAGACCTTATCTTCACCGACGTCATGATGCCTGGCAGCCTGCGTAGCCCGGACTTCGCAAGAAAAGCCAAGGAGCGTTTGCCAAACGTCGCCGTACTTTTCACATCCGGCTATACTCAGAACGCCATCGTGCACGGCGGGCGGCTCGATCCCGGGGTGGAACTCCTGGCCAAACCTTACACGCGCGAGGCGCTCGCGCGGAAAATCAGACACTTGCTGGCTAATCAAGCTCAAAGGCGCGTCGCTCAGGGATCGCAACACTCGGCCAACGAAAAGTCTTTCAAGGACGCGACCGTGTTGCTCGTCGAAGACGACGACCTCATCCGCCTGACGACAACAGAGATGCTAAACGATCTTGGATGCAACGTAAAAGAGGCCAGCACGGCTCAAGAGGCCTTGAAGATCCTGGATGAGCACCCCGTGGACATCTTACTTACCGATGTCGGACTCCCAGGAGTTTCCGGTCTAGAGCTCGCAAGGAATGTCTATGCGCGCCGGCCCGATCTTTGCCTAGTTCTCGCGACAGGTGACAGCGGATTGAAATCTGAAGCCGCGCGATTGGGCGCAATACTCGTCGTGAAGCCTTACACTCCGAAGTCTCTTCGTCAGGGTTTGGAACAGGCGATGAACAAGCGTCGCTGAATAGATAGGTCTCACTGGGTGAAGCAACTTAACCCCATGCGCTTTCAACATTGACGCTATACGATATTCAAAGTCCACGCTGATGCTGGCTGGGTAACGCCGAATGTGAGGTTAACGCTGCGCCGAATTACAGAAAGGCCGGCGCAACGTCCGATTTGGCACACAGCCGACCTTTTTGGGAAAGCCCGCGACGATTAGTTTTGACCCCAGGCGGACTACATCTCATCTGAAGACCAAGAACGTGGCACTGGTCAGCGCACTAACTGTGGCGTGAGATTTTGACGCAACTAGCGATGTAAGAATCACCAGTCCTTGAATGAAGGCTCACAAACCCAGAGAAATGTCCAATCGGCGGTGCGTCTCGCGCTCTCCGGAAGATATCGGCTCCGCACGGATGCCTTGATCGGGCTGGCGGACTGCCAAACGACCTCGAAGGTACCCGTCGCCGCCGGCTTCGAGAGATGATGATTGGTATTCATCACCAGCTCAAAACCACTTGGCGCCCCTTACGCGTTGTCCGTACATGGCTTGCCGGACCGCCTCGACATCGACCGTGCCGGCTTGGCTGACCGCCTGAGCCCGCATCCTGAAGCCGATGTAAGTCGCCTCCTTTTGATCGTTGGTGGTCGTGTCCCGTTGTTCGTTGAACTCCGTCCACATTCTGATGAACGCGTCGTTTCGATCGAGGTCGACACTGCGCAACTCATGTTCGCTGACGTGAGGGCCATGAACTGGATCTGACGGGCATCTACCTGTTGCTTTATCAATACGGCTTACATATGAGCGTTGGAATCCCCAGCGACCGTCGATATCATTGCGGTCTTTGGTCCAGCTGTGCCTAAAGCCTACCTCGCGCATTGGCTTCCCCGCGGCCGTTAGCGAATTACGGACATCGCGGGCTATGATTATACGCCCTAGCGCCACTCCGGCCCAAGTTCCTAAATCTTACGTTTGACTGGTCGACACGCCGATTGCTAACGAGCGGCTCTTTTCTCCGGGTCATCCCGGCGCTGCGCCATCTCTGTGTTTCGGTCGAGCTGCGCACGCTCGCTGCGGCGCAACCTTCCCGTCTTCATAACGCCATACAGAATTGTGCCACCCAAGATGAAGGCGCCAATAAACATCATCCAGAGCGCCGTCACTGAGGTATCGCCGAGTAGCATTCCGACGCCACTGTTTCCCATTTTCGCTCTCGCTGTTTGTCTCAAGAACCAAACCCGCATCGGAGCGGAGGTTCCTGTGGAGCTCGCAGCAAGCCTTCCGACTCGAAATCCCATCTCTTTTTGCAGCCCCCAAAGGTACGTTGGCGATCGGCAAGCCGTTTTCGGTCGACCAGTTGAGGGCTAAATTGCGGATCGCGGCTCCTTTAGCGACCAAGCCAGCTTGTACGGTCTCGGCGCTTAGGCACAATTCATGAGGCCCGACGTTAGAAACGAATGGAGGACCACCCGACCGAACACACTGAGGGCGATGTGCTGGACAAACTCCGGCGCCACATCCGCATTTTGGTCGATATCGGTCGTCTTTCGGTTGAAGACCCCGGAGCAGAACGCTTCTTGGACCAAGCCGTGCTGCAAATTGCCCGCGCCGTGGAAATCCACCATGTTAAGGTGCTTCAATATCGTCCAGACACGTCCGATCTTCTGTTGATTGCGGGAGTCGGCTGGAAGGATGGTGCCGTCCGCACCGCCACGCTGTCGGCCGACCTCCGCTCGCCGCCTGGCCGCGCCTTCCAAACGGCCGAGCCTGTCAGCATCAGAGATTTCGCCGATCAGAACGAATTTGTTCGTTCCGAGTTCTTGGCGGAGCATGGCATTGTGGCTGTCAGCAACGTCCCGATCCTCATCGGCGGCGCCGCATGGGGCGTGCTGGAGGTGGACAGTACAAAGCCGAGAGACTTCTCGCAGGATACGACCGAGTTTCTGACCGCCGCCGCCGCGCTGATAGGTGCTGTGCTCCGTCGCGGTGCGCATCCGGACGAACATGCAAGCCTTATGGCTGCGGTCGCGGAAGCTAAAAAGGGGCAGATCTTGCTTCGAGAGATGCAACATCGGGTCAAGAACAATTTTCAGCTCGTCCTGTCCTCGATTTCCATCCAGAAGCGCCGCTATCTTGATCCAGAATCACACCGCGCTCTGGACCACGTGGCCAGCCGCATCAACGCCATCTCGCTCGCACATGATCAGCTTGCCCCTCGCCAAGAAGGGCAGATCGTCAGACTTTCCCATTACATCCGGGCTCTTTGCAGCGCGATCCGGAATCAGGTGGATGAGGTTGAAGTAGACGTCGAGTGTGACGAACTCGAGTTGGCGATCGACCGCGCCCTCCCGGTTGGCCTCATTTTAAATGAGACTGCGATGAACAGCATCAAACATGCGTTCGGTGCAGAGGGAGGCAGGATCAGCGTAAGTTTAGTGGGAGGCGTCGGCTACGGCGAGGCCCGATTGACAGTGACAGACAACGGTCGCGGCATTCAACATCCTAACGAAAACGGGTCGGGCCTTAAGCTGATTACCTCTCTGGCGAGACAAATTGGCGGTACCGTCGACCAGACCAGCAGCGACGCGGGTACAACAACAACGCTTACATTCCCTTTGATATCGTAAAGTGGGACCTGCTGAGGCAGGCACGGGATAGGCGGCGCCTCGGCTAGTCGGCCGAGGGTACACCTGCGGACCACAAGCCCACATCGTCGCTGAGGTGGGGTAGTCGGGTTGTGACCCGTCAGCGAAGTAGCGTCGCACCTCGTTGAGGTCCGCTCAGTGAGGCACGGCGGACTAGATTTGCTCAGGTTGAGTTCTTCGCATCTTGAACCGAAGCGGACCACAGTGCCGACGCGGGTGAAGCGGTAAAAGCAAGGCCCGGCCTGAAATCACAGGCCCCGTGCCTGCGTGTTTTCGCTGGGCAATGGACGTCTGTGACAACACCTCAGCACGAACCTGGGCGACGCCACGGTTGGTAAACCCCAAGCTACGCGCGGCGGCGAGCGAGAGGTCGATGACGCGACTGCGAATCCATGGTCCGCGATCAGTGATACGAACGACCACCGATTTGCTGCTCTTAGGGTCAGTAACGCGAACATGCGTGCCGAGCGGCAGATTGCGATGAGCTGCAGTTAGCGAATCCCGATCGAACGTTGTGCCGCTCGCTGCAGCTTTCATCGACGACGCCGCAATCGCGAGGTCGAAAAGCCCTGTGACGTCTGAAAAACCTTAAGTTTGCGAGGCATTCAGGTCCAATAATCCGCGATGCAGCTTGGTTCCCGATCTTGGAAGGTCAGTTCCGAAATTGGAACGTCCGGCTCTGGAGTTCGTTTAGCCGGAATAGGAGAAGCGCCATGATCCTCGAAAGCTTCGATCGCCGCACACTGGCAAGCATGGAAGCCGTTCTCGAACGGCTCTGTCAAGGCAGGCCGGACGGCGTCAATCATGAACTAAGATCTTTCATCGCGGACAGCCTTGTCCAGTGTGCAAGGAAGGGGCAGACAACGCTCGGCGCCTTGACCGAAGCAGGAGAAGCCGCGCTGGCACGCTGGGCAATCTCGGATAGGAAACAGGCCTGAGCCAAAAGCGGATCGCTTCCTCGGTCTGGGACGCGGCTGCTTCCTTACCGGCGCGCGGTAGCCAGCGCCATACGCCCAGCACGTTGATCAGAAGAAGGACGGCGTTCTGGATGATGAGCGAGCTCTTTGGCTCAATTATTCCATCGGCGTACTCGCCCGGCGCCGGCATCGGCTGGCACAAGGATCGCCCCGTCTTTGGCGATGTTGCAGGCATTTCAGTGCTCTCTTCCTGCACCCTCAGGCTGCGCAGACGAACTGAAAAGGGCTTCGAGAGGAACACTCTCGTTGCCGAGCCGCGCTCCATATACCTTCTCGGCGGTCCATCGCGCACCGAATGGCAGCACAGCAGTCCCGGCGTCGAAAGCCTGCGCTACTCGGTCACGTTTCGTAACGTGCTCGAAGAAGGTGAATCCTAGTGGCGCGCGTATCCACATTGCCGAAGCGGCTCCAGCCCATGCTCGCGACACTGACCGACGCGCCGTTCGACGATAAGGGCTGGATATTCGAGGACAAGTATGACGGCTTCCGGATGGTCGCAAACATCGACAGCGGCAAGGTTACTCTCTACAGCCGCAACGGCAAGATCATCAGCCATAGCTATATCGAAGTCGCCCAGGCCCTCGAAGGTGTCAAAGGCGATGCCGTCATCGACGGAGAACTCGTAGCGATCGGCAAAGACGGCGTATCGCATTTTCAGCTCCTGCAGAATGCGCTGCGCCATGAAGCAAAGCTGCAGTACTTTGCCTTCGACCTGATGTTTCAGGATGGCGAAGACCTTCGTGGCCTGCCGCTCACGGAGCGGAAGAAGCGCCTTAAGGGTATCCTGCCGAAGCACAGGCTCATCGGGTTCAGTCGCGACCGAAAGACTTCGGGCGTGAAAGTTTTCGAGGAGGCCGAGCGCAAGGGTCTTGAAGGCATCATGGCAAAACGCGCCGACAGCAAGTACCTATCAGGCGCGCGAACCGACGACTGGCTGAAGATCAAAACCTCGAAACGCCAGGAAGTGGTGATCGCGGGATTTACGGCGCCGCGGAGGACGAGACCGTTTTTCGGCGCACTTACACTTGCGCTGCGGGAAGGAGATGGCTGGCGTTATATCGGCCATGTCGGGACCGGCTTCAGCCACGAAACACTCGGAGAGCTGCACAAAAGGCTCATCAAGCTCAAAGCCGCCAAATCTCCTTTCGGCAAAAAGGTGAAGGACGAAGCGGTCACCACCTGGGTGAAGCCGCAACTCGTTGCCGAGGTAAAATTTACCGAGTGGACGAGCTCCGGCGAGATGCGGCACCCCGTTTATCTCGGCCTGAGAAAAGACAAGCAGGCAAAAGACGTCGTCATGGAGCGCGAGAAGCCGCGAGGATGACGCGGCATGTCAGCCCGGCTGAGCGGTGAGCATCCTTGTCTCGTTAATCCCATGAATAGGAACGAGCACCTTCGCGCATGATTGTCATCATCCACGAAGTGAAAGGACGTTCACATGGCAGACGAGCAGAATCCCAACAAGCAGCAGACCCCTGGACAGCAGAACCAGCAGGGCAATCAGGGCGGCCAGCAAGGTCAGAACCCGAATCAGAAGCCGGGCCAGCAAAACCAGGACCCGGGCCAAAACAAGCAAGGCGGCGAAAAGGGCGGCCAGCAGGGCGGCCAGAAGCCGTAAAGTAACAAAAGCCCGGCTTCGGCCGGGCTTTCCGTTTGTGTCGTGATTGCCTGACCTATTTACGGTTCTTGTCGAGCGTCTGCGCCATTTCGAGATGGTGCTTCAGTGCCGCCAGGGTTTTACCAGCCCAGTCCTTCAGCTTGGCATCGTCGCCGCCATTCGAGTAACGCTCGAACAGCGAGACCGCATCCTTATGAGCGCTCACCTGCATGGCGTCGTATTCCGACGCAAAATCCTCGGGTTTGGCCTCGCGCAGCTTTGTGATCTTCTTCTGCGACGCGTCATTGAGCGAAGCCGGGATCGCGGCTTTCAGGGTGTCGGGGACCATCGATTTGAGTTCGCTGCTCGTCTTGGTGTGGTCTTTCACCATCATTTCCGCAAACTGTTTCTCGTCCGCATTGCCCTTCTGCTGCGCGATCTTGGCCGCTTCGATCTCCGTCATGTCGCTCATGGCGGCTTCCTTGATGAAGTCTTCGGTCTTCGGCGCAATTCCAAGAGTGGAATTCACGCCGGTCTTCTCGCCGACCGACTGCGCAAAGGAGGGTGAGGCAAAGACTGCGAGCACGGCAAATGCAAGGGCTGCTTTTTTCATGAAAGTCGTCCTCTGGAGGATAATCGCGCGATCAACCTTCGTTCAGGATCAAAGTTCCTGGGTACAAAGGGACGAGCACGACGCCGGCCCGAGAGGAGGGAGACCGGGGCCGCTTGCCCGGGCAATGAGCATGCCGGACGTTCCGGCATACACTGGCAATGCCAAGGCAAGCTCTGCCGTTCCTAAACGTGGTTCGGCCCAACGTTCAAACAGGGGTATGCGCTGTGTGCACTTTTGGACCGAGACGTGCGGGCGATCATCATGGGGCCCGAGCGAGCACCGCCCGGCTGCCATGCGAAGCGTCCGCGCGCATGCGGGCTACCAGTGCCTGTCACGCCGACCAGCGAACCTGCTCTTCCCGGTGAGCCTGCTCGTTCAATCTCTCAGCGAGCTGATCCGCAAGTTCGTCCGTGTCGGCGGTCGCTATGGGCTCGCCTTTTGCGTAGCTTTTGCTTGTCTGCTTCGATCGGAAAATCATCGGGAGTTAATGCGGGTTCTTTGCTCATGTCACCCTCATGCGGCTGGCACCTGCAGACGTGGAACGCTTGGTCTCAAGGCCAGTTGCAAGCGAACTTCAATATGTTGGAAAGCCAACGTTAAAGTGCGAAGGAGATTGCGTTTATCGCGGTCGCCTCGCCCCGAGGTGGGGGACGATGAATGAAAAATGGTTTATGTGGCAGGAGGTCTGACTATGCGGCGGCTTTTGGCGCGACCCTAGACCGAAGATGTAGAGAAGCGGTTGAGGCAAATGGCGGAAGCCGGGCGACCGGAATTGGAACGACTCAAAGGCAGCCCCGTTAGCCGCCGAGCTTCACAGCGGTGATGCGATTAACTCAAAACATTGGAGAAGCGCAAATGGCGAAAGAGCCGAAGACTCTCGACGACCTGTTCCACGATACTCTCAAGGATATCTACTTCGCTGAGAAGAAAATCCTGGCCACCCTGCCGAAGATGGCAAAGGCAGCTCAGAACGAAGAACTGAAAGCAGCATTCGAAAAACACCGCACCGAGACGGAGGGCCAGATCGAGCGACTGGAGAAGGTGTTCGCGGTGATCGAGAAGAAACCGCAGGGTAAAACCTGTGCCGCGATCGTCGGTATCACAGAAGAGGGCGCCGAGATCATGGAAGAATATAAGGGCTCGCCCGCTCTCGACGCCGGCCTCCTTGCCGCCGCTCAGGCCGTCGAGCACTATGAGATTTCTCGCTACGGCACGATGATTGCTTGGGCCGAAGAGCTTGGCCTCGACGATGCCGTCTCACTCCTTGAGGAAACCCTCGAAGAGGAAGAGGCGACCGACGAGGCTCTGACTGAAATCGCAAAGACAGCGATCAATCAGGAGGCTGAAGCAGCCTAACACTTACGATGAACTAGAAACTGCCCCGCAATACGGGGCGTTTTTTTATTCCGTCCCCTCCAGGCCGCGGGCGCCTGGTTCCATTCCCTTGACAGTGAATTTCAGACATTCGCCACAAAGCTTGGCGACACCTCCGACAGTCCCCGCATCGAGGCTGCCGTGACCCGCCATTCACTCTGAGATCTACGTCAGCGCTATGTTATCAAGGGCAGCCGCTCGAAGGGCGGGGGAATCAAGTTTGCGGCGACCTACATAGGTGAAACGCTGGGCAATCCGTCGGGCGGTCTGAAACGAGGCTCCGTCTATGAAGGCCGGTTGAATCTCGCTGTCGACGTCGAGTTTGGAAAGCTCGCGGGCGTGCGCGATCCATGCCAACATGTTCCAGATCCACGGCGGCGGCTTATCGCGTGGCGCGCTGCTAAACTTCATGGATGTCAGCGGCATCGAGGCGTTGCCGTCGACCCGCCTTTACGAAGCCTGGTTCGAACGCAAATGGGGGACCATGCTTGCCCTTCGTGCGGGGCAGCTCGCGGCCGATACAGAATTCATGACCGCGCAATACACGGAAGTGTTCACGAATGCGTCGCTCGGCTGGCCGGCAGGACTTTTGCTACCTTCCGAGCGGCGGTCCTTCGCCGCCGCTGGCTGCTCTCGGTGCCCGGCTGCGCGCCGACATCACAGATAATCTGACGGTGCTGGGCGCGATCTTCAACGGCGACTCGGCAGGGCCGGGCGCGGACGACCCGCAGCTCCGCAACCGCTATGGTGTCAACTTTCGCATCAACGACCCGCCGCTCGCGCTCGGCGAAATGCAATTTCTTTGGAACGGAAAAAGGCGACCCGGGACTGGACGGAAAGTTGAAGCTAGGCGCATGGCGCCATTTCAGGATGTTTAGCGATCAGCGCTTCGACTGGATGGGGGTCTCGCTTGCGGACCCCGCGTCGAGCGGAATGCCGGGACTCATGCGCGGAGACTTCGGGGTATATTCGGTGTTTGAGCAGAAACTGTATCGTGTCGGTGCGGACGACGATCGCGCCATCGGCGTTTTCGCGCGCGCTTCATACAGGCCGCCTGACCGGAACGTCATCGATTATTACGCGGACACGGGCCTAGAATTCGTCGGCCTATCGGACGGGCGGCCGAAGGACAAGTTCGGTTTAGCAATGGCGTACGCTCACGTCTCGCCCCGCGCCCGCGCCCTCGATTTCGACTTCCGAAGATTACTGACGCCTGATTGGCCCCCGCGCAGTTTCGAAGGCCTTGTCACCGCCGTGTACCAGTACGAGCTGCGTGCCGGATGGACGCTGCAGCCGAACTTTCAGTTCATCGTGCGACCGGGCGGCGGCGCGACGGGCCCGCTCTCCGCTTTTCCCGGCAAGGCTCTTAAAAACGCGGAAGTCTTCGGTCTTCGAACCGTGCTTAAGTTCTGACGCGAGCGTCAGCGGCGCCTCGGTCGCGCGCCACTGACGCAATGGCCCCTTACCGCAATAGAAGAATCAAGATGATCAGCGGGATCGGAATTCCAAGGAGCCAGAGTAAAATCGGCATGATGTTTCCTTTCGTTTATCGGCGGCGTTTCCAGGTGCCGTCGCGAAGGCCGCCGCCTTCGGTGGCTGCAAGGCTGGCGCAGAAGGCGCCGAGAAGAAGCGAAGCCGTGATCCAGAATGCGAGCGAAGCGGTTGCTTTGCGTGCGGCATCGATGTCGGCCTTAATCTGCGTGACGACGTCATTGACGCGCTTTTCCGCGTCCTGCTGGCTCAGGCCCGTTCGGGCGGCCACGACCTTGACGGTGTAATCGCGGTCAGGTGCCTTGAGTTCGCCGCCGTTGCGAAAACTTCGCGTGAAAAGGCGGACTACCTCGCCGCGGGCATCGGCGGGGTTAGCGTTTTGTGCTGCGGGATCGCCCCGCAGGATAGTGTCGACATAACCGTCCATCGGACTGCTAGATTGAGCGGCGCTCGTGACGGCCCCCTGGCTTACCCCGGCTGCGGTGCCGCCAATTAGGCTTGTCGCCGGGCTGGCGAGCACGGCGGCGCCGAGTACCGAAGCTAAAGCCCACGCGATAAACCCGTGCGCCGTATCTCGGAAGTAAACTTCATCCGCATGCACGCCCTCCCATGCCGTGCGCAGACGCCCGGCGAGATACCCGCCGATCGACGACGAGATCATGGCGATGACGATCAGATAAAGCCCGGTCGTAATTTTGAAAGTGGTGGCCGAAACGCCTGAGCCTGCCCACGGCGAGATTGCGCTAAGGCCAAGTCCTGTGCCGAAGGCGAGCAGTACGAGGGTCATCGCGCACGCGACGACCGCGCCCGCGATGATGGAAGGCCAGGACACGCCCGTTCCCGGCGAACCCGCGGGCCCTCCCGGTGCAACCACGACAGTATCGATCATCATATTCGCTCCGCAAATGACCGCGCCGCGCGCCGTCTGCCGCAATAATGAGCATGCGAGGGGTTAGTTCCTGGCGAATGGAACTTTAGGGCGCAGTACCGATTAATCCCGGCGGCTGACACAGGGGCGACATTCATGAAGGGCAAAGCAAAAGCTAAAGAGCCGTCCGCGGTTTCGAAGTTTTTCGGCGACCTCGCCAACAAAACTTCGCTGGCGGCAGGCCGGGCTTCAACGTTCATTATCGCGGCCGGCATCGTCATCGTATGGGCGGTAAGCGGACCGCTCTTCGGTTTCTCCGATACGTGGCAGCTGGTGATCAACACAGGAACGACCATCGTCACGTTCCTGATGGTGTTTCTCATCCAGAATTCTCAAAACCGCGATAGCGCCGCGATCCAGGTCAAGCTCGACGAATTGATCCGGGTCGGCGCGGCCCGGAATTCATTGGTCGGTATCGAACATCTGACGGACGACGAGATCGAGGATCTGCGCGGCAAATGCGAGGCGAGGGCGCGCGCTGAAAAATCGGCCGACAAGAGTGTCGACAAAACGCGGAAGTCGGCGCGACGGGCCGCAGAAAAGGTCGCAACTTGATGCGGGCGGGCACTCAGTCAGCGAGGCCCGCCGCCCAAAGCATCGACGCAATCCTTCGCCTTGAAAAGCAGGATGAAGAAACTCTGGCGGTTCATCACCGTCTGTTTCACTGGATCGGCTGGTTCGTCGGCACCATTCAGTTTATCGTTCTTCAATGCGCGTTCGTGATCGGCTGGATCATCCTCAGCCACTTTTTCCCGCATCACGCTTTCGACGAATATCCGTTCCCGCTGCTCGCGACGATCCTCGCGCTCGAAGCCGTTCTCCTCACCTCCTGCGTGCTGATCCGCCAAAGCCTGATCGACCGAACTCTGGAACGGCGCGATCACCTGGAGCTGCAGATCAATCTCCTTGCAGAGAGGGAGGCGACCCAGTCGTTGCGCATATTGCAGCGCATCGCGAAGAAATTGGATGTCGAGGACATCGAGAATGGTAGGCCGGATGAGCTTGCAAGCGAGACGTCGGTTGATCAGATAGCGCAAGACTTGAAAGACCGCCAGGACGAAGACGCGAAGCAGTAGACGGTTACGAGAGGCCACGCTTTCGACCGTTCCCACCCTTCGATCGCGTATCGATGCGCCCTTCTCGGTTTTGGACCACGTCTAAACCGCCTTACGTGATGTCAGCTCGATACCGCTCGTTTGTCTTGCGCCTTGGACTGCCGCCTTGGCCTCCGGCATGGAAACGGGTCAGGTGATCTGCTCCATGGTGCACTGTTTCGGTGCCAACGAACCAGCCGGGTTCATCCTAACGACCATCCTCGGGATCGTTGGTGCCTTCGTTGCGACTTACCTTGGGCAAGCCCCTGGCTGGTATCGTCCTGGCGAAGGCACAGGATTGATCGGCGCCGTGGTCGACGCGGTCATCGTGCTGCTTGTCTATGGCTTTGTGGTCGGCAGACAACGGCGCACAATCTGAGAAGACACCTCAGGGGTGCACTCCGCACCTCGCTGCAGATCCACGTGATCACGACCACCGCAACCTTAGCCCGGCTGGGGGGACCCTACTTTGGCGGTGGCTGCCTCGGCGGCATCCATGCCGGTTTGCTTTACCCTATCCAGGGCTTCGGCACCTTTGTCGCCGACTTCTGCGATCACTGTATCTGAGGCTTCACGCAAGGCCTGCGATACCGCGCCGGCGCGACGATTAAGGTCGGCCTTCATTTCGTCGGCGACTTTGCCGATATATTCGTTCTCAATTTCGGAAGCGCGAAACGCGCCTGCGACTGCTGCCCCGATCGCCATGCCCACAATCCCAAGCACCAGGGGTTGTCTTTCAAGCAACTCAGTTAGTGACGATTGCGCACCGGTGAGTGCTTCCTTACCTGGAAGCGCATTGCCGAGCTTGCCAAAGTTCTCCTGCAAGAAGGCGACGCCATCGTCGAACCGATCCTGAACGCTGTCGGCAGCTCCTGAGACTGCGTCGGAAGCCGCTGCGGTGGCGCCGCGCAAAGTTTCGCCGACGCCCAGCGATCCCTCGTCGTCCATTTCAGGTGCCGTTGGAGGCGCCACAGTCTGCTTAATAGCCGATGCTGGCGACCTGAGAGGACTCGTTCCAGCATCGGCCACGGGTGAAACTGCATCCACAGCCGAGCGGGTCGCGGTCTTCAGCTTCTGGTCGCCAGCCAACAGCCAAAGCGCTCCACCTCCGATAAGCGCCGCGGCAAGGGGGTTTTCCCGGGCCGCCGTCACCAAATTGTCGATAAAGCCGCTCTTTGTGTTGCTCATCGCACCATTCCTTTCATGGTGTCCTTATCCTTTTCAAGCTGGCCGATCGTTTCTTTAGGTGCCAGATTGCGCATATCAAGTCGTTTGACGCCGACTGCAAAGAGCACGGCAGAGATTACCGCCGCTATGAACGCCGATGCCAGATACGATACCGGTTGTGACCATCCTGCGGAGACCAACGCCGCGGACAGGGCAAACAGTGCCATGACGATCGCCGGAATCACCAGAACGGCACCGCCTGCAATCAAACCCAGCGCGCCACCGAGTTTCTGAAGCTTGTCGACAACCTCCGCCTTGGCCAAGTCTATTTCGTTCTGGAAGAGCTTGGCAAACTGCGACATGGTATCGCCCAACAGCGTCGAGACGGCCCGAAACTCGCCCCGGCTAGTTTTGATATCGTGCTCGATACTCATCGTACGGTGTTGCCCTGTGAGGATGACGTTTGTTGCGAACTCGGACTAGGCCGCGCGGAACTCGCCGAGAACAGGGGGCCATCGGACTTCTGAACGTCTTCCGACGACGATTTATCCGTTGTGCCGCTCCGCTTCGATGATGACGATTGCTCGCCAGATGCTTTTAGGAAGCGGACTGCTGCGAATCCTGCCAGCACAGATATTCCGAGAAAGGCCGCGGGCTGACGCTTGGCGAAATCAGTTGCGCCTTCGACGAGATCCCGGAAGCTCCCGTCGCGGATCTTCTGGGCGGCTTCTTCGACATAGTCGGCAGCAGAACCGATGCCGCGTGCAGCGAACGGTACGTCGCTCTCGAATGCTCGGCCGGCTTCTCGCATATTGCCTGCGAGGCGTTCAACGAAATCTGCGCCCGACCGCTGCTGCTCTAGGGCCTGGCTTTGGATCTGGTCCACAGTCCCTTCCGTCACCCCTTTGGCTGCATCCGCCGCTTCACTGAATTTGTCCCGCGCGAGATCGGCCGTTGCTTGCAAGGCATCGCCAGCGCGCTGCTTCATCTCTGCTCCGGCTTCACCGATCTGTTCATTCAGATCCTTCGAGGGTCCCTTGTCTCGGTTAGGCGCGAACTGCGTAATGTTGTTCGGGTCCACATCGTTCATGATGGTTTCCTTCAGGTGTTGGTGTTTTGGGAGGGGCGAAAGGCAGCTTTGACCACGTCGTCCGCAGCCTCTTTCAGAATGCCCGCCACATCCTGCGTCATACGACTGGCGTGGGTGCCGAGATCGGCCTCGGCGACCTTTTCCGCCGCCGCGTCGGCTGCCGACGTGGTCGTCTCTTTCGCTGCCTCGAATCCGGATTGGGCCGCAGCGGCCGCAGCCTGTTTCACGCCATCGCTGGCCCGACCCATCACCTTGCCTTCAGCCTTGGTCTCGGGAAGAGCCGCAGCGATGATAGCGCCGATCGCGATGCCCAGGCCTCCGATCAGAGCAGCATTGTCGCCGATGGTCTGACGGGCCTGGTCAGGCGCGTTCGTCGCCGCATCCTTGGCTGCGTCGATGCCACTCTTGAGTTTTTCACCTGCAAAACTGGCAGCTCTTGTTGCGCCTGTCCGCAGATCATCCGCAAGGCCGGCGGCCCGATCTTGTGCGTCTTCAGCCATGCCAGCGGCTCGGCTTCGAGCGGAGGATAGCTTTTCTGTGGCGTCGCCCTGCATGGCCCGGGCACCCTCCGTCAACTCCTCGAGCATTTCCCCCGCTCTATCCATTGCCGGACCGGAAGCGTCCGCAGCGCGATCACGCACCGTCTTCGAGGTCAGGGCAAGCCCGGCGCCGATCATCAGAAGTGGCAACGGGACACCTCGCGCCAATCGCAGCAGCGGAATGCCTACTGCAGCGCCCGCGGCCACTGCGCGCATGGGATTGCTCATGATCTGCTGCTTGAGCCCTTCAATCCAGCTTTGGGTCTTGTGGCTGACATATTCGGAGACTTCCGATTTAATGTGCTGCGGCGAGACCTTGTGGCGGATGTCCTCGGCGGTGTCCGATATCTGGTCCCTTAGTCGCCCTACCGTAGCCGCCAGCTCTGCGCGGTTGCGCTCGGACTCACGCCTCAACTCCTCCACTGATCGCGCCATCGCTTCACCCTCTTGCTTTATTTCTTGTGCTTTAATTCTTGAATCTGAGGACGAACACGCGTTTTGTTGAATCGTTCCTAGCTGAACAAGGATGACGTGCCGCCGGCCAAACTTTCTGCTGCGCGCAAGGCTTTGGTACGTGAAGAAAACAGCCTCGGAGCAGCGGTGGTGTGCCGGGAGGAGAGCTCGGGGAATGTTGCGTCGGTTCGTAGGATCTTCGCAGGACTCGCGCTTGCGCGGGCGGGCACAAGCGATCCGATACGATCGGCGGCACTGCCTGCCTTGTTGAAGTTATCGGGAGCTCAAATCGAGACATTCTGCCGCGGCATGCGGAAATGCGTTCGGGCAAATTCGCTTCCCACCTAAGCCGGGGCCCTGTGGTTGTTACCGGGCATTGGTGCGCATGCTCGTTGACCGGTTCGGCGAGTCGGTCGGCGAGCCCCTCAGTCTCGGCAGGTGCGACCGGCTCGCTTTGATCCTCGACCTCCACGGGGAAGTCGTCTGCTGTAAGTGAACCTGCCCGTGCGGCACCTCGACGCGTTTGGTCCTGCTCCAGCTTAGGAACGAAGGTTACAGCGGTCGGTTGCAAGCAAATCATGAAGATTGGCAAGATGGCGCTCGTAGCTGCACTTGTGTTCGGATCGATCGCTGCCGCCTCCGCGCAGGGTGGCGCTGGGGGCGGGGCCGGAGGAGCGGGCGGAGCAGGGGCCGGCGCGGGATCGGGCGGAGCCGGCGGCGCGGGTGCGGGATCAGGGGACGGCGGAGGCGCAGGTGCGGGATCTGGGGGCGGCGGCAATTCTCCAGCCGCGACCAGCGGTCAAGGGGCATCGAGCAGCCCGAGTTCGGCTAACCCGGGGGCGACCATGAATGACCCGAAGATGAAAGGGAAATAGAAGCGAAAGAAATAGCCCGCTGACATGATCGATCGGGCCGTTTTTCATAAAGCTGTCGCGTAGCGATTGAGGCTGCGTTAGGCCGGCCGGGAGGAGACCGGTGGCAAGAACGTTGGTGTCCAAGGCCGATCTCGAACTGATCGCTCTTCAGGAGATCCGGCACGTTCCCGGCGGGGAGCTCGTTATCTCCGTCGAGATTGAACACGACGACGCGGAACCCGATGGCCTGAATTGGCGACTGCTCGTGATTGCTAAAGACGGCGCGAACCTCGATCGCCTCCAAAACGCCGCTACTACAACGAGCCATCGGCTGAAGCGTCGATACCAACTTGTCATCAAGAGCGGCAACTCGGCGGGTGGCTGAGGCTAGAGACTGGCCCCCAACACCAACAGAACGGCACCGATTGCCGCAAGGAGAATGCCCGGCCAGTTCGCCCAAGAATCGCACGCCGCGCCGCGTCGGCTCTAGTGTATCGCCAGCGAACCGACTAAGCGATCCTCGCCAAACCAGCGCCAACATGCGGCGCCTGGTGAAGGAGCTCAGCCCGCTCAGCCAACTTAGGACGCGCCTAGCCGTCGGGCGCGTCCCCTAGCCACAACGCACTGCTATGCGCGAATGCGTTGCGTCTGTTTGCAGAAGTCCTCATCCATCGCGCCACTCACACCGAACTTCAGTTGGGCGGCTTCAGCTCACCGGCGAGCCAGCCTACCGCGTCCGTTTTCATCGGATCCACGGCGGAGCGGACCACTTCGGTACGCTCGCAAGTCGAGCACTCGAAGGTGCGCTCATCGAATCCGCGGGGGCCGGGAGAGATGCGCGCCAACGCCATCCGGTGCTTGCACACAGGACACATCGGACGCTCGTTGGTCGAGACAGCCATCCCTGAAATCTCCACCGCCGATGATACGCCGTCCGCAGCTGGAGTCTTCAATATTCGCGCACGAAGAACCTTCCGAGGAGCGCCAAAGAGAACGAACCGGAGCCCGGTCGGCCTGGGTTGACGGTCGTGCTCATGGCATCACCTCTGCAACCGGCAGCGGTCGACCGGGCCCTGGCTCCTTGAAGGCGACCGGGAAGGTCGAAGCAGAAAGGCTTTGCAGAGCGGCCTCCTCCTCGGAAAGCCGCCTTTCGATAAACTGCCGTTCCAAAGGTGAAAGCTTGGTACGCAGGAGCCGGCGGTAGCGGCTGATGTTGTTGTGATGGGCACGAAGGAGGGCCAGGTTCTCGTCCATCATCATCTGGGCCTCCGAACCTCCGCCGCCGCAGCCGCACGTTCGGTCGAACGGAGACGGTAAGGCTTTCCGCCGGGCGGCATCCGGGGGCCACCGTCCAGGGCGCGCAACGCGTCCAAGATCTCGTCGATCGACACCGGCTTCTTGAGGCCCGCGGGTGCGCGCATGGATGGGCAAGAGGCGATCGCGGGCGCGTCGGACGCCCATGATGCCAGGATTGCGCGCTTCTCGGCCAACGTCAGGGCCGGATGATCCAGCACGTCTCTCGGTGCTTCAAACACGGTGCCGGGATGAAGAAGAGCGTTGAAATCGAAAACGTTGTCGTCAGCGGTCGTCGGCCGCATGGTCCTCTCCTTTTCATTGACAATGGATGGAGCCGCACGATTTGTCGCGCGGCTCCAATGGCGTCTGGGCGGCTAGGCGGCGGCCTTAGCTTCCAGCTTTCGCATGTTGCTGGCCGAGGCATCACCGATGGCAATTCGGCGCGGCTTCATGGCTTCCGGGATCTCGCGAACAAGCTCGATGGTCAGCAAGCCGTTGTCGAACGCGGCGCTTTTTACCTGGACATATTCGGCCAGGTTGAACTGCCGCTTGAAACCGCGGGTCGAGATGCCGCGATAGAGAAAATCGCGCTCGGTCTTGTCGGATTTGCTGCCTTCGACCGTCACCACATTCTGTTCGGCGGTGATGCCAATGTCCTCGGGCGAAAACCCGGCGACCGCGAGCGAGATTTGATAGCGATCGTCCGCCAGCCGTTCGATGTTGTAGGGTGGATAATTGTCCTCGCTGGCCCGCTGAGCCATTTCTGCGAGGTCGAAAAGGCGGTCGAAGCCAATGGTCGAGCGCCAGAGGGGTGCAAAATCGTAGGTGCGCATAGCCAAATCCTCCTGAGAGCAAGATGTCTACGAGCGGCACCGGACACAACCGGTGCCCGTCTCTTGGCCCGGGCCCATGAGGCACCCGGACGCCATCGTTGGATGGCGACAAAAAAATTAGCAAAGCCGGTTTTGGTTTCAAGAGGGGGCTGGAAAAAATTTCGCCACCGATCGCCGCGCCGTTATAGGTCCTCACGCAACCCCTTAAAGAACGGATGTCGCACTTTTCCTTCGGCCGACTTGGCCCGGTACTCGATCTCGGCGAGCAGCTTCGGTTCGACCCAGATGCCCCTGTGCGCGATGCGCTTGGCGTAGGGCTGCGTCGGTCGGATCAACGGCTTCAGGCGCTTTTGGAGTGCAGCGGCCGAGACCTTGTCGAAGCCGTGGTCGACCTTGCCGGCATAGATCAGGTCGTCGCCCCTGCGCCGCGCGAGATAAATGCCGTCCCATTTGCCATCATCGAGCGCGAAGCCGGCAATCGTCAGCGTCTCGCGTTGGGCGCAGGTCTTCTTGACCCAGTTGTTGCCCCGGCCGCTCGCGTAGATGCTGTCACGCACCTTCGAGACCACGCCTTCGAGCCCGACCTTGCAGGCGTGCATGAACATCTCGCGGCCGTCGATCTCGAAGCTTTCGCTAAATTGGACGTCGCTGCCGGCTATGATCTTCTTCAGCGCGGCCTTGCGCTGGAGCAGGGGGACTTTCCGTAGATCCCGGCCGTTGAGATACAGCAGGTCGAAGGCGACGAGCACGATCTTAGTCGAGGTGCCCTTTAGCTCGTTCTGCAAGACGGAGAAATCGGTGCTGCCGCCGGCGGCCGGCACCACGGCCTCGCCGTCGATGATCGCCGAGCTCGCCTTAATGTGCCATGCGTCGTCGGCGACCTTCTTAAAGCGTTTGGTCCAGTCGTGCCCGCGGCGGGTGAAAACGGTGACAGCTTCGTTGGCGAGATGCACTTGGACGCGATATCCGTCGAACTTGATCTCATGAATCCAGCGCTCGCCGGATGGCACGCGGTCGATCGAGGATGCCAGGGCCGGCTCGATGAAGCCGGGGAAGGGTGCCTTGACGCCTAGCGCTTCTGGCTTTTTTCGCTGGAAGGCCACGATCTAGACCAGGCGCAAACTGTACTGCCGGGTGTCCTGGGCAGCGTAGCGATCGACGAATTCTTGGAGATGCGAAGGAACGTCGGTGAGCTGCAGATTGCACCGATGCTGGATCTCGCGAGCAACGTCCTCGGAAACGTCTTCTGACCAGCGCTCGGACGTGTTGAAGGCAATAACCTTGATCGGACGTCGATACTCGCCGGCGAGGAGGTCCTGGATGACCGTCTCGAGGTCTGCCGATTCCATGTCGGTTTCGCGCCAGGCGCTGCCTGCGCGCCCGAAGTCGTCCGCCACTAGATACACGGTCGGTTCATCGGCCGGGACGATGGAAGGGGTCCACCGGGACTGACGCATACGCAACTCCACGCAACAGAACCGGGATTCAATTTGATCCGCGCCGATTTGTTCCTCTGGTTGGAACTGCGAGTTACTCTGCGCTTTTATAGCGAGAGGCAACCAGCGGAGAAAACATGGCAGTCAATAAACCGACCGGCGACAACGCTCGCAAGGGCGCGGTGAAGAAACGCTCGCAGACCAAAACGACAATTGGCGGAGCTACCGGATATACAAAGCGCGACAGAACGTCCGGCGAGTTCATGGCCGTGAAGAAACCGAAAAAGGCGAAGAAAGCTGCCAAGAAATTCAAAGGCGTGCGGGTCGAAAGAGCCAAGAAATCCGCCAAGCGGGGGCGCTAGACGTCGGTGGCCGAGGTTTGATCGTCTAATGGACACCGAGGCCGCCGACTGACGCGGCCTACTCGTCGATTTCGCGGAGCTTGTCTTCCAGTTCCCGAACGAGCGTCTGGATACGCTCATAGGTCTGTTGGGTCATGCGCAAAACGTCTGGCTATTTGCCGATAGCGGAGTATCCGCATTTCCAGCTCAACGCGTTCGTTCTTGGACTGCACGGCACCAATTCCATCACCTTTCTTTAAGTATGCCGGAACAGCCGTTTAGTTTCGATTTAGGCCACCGCCCGTTTGCCGAACGCCAAGCCGTCGCGCTTGGGACGAGGCGCTCTGGATATTTAGGAGTACTTCCGCGAAATTATCAGAAGTTGCGCCGAAAGATGATGCAAGGCCGCCTCGGTGGTGGCGCCGCCCGTTAGTCATCGACCTTCGCCCATGTATGTTTACAACCATGAAGGGAAGGGCGATCCTCATGGCAGACCGCTTTGTCGTTCGGTACGAGCATCCCAAGAACGGCCGATTCACAGTGCTGGACACTTCAATAGATCAGCCTGCAGTCACGCCGGACGGGACGCCTTTAACTGGACTCTCTCATTCAACGGCAGAGGTTGTGGCCGAGAACCTGAACAAGGGCGACGCTCCGCCCGCCCTCAATCGTAAAAAAGGCAGCAGGCTGCGCCTGCACATGACTTGAAGAATCAAAAGTTGAGCGCTGCCTGGTCACGCTGCTTGGGCCCCAGCATCGGGCCGGGGGCTTAATGATGCTGGGGCCTCCGGACAGGCTCTTGTCTCTCAAGGAAACAGTCACCGCAAACACAAGCCGATCACTGACAGAGCGTTCCTAAGTGGGGTTGCTTGACGCACTCGTGGATGCAGCTCGTGAAGCAGTCATCGCAGGGTCTCTGGATCAGCGCTTTGCTGTCGAGGTCCGCAATGGAATGGGGCCTGTTCTCGAAGTAACGGCCATCTTCAATTCCAGGATTGTTAGAAGGCAATGAAGAGGCCGCCTCAGTTGGCGGCCTCTTCATTCGCGCTGTTGGCTTATTCGCCAACAGCGGCGCAGAAGCCCGACGCTTCATGAAGACCGCTTGGGGCCAAGTGGGGACACGCTGCTAACGCGACGAGCGCGGTTCTAGCGTTCGACTGGCCGGAAAGAGCAAGCACTGTGCTCCGGACCGTGGGCCAAGGCGGGCGGCTTTAATTCATCTTCTCACGGAGTTTTCTTATTATCTCGCGCAGGTCGTTAGCGTACTCCTCAATGATCCGGCGAGCGTCCTCCAAGCGCGTTGGCTTGGGCTCGGGCTTATCGGATTGGGAGGGCTTGTTCATGGCAGAGCCTTGAACCTAGCTCGCCGGCAACCCCATTGAGCTATATCAAAGGACTAATCGCTTTAGCTCTCTCAATAGGCAGTCGCGGTCATCGATGTGGAGGGATTGTCTATCCCTCATCGTCGCCGAACGGCCCCTCGCGCCTTTTGGTATCAGGGTTGTGCCGGACCCTGCGGATCGAATTCGGCAAGCCGTCGCCTACCGAACTGCTCGCCGATTCCTCCGACGATACTGTCAGACTGAATGGGCGTTCGCCGGAGGGCACGCGGTCGATCGAGGCTGCCAAGGCCGGCTTGATGAAGCCGGGAGGGTGCCTTGACGCCTAGCGCTTCCGGCTTTTTTCGCTGGAAGGCCAACGCTACACGAGGCGCAGGCTGAATTGCTGCAGGTCTTGCGATCCACCAACTCCTGCAGGTACGACGGCACGTCGCTCAGGTGCAGATTGCAACGACGCTGGATCTCTCGGGCGATGTCCTCGGAAACATCTTGCGACCAGCATTCGGCTGTGTTGAAGGCGACTACCCGGATCGGCTTGCGATATTCTCCGGCCAGCAGATCCTGGATGACGGTCTCCACCGCGCTCTCCAGGTCTGCTTGCACCTAGCGCTGCCATTGCGGCCGGAGTTGTCTGCAACCAAGTAGACAGTCTCATCGCTGTTCGGGGCGATCGACAAAAGCCATCGGAACTGACGCATAAGCAACTCACCCAACGGAACCCGGATTCAATTTGACGCGGACCGATTCGTTCCTGAAGTTAGAAAAGGCACTGCAAGGCAGGATTCGCAAGTCTAAGTTGCCTCAGGGAGGAAACATGGCGGTCAAGAAGCCCACCGGCGACAACGCTCGCAAAGGTGCGGTCAAGAAGCGTTTGCAGACGAAGACGACATTGGGTGGAGCTTCCGCCTTCACTAAGCGCGACAAGGCGTCCGGCGAATTCATGGGCGTCAAGAAGCCCGCGAAGGGCAAGAAGGCCGCAAAGAAATTCAAGGGCGTGCGGCTTGAGAAGAAAGCTACCAAAAAGAAAAAGGCAAAGAAGAGCTAGGCGGCTCTTCACGTGCGCCCTGATCTGGACGTTCGCTCAATCCTGATCTCAACATAGCCCGCGTCAGAGTAACGCGAGCGGACAACGAGTTGCCGGGAGGAATTACCCGAACCCACCCTTCTTCGGATTTGCCGCAGTGGTATTCGATTTGCTACGCGTCGTTCAAGAAAACGCGGATTTCGAATCCGTCGAGCAAAAGATTGCAATAATGCGATAGCCTTCTTCGTCGCAACTTCTTGCAACCGGCCCATGATACTGCGGCTTTCCAATCAAGAGCTACCCGTCTTAGCAACGTATGCCTGACAGCAACGCTGCGCCGCCGCGGCTTGAACTGTTACGCAGTAACATTCTCCAGACGCGCCTTTCATCGGAGGAACCGGAACAATGCTCTGGCCCAGCGGTTGACGGCGCATCAACAACCACTGGAGAGAGTGGACATGAAAACCCGTCTTGCGATTTCATTGGCTGCTGTGTCGCTGCTGGCGGCGTCGAGTACAGCCTTTGCCCAGTCGACGACCGAACAGGGCGCTAGGGACGGCGTGCGTGCGGGTGGCGAAATCGGTGGCCCGGTCGGCGCGATGGTCGGCGGCACCGTCGGTGCGGCCGTTGGCGCCGGCCTCGAAATTCCGAATGCCGTGCTCGGCGGAATCCCGCGCGACGACTCCGTCGTGATCCACGAGCGCGTCGTCGTCGGCGAGCCCTTGCCCCCGACCGTGGTCTTGCGCCCGGTGCCGAACTACACCGAGTATCGCTACGCGGTCGTGAACGACCGCCGTGTCATCGTCGAACCGCGCACGCGCCGGGTCGTGAAAATCATCGACTGATCGGTCAAGGCGTGTAAGGCCCCGCGGAGCGTCACTCCGCGGGGCCTTAGTTCGTCATTGCCGAATTGGCGCGAACCGCCGGTGCGGTTGGGAGATCGTCGTTGCGAGAAGGCCGCCAGGCAACTGTGGCGGGCTTCTCGTGCTCGAGGCCGCCGAGCCGGGTGTACGATAATGGCGGAGAGACGGCCCGGCTGCAGGTGCCGGCGAGCCAGCGACGACTCAAATAATTGCCCGCGCTCGTCGTCCCTATTGGGGCCATTCTTCCAAAAATGGGCACTGGCTTTTGTCCGACCTTAGGCGCCGGCCGTACTTATTGGTGCGGGAACAAGTGGCAATTCCACGGGTTTTCGAACCGTCTGTGTTGCATGGTTATGCGCCGAGGCATCGATGAAGACCAAGCGATCCGGGAAGTTGTCGCACTACGATAAGATGGCCGCCTCCGCTCAGCAATTTTTCACGGAGGCGACGGCCTGTCGCGAGGAGGCGGCTCGGAGCCTCGACCAGGTCGATCGAGAAGGCTGGTTGAAGCTTGCGCGCGAATGGACTGAGCTCGCGCTCGCGGCCCAGCAGGGCCAGATTTTCCGCCGGGATTAGTGGGGCCGTCTCACACCGTTGTCATATCGGAGTAACGTATGCGTTCCTCGCCCTCGATCGTGCCGGCCGGCCGCCTCGACCACAACATTGCTGAGTGCCGCGAACATGCGGATCACTACAAGAGACTTTCTGACCACTACAAGAGACTTTCTTCCGCGAGCGGGATCTCCAAGGACCGCGCCACCGCACTGAGAAACATCGCCCGAACCTATGTCGGTTTGGCTGGCCAACTGGATAGACTGGCGTCTCTCGCGAGGAACGAGCAGACAATGGAGGTGAAGTAAGGCGGCACTGGCCTGCTTGCAACTTCACGGGCGCTGTTCGTATTTCAAAATTTGCCAACTTTTCCCGACCGCGGTTACTACCTTTTAGTTGATCGGGAATATAACGGCGGGATCACTTCTGTTTACCCGATGCCCGCAGAAAAAGAGCAAGAAGACCGAAGGGTCACCTTCGAGCATCCGTTGCCAGCGCAAATGATGGCCATCGATGGCACGTGGCGTCGCGCGTGCACGCTTAAGGAGGTCTCAAATGTCGGAGCGACACTTCAAGTTGAGACCTCGATTGAGGGGCTGACCCTGAACGAGTTCTTTCTTCTGCTTTCGTCCACTGGACTTGCCTATCGTCGCTGTCAGCTCGAACGAGTAAACGGCGAAGAGTTGCGGGTCAGCTTCATCCGCGAAAAGGTCAAGGCCAAAAAATCCTCCGACAGGAGCTAGACCCCGGATTTCAAGAGTGCCAGACTTTCCCGGGAACCTTTGGCTTGTGTGCACTTTGTAACCTCCAGTTTGCACGTGCTCGGGGGAGAACTATGACGGAAGTGCTGCCGACGGTTCTTCTGGTAGAAGACGACGATGCGATCCAAGGCATTGTCGAGGATGCATTGAGGGAGGGGGGCTTCGAGTCCACCAGCGCCAAGAGCGGCGAGGAGGCGGTAACTCTGCTCAAGAGTCGGCTCGTTGCATACTGCGCTCTAGTGACTGACATCAATCTGTTAGGAAGCCTCGCCGGCTGGGAGGTCGCGCGGGCTGCGCGCGAGACCGATCCCAATTTGCCCGTGATCTACATATCGGGCGCAGCGGCCCACGACTGGCCGGCGCAAGGCGTTCCCAACAGCATAATTCTTCAGAAACCGTTTGCCCTCGCGCAGCTTACAACGGCGGTCTCTCAGCTCCTTAACGAGCGCTCGGCGGCCGATTTAGGCAAGGCTTGAGGCGAGACATGACGCAGGCGTCAATACTCCTTGTGGAAGATGAGGCGCTTATTCGAATGATGCTTGTCGAGATGGTCGAGGAACTCGGACACAGGGTCATCGCTGAAGTGGGGAATATAGATGATGCGCGATCTATTGCTGAGATTGAAGGATACGATCTCGCGATCCTCGACATCAATTTGCATGGTACGAACGTGGGGCCCGTTGCCGAAGCAATAAGGAGACGAGGGCTGCCGTTCTTTTTCTTGAGCGGATACGGCAGCAGCGGCGTGCCGCACGGATTTGAAGGAACGCCCGTCTTAGTCAAACCGTGCACGCTGGATAAGCTCAAGCACACAATCGATACTGTTTTGCCGAACGGAGAAACTTAAAAGCGCAAGACAACCGTTGCGGTTGCCCTTTGCGAAGCAAGGCCGCCTCAGTTGGCGGGCTACCCCGCCCAGCACCTTTCTATTTGCTCCCCGGGCGGCGTCCCGCTTTCATGCTTCGATAACCAGCGGCTCGATCGCGTATCTGAGCCCGGCGCCAATCCGCTTCAATTCATCTTCTCACGGAGCTTTCGGATGAACTCGCGAAGGTCATTCGCTTACTGGGGCGGAGAGAGGGCCCCGGCTCCGGGGGGCAAGGGGGTTAGGCCGGGGCCGCTCCGCCAGCTCTGGCAGCAAGCCAGCGACGACTCAAATATTCGCCTGCTCTTGTCGTTCCCCTTGAGTCCCTTGTCCCGGAAGAAAAGGGCCCCAGCTCAAATGGGGGATGAGCCGGGGCCTAGAGGTTAACCCTCGGCGAGCCCGAGGGCGTTGGGAAAACTTGGCAAAAACCACGATGTTCCTAGCTCGGTCAGAACCCCGCGGCCAACAAACGGTGGCCTAATTAGGAACGCCGTCCGGTATCTGCTCTTGTCCTCTATCACCGGGACCGATCAAGGCGCCCCCTGACTGAGAAACGCGCTGCGCTCCCCACCCAAACGGAGGACCGCCTATGCCGCGCTATTACTTCCATATTTTGAACGGAAAAATGCTGATCGATGACGTCGGCGTTGAAGTGGCCGATACCGAAGCAGCGAAACTTGAAGCAGTGAAGTACGCGGGTACTGTCCTGACCTCCGAGCATCCCACCGACATGTGGAAGGGGATACCATGGGAGATGAAGGTCACGGACGGCCCTTTCCCAAATGAAGGTCGGACTTTGCTCACCCTCACGCTAACCGCTGAAATCAACTCCAATTAGGTGCTGTTGTCGGTCGCTAATTTGGAAACTTAACATTCGACAAGGAAAATCAAATCCGCTCCCTACGATTATCCACTCATCACAGAACGGAACTTGGCTTTTATCTGTGACGATAACGCCACTTGCGCTCCCGCCTTCCTCGAACGGGAAAGGAGCATGGCATGTCCCAGCGGCGTCGTTTCAAACAACACCTTCCGCTTCAAGATCGATTGGCCGAATGGGCGAAAGAGGTTCTCAGCATGTCAGGTGTTTCCACTTGGTCCCGAGCGAGACGCCCTTATCAGGAAGGCTCGTCAAGCCGACATTGCGAACCATCTGGACGATTGGGCCAAGTCACCGGGTTGCAGCCGCCGAGGTGAGGGCCATGATCGAACAGCCCCATCTCAATCGGTATTCAGTTCACGCACGCATCTGCCTTGGCATTGCAGCCTTTGGCGCCGCACTGTTTGTCGCGGCGCTGTTCATGGGCATGCGGTAAGGACGCCTCGGTGGGCTAGTTTGAAAGTAGCGGTGGCCTAGTTTGAACGAATCTGACTTTCGATGGTCCAATAGGGGAGACCGTCGGAATGTCTGTCGTGCCCCATCAAAACGAGCGCGTAGAACTAGCGATGAAGCTTTTGGACTGCCGCCAAAAGCTGCGGCGGACTGGCTGGGACGTGGAACGGGCCAAGAGCTTACGCGACGAGATGGACCGGCTAGAACAGAAGCTCCGCGAGATAGACGAGTAAGGGGCGCCTCAGTTGGCGGCCTCTTTCCTCCTGCTTCGTCCCCACGTGTGATGCCTCCGTGCTGCTTGATCGGGTCCGGTCATCTGCTCCTGGGCGCGCTAATGGGCAAAAATGACGTAGAGGAGAGCAGCCCCCAGCAAAACTCCCAAAATCGTGTTGGCATCCGGGGCATGCTGGGGCCTCCGGACAGGCTCTTGCCTCGTTAGGGAAGCAGTCACCGCAGACACAAGCCTTCCACCGACAGTCTGTTCCTCGGTGCGTCTACTCTGCGAGCGTGAGCGGCCCAACCGCCTTGAGGGCTGGATAGGACGGAGACGCCAGGACCGCCTCACGCACCGGCTTGCGGCGGCACGCGCAACGAGGATGTTCCGCTAGAAGAGAGCGCCAGATGTAATGTTCCCGGATTGAACAGTTGAAATCCCGAAAGAGTTGGTGTGCGGGAGGATGTTCAAATGAAACGCGACCGGTTCAAACAGGATAGAGCGTTAGGCGAACGGCTCATCGAAGAAGCTAGACAAGCACGGGAAGGGGTAGAGCAGTTGCCCCTGGGGACGGAACGGGAGGACCTTTTGAGGAAGGCCCGCGCAGCCGATATCACCGCCCATATTGACGAATGGCTGAAATCGCCGGACTTGCAGCCACCGAAGTAGTGTCATGCAAGACATGCCTCCGTTCTGACAAGAGCGCAGTCGTCGCACTTGAACAGCCGGCTTTCGGCTTGATCGCCTACGTGCCTCATTGGCTTCATGCAAAGCTCACACCGATGGACGGGGAGAGCGCGGCCGCCATCGCTGAGACGCAGCTTCACTACCAGGCCCCCTGCGCCTTTGCGCATAGGAATTTGATTTGTGCCGAAGTGGAAAATCATCATGCTTCAAGCCCTTCTCGTAATGCGAGGTATTCGGGCGGCGGTGGCGCGTTTGAAGGTCGCCGACGGTTTCTCCCCAGGCAATGCGCCGCCGGCTAAAAATACGCTGTCCCGGCGGCAATGCTCAGACCAGCCCCGAGGTGGAGGGACAAAAATCTCGGATGCTCATTGGTGTAGAACGACGATGCAAAGGTTCAAGGAATGAACCCGATGCGGGCAAACATCATGGAGTAGCGCTAGGCAGCGAGCAGCCACACTGCCGAGCTGGCGACTGTCGCCATAGGCCTTTCGACAGAGTTACTTAATACTTGAACTCTGGCATCGACTTGAGTTGGTCTTTCGTGACGTTGATAACGGCTCGGTCGGGAAACCATTCGCGCGCAGTCTCGGACGTCATTCCTTCGGTCGTTTTCCCAGCCTTATTAGCGAATTTTAGGCTGTTCATCGCGACCAGCACATAATGCGTGCCCATTCCCAAAAAGCCGCCTGCCTCGATGACAAGACCCCTTACCCGGCCCTGAGAGTCGATGATGATGTCATAAACGTCGCCGACTTTGTCGTTGGCTTCATTGTAAACGTTGACGCCCTTCATTTTTGCTGCGCTCCAGTCTCCCGCAGCGGCGATTGGCGCGGCTGCTTCGGACGCCGTGTGAGCAGGAGTCTGGGCGAACGCCGCGGAAGCAAAGAGCAGAGCAGTGATGGTGGCCAATGTTCTCACGTTATCCTCCCTAGCTGGAACCTAAAAAACAGAAGCGCTCGGCATTCGTTCCTAGTGATGCGCAGGAACGGCCTTCACTAGTATTCGTTGATGCTGCACCGATTAAACCGATCAGCAGGAGGTAGCGTCATGGATTGGAACCAGGTCGAGGGAAACTGGAAGCAGGTCAAAGGCAAGATCAAAGAGCAGTGGGGAAAGCTCACTGATGACGATCTCGACGTGATCGACGGGAAGCGAGATCAACTCGAAGGCAAAATTCAGGAGCGATACGGCTATCAGAAAGACCAGACGAAGAAAGAGGTCGATGATTGGTACGGACGTCAGACTTGGTGAGCAGTTGATTTGAAGAGGCGGGTCCGGTGAGGTGAGGGCGGATTGCCCTCCGTCGCGTGCGATGGGCCGCAGGCGCATCCACTGAGTTACGCCTCGGCCGACGCTGCTACGCTCCGCCAGCTCAGGCAACGAGCCAGCGACGACTCAAATATCGCCCGCCGTTGTGGTCCCTTTTCAAAACTCAAGCCGGCACTAACCGTATTTAACCCAGTGTCCGAAGCTGATTAAGGGGCTTAACATGGTAGAAGGCAAGCCAGGGCGGGAGGCGCTCCCACGTTCCACGCGGGCAACAGAAGGCAGAGCCAGTGATCAACATTGCTGAGTGCCGAGAACATGCTGACCTCTACAAGAGACTTTCTGGCGCGAGCGGCATTTCCAAAGATCGCGCCGACGTCCTGAAAAACATCGCCCGAACTTATGTGGGTTTGGCTGGCCAACTGGACAGACTGGCTTCTCTCGCGAGGAACGAGCTGAGGTAGGTGGCCGGCCTGCTTTCGGCATCAGTCGCCTAGTTTGATTTGGGCGTGGCCTGTTTTACGAAAGAAACAATTTGAGGTTGGCGTCGTTCATGGTCTGATGAGACGGTATTATTTTGACATCAGAGAGGGTGACGAGATTTTCCCGGATGAGGAAGGTCTAGAGTTCTCAACCATAGAGAAGGTGCAGGAAGAGGCGGCGCGCTCGCTTGCCGATATGGCCAGAGATGCCGTCCGCGCCTTAGGGGGCGATAGCCAAAAGCTGTCGATTGAAGTCCGGGACGAGAGCGGTCCGGTGCTCCAGCTCAAATTCACATTCGCGGTCGAACGGCGCAGGCATTGAGGCCGCCTCCGTTGGCGGGCTGTGTTCCTTCTGTCGGGAACCCGAGTTCTGGTTTATGGTCCGGAGATCACCGCCCCGTCCGAGGCGCCCATTGGTGACTGAGAGTGCTTCATGCTCCCGCCCTCTATGCCAAGCGGAAGCCGTGTGTGAGAAGTGCGTTCAGTACGACGACAAGATCGCCCGGTATCGGCGCCTGTCGCTCGGAATCAACGACCGACAAACGCTGGACGGAATTGCAGTCCTGATCGCACAGGCGACGGACGCAAAAGCCGTCGTCCATCCATTCCCGCCCAAAGACTGAGGACGGGCTATTTGTGCGGCGAGGTTTCGCCTTTCATAGCTCCTTGCTGGCATTCAGGCGTTCGCCGTTGCATGTTTGTCCCTATGGAGACGCGCGAAGACTTCCTGCTTAAGCTAGCGACGGTTTTGGATGACGTCGGGTCGAACCAGAAATTGATAATTCGGGACCGTTACATCGAGCGTGCGTTTGGCGGCACGCGTGCCATCGCGATCGCAGAGGCGGAGGTCTTTGCCCGGGCGCACGGCTGCACTTTTCGCTACAACCGCATCAAGCGCCAAGGAGAGTTCACCCGTGCTTATCCGGCAGGCGGCAGGGCGTGAGGTGGCTCGTCGAGAGCGCGGGCTACTGCTGGTCGTTGGGTGCGGAAAAGCAAGTCCGGCGGCCGGTTCACGCTGGCGGGCCAGAACTTCAAGTAAGCATCCAGACGGAGAAAACGACACAGAGGCAGCTTGCACCTATGAATGCGAGACCCAAAAAGAAGCGCTCGGCAAGGTCCATTTCCATGGCGTTCCCCTCCGGCTGCCCGCGATAAGTAACATTCAATTGTGACCCGAGGTTCCCGCGTTATCGCGTGGAACTTGTGTTCACTAGGGCACAGACCACGGAACTGCCCGCGCGTTAGGCTGCAACAACTCAAACCCAACGGTTAGGACCCGTAAGATCGAGGTGTGTCATGCAGCGACGCCGTCGTTTTAAACAAACTGTGTCCCTCGAAGAACGTCTTGCCCAAGAAGCCGCACGCTTAAGAGAGCTAGCCAAAAAGCTCCCTGCCGGCTTCGAGCGAGAAGCTCTCCTCCGCAAGGCCAGACAGGCCGAGACCGGCTCGCACTTGAGCGAGTGGTTGAGATCACCCGGACTGCAGCCGCCAGAATAGGAACACGCGAACATTTCTTCTATGCTCTCCCTCGAATGAGGGCGGCTTATGACCCGGTACTACTTCGACATCCGGGACGACACTGGTTTGTACCCGGACGAGGAAGGTCTGGAATTCGACACTCAGCAAGAGGCCGAGGTCGAAGCCGCTAGGTCGCTTGCGAACTTGGCAAAGGACTTTGCCACCATACGGCAGGACGTTTCCGTGGAAGTGAGGACAGAAGTTGAGCGGGTGTTTCAAGCCGCATTCATTTTCGACAGAAGTAGGACGAAGCAGTAAGGACGGTTCCTATTTGCGAGTCAGCAGATCTTCCCCGGACGGCATCAGCTTCACATACGTGCCGCTTTCGTGCTTCCACAACCAACCGCGCTCGATCGCGTGTTTGAGCCCGGCGCCGAACTCGCTGCCACTGCCCTCCAGCTTGAACAAGAAGGGCGCGTTGATCCTCTCGATATAGATTCGGCCGTCCTGTACGGCCTCGACGCTGGCTGCGAGCTCGACGAGCTTGCGAGCGGCCGCCTCCGGATCTGCATAGGGTCGTTCTTCGGTGTGCTTCATAGGCGTGTCCCATTGGCCGCCTGCGCGGCGGTGATATGTGCGCGGTGCTGGTAGCTCTCCGCCGGTCTCCAGCTGTCGAATGTGGTCCCGCAGATGCAGCGCATACGCGTGCTCCGGATCTCGCTGTCGAGCTTCTCGCTCCGCGCCCGCTTGGCCGCCATCGCGGCGCGCCAGTCGCGGTCTTGGCGCCATTCGGCGAAGGCATTGTGGGTGATGTTCGGCTGTAGATCCGACCAAGCGGTCTCGAAAGCCTCGCGCGCGGCTTCGAAGGTGGCGGCTATGCCACTCCGCCATGTGCTTGGCTCCATGCCGGGATAGAAGCCGACCGACCAACCCCATTGATCGGCGTGCACATGCACGCCGGTGCGCACGCCGATCGCGCCGATGCGGACGTCGGTAAAGTAGATATGCCAGGTCTCCTCATGCGGATTGTCGGCGCGGCGGCGGGTGAGGGCGGTGTTGATCATGGCGACAGGATAGGGGCTAGCCGAGCCTTGAGCCAGTCGCTGGGGCTTGCGCGTGGTCTTGGGCCGAGCCCAATAGGTTGGTCAATAGGCTGCCCAGAAGCCGCCGTACCGATGCGCAGCGGTTCTGGTCGTTTTGAACCCCTCGCTACCGCTTTCTTCGCTAGGCATTTTCAATTGGTCCATTTTCGGGGAATGAATCTTTGCGCAATTATTGCGAGTTGGCCCAAGCCATTCGTGCAGGTTCAACCCTGATTGCGGCCTTCTTGTCGTTCGTCATCCGCGAACGCATCTTCATCAAAGGAGATTGGAATAACGGGAAAAATTATTGCTACTAGCCTTCATCACGTAAATTTTTTCATGACCTCAAGCCCTGCAGCGATGCCGGGCTTTTCTTTTGGTCCGGCGCAAGGATAGGTCGTCTGCCATCCCGTATGATTCCGCGAGCGGCGAAAGCGGTCAGCCAACGATTTCCGCAATCTCGATTGGCGCCTTCGCTGCGCAAAGGGCGCGACCAGTGCGCTATGGGTCACACCCGGAAGAACTCGGCCTGAGGATATCAAGTCTGCTTCACCCCCAAGGAGCGGACATCTAGCGGACATGCTGGGTCGACCTCTAAGGGCCACAAGCGGGAGGAGAGGAATAAGGAACGCCAGTCCGGCCGCGGATCTAAGGACGAAGGCGTTGGTCGCTAGTGGCGCACTAACAGCTCGCTTACATTTTCCTCACTGGCAGCTTATTGTTATGGTTTCCGAGGGTGGCCCCGGAGAGGGAATGCAGCTTGCGGTTTCTTTTTGAGGATTACGCATTTGATACCGACAGGCGCGAACTGCAGCGCGCAACAGACGTGGTTGTTGTCGCACCCCAAGTGTTCGATCTGCTCGAATACCTGATCCGAAACAGAGAGCGCGTCGTCAGCAAGGACGACCTCATCAACGCCGTTTGGAAGGGTCGCATCGTCTCGGATGCTGCGCTGACGACTCGCCTCAATGCCGCCCGGAGCGCAATCGGCGACACGGGCGAGAAACAGCAGTTGATCAAAACATTGCCGCGCAAAGGTTTCCGCTTCGTTGGTGCAGTGCAGGAAGACCGGAGGCCCGCAAGTCAGACGGTGGGCCCAGTCGAGCGAACCGACGACGCGCCGCCGCGCCTGTCCATCGTCGTGCTACCCTTCGCGAACCTGAGCGGTGATCGCGAGCAGGACTATTTCGTGGATGGTGTAACCGAGAGCTTGACCACGGACTTGTCGCGCATCGCTGGTTCATTTGTAATCGCACGGAACAGCGCCGTCTCATACAAGGGTAGAGCAGTCGATGTACGGCAGGTCGGCCACGAATTAAACGTTCGCTACGTGCTCGAAGGTTCAGTGCAACGCAGCGGCAAGCGACTCCGGATGAACGTGCAGTTGATCGATGCTAAGAGCGGCCAGCATCTTTGGGCCGAGCGCTTCGAGAAGCCTGTCGGCGACCTGTTCGATATGCAGGACGAAATCGTATCGAGGCTCGCCGGTACATTAGGTGCCCAGCTCATTGAGGCTGAGGCGCGACGAGCCGAGCGTACGCTGCATCCCGATGCGATGGACTTGTGTTTCCAGGGCCGGGCCTGGTTGATGAAGGGGATTAGCCTTGAATGCGTGACGCAAGCGCGGGGCTTCTTCGAACGCTCGCTGGAGTTCGATCCCGGCAACGTCGAAGCAATGATTGGTCTGGCAAATGTTGATACGGTAGTTGGGGGTAGCTTTACGACGGATGATGGGCCCGCGCGGCTTGCGGCGGCCGAGGCGATGGTGAACAAGGTATTGTCGATTAGGCCGAACAGTGCCTCAGCCCACATGGCTCGGGGTTGGGTCCAGACCTTTACGAACCGGGCCGCCCAAGGCATCCGTGAGTTCGAACTTGCGTTGGCGCTGGCTCCGAATTTGGTCCACGCTCATGCTGCCCTTGGTTTCGCAAAATCCTACATAGGTCGCGCTGCCGAGACCGAAGGCCATATACTCGAAGCTTTACGGCTCTCTCCTCGCGACGTTTTCGCCTACCAGTGGGCGTGTTTTGCGGGCGTGGCCAAGCTGCTGCTTGGTTCAGACGTCGAAGGCGTTAGTTGGCTGCGACGAAGCACCGAGGCGAACCGTAACTTTCATCTCGCTCATATATCGCTCGCCGCTGCCTTGGCCTTGACCGGCGCGCTCGATGAGGCGCGAACTGCTGCGAGAACGGGACTTGCGCTCAACTCAGGTTTCACCATTCGTCGCTTGCTCGCAGCTCAACAAAGCGACAATCCAATTTACCTTGCCGGGGTGCAGCGCTTGTGTGAAGGCTGGCGCCTCGCTGGCGTGCCGGAAGGATGATGAGCGCTTCGGGTCAGAAGTCGACTTCAGCGCGTTCCTGACCTACGTCGGCTTTGGGTCACAAGCGGCTGTCTAGCTGGTGTCCGACCTTGGTCAGCTCAAAGCCCAAAGCCGACAATACGGCGATTGAGACAGATGATAGCTAAGGGCCAAGGCCGAATTACACTGTGACCAACGCAGGGATTTCCGACCTGGGCAATGGTGTGCCGCGTCTCCCATTTGTCAGCGCCGTTGACCGTAATTGCCCGGAATTGCTGTTCCGCGAACTATTGGGTGGAGTCCTACCAACCAATCATGATGAATGTGCCTTCGCAGAACTGGTCATGGTGGTTGAAGTTCGGCGCATGTGTGACCGGCTGCATTAGCGGTGTCATGGCGCGCGATGTGGACTCCCGAGGTGAATGGCGCAGTTGAAGTTAGCGCCGCCTGCGCCTCCTTCCTAATGAACGAATGGCCGGCTGCAGCGCGACCGGCGACGGTGTCGGCATGCTGGCGGGAGCGCAGCCGCGGCAGACGATCGGATTGATTATCTGAGAAATCGGGAAAGGCATTATGCAATAGAGGAGTATCCTATGAAGTTGGCTCAAACATCAGCACTAATCATTTGTCTGCTCGGCGCGCCGGGAGTTTCGTTGGCCGCGGACGCCAAAGAGGACGTGGAGAAGGCTTACGCCGCTTGGGATGCCGCATTCAACAAGCAGGACGAGAAAGCCATCGGCGCCTCCTATGTCGCAACGGCAAAATTGATGCCGCCAACACATCAGGTCGCGTCGGGTCCGGCTGAGATCGAGAAGTTCTTTGCCGGACTCTTTACCAACGGTGTGACGGGTCATAAGTTGGAGATGATCGACGCCGGCGGAGACGACAAAATTGTGTTCGGCACAGCCAAGTGGAGCGCTACGGGTAAGGACAAGGAGGGCAAGCCGTCTCCCTTCAGTGGTTTAGCGACGCACGTCTTCGAACGCCAAGCCGACGGATCGCTCAAATTGAGGCTGCAAACATTCAACTAAAGCGGTCGAGGCTTAATCCGTCCGGTGAGGCGGCGGCCTTACCGGACACCCAAAACGGCTACTTGCCGCCGGTGCAAGAGATCTCCGGGTTGGGTCGGTAGCAGAAGCTGGCGGGCAGGAGTGCGACTGCTGGATCAGGCGGAGCCGGCGGCGGCGCGGGCTGGGGGTGCTGGATCGGGCGGCGGCGGCAATTCTCCGGCGGCCGCTAGCGGTCAAGGCGATTCGAGCAGCCCTGGATCGACCAACCCGGGCGCGACATCAATGACCCGAAGATGAAGGGGAAGTAGTCGCATCGCGAACAGCCCGCCGGATATGATCCAGCGGGCTATCTTCATGATGCGTTCGCTTATGAGCAGGAGCAGTCGCGGTTGAGGACCGAATTCATTGGAGCGATTGCCTTGGATTTGAGGATCGGTGACTAGATCGCCGACGAAGGAACGCTCTCAAACAAACAAAAAGTCATTCGCCGTCATCAAGTGCGTGAAGTTTGCAAGCGTAACTTGATCAGCTCCCGCCATGATAATCGTGCTAGTTCCGCTTTGAGTGATGACAAGGTCATCGAACGACTGCACGCCCGCAACATCAATGAAAGCTATCTTGTCATCCTGGCATTGGCTGAAATCCCGGATGAGATTGTTGGCACCAACGGTCATTAGACCATTGTCCTTGAATACAAACGTATCGGCACCTCCATGAGCATTGCCGCTCAGTTCACCATCTCCCCACATCTCATTGCTGACTGTGCCACCTTGCCCAGCCGTCCCCGCGTATAGGACATCGCTGCCGGCCTTGGCGCGACCTGAAATTTGCGCCGCATCGCCCCATAAGAAGTTGTCGACCCGGCCGCTGTCAACGGCGTGGCCCCCGAAGATAAGATCATCGCCTCCTTGGGTCGCCCCGCCCATGACCTGTGCGTCGCCATAGAGCTGGTTCACAACGTCCGTCAACGACCTGTCGCCGCCACTAAGACTGTCATTACCTCCGCTGGCAGCGTCGAACATCGTAACAGCATCGCCGACGGCGAAGTTCTTGCTCCCCTGCAGCGCTGCAACGTCGTCGCCGCCTTGCGCATGGCCGGACATTGTGGCGCCGGCGTCCCCGTAAAAAGACACTGTGGAGCCGCCCTCGTTTACGAAAGTATCGTTGCCGCCCTTGGCAAAACTGGAAATGTCGCCGCCGGCATCGCCATAGAAGGTCTTTGACGTTACCGCCCCACCGGATCCCGTGAAACTGTCGTCACCTCCCTCAGCATGGCCGGAAATGTTGCCTCCGGCATCACCGTAGAACACCTGCGTTGCGAACAAGGCCCCGTTGAAGGTGTCGTTGCCACCTTTGCTGTGGCCGGTCATGTCACCGCCGGCATCTCCGTAGAATGAGTTGCCTGAGTCCGTTCTGGCTGTGAATGTGTCATCGCCGCCTTGGGCGTGACCGGTCATGTTGCTCCCGGCGTCACCAAAAAAGGTGTTTGTAGCCTGTCTGGAGCCTTGGAAGCTGTCATTGCCACCCTTGCTGTGGCCAGACATGTCGCCGCCCGCATCGCCGTAAAAGGTGTGGGTGCCGCCCTGTACCGTCTGAGTTATGAAGGTGTCGTCGCCGCCCCGAGCGTGACCCGACATGGCGCCGCCGGCATCGCCGAAGAACGTATTGATTTGCTGTCTGCCAGTTCCACTCAAGAAGGTGTCGTTGCCCCCCTTACTGTGGCCCGACATGTCCACGCCAGCGTCCCCGTAGGCAGTGACACCTCCCGTTGGGAGTCCGTTGAATGTGTCATCGCCGCCCTGCGCAAAATCGAAAATGCTGCCAACCACGTCGCCATAAAATGTGTAATTGGAAAGTCCGACTTCATCGAAGGTGTCGTTCCCTCCCTTCGAAAAGTCAAACATGCTACCACCAGCATCACCGAATAGGGTCGGTGCGTCAGGGTTGCCTATCAGGTTGTCGTCGGTGCCAATTTGACGATTGACTAGGTCACCCGGAGTAAGCGGAACAGGCTGCCTGCGCATCGGAAGTCCTCCTCGACTGCATCCAACACAATCTTAGGGTGTTTCGTCAGGCAGCGATCAAACTATAAGTGGGTACACCCCGAGACCGAAGTCCCCGACTCGCTACAACGGAATGAGGCGGTACGGGCGGGTAGGTCCGCTTGGGTCACTCGCTGACGTCCCGGGTGTGGAACAATAGACCGCTTGAGTCCGCTAAGGGGGCTCAAAGTCGGCTTACACCATAACCAGAGGGTTTCCGACCTAGGGCAATGGCAGGAGAAATGATCTCAATCAAGTCTAAGTTGGTGAGTAACTACCGGCTAAGCCGCCCACGCCAAGGGCTGCATTGCTCGTCTAGATCTGAAACAAGCGCCATCGTAGTGCCTGTCTTTGGCGCGATGCAGCAAGACGTGGGCCAAGGCGCCCCACGAGCCTGTACGAAAAGGTTTCACTCTTGAGGGTCATTCCCCTTCGGCTCTTGTAGGAACTTCGGCATATGATGGCGTCCCTCGCCACGCTCGCTGCGGTCACGCGGGGCCGGGCGTTCGGAGGGGTCGCGGCCGAGCTTGGATTGCAGCTCGACGAGGTCGGTGAAGACGTCGGCCTGGCGGCGCATCACCGTCGGCGATCATCAGCGGCTGGCTCGCGATGGTGGAAATCACGGTGACTCGGACGCCGTCGGCGCTGGACGGCCTGGACCAGGGAGCGGAAGTCGCCGTCGCCCGAGAATAGCTCATTGTTCGATTGCTCGGCGAACTCGAGGTCGTCCACGGCGAGCACGGAAGCGCATAACAAAACGCGGAGCCGGAAGGACTGGCATAAAAAAATCGCAGCTCGCCGCCTAAGATACCTGCCGCATAGAATAGCCAAGCCCGACTTGTATCGGAATCTCGAAAATCTCTGCACCGTTTTCGTCCCGGACCCTGATGTAGTTGCCAGGCTGCGCGAAGGGTGGCTTTTCAGCGCCAGTGCGATGAGCGATGAACTTGGCGTGCTCCTTCGCCTCGCGGCGGGACGCGCATTGATGTCCCACCCTGTCGCAGGCCGTGAACGAGCCGACTAGATCGAAGTAAAACCGCTTCATAAAACCTAAAACGACCGTTCCTGCGCCGCGTTCCTATGGGCCTCTTAATCTCACGCCGGGCCGACCGATTTACCTGCCGAAACGCTCGACATTGCCGGCCACGATTTTTCTGTAGTGATATCTCGTCGGCGGTGCCGGTGCCCGCCGCGATCTGTCGCGGCCGCATGTCGATGACCTGGAGGGCATCAGCCATAAGAGCCAGCATCGAATACAAGCAAGCATGCGAACTCCAGTCCAGGCTGATAAATGTTGCGGAACAAGGCGGTGCGCGCAGATTAAGCCTCCGTGGCAGCCCGGGTTCCTAGCCACGTGCGTCAGCGACATCGTCTCCCGGGACGCGCGTCAGCGATAGGAACGAAATGTACCGTAAGCCGCTTGGTCGCTAAAGGAACCGCAGCATGAAAGTCGTCTGTCTCGCCTTCGCTATTGCAATCGTCCTTCCCTGTGCCGCTTTCGCTTAAGGCAGAAGAGGTGGGGGAAAGCGCGGCCTTGCGAAGGTTGTTAAGTCCAATGAACGCCGCGCCGCACACGTTCGCTCCGGCGTAAATTAGCCAATATCAAGGGACACCTCTATGCATCGATCGATCGCAATCGCTTTCGCAATGACCTTCTCTTGCGTCGCCGCTTCCGCATCGGCCGAGCAATGCGAGGACAAGCTCCAGCAGGATAAATCTCAGCAGAACTCAGCCGACGAGGCCCAAGTGAGGGGCGACCTCAAGGCCGGTTCGCAATGCGCTACTCCAGGCGATAAGGAAGAGTCAGCAAAGAAGAACGAGGACAGAGCCGCAAAGCTCAAAAGCGAAGGGAAGGTGGAAGACCACACCACCACCGGCCAGCCACGTACCAAGGAATAAGGCCAACGGCGTGCAAGCATCTTGGCCCATGCGATGAGGGTGCCGTACCTCGTGATTTCGTAGTGCTCGACGGCCTGGGCCGCCGCGATCAGTGCCGCGTCCAGCACCTGCTTTTCGTCAATATCGCCCGCGACTTCGCTCGCTTCCTTGAGGATTCCGTCAATCGCAGGGCAATCGACGCCCTTAGCCTCGACGCCGTGCATCTCGAACACTTTCTCAAGCCGGGTGATCTGGCCCTTGGTTTCGGAGAGATGCGTCTGGAACCCGTTCTTGAGGCCGAGATCGCTCGCTTTCTCGATCATGTCCGGAAGGTTCTTCGCGATCTGCTGCTCGGCGTAATAGATATCCTGCAGCGTATGCACGAAGAGGTCGTTCAGCGTCTTTAAGTCCTTGGTAAAAAAAGCCCATGGCGTCCTCCTGTGTTTCTGCTCTGCAAACAGCCGGTAATGGAGAGCGTTCCCAATCTTACAGCGTGCGAAAGCTCACGTTCCAGCCGCTCGCGCAGGATGCGCCAGAACTCGGGTGCGAGTTTTGCCACCATGACTTCGATGACCGCGATATTGTCCCGCTCGGCCTCGTGGCCGCTGCGCCATAGGACCCTGGCCGGGCGCCCGGACAAAGCTGGTCGCGCCGCCGAATTTTCCGGTCAGTTCTTCCAGGAATTCCTCGAACCAGCTTTGCGAAACCGGCTCTCCGTCACCGCGCTCCTTCGGCAGGAGAATCTGCACGAGAAGGATTTACTCATGACACAAGCCTTGCCCTGGAGCTGCCCGGCCAGCTGCCGAGAAGCGTTTCGGTCGTTACGCATTCCACCTGCTGCCCGAAGCGGTTCATGTAGATGTTCATCATGGAATCATGCGTTTCGTCAGCCGAACTGCAAAGTGCGTCAGTGACAAGAATGACGCGGTATCCCCAGTCGACGGCGCCGAGCACCGTCGCCAGCACGCAGACATCCGTCTCGCCGCCGGTAATGATGATCGTATCGACATGAGCCGCGCGCAGCTGCTCGTGAAGATCGCTTCCTGTCCAGGGCGAGTAAACGTGTTTGTCGAAGATGCGTGCGGGCGGTACGAACCGCGCGAGATCCCGAACCAGTCCGATCATTTCGGGACCAAGCTCGTCGATGGTCATCGATCCCCAGCGCTCATAATAGCGTCGCCACATGCCGGCACCCTGGCCCGGCTTCTGCGCCGGGATGAACCGGGTGAAGACGGTTCGCTCGGGGTGGGCCGCCGCGACCGAAACGACATTCGGCAAAACCCGCGGCAGCCACGGCATCTTCCATGCCGTGCTTTCCGCGAACATCCTCTGCATGTCGACGCAAATATGAACCGCGTTCTCTCCGGGTGCCCCAAAGCGGAGCTCATCGTTCTTTGGCATTGGCGCCGTCCTCGAAAGTGAGCTTCAACGGAGCGGCGCGACCTTGGTTCCTGTCCTGAAAAGGGGTTGCGGCGAGCAACCCGGCTAGCCACGCGGCAATGAGCGGGGAAAGATGGTCAAAGGTGCGGTGACGCACCGCGTCCAGCTGCCGCCGGCTCTCAACCTCGGCTGATGTCGCGCTGTCGATTTACTCCAGTCCCGCTTCCCGCTAGCCTATCCGCATTGCAAATGCGAATTTCATTGTGGGGTAGCGTTATGTCGAGTGCGATTGAGTTGATTGTCGATGGCTATGCCCGACTGAAGGATCGCCAGTCGCTCGAGGATCTACGGATGCACCGCCGGCGCTTGGCGGTCGACCTAAAGGCCAGGGAGGGCTTCGACTGCCGGTCATCGACCGCCCAACTCGAGCAAGATATCGCTGCAATCGAGGGGGCTGCAGACGCTGTCAGGACCCGTGTGGGGGTAGGGGAACCTGAAGGGACCACGGCGTGATGGCAGGCGGTTGCCTATCCCTGTTGCCCCGGCGGGCACTCCGAGTTGGACGGCAAGCGAAACGGCGCCACACGGAGCTGAGGACGGGGTTCGGCATCTCGGGAGTCGCCCTCACGTCGCCGAGGCGGTGCTGAACCACCTGCCCCCTTGGCTGGTGCGCACCTATGACACGAACATCTACTTCAAGGAAAAGCGCGAAGCGCTGAATTTATGGGCGGGCGCATCTGATGGGGCTGGTCGAGGGTGCCCCGAGCACCGTGGTGCCGATCAGAGCTCGACTATGGCGCTATGCAGCCAGCGCCAGAACCTGATCCGCTGCTTCTGGTACGCTGTGTGCCGGGATCAGCTCGAGATCGTCTTTGGCTGCTTCGTGTTTCAACTCGGCGATCGCTCGCATTGTCGCTTGCAATGCCTTCTCAGGATACGTGATGTCGTCTTCGCGAGGAGCGCCCAAGATCACTGCACCCCGGCTCACGAAGCCTTCACGCTTCACCATCACTAGCTCGTAGAGCTTGCCCCGCACAGTGCCAACCGATGCTGAGAGTCCATTCGGCCGCAAAGTGGCAAAATTGGCACCTCGGCTTTCGTAAAGGAAACCGATCCGCGGCGGCATGCCGTTTGAGATGAGCTGCACATCGCAATTGAAGCTGTTCGCGAGTTCCGGACGGCGTTCGATGACGCTTTGCCGCACTTGCGCCTGCCACTGCTTGGTTCCTTCTTGCGCGGTAGTTTCGTCCTCTTGCGCATCGAGCTCGTCGAGACTCGCCATCGAGCACGATCGATAGACGGCTTGGCGCAATACGCCATATCGTTCGGCGCGCGAGGACGCCTCTTTCCAAGAGCCGAGCGAGAAACCAGTCAGCGGAATGGTGGGATTTGCGTTGCCTATTTGCGACCGCAGCGCATCGAGCACGAAATCGATCATCTGGGACAAGTGCGCCCGCCTCGACCCATACAGGGCCTTAAGTACGTCCTCGCGCACCGTGCGCTTCACTTCCCCGCCCGCCGCATCAGAGACGACAATGGCCACGGTAATGCGCTCACCCGAGCCGGTGATGGGTTCGAAAAACACTGGCGCCCAGCTGGCCCGGTATGAAGGCGCTGTTTGGACATCGAGTTTGATGCTCATAGCTGCATCCTAAGCTGCGTGTTGGGGAACCTTATTCCGATGTGGTTAACGATGTTCACCAAACGATCGCACACAAAAGCGGCGAATGCCTGGGGTAGGTCAGGTCCGGCGACGCCGACGAGCTCCGCGGCGCAATCACGGGCCTGGACGTCGTCGAACAAATCCGCAAACCTCAGTGCATCGCGCTTCAGCCGCTGCTGTGCCACTTGGTCGCTGTTAGCCACAAAGGCCAGCCAGCATTCGATCATGACGTTGCGATCGGCGTAGTGCGGGTCGAGGTTGAGCGCCTTACCGTGATCAATCAAGGCAAACGTGTTCTCGTCCTGCCAGAGGATATTTTGAAGGTTTCGATCCCGGTTGTTGATCCACTCGTCAAAAGCCGCGACCTTTGGGAGTGCCGGCCAATTTCTGAGCAATTCGCCGAGCATCGATTGCGACTGAGGGCTCCCGGCGTCGAAGTTCAAGAATTGCGAGCAATTCGGGTGCGGAAGATCGACAGATCCAAACATCCAAGCGCCTGTTGCCTGATCCTTCAGGAGCAGGGGTTCGGGCGCCGGTAGGCCGACCGCGCGGCACAAAAGAGAGCAGTATATCTCGCCGAGGATTTCTTCGTCGGGCAACTTCTTGGCGACGACCGCAACGTCCGTCCCCTGAACGTCCGCAAAACCGCGCACCGCGCCCTTCAGTCCGGTGCCGACGGGCACAGCGCCGAGAAGTAGAACGCCGAATCGAATGGACATGGGCTGCGAGTGGGTCATGGGGCCTACCCGGATGGTGGGGGCACCTCTGTGGCTGAGTCAACGACGCAGTACGCTGGTCCGGCCCGGCGAGATTTGCTCGGCGCCCTAAGGGGCCCCCGGAAGGGGATGGCTCTCAGCAAATCAGCATGGGCAGAGAGGTGGACCGTCCGGAGGTTAGCCTTTGATCCGATTCTCTCGGACGTCTTTCAGAATTGCTTCGTACGTCGCAATCACCTGCTTATTGCGATCAATTGCCTCCTGGGTGACGTCTACCCAGGCGCCGCTTCCCTCGCGCTCACCTAGCGTCATCCTTCCCGACTCAAGGGGCTCGAGATCTTTCCTCAGTTGCTCAAGCTGCTTCTCGATGCCCCTTGCGTATTCGTGCCAGTCCGGTGCCACGCTCGTCCTCCCAGTCCTACAATGAGCTTGACGCAACTTTAGCGCGAACGCAAGCGGTCACAGGGCATTGGCACATTGGGAGTTAGCGGGCATGGTAGCTCCCTCATGGAATACCCCAGCGCGTGCCGGCTTACCTCGTTCGCACAATCGAGACCCGCGACCTGGTCGGGTTATTCGTCGCCGATGACGAAGACGACCTAGCGTTCGTGATGACGAATGCACGAATGCGCCTGAGTGCGAATACGTTGAGCTCCCCAACGGCGGGGTGGTATGGGACAGCCCTGCCAAGTCGGTACCCCTCGACGCTGGCGATCCGCAGGACGAGGAATCCGAGCCAGAGGAATTCCCATGGGCTGGCGCCTCGCTCACCGAGCGCTGGTGGTACATCGCCTACGGGATGGAAGACGTCGAGTGGACGCCTTTTGACGACGATCCCCCCGGCCGTCCCGGACGGAGCCGCGCCCGGCAGGCTGGCGTCGGGTCATCCAGTTTCGGAAGCTCCGCGGTAACGAATGACCTGGGATTTTCCTAGGGGTATGCTTTGCAGGAATGTCTCTTCAAGCTTAGCTTTAGCCGTGACCCGACAGGCACGAAGACTTATTGATCCGCGACCTTGGACCAAGTCCCGCTGCTGTCTTTCATGTCACGATGAGAGATACCGGTGTCCCAGTCGACGCAGATTCGGACATCCTTGAACTCATTCAAGGTGCATGCTTCACGCACGATGACCTTGCCGTTCATGTCCTCGACCGTTTTCAAGAAGGCGACTTTGCCTTGATTATCGACGTAGCTCAAACCGATGTTGCACACCTTTAGTTCAGGCTGGCAGGAGCGATGAAGGAGCGGCTTTCCGTTATTCTGACTCGCCGATCGGTCCATCGCCTTGTTTACCATTTCCGCCCAAGTAGGGGCAGTATCAGGCTTGGAGGTCCGCGAAGCGGTGACGCCACTGCCTGATGGGGACAACGACAAAGGTGCATTTGGCGGAGTTTGCTGCAGATTGGCGACGGGCGGAGTGACCTGAGATGGACGGCCCATCATGGTGACGCCCATTGATTGAAGCTCCTGAGGGCTCAGCCAGACCATATCCTGCGAAGACGTAACGACCATCCGACCAATGATGGCGGCTGGGACGCCGAGCTCCTTTCCGATTTTCGCCATGGATACTGTTGCAGCACCTGACGCGGCAGTTTCTTCGCCATTTTCTCCTGAAGCTCCGTGGACGCCGACTTGTGCGCCGTAGCCGGCGTTCTTGGTCGAACCGGCAGCGAACATCAGAAAACACGCAGAGGCGCAAACCGCTGTTTTGCCAACGTTGGTAGACGTTTTGCCAAACCTGATAGCGTCGGCGATCTTTACACCTTCGAGCAAGTTGCCGCCTGGAGAATCCAGCCTCACGTTCGCGACAAACTTCCCGGAATCGTTGGCTTGGCGAACTGACTGCAAAAACTTGTCGGCGTCGCCTGGAACAATTTCTCCAGTGATCCAGATCGTCGCTTGCCCAGATTTACCCACGCCGACTTTGACTTCGGCAGAGTGGCCGTGAGTAGATAACGTAAGAAGTACAAGCGAAATTAAGACACTTGAGCGCGATTTGCCCATCACTCCCCCAATCGACGAGCATTGTCTCGCAACCTCGACGCGTACGCAAGGCCGAAGGGGATTGGCTGCCACGAAGCCCAACAAGGCTTGTCGGCTCATTGCGGAGGGCGCGTGCCCCGCTTAGTTGGTTCGCGACGAAGCAACATTTATCGAGCGATCCGCCCGCCGGTCGCACTCAATATCGAGGCGTCCGATGACCGCTCTGACCCGTGGACGTATTGTAGTTGCCGCTGGTCCCGAAGTTATCACGCTGCGTGCCGTTGGGATTTGTAGCGACGTAAGGCGCCACGTAAGTTCCGTTGCTGCGGGTGTAGCCAGACGATGTGTGCGTGCTCGGGTTAGAGCCGGTACCAGTTAAATATTGCGCGTCGGCCGCGGTAGCGGTCAGCAAGAACGCCGCCGTCAAAATAAGCTGTTTCATCCCTGGTCCCCCAAATAGTGTTATTAGTTTGGGGATGCAACCACGAAGTCATTCGACAGTCGAGTTCGACTATTGGATGAGCCACAGCAGATGGTGCTTGCGAGCTTATGCAGGCAAATGTCTGAGGGAGGTCGCGCAGGGATAGCCGTGTATGAATTGCGCCACTGTCTACTAGCGCTGCAAAACTGGGGCAGGGGAATGAAGACTCTCAATTGTATGCTGGCTGCGCTGACGATTGCGATCACCTTCGGCGCCGGGCTCCTGAATGCGCGTGCTGATAGCCTGCGCTGGGTATGTAGATACGAGGCGATGGCATCGCCATCTGGAATAAAGCAAGAGAGCTTTAGGCTCGAGTTTGTCTTGGACACACTAACCAAGAAAGCTGTGCTGATCGGCAACGCCGGCGTTTCTGACCTAGACGTTTTCAACGGTAACCAGGCCATCACATTTCAAGAAAAACTGGCCACAGGCGCAATTCAGACCACGACGATCAGTCATACAGACGGTCGATCGGTACATAGCCGCCACTCGATCATGAACGGCACATTTGTCCCCTCGCAGTACTACGGCGGCTGCAAGTAGCTTCCAAAATCAGGTGGCAACGTCTGCTGGCTCGCTCGCGCTGATCGGCGGCAGCGCCGGCTTACGCGGCCGCTTCTTGAGATCTTTGTGGTTGAAGTGCCCGCGGGCGGGACCAGGACCAGCCAGCGCTTACATATCTTTCGCAGGGTAAACTCGGAAATGCCAAGATCGCCGGCCGCACGGATCATTGTCTTACTCCAAACTAGATCTCGGATCTCGGCGCGTGTCGTTTCTCTCCGCAGATGGCGACGCCCGATGGAAATCTTTCTGCTTTTGCGCGGCCGCTTGATCCCGTGCTTTCGCTCGAATGCCTTGGTGGCCCTGTCTTCCATTCTTGATCGGTAGCGCGTCAGGCGCTCGGGGTACGCTGCGCATAGACCGCGCGCCCACCGTTTGGGCAGAGCGGGCCTCGGATGACGAGGTCGTGCTACTTGGCGCCCGTCAGTAACAAGCCCGCGCCGCTGCAGTAGAGTGGGCGTTCTACTTGCTCTATTTGCCCCACGGCGCTAACCCTATATCGGCAGGGAACGTCACATGTCAGACAAGGCCCGCGAGTTAATCGATTTCTGGGTGGAGAACAGCACGCTGTGGGGCAGCACCAGACTGCGGGCGCGTCGCAGGATGTAGCAGAACTCACGCGGCGTCTCATCGAGGCTGCCAAGGGGCAGGGCATTTCCGAAGCCGAGTTTTAGGCGGCAATTGGCGACATCGCCCCCTATATCGAAGAGCTTCTGAGGGGGGTGAATAAAGCCGAAGGCGAACGGCGCAAGCCTACTTAGGCTTGGTCAACCTTTACACATCACCAGGATCAAGTTCGATTTCTTGGAACATCCGCTGTTGCTCAGCCGTCAACGCTTCCGCCGTCCAGCCTTCAGGCACGGCCGCGAGTACCAAGGTCAGCGCCTAGCTCGGCTTAGCCAGCGCAATCCAGATCTCAGTTTTCGTATCGTCCGAGGCTACCTCAACGACAGTAAAACTGTTGCCGAACGACTCAGCCATCCGCCCCCAATTCCACAGCTCGCGACTGGTTTCTACTTTCGCAGATGTGAAACCGCAGCACGGCCGATTGGCCTGTTGAGTGAGAGTAGTCCCGTTGAACTAATCGGGCTTTCGATGATCTTATAGGAAGGGCCACTCGGAATGCCGCCGTGCCCCACCAGAACGAGCGTGTAGAACTCGCTCCAAACGTGGCAGGCTGTTTACCTTCTGCCAATCATCCGTCGGGGATCTGTCCAGCGATGAAGTCTGCAGCGCGCTTCGCGGGATCGGTCGCGACATGCGAATAGCGCGCGGTGGTGGCAGCCTGAGTGTGACTCAGCAGGCGGCCAATGATGCGCAGGCCGAGACTGCAATCCGCTGCCGAAGCTCGCTCCGAAGGGTGCAGGCGTTTAACTTTTTCCGTGGCTTCCCGGTGGCTTTTTCGGGCAAAACTTCCGACGTGTCAAACTGGTGACTGCTATATCATATTGAACCATATGAATTATTTGGTGCCGGCTGAGGGGATTGAACCCCCGACCTTCGGTTTACAAAACCGCTGCTCTACCGCTGAGCTAAGCCGGCCACGCTTGGAAGCGGGCAGGGCCGGCATGTGCCGGGGCTGTCTGCCCGTGCGCGCCGCAATATCAGACTTGGTTAGAAAGTGCCAGAACCAGACGGTTGGGTTTCGCCGACATGAAACAGGCGGCCCGCAGGGCCGCCTGAAACCCCCTTCAACCCGATGGAAGAAGGCCTTACTGGCAGATGTGCTGGAGGCCGTCCGCTCCCTTGTACCAGGTCCCGGGCCGGCAAACGATGCCGTTGCGGGCCGCATAGGTATCCCAATTGCCGTACCAGCCCATTTCGCCGCGGCCGCCGGCATACCCACCGGAAGTGTCATAGGCGTAGGAATTGTCCCAGCTGCGGAACGGCGCTGAGGCAACGGCTGCCGCGGTGCCGACGGCGGCACCTGCAACCGCGCCCGCAGTCGCTGCGGGCCAGAAACCGTTATCCTGCCTGGTCACGTTGTTGTAGCGGTCCGGGTCGCGATAGGCTGTCCGCCTATATTGTCGCTGTTGACGGCTGGTGGCGTAAGGGCTGCCGGCGCCCGCATTGAGGCAATTGGCGCTGGGGAACATGGATTCGCAGGCGGCCGGGTTGCTGATGGAGGCCTGACCCATTGCAGGGCTCGCGAGTGCGGATACCGCGATCACGGCGGCGCCGATTAACTTGAGGCTCGTCATGGTATTTACTCCATGTGGTTGAGAGCATCGTTAAGTGCGACGCTAAGTGCGATCGTCGACAAGTCGTTCCGTGATTTCATTCGGGCGGCGTCACTTCGATGTGATCGCGCGGGGGATGTGCGGTTTGTGCCACGCAATCCAGGCTGGTCCGCGCGAAGCCGTGCATCGCGGCTTCCGCACAGCGTTAACGCTTCGCTAGCTCGCTTCGCGGCATTCGAGCACGATGCGATCCTTACGCGTTAGGCTTACCTGAAGTTGGTGAGCGGGCCTTAACTCTCTCTGCGTCGCGATCGGATAGGTTGTCGCCGGATAACCGGGGTCCCGTCATGCGCGCTCTCGCGCTCGCCGCCTTTCTGATCGGATTGCCCGCGACGGCGTTTGCCGGCGGCGGCTTCGATATCGTCGTGCCCGGCCGCCCGGGCGTGCCCATCATCATCAACAACATCGACGCGTCCTACAGCGTGGTCGAGGGTGTCTGGGGTCTCGGCAAGAACGTCCAGGTGCAGCCGACCATCTATGGCGGGCGCTACATCGCCGAGCGGCAGCCCGAGGACGTCGGCCATTATTATCCGACCATGGGCCTGCGGCCCGGCTACGGCCGGCTCGAGGTCGAGCCGCCCGCCAACCGCAAATTGCCGAAGCCTGCCGAGAGCTATTACCAGAGCTGGGGTGTGCAATCGGCGCCGCTGCCACCGCAGATGGACGTGCCCGTCAATCCGCCGCCGGTGATCTTTGCGCCTGAGATCAACGACCGTCCGCGGCGTCCTCGGTCGCGGCCGCATGCACAGGCGCCCCGAAGGCCGCCAACTTAAGACACGTCAAGAATTCAAGAAAAATCCAAAATACGAAAATCAACAGGAGAGAGTAATGCGTCAGATGATTTCGGGACTGGTTGCGGCGGGTGCCGTGATGTTCGTCGCCACCGCGCCCGCCGCGGCTTGCGGCTTCAGCGCGTGCGCACCGGTTGTGCCGGTTTACTCCGGCTGCAACACCGGTTGCGGCGGCTACGGGTACGGCTACGGCTACGGTGCCTATGAGCGTCTCGCCGAGCCGACCACGCAGTATTATTACGTCAACCAGGGCCCGACCTACACCGGCCCGGGCGCCTTCGCGCCGTATCCGACCTATCGTGAGGACGCGGTCGTTGCGCCCGCCAATTACGGCTACGGTTATGGCTATCGCGCTGCCGCCGTCGAAGCGCCGGCGGCCTATCCCTATCGCCGCCCGTACTACCGTCCGTATCGTTACGGCTATGGCCCGCGCTACGGCTATCTGCCGCGTACGCACTACGGCTATGGTCAGCGCTACCTCTACGCCCACCGCCGCGCGCCGGCGCCGTACTATTACGGCGGCCATCGCGTGCTGCGCCGCTATTACTGATCTCTGATCGGTTGAGCCGACGCGACGCCCGTCCGCATGATGCGGACGGGCGTTTTGTTTTTTGGATTCTCAGTTTGACGCGTTTTCTTGACGCGAACCGGTATCCAATTCGCTCGAAACCGCCCTACCGCTTCATCAGCCCGAGACGGCTCGCGCCGACATAGAGCGAGAGCACGGCGGCGTTGGAGACGTTGAGGCTCTTGATCTCGCCGGGCATGTCGAGCCGCGCCACGACGCTGCATGTCTCGCGGGTCAGTTGCCGCAGGCCCTTGCCTTCGGCACCAAGCACCAGCGCGAGCGGCTCGCGCAGCGTGACGTTCGAGAGGTCCTCGCTGCCTTCGCTGTCCAGCCCAACGGTCTGGAAGCCGCGTTCATTCAACGCGGTCAGCGCTCGGGCGAGGTTCTGCACGGTCACCATTGGCACCAGCTCGAGAGCACCGGAGGCGGCCTTGGCCAGCACGCCGGTTGCCTCGGGGCTGTGGCGCGCCGTGGTGACGATCGCCTTCACCGCGAAAGCCGCTGCGGAGCGCAGGATGGCGCCGACATTGTGCGGATCGGTGATCTGGTCGAGCACCAGCACCATGCCTTCCTGCGCCAGGGTCTCGATGTCGGGCGAGGGCAGGGCGTCGGCCTCGGCCAGCAGGCCCTGGTGCACGGCGTCGGGCGACAGCAGGCGGTCGATCTCCTGGGGCCGGACGATCTCGGGCGTGACGCGGGTCGCGATGTTTTCGTCCGCAAGCCGCTTTGCAGCGTTCTCGGTCAGCGTCAGCTTGCGGATCCGCCGCTGAGGGTTGGCGAGCGCCATGGTCACGGTGTGCCAGCCATAGAGGATGACCGGTCCGTCGGACTGCGAATCACGATCGCGCCAGGCTGGTCGACCGGCTGATTTTCCGGGCCTGTTGAAGGGCTTAGCCCCGCCGCGGGGGCCCCTTGGGGTGAATTTTCGATCCTTCATGGGCTCGCTTGTGTCACGGGTCCCCGAATATGGCAATTTGGGTGGCTTCGGGGGTGATTTTAGCTGTTCGCCTCGGTTGACTTTGCCCCACCGCATCGCCCATAAACGCGCCCGGTCGCGCCCCCATCCGGGCTGTCGCGGCCTTCACGTTCCATGGCCGTCTTCGGTCGCCGGCAAGGTCCGGCCCGATTGTGCTGCCGTCGAGCGGGGGAGTGTCCCGAGTGGCAAAGGGAGCTGACTGTAAATCAGCCGCCTCATGGCTTCGCAGGTTCGAGTCCTGCCTCCCCCACCAGCCTTCGCTCGCTTCGCGAGCTACGGCTGGGCAAGCCAGACCAAATCACCGTCACGCGAAGCTAGCGAAGGCTGTCACGCCGTAGCCCGAAGGGCGTAGGCGGACTGGCTCAGCGCGCAGTTCCCCCCATCATCTCCCTGGCCATCGGCACCACTTTCCGCCCGTAAAGCTCGATGCTCTTCATCAGCTTCTCGTGCGGCAAAGGCCCCGCCGAATACTTCAGCTGGAAGCGCGAAATGCCAAGCGCCTTTGCGGTCTTGGCGATCTTGCGCGCGACGGTTTCCGGCGAGCCGACATAGAGCGAGCCGTGCTCGGCCTCATTGACGAACTCGTCACGGCCCATCGGCGGCCAGCCGCGCTCCTTGCCGATCCGGTCGCGCATCGCCTTGTAGTCGGGCCACAGCTCTTCGCGCGCCTGTTGGTCCGTCTCGGCGACGTAGCCAGGGGAGTGCACTCCGATCGGCCGTGCCGGGCGGCCGAACTCCTTGAAGGCGCGGTGATAGAGATCAACGTAAGGCGCAAAGCGCGCGGGATCGCCGCCGATGATCGCAAGCATCAGGGGCAGGTCATAATGTGCGGCGCGCACCACCGATTGCGGGCTGCCGCCGACGCCGATCCAGGTCTTGAGCCGGCCGTTCTCGACCGGCGGATAGACCAGCTGCTCTTTCAGCGGCGGACGCAGCTTGCCCTCCCAGGTCACCGGCTGCTGCGACAAGAGTGCCGTGAACAGGTCGAGCTTCTCCTCGAACAGCGCCTCGTACGCGCGCAGGTCGAAGCCGAACAGCGGAAAGGATTCGGTGAAGGAGCCGCGGCCGAGGATGACCTCGGCGCGGCCGTTGGAGAGCGCATCGAGCGTGGCAAAGCGCTGGAACACGCGAATGGGGTCGTCCGAGCTCAGCACCGTCACGGCCGAGCCGAGATGGATGCGCCTCGTGCGCGACGCGATCGCGGCGAGCACGGTCTCGGGCGAGGAGATCGCGAAATCGGCGCGGTGGTGCTCGCCGAGGCCGATGAAGTCGAGGCCGAGCTCGTCGGCCAGCACGGCTTCGTCGACGACGTTGCGGATCACCTGCGCGTGCGCGAGCGTCTTGCCTGTACCGTCCTTGGTGACGTCGCCAAAGGTATCCAGTCCGAATTGAAGCGGTGAGGTCATCGATCAGGTCTCTGAGGGGGACGCGAGCGGCGCCCGCATGTGGGAAGTCGTTTGATGTGCAGCTAGGGCGCGGAGCCCGCTTCGACAATGCTGCTCCGGGAAAGGCATGGTTTCCAGTTTTTCACCGCACCGGCGGGATCAATCGGACCTGGCGAACATCTCGACCAGGGTCTCGCGCAGCCAGCGCTGCGCCGGCACGGTGTCGTTGCGCTGGTGCCAGAACAGGCTGACGATGCGCGGCGGTGCCTTGAGTGGCAGCGGCATGGCGTGCAGGAACGGGGCGTGCCGGGATTGCGAGCGCAGATCGCTCGGCAGCACGGCGATCAGGTCGGACTGGCGCACGACCTCGTAGGCGGCGCTGTAATGATTGACGGTCGCGACCAGGTTGCGCGACAGCCCGCGCGAGGCGAGGAACAGATCGTAGGATGGCAAGGTCTTGCCGGCGAGGCTCACATCCACGTGCCCCGCGTTGAGGAAGCTGCGCGTGCTCAACCGCTTCATCGCCGCGAGCGGATGGCCGCGCCGCATGAAGCAGGCGTAGTCGACGGTCCACAGCGAGCGCGAGCGAATGGCGGCCGGCTGTTGCGCCTCATTGACATAGACGCTCAGCACGCAATCGACCCTGTTGTCCTCGAGCTGATCGGCGATCTCCAAAATGGTGTTGGGCACGGTGTGGATGCGCGCCTTGGGCGCGATCTTGCCGAGATGACCGAGCAGGTTCGGCATCACCAGCGAGGCGACGTAGTCCGACATCGACAGGCTGAACTCGGTCTGCGCGCGGGCCGGATCGAACACCTGCTCGTCGAGCGCGCCACGGACGCTTTCCAGCGCCTCGCCGATCGGCTCCCACAGCACCACGGCGCGCTGGGTCGGACGAATGCCGGTGCCGGACCTGACGAACAGGGGATCGCCGAGCGCGTCGCGCAGGCGTGCGAGCGCGTTGCTGACCGCGGGCTGCGTCATCGTCAGCGCGCTCGCCGCGCGGGTGACGCTGCCTTCGGTCATCAGCGCCTCGAAGACTTTAAGGAGGTTGAGGTCGAGCGCGCGGAACGACACGGACATTCACCGTGGTGATATATTAGATCATGATTATAAATTATGACGATAATGTCACTTTGTCTATGGTTTCCCAAGGGACACGCGGAGCGCCGGGCCGCCAAGACTGAGGGGACTTCCATGTCGATGATATCGGCGCGCATCGAGCGCCTTCCGTTCGCACGCTTCCACAAGCATCTCCTGCTGATGGGCGGGCTTGGCTACATGTTCGACGCGATGGATGCGGCGGTGCTGGCCTTCATCCTGCCGGTGCTGCGCACGGCGTGGAATCTGTCGAGCGTCCAGATCGGCGTGCTCGGCAGCAGCACCTATATCGGCTTCCTGTTCGGCGCGTTGTTCGCCGGTACGCTCGGTGACCTGATCGGGCGCCGCGCGGTGATGATGTCGGCGCTGGCGCTTTACTGCGCGGCATCGATCGTGAGCGCGATGGTCGATACCTGGCCGTCCTTCTTTGCCGCCCGAATTGTCGCCGGCATGGGGACCGGCGCGGAGAGCGCGATCATCGCGCCCTATCTCGCGGAGTTCGTCGCGCGACGTTATCGCGGCAGCTTTACCGGCGCACTCGCGGGCTTCTTCTCCTTCGGCTTCGTCGCCGCAGCCTTGCTCGGCTACTTCATCGTTCCCGCCTACGAGAACGGCTGGCGCATCGTGCTGGTGATCACAGCGGTGCCGGTCGTCATGCTGCTGTGGTGGCGCCGGGCGCTGCCGGAATCGCCGCGCTGGCTCGAAAGCCGGGGACGGGAGAAGGAAGCCGAAGCCGTCCTCGACGGGATCGAGGCGGGCTTTGCGCGCGCGGGCCATGTCCTGCCGCAGCCGGTCGTCGAAGCGACGGCGCCGGCCGGAGCTACCGGAACGCTGCTCGCCAATTTCGCGGCGCTGCTCGCCGGCCGCCAGGCGCGCATCACCATCATGACCTGGATCATGTGGCTGGCGATCACCTTCAGCTATTATTCCTTCTTCGTCTGGATCCCCGGCCTGCTGGTCCAGAACGGGATGAGCATTACCAAGAGCTTCGCCTATTCGATCGCGATCTATTGTGCGCAGATCCCCGGTTATTTCAGCGCCGCGTATTTCAACGAGCGCATCGGCCGGCAGGCGACGATCGCGTCCTACATGGTGCTCGGCGGCGCCAGCGCGCTCGGGCTCGCCTTCGCGCAAAGCGACCAGCAGATCATGGCGGCGGGAATCTTCCTGTCCCTGTTCATGAACGGCACCTATGCGGGCGTCTATGCCTATACCGCCGAAGTATTCCCGACGCCGGTCAGGACCACGGGTGCCGGGCTCGCCTCCGCAATCGGTCGCATCGGCGCGATCGTCTCGCCGATCCTGGTCGGCTATCTCTATCCGAATTTCGGCTTCGCCGGCGTATTCGGGGTGACCACCACTGTGCTGCTGCTCGGGGCAGTCACCGTCGTGCTGATGGGCGTGCCGACGCGCGGCCGCTCGCTGGAAGAGATCGCGGCGGGTGAAGTTGCATGACGCGGACGAAAGTTGCCGCCGATCCCAGGCTCTGCGCCGTCGCGGCCGCGCAGGGCAGGGCGGATCAGCCGGATGCACTGTTCGCGGCACTCGACGAAGCCGTGAAGTCGGCGATCGGGCACAAGCTGTTCACGATCCTGACCTACGACGGCGACAGCGGCGAAGCTGCGCGGGTCTATTCCAATCTTCCCGGCCCGTACCCGACCGGCGGACGCAAGCGCCTCGCGCCGGGCCCGTGGACCGAGGCGGTGCTCGATCGCGGCGAGGCCTATATCGGCCGAACGCGGGATGATCTGCGCAAGGTGTTCTCCGACCACGAGCTGATCGCCTCGCTCGGCTGCGCGAGCGTGCTCAACATGCCCGTGCGCTGGCGCGGCCGTACGCTCGGCTCGCTCAATCTGCTTCACGAGGCGGGCTGGTACGCCGAGGACGATGTCGCCGCGTGCCTTCCCTTCGCCCAGCTCACCTTGCCGGCGCTGCTTGCGCCGGCCGACCTCTGACAGGATTCCGCGATGCCCAGCATCCTCTTCAAGAACGCCGCGCTGCTCGATCCGCTCCAGGCGGAATTGCTGGCAGGCCATGATGTGCTGGTCGAAGACAGCCTGATCAAGGAGGTCTCGGACCGGCCGATCCAGGCCACCGCCGATCGCACCATCGATCTCAAGGGCAAGACGCTGATGCCCGGCCTGATCGACCTGCACGTGCACGCCATCGCCGTTGAGCTCAACCTGGCGCAGCAGGTGCACATGCCGAATGTGCTGGTGACGCTGCGCTCGACGCTGCTGCTGCGCGGCATGCTGCGGCGTGGCTTTACCACCGTCCGCGACGCGGGCGGCGCCGGCCATGCGCTGAAGCAGGCGATCGACACCGGCCTGACCGACGGCCCACGGCTGTTCGTCTCCGGCCGCGCGCTCAGCCAGACCGGCGGCCACGGCGACATGCGGGCCCGCTCGGATTACCTCGCGAGCGATGCCCCATGTCCCTGCTGCGTGCGGGTCGGGGCGCTGGCGCGCGTTGCCGACGGCGTTGACGGCGTGCGCAGGGCAGCACGCGAGGAGCTCCAGATGGGCGCCGACCAGATCAAGATCATGGCCTCCGGCGGCGTCGCGTCACCGACCGATCCGGTCGGCGCCTTCGGCTACTCCGAGGACGAGATCCGCGCCATCGTCGAGGAGGCGCGCGGGCGCCAGACCTATGTGCTCGCCCACGCCTACACCGCCGCCGCCATCGAACGTGCGGTTCGCTGCGGCGTGCGCACCATTGAGCATGGCAATCTGGTCGATCCTCCGACCGCGCGCCTGATGGCCGAAAAGGGCGCCTATGTGGTGCCGACGCTCGTCACCTACGAGGCGTTGGCCAACGAGGGCGCCCAATACGGCCTGCCGCCGGAGAGCGTGGCCAAGATCGCCGATGTCCGCGACGCCGGCCTGCGTTCGCTCGCGATCTATCGTGACGCCGGGGTGAAGATGGGATTTGGCAGCGACCTGCTTGGAGCTTCCCAACGCCTCCAGAGCGACGAATTCCGCATTCGCGCCGAAATTCTCGGAGCGCGCTCCGTCATCGCCAGCGCGACATTGATCGGCGCCGAAGTGCTCGGCATGGAGGGCAAGCTCGGCCGGATCGCGCCCGACGCTATTGCGGACCTGCTCGTGGTCGACGGCAACCCGCTGCGCGATGTGGCCTGCCTGCTCGGCCAGGGCGAGCACATTCCGATGGTGATGAAGGCAGGCAAGGTTCAGTTCGACCGGCTGAACGCCTAAAGTGTATTCGAGCGAAGTGGATACCGGTTCGCGTAAGGAGAGCGCGTCTAAACAAGCCTGCGCTACCGCCACATCCCGCGCATCTTTGCCCCAATGTCGATCTTCGGGCCTTGCGCCGCGGTGCGGGCCGCACCGGCGGCGGCCTTCGGCCAGGCGGTGCGCTCGAACAGATAGACGAGGGATTCCGGGATGAAGCGGGTGCGCGAGGCGTAGACGTGGCGGTCGCCCTTGGCTTGCTGGCCGTGGGTGAAGAAGCGCTGCGGCACGACGAGGTGCAGATCGTCTTTGGCGCGCGTCATCGCGACATAGAGCAGGCGGCGCTCCTCCTCGAGCTCGGCCGAGGTGCCGGCGCCGAGATCCGACGGCATGCAGCCGTCGACGACGTTGAGCACGAACACCGACTTCCATTCCTGGCCCTTGGCCGAATGGATGGTGGAGAGGATCAGATAGTCCTCGTCGCGGAGCGGAAGACCTGATTTGTCGCTGGTCGCATCCGGCGGGTCGAGCGTGAGCTCGGTCAGGAATTTCTCGCGCGAGGCATAGCCGCTCGCGATCTGCTCGAGCTGCATGAGATCGGCGCGTCGCGTCTCGGAATCCTCGTGGATGCGATCGAGATGCGGCTCATACCAGAGCCGCACGCGCTCGAGATCGGTCGGCCATTCCGAGTAACGCAGATTTCCGACCGTGCGGACGAAGTCGGTCCACTCGGCGCCGGTGCGTGGCGGCACCGCAAGCTGGCCGAGCGCGGCAAGCGGGTCGGTGCTCTCCGCCATCTGGTCGAGCACGCGTTGCGCGGTGGCGGGGCCGACGCCGGGTAACAGGTGCAGGATGCGGAAACCGGCGACGCGGTCGCGCGGATTTTCGGCAAAGCGCAGCAGCGCCAGCACGTCCTTGACGTGCGCGGCATCGAGAAATTTCAGTCCGCCGAACTTGACGAAGGGGATGTTGCGGCGGGTCAGCTCGATCTCGAGCGGGCCGGAATGCGAGGACGTCCGGAACAGCACCGCCTGGTGCTTGAGCAGCGCGCCTTGCTCGCGGTTGGCCAGCACCTCCTCGACGATGTAGCGCGCCTGGTCAGCCTCGTCGTGGACGGTGACGAGCTGCGGCTTCTGCGACGAGGTGCGGTCGGTCCACAGGTTCTTGGTGAAGCGTTCGCGCGCTAGCCCGATGACGCCGTTGGCCGCCGCCAGCACGGGTTGGGTCGAGCGGTAGTTGCGGTCGAGCGTGATCATCTCGGCGTGGGGGGAGAAGCTTTGCGGAAAATCCAGGATGTTGCGGACGGTGGCGGCGCGGAACGAATAGATCGACTGCGCGTCGTCGCCGACCACGGTCAGCCCGCGTCCATCCGGCTTCAGCGCCAGCAGGATCGAGGATTGCAGGCGGTTGGTGTCTTGATATTCGTCGACCAGCACGTGATCGAAGCGGCCGCCGATCTCTTCGGCGATCAGCGCATCGCTCATCATCTGCGACCAGTAGAGCAGCAGGTCGTCGTAATCCAGCACGTGCTGGGTCTGCTTGGCCTCGACATAGGCCGCGAACAGGCCCTTCAACTCGGCGGCCCAGCCGGCGCACCAGGGATAGTGCTGGCCGAGCACTTTTTCGATCTCCATCTCGGCATTGACGCAGCGCGAGTAGATCGACAGGCACGTGCCCTTGGCGGGAAAGCGGCTCTCGGTCTTCGACAGGCCGCGCTCGTGCCGGACCAGATTCATCAGGTCGGCGGAATCCTCGCGGTCGTGGATCGTGAAGGCTGGATCGACGCCGATCCGCTCGGCATATTCGCGCAGGAGGCGCGCGCCGATGCCATGGAACGTGCCGGCCCAGGTGAGGGCGTCGCGCATGATCGCGGCATTGTTCTCGCCCAGCACCTTTCGTGCGATGCGCTCGACCCGGCCAGCCATCTCGGCCGCGGCGCGGCGGGAGAACGTCATCAGGAGGATGCGTCGTGGATCGGCGCCTGCGACGATCAGGTGCGCGACGCGATGGGCGAGCGTATTGGTCTTGCCGGAGCCCGCCCCGGCGATGACGAGCAGGGGGGCGCCCACGGTCGCGCCGTCGGCGACGCCATGCTCCACGGCGCGGCGCTGCTCCGCATTGAGCGTGTCCAGATATGTCGCCACGAATCGCCCCGGTGAAAGGGGGAGAGTCGGCGATCCCGGCGCGAATCGCAATGCGGCTGGACGGAACCAATGTTAAGACCTAGGGACAAGACGGCCCGAAGTTCCAGCCCGAGAAGCGCGCAACCGGCATGACCGAGCTCAAGCCCGACCAGTTCGAGATGCGGCGGCCGGAGTCGCTCAGCAACACCATCTTCGGTGTCGCCATGACGCTACTCGCCTACGACCTGCCCAGGGCCGCGGTGTTCACCAGTGCCCCGAGCTGGAGCGATCTCGCCCATGTCTATTCCGGCAAGCTCGCCGGTCTCGCGCTCAGCTTCATCATTGCCGGCGTGTTCTGGATCAGCCACCATCGCCGGCTCGCGCGCCAGCCCGTGGGCAGCCGCGGCATGGTGATCCTCAACCTGTTCTTCCTGCTGTCGATCGTGCTGCTGCCGGTGACCAACGGCCTCTACACCAATTACAGCATGAGCAGCGCGGTGGCCGTGCTCTACGGCCTCCATCTGACCGCGATCGCCGGCCTCAATGCGTGGCTGTGGTGGACGATTTTGGGCGGCTGGCGCCACGAGATCATGGCCTCGATGTTTCCGCTGCTGGTGTTCATTCCGGGCACGATCGTTGCGGCCTTCGCGCCGCACGTCGCGCCCTTCGTGTGGTTCATCGCCTTTGGCGGGCTGTTGATCCAGCGCTTCTATGTCGCACCGACCGGGCCAGGCGCGTGAGGCGGCGGCTCACCCCTTTGTCGCGCCGAACCCGTCGGCCGGCACGTAAAGCTTGACCGGGCGGATTTCGTAGACCGCCGACGGGTTGACCTCGCGCAGCTTTCGCGCCGCCGCGATCGCTTCCTCATCGGTATCGTAGTCGACGAGGTGGAAGCCGAGAAGCTGCTCCTTGGTCTCGGCAAACGGGCCATCCAGCACCATGCCCGCGCCGGGGCCGCGCAAGGTGTGCGCCTTTCGGGTCTCATCCAGACGGGCGGCCGGCCCAAGGTGTCCGCTTGCCCTCAAGGGCGCCTGAACCTCGATCACTTTGGCCACGACCGCGGCGTCCTGCTCCGGCGTCCAGGACAAAATCTCGTCTTCCACGTGGTAGGCCAGGATGGCGTAAAGCATCGTCACCTCGTTTGTTTTTCAAGCTCGCAGTCGGAAGGATGTATGAGCGCTGCCGATACCGACAATCCCGGAGACTAACATATTGCGTCGCTCAAGTTGCGACGAAACCGTCCTGAAACCCGATTGCCGCCCTCGGAGGTGAACGCTGTCCAAAGCCGAGGCGACTGATGGCCACCAAGAACACTTCGGAGGCGGCCATGTCGACCATCAAGATCATCTGCGACGCGCGTCGGGCAGGAAAGTCGGAAGCCGCGGATTTGCACGACCAGTCCGGCCACCACCGCTACTACGGCAGCTCGGCCGAGAACGGCGGCGAGCGGATCGTCGAAAGCCGCCGCGGAAAACGCCCGCGCGCGCTCAATGTGTGTGGCTTCTGACGCCCTCGGCGACACCGTCTTCACATGGACGTCCTGCAAATATTGATCGCGGCGATGCCGTTCCTGCTTGCGCTGATGAGCCGGACGGGGAAGGCAATCGCGCCGTGCCTGCTGACGAGCATCATCACCGTACTGCTCGGCGACGAGCCTCATCGGGCGGTCATGGCCTGGTGCGTCGGCGTACTGATCGCCGCCGTTGCCCTGCGTGAGCGGCTCCGCGCGAGCTGACCCGGCGCCGTCACGGCGCGCTCAGGACCTGTTTGACCAGCGCATCGCGCAGCATTGCCAGCTCGCCGCTCGCTTCCATCTGCGCGATCACCTTGCCGACCTTCGGCACCAGATCGCGATGGCGTTCGTGCAAATAGTGGTAGATGTGGATGCGCTCCAGCGGTGGCGAGAGCGGGACAATCCTGGTCTGCAGATTGAGTTTCCTCACCGCGACGAGCCCGCTGAAGAGGTCGGTGACCATCACCTCGAAACGGTCGGCGTCGAGCATCCTGATCATGTTCTCGAGGCTGGTGGTCGCGGTGACGCGGGCCATGCCGCGCGTCCCGGCCTCTGAGGAGCCGACGCCGCGGACGATGCCGATGCTGTACTCCCTGATCGAATTCCAGCCGGCGACGTCGAAACGGAGTTTCGTCGTGAAGACCGCCGGCTCGATGTAGTTGATCGCCGGCGTCACCTGAATCAGAGTCGGGTAGTCGCTGGAGAGCGTTCCGATCCGCTGGATCTCGCCGTCGACCTCGCCGGCGCTCGACAGCGCCAGCGCACGCTTGCCGGGGACGTCCTCGAACGCCAGCTTGATATTCAGCTTGGCGTAGACGGCCCGCAGCATCTCGCCGCCGACATATTGATCGGGGATGTCGGCGATGCGCGCCAGCCGGATGAGCTGCTGCGCCTGCGATGGGGCGGCTGCGAGCAACGACAGGCAGGCGACGATGATCCGCCACATGACGCGTCTCCTTTGCCCTGCATGATGCCCGCGATCCACCGGGGCGGCGCCCGCGTGGCGGCCGCACCGCTAACGCGTCTTGCAGGCGACCGCGGACTTTAGCCAATGTCATTCTAGCGCGCGAAGTGATAGTTTGCGGGAGAATCCTGCTGCTGGGCGCAAGACAAGACCCCGCCAAGCCGCCCATGGGCCTGCAGGATCGCCACGCAGGTCGCGTGATGAGAGAATTTCAACTGTCGAATTGCTCGCGGCTGCGACCCGCCGTCCGGAGCAGGGTGCCGCCAGTCCGGGGACGTGGTGCATGGGCAACGCAGGCGACGAGGACTCCAAGCGCAACAGCCGCGCCGGTCCCCCGGCGGCCGCGAAGCAGGATGTGGGGATCGGCGCTGCATTTGCGCCAGCGATGATCGGAGCGCTGCTGTCGCGGATCTTACATTGGTCGCGCAGCGGCGTCGGGCCCCGCCTGCTTGCCGCCGTGCTGCTGTTCTCCTCGATCGTAACGCTCACGCTGACCGCGCTTCAACTCTACCTGGATTACGATCGCGAGGTCGGCGTCATCGAGACGCGGCTCGACGAGATCGGACGCAGCTACACGGACAGCCTCGGCGAGAGCCTGTGGAATCTCGACCAGAACCAGCTCAGGCTCCAGCTTGACGGTATCCTGCGGCTGCCCGACATCCGTGCTGCCGAGGTCCACGAGATCGCCGATCGCCCCAATCCCATCCGTGTCTCGGTCGGGGAGCGAAGCACTCGCTCGGTCGTGACCCGGGACTATCCGCTGAACTACACCGCGCAGGGGGCGTCGCGTCCCATAGGCCAGCTCCACGTCGAGGCCACGCTTAGTGACGTCTACCGGCAATTGCTGAACCGGGCTCTGGTCATTCTGGCAAGCCAGGCGGCAAAGACGTTCCTGGTGTCCTTGTTTATCATCTACATGGTCCATCTTCTTGTGACGCGGCACCTCGTCGCCATCGCCGAGTTCGTCAGCAAGTACAGCGTTGCACGACCGCCTCCGCCCTTGCACCTGGAGCGGCGCCGACCCTACGATGCCGACGAGCTGGACAAGGTGATCGACGCCTTCAACGCCATGTGTGCGAAGCTCGAACGCGCCTACGATGAGCTTCGCGATGCGAACGCGAATCTCGAGCGCGATCTGAAGATCCGCCGGCGTGCCGAAGAGGACGCGCGCGCGAGCGAGCAGCGCTTCCGCGACTACGCCGAGACCGCGTCCGACTGGTTCTGGGAGACCGGACCGGATCACGTGTTCACCTACATATCGGACCGGGCCGGCGCCTTTGGCATGGACCGCAAGGCCCTGATTGGCAAGCGCCGGTGCGATGCCGCCTTCGACCGCGATGCCGAGCCGCAGAAGTGGCGCGAGCACATGGCGACGCTTGACCGTCACGAGCCGTTCCGGAAGTTCGAGTATCGCGGCCGCGATGTCGTCGGACGCGTGCGCCATTTCAGCGTCAATGGTCAGCCGATCTTCGCCGCCGACGGCCGTTTCATGGGCTATCGCGGTTCGGCCACCGACCTCACTGGGCAACACGAGACCGAGGAGCGGTTGCGCCAATCCCAGAAGATGGACGCGATCGGCCAGCTCACCGGCGGCGTCGCGCATGATTTCAACAACGTGCTCACGGTCATCACCGGCACCATCGAGATCATCCACGAGGGGCTTGCGGACAAGCCCGAGCTTGCCGCGATCGCGCAGCTCATCGACGATGCGGCCTCGCGCGGCGCGGAGATCACCTCGCAGCTCCTGACCTTCGCGCGCCGGCAGCCGCTGGAGCCGCGCGAGATCGACGTCAACGGCCTCGTGGTCGAGACGGCGAAACTGTTGAAGCCGATCCTGGGCGAGCATATCGAGATCGTGACCCGGCTTGCCGACGACGCATGGTCCGCGATGGCCGATCCGTCGCAGCTCTCGTCCGCGATCGTCAATCTCGCCGTCAATGCGCGCGACGCGATGCCGGGCGGGGGCAAGCTCGTGCTCGAGACCGCGAACCGGGAATTTGACGGCACCGGCAGTGCCGATGACGGCGATGTCACACGCGGTGCCTTCGTGATGATCGCGGTGACCGACGCCGGCCACGGCATCCCAGCGGAGATCCGCGACCGCGTATTCGAGCCGTTCTTCACCACCAAGGGCGTCGGTCGCGGCACCGGGCTCGGTCTCAGCATGGTCTACGGCTTTGCCCGTCAGACCGGCGGCACCGTCGCCATCGAGAGCGAGGAGGGCCGTGGCACTGTGGTGCGGTTGTTCCTGCCACGATCGGAGGGGGAGGCTTCCAACAGAATGGGGCCGGTGCAGGCCCAGGCGGCGACACGCGGGCGCGAGACGATTCTCGTGGTCGAGGACGATCCGCTGGTGCAGGGCTATGTCATCGCCCAGCTCGGCAGCCTCGGCTATCGCACGCTTGTTGCCGCCGACGGCGCGACCGCGCTCACGCTGGTCGACCAGGGCGCGAGATTCGATCTCCTGTTCACCGACATCATCATGCCCGGCGGCATGAACGGCCGGGAATTGGCCGAAGCCGTCCGACTCCGCCGCCCTGGGGTGAGGGTGCTCTACACCTCCGGCTACACCGACGACACCATCATCCACGAGGGACATCTCGATCCCGGCGTGGCGCTGCTCCAGAAGCCATACCGGAAGTCGGAGCTGTCCCAGAAGATTCGCGAGACGCTTGCGGGCGAGCCGCCGGCCTGAGCGGCCCCCGCGCCCACCCACGAAAAAGGCGCGGCGGGGAAGCCCCGTCGCGCCCGATTTCTTGCTCGCTGGTCCAGGGCTGAGAGCGCCCCGATGCCAGGCCTTTCGTCAAAGCCTAGCGGGCGATCCCAGCGAGGTGACAGCGCTTGAGATAAGACACTGGATCACCTCCTTTCGTTGGTTTCGGGACTCAGAATATAGGACGAATTCCAGCCCCCGTTAAGGGGCGCCCCGGGGGCGGGAACTGGTCTGTCCGCAACACGGGAAAGACCGGCCCGGAGCAGTTGAGACTGCCGCCGGGTCGTGTTAGGGAGCCAGTGATGCGGGTGTAGCTCAATGGTAGAGCAGCAGCCTTCCAAGCTGAATACGAGGGTTCGATTCCCTTCACCCGCTCCAAATTTTTCGAAGATTTTGCGAGAGGGGTCAGATTTCATTCTGACAAATCGGCGGCTTTACACGTTCTGATGCTCGCTTCCGATCGACTGTTTCGCGCCTCTCTTGATAGCTTTCGTATTCCCCACGCTGGATAGGAACCGCGAAAGGCAACCAGTCAGAATCCCGGTTGGCGACCCCCTCGGCCTTCCGGTGTGCGACCGGCTGAAGGGTCACGCCGACCCGCCTGAATATTCTGGGCATGGTTGCCCGGATCGTGTTCGCCGCCACGATGCTTGCGTTGCCGCCGCCACAGGGCGCTGTAAGGCCTTGGGTGTTGCGCCGTCCGGAAATTTTTTCAAACCTGGGCCAAGGATTCCGGCGTCTCGTTCGTCTCAATTCGTGAATGCCCGGAAAATCTCCTCCCGGCGTCCCGGCTCATGGGTGGAACGACTATGGTAAAGCGCATGCGGTCGCGGTCCAGGACGGGACTGGCCGGGGGACCGGGTAACGGTCCCAATTGTTTTGCTCAATCCTGTCGGCCTTGAGGAAAGGGCATGGGGGGCGCCATTCAGCTTGTGACCGCAGAGGCGACTGAGCCGCCGCATGGCAGCGCCACGGATGACGACCTCGTCAGTCTGGCCACGCAGGGCAACCGTGCTGCATTCGAAGCCTTGTTGCGGCGTCACTACGACCTCATGCACCGCGTTGCGTGGCGCATGACCGGCTCCCAGACTGACGCGCAGGACATTTGCCAGGATGTCTGCTGCGCGCTGGTGGAACGGATCGCTTCTTTCAGGGGTGAGGCGAAGTTCACAACCTGGCTGGTCGGTATCGTGCGCAATGCCTGCCATGACCACCATCGGCGTCATTCGACGTTGACGCGGCTCAAAGGCCATCTCGCCGTTCTTGCCGAAATGGCGGCGCCGCCAGACGGCCGGGATCTCTTTCGTCGCAGCTGGCTCGCGACCGAACTGGCGCGGCTTTCGCCGCTGCTGCGGGAGACGGTCGTGCTTGTGGTCGGCGAAGGCATGACGCACGCGGAGGCGGCCACGGCGCTCGGCGTCTCCGAGTCGACCATCTCCGGCCGCATGCACGAGGTGAGGCGACAGGCGGGTCTCGCGAAGGACATTGGCGATGAGTACTGATCACAACATCATGCGTTTGCCCGACCCTCCGCCGCCTGCGCCGGACGCGCGTGCCTCGGCTGTGCAAGAGGCGCTGCTTCGCTTCGATCAAAAAGCGCCGAGGAAAAAACGCCGACGACAGCCAAGGAATGCCGACCGACATCCGTCTCATCGAGCGAACCGCCGCGCCCTTGCGGCCGTCACGCGAGAGGTTTGTGATGAAGCGTACGCGATATCTCCTGGCCGCTAGCCTGGCCTGCATTGTTGCCGGATCGGGCGCCTATCTCCATCTCATGCAGTCGCCGCAGTCGCAGGACGTCGCTGCACCCGTCGAACAGAAGATGGCGAGCAACGACGTCGCTCAAGCTCCTTCGACAGTGCAAGCAAAGAAGGAAAGCGAAAGCCAGAAGGAAAGCCTGCCCCAGCCGCAAACGCAAATCCAACCCCCACTCAGGCCGGAAAGCCCGGCCAGGAAGCCGCCGCGCCTTCGGTTGCGGCGGCGCCGCCTCCCGCCAAGCCGCGCGTGGAAAATCTGATTGCCAGCCGGGACGCTCCGAAGGCGCCTCCCGCGACGGCGTCGAGGGCTCCCATGCAGGGGGCACCGTCAGAAAAGTACGCCCTGAGAGGCCGGAACGATCACATGCTCTCGCGCGCGCCGTCCGCTCTGCTGCTGTCGCAGGTCGAAGTCTTTCGGGACCAGCGCGAGCGTGTTCCTGCTGCGTCCGAGCCTGTCGGCCGCGACAAGTTTGCGAATGCGCCGGAAAACGCCTTCAAGGTCGCGCGCGATGCGCCCGTCTCGACATTCTCCATTGATGTCGACACGGCATCGTACGCGTTCGTCCGCGCACAGCTCAACCGCAATGTCCTGCCGCCGGCCGCGTCCGTTCGGACCGAGGAGCTGATCAATTACTTTCCCTATGCCTATGAAGCCCCGGCATCGGCGAGCGAACCGTTCCGGGCCGACGTTGCCGTGTTTCCGAACCCCTGGGCGGAAGGCCGCAAGCTCATTCGCATTGGCGTCAAGGGCTATGCGCTGCAGCAGACGAGCCGACCGCGCGCGAATCTGGTTTTCCTGATCGATACATCGGGCTCGATGGAGCCGCAGAACCGGTTGCCGCTCGTGAAGCAGTCGCTCGCCATGCTCGTCACCCAGCTGAAACCCGAGGACCGCATCGCGATCGTGACCTATGCCGGAAATGCAGGCACGGCGCTCGAGCCCACTTCGGTGTCCGAGAAAGCGAAAATCCTGGCGACGATCGATCGGCTCGAGGCGGGGGGCAGCACGGCGGGAGCCGAAGGCATCAGGCAAGCCTATGCGCTTGCAGAGCAGAACTTTGACGCCAGCGGCGTCAATCGTGTCATCCTCGCCACCGACGGCGACTTCAATGTCGGAATTACGAACAAGGATGAATTGAAAGGTTTCGTCGAGCGTCAACGGGAAAAGGGCATTTTCCTGTCCGTGCTCGGCGTTGGTGCCGGCAATTACAACGACGCGCTGGCGCAGACGCTGGCGCAGAACGGCAACGGCGTCGCTGCCTACATCGATACGATCAACGAGGCACGCAAGGTGCTGGTCGAAGAGGCAAGTTCGACGCTGTTTCCGATCGGCAAGGATGTGAAGATCCAGGTCGAGTTCAATCCGGCAACCGTCGCCGAATATCGGCTCATCGGCTACGAGACGCGACTTCTCAATCGCGACGATTTCTCGAATGACAAGGTCGATGCCGGCGACGTCGGCTCGGGGCAAACCGTGACCGCGCTCTACGACATCGTGCCTGTCGGCGGGCCTCGCGTGGTCGACGATCTCAGATACGGTGCGCAAGCCCCGGCGAGCGACTCACCGGCGCCGGCCGAATATGCCTTCGTCAAGATCCGCTACAAGCTGCCGCGATCCGATCAAAGCGTGCTGGTCCGCACCCCCGTGGATCGCGCATCGGAACATGGCCGCTTCGAGGACGCGCCACTCGATGCCCGCTTTGCAACCAGTGTTGCCGCGTTCGGCGAGATTCTACGTGGCGGAAAGCACACTGGCCGGTTCGGCTATGACGACGTGCTGCGTATCGCCTCGGCCGCGCGCGGTGACGATCCTTACGGCTATCGCTCCGAGTTCCTCCAGTTGGTGCGTGCGGCCAAAACTGCGAGCGCAATGCAGCCGCTGCGACCGTGATCATTTTTCGAGTTTAAGCCAGCGCACCCATTCCGGCATCGACAGGAAGCGGAGGAAAAGTTGCCTCCGCTTCCTGCCGTCCCAACCCCGATGCGAAGCCATCAAGGCGGAAAATTCGTGCCGCCACTGGTTGGCCCAGACGCCACAAAAATAGAAGAGGACATGCATGGGGCTCGCACCCCCTCGAGTTGACGGGGGCTGGTGGGCCGCCTCGCCGGTGGCTGCGCAAGAGTAGGAACTTTCACTGCAAGCAAGAGTTGTCCGGTCGGACAGGGCGAAAGCCACACGAGGCCGACCGTGCAAGAAGATGTGCGCGTGCGCTCCACCGCGCAAATCGCGGGTCATCCGATTCATCCGATGCTGGTGCCGATACCGATCGCGTGCTTCATCCGGGCATTGCTGACCGACATTGCCTATGTCGTTAGCGCCGAGATGAAGGCCATCGTGCCGGACTACGCGCTGAGCTCGCATGTCGCGCCGCTCGGGATGGCTTTCAACACCAGCACGAATCTGCCGGCCGCTTACCGCGGCGGCGCCTTTGTCGGCGAGCACGGCAGCTGGAACCGGCAGGTGCTGAACGGCTACAAGGTCGTGCTCGTGCCGCTTGCGGACGGCAAGTCGAGTGGCCCGGCGCAAGACGTCGTCACCGGCTTCCTCAACAGTGACAATCAGGCGCGCGGCCGTCCCGTCGGCGTCGCCATCGACAAGGCCGGCGCACTTCTGGTCGCCGACGACAGCGGCAACACCGTGTGGCGGGTGACGGCAGCCCATCCGCAGGTTACGCAGCGATAGGAGTTGGACGATGGGCCTTGCTCAATACGCGATCGTGCCGGTGCAGGACGAGTGGGGCGTGCTGCATGATGGCGACGTCAAAAGCAGATACGCCACCAAGGAAGCCGCGTTCGAGTCGGCGGTCGCCGCGGCGTCCCTGGCGTTGCGCGAGGGACACGAGGTTCATGTGAGCGCGCCGGGTCGCGAGCCAGGAGAGACCGCGCTCGGAAGCTAACTTCGGCTGACTTCGTCACCTCAGCCGCCTGCACCCCGCGGGCGATCGACGACACACGCTATTTCGCGCGTACCTTCAATCCGCGTGATTGATTTCCCGTGACGGCATGTCGACCAGGTCCGCGCGCGTGACCACCGGGCGGAGGCGAGCGCCTCCGCGCGAAAATAACATCATGTTAGGTTTATCGCATAACTGGGTAATTGTGTTAGCCCGGCGAAAGCCTATTGTCGCAACCAATCGGATACCCATCGGCAGTGACAAGCGCTCGCGGAAGTCGGCAGAGCGCCCGGAGAAAGCTGCCCAATTTCCAGCGAAGCCCGACAACGGGACGTCAGCAAACCCAGTGGAGGAATTTTCTGCGATGACCACGACTCGCACGATCCGTCACATGAGTCAGTCCAGGAAGGCCGCTGCGAGCGGCTGGATCGGTTCGGCTCTCGAATACTATGACTTCTTCATCTACGCGACCGCCGCGTCGCTGATCTTCCCGCAAATCTTCTTCCCGTCGGAAAATCCCACCGTCGCCATCGTCGCATCGCTGGCGACCTATGGTGTGGGATATGTGGCCCGGCCGATCGGGGCCTTCGTTCTCGGACATTGGGGCGACACCCATGGCCGCAAGACCGTTCTCATCGTCTGCATGTTCCTGATGGGCATCTCGACGATGGCGGTGGGTATCCTGCCGACCTATCAGCAGGTCGGCATTCTGGCGCCGATCCTGCTCGTCATCCTACGCCTCGTGCAGGGATTTGCCGTCGCCGGTGAAATCTCCGGCGCGAGCTCGATGATCCTGGAGCATGCGCCGTTCGGCCGGCGCGGCTTCTATGCCAGTTTCGCCCTTCAGGGTGTGCAGGCCGGACAAATCCTCGCCGCAGCGGTCTTCCTGCCGCTGGCGGCCTATATGCCGACCGACGCATTCAACAGCTGGGGATGGCGGATTCCGTTCCTGCTCAGCTTCTTCGTCATCGTCGCAGGCTACATCATTCGTCGCGAAGTCGACGAGACCCCTGCGTTCGCCCGCGAGGGCGAACGGGGAGAAACGCCGCGGGCGCCCATCGTCCAGGCCATCAAGCTGAGCTGGCGCGACATGCTCAGGGTCATCTGCATGGCCCTGATGAACGTCATTCCGGTCGTTGCGACCATCTTCGGTGCGGCCTACGCGGTGCAGCCGGCCTATGGCATCGGTTTTGCCAAGGACATCTATCTGTGGATCCCGGTGCTCGGAAACATGCTGGCGGTGTTCGTCATTCCCTTCGTCGGCAATCTCTCCGACAAGGTCGGCCGCAGGCCTCCGATCATCGTGGGCGCGCTTCTCTCCGGCTTGCTCGCCTTCGGCTATCTCTATGCCATCAGCATCAGGAATGTGCCGCTCGCGATCCTGCTGTCGCTCCTGATGTGGGGTGTGGTCTACCAGGGCTATAACGCGATCTTCCCGAGCTTCTACCCGGAGCTGTTTCCGACCCGCACCCGGGTGTCGGCGATGGCGATCTCGCAGAACATCGGAACGACCATCACCGCGTTGCTTCCGGCCCTGTTTGCGGCCGTGGCGCCTCCCGGCTCGGACAATATCCCCTTGACGGTGGGGGCGATTGCCTTCGGTATCACTGTCATCGCGGCGCTGGCGGCCGTCACGGCCCGCGAGACCTATCGGGTCAGTATCGACGATCTCGGCAATCCGAAGGCCGTTCCGATGCCGCGGGCCGACTATGAGCGGCAGCGTGCGGAGGCGGCGAGCGGTGCGGCCGCAATTCCGACCTGAAGGGCACGCAAGGAGCCTGCCGCTGCGATCGATGATGTTTGCAGCGGCAGGGCTCGATGCGTTACGAGATTGCCGATTCGAATTTTTGGGCGCGCGAGCGCGATCATCATGAGGTCAAGGGATGAACCCCGTTGTTGTTGCTGTCGCCATCACCGGCTCCGTTCCGCGCAAGAAGGACAATCCCGCGGTGCCGATCCTGCCGTCCGAGCAGATCGAGTCGACGCAGAAGGCCTTCGAGGCCGGCGCCACGCTTGCCCATATCCATGTTCGCAACGATGACGAGACGCCGTCGTCCGACCCCGCGCGTTTCGCGCAGGTGCAGGAGGGGATCAAAAAGCATTGTCCTGGAATGATCGTTCAGTTCTCGACCGGCGGGCGTGGTCGCGATCCCTCGGCGCGGGGATCAGCGCTTTATCTGAAGCCGGACATGGCCTCGCTGTCGACAGGTTCGGTGAACTTTCCGACGATCGTCTATGAGAACGGCGCCGCCCTGGTCGAGACTCTCGCGACCGGCATGAAGACAAATGGCATCCGCCCGGAAATCGAGATCTTCGATCTGTCGCATCTGCACGGTGCGCGGCGTCTGATCGAGGCGAGGCTGATGGACTCGCGTCCGCACGTGCAATTCGTCATGGGCGTCAAGAACGCGATGCCGGCCGACGAGCATGTCCTCGACATCCTCCTGGGAGAGCTGAAGCGGCTGATCCCGAAAGCGACGTGGACGGCGGCCGGGATCGGACGCCATCAGGCCGAGGTCATGGGCTGGGCGCTTGCGCGCGGCGCCGACGCGGTGCGCACCGGGCTCGAGGACAATATCAGGATCGACAAGACCCGCCTGGCGGCCAGCAACGCCGAGCTCGTGACCATCGCCGGCGAGGCTGTCGCGCGCCACGGCCGGCGCGTCGCGACCGCGGCCGAGGCGCGATCCCTGCTCGGGCTCGCGGGGTAGGAGCTACTGCCTCCTGCTGACATGCTCCCGGCCGCCTTCTGCCATTCGGCGGCCGGCGTTCCGTTGCGCTGAGTCTCCGGGTAAGACAGATGTCACAGGCGTGATCGGCGCCTGCCGGGCAGGCGACGTTTGGAATGCGGTTCTTGAGATCTGACAGCAGGCTCATCGGGGTTCTGCTGGTGCTGGCAATCACCCAACTCATCGGGTGGGGCACGATCGGCCTTCCGGCCGTCATCGGCCGCGACCTTGCGGCCGATCTCGGCATGAGCCTGTCGGCGGTGTTCGCGGGCAGCTCGGTCCTTTACGTCACCATGGGGCTGTGCGCGCCCTGGCTCGCCAGGGCGTTTGCACGCCACGGTGCGCGCAAGGTGATGATGGTGGGCACGGTCGTGACCCTGCCGGGCTTCGTCGTCATGTCCTTTGCCCGCGAGCCGATGCTCTATTTCATCGGTTGGGTCATTCTCGGCATGGGCGGCAGCGCCACGCTCTCGACCGGCGCCTATATCATGCTCAACGAAGTGGCCGGGCGGGGCGCCAAGAATGCCATCGGCGGGCTCATGCTGGTGACGGGCCTCTCCAGCAGCATCTTCTGGCCGACCACGTCGTTCCTGAGCGGGCATTTCGGCTGGCGCGGGACCTGTCTCGTCTACGCGGCGATGATGCTCCTCATCAACCTTCCGCTCTACGCGTTCCTGGCTCCGCGCCGAAAAATTGCGACTGACGATGGCGGTGGCCCGATCAAGGCGGCGCCGCCTGCGATCCCGAGAAGCACCTTCGGTCTCGTCGTCTGCGTGATCACGATGAATGCCTTCGTCAATTTCGGCATCGGCGCCATCATGATCGAATTGCTGCGGGCGGAGGGGCTGGCGCCCGCGCAGGCACTCGCGTTCGGTTCGATGCTGGGCGTGATCCAGGTCAGTGCCCGTGGGCTGGATTTCCTCGGCGGCGGGCGATGGGACGGGATCACGACCGGGCTCGTCGCGGGCACGGCGTTGCCGGTGGCAATGCTGCTGCTGATGACGAGCGAGGGCGCGACCTGGGCGGTTGCGGTCTTCATCCTGCTCTATGGCGCCGGCAGCGGTGCGATGGCGGTGGCGCGCGCGACGATCCCGCTGGTGTTCTACGATCAGGCCGAGTTCGCCAAGGCGATGTCGATGATCGCGCTGCCGCTCAATCTGGCATCCGCGATCTCGCCGCCGCTCCTTGTCGGCCTGCTCACCCAATTCGGCAGCCGCGGTGCGCTCGGTCTCACCTTTGTCTTCTCCTGCGCCACAGTGCTGATCCTGGTCATGCTTGGCCGCCGGCGGCCGCAGGTGGCTGCGGCGGCCGCGACCTGAACCGTCGACGTAATATTCGCAGCGCGGAATACGCCGCCGCGGGCTGCCTCAGCTGCGGGGCGGGGGATGGCCGTATGCCCAGCGTGCAGTGCTCAGCGCCCGAAAATAGTGTATCCGCAGGAAGCGCAGGCCTGCTTCGAGCGCCGCGCCAAGATCCAGTTCCCGGAGGAAATCGACATGTCGGCTCTGCCGCTCTCAGGCATCAAGATCCTTGACCTCACCCGCGTGCTCGCCGGGCCTTTGTCAGCCCAGATGCTGGGCGATCTCGGCGCGGAGGTGATCAAGATCGAGCGGCCGGGCACCGGCGACGACGCGCGCGCCTTCGGCCCGCCTTATCTGACCGACCCCGAGGGCAAGGCCAACAACAACAACTCGTTCTACCTTTGCGCCAACCGCAACAAGAAGTCGGTCACGGTCAACATCGCCAAGCCGGAGGGGCAGGCGATCATCCGCGCGCTCGCCAAGGACGTCGACGTCTTCATGGAGAACTACAAGGTCGGCGACCTCAAGCGCTACGGCCTCGACTACGAGACGATCAAGGCGATCAACCCCGGCATCATCTATTGCTCGGTGACCGGCTTCGGTCAGACCGGCCCCTACGCCCCGCGCGCCGGCTATGACGCGATCCTGCAGGCGATGGGCGGCCTGATGAGCGTCACCGGCCATATCGACGGCGAGCCCGGCGAGGGACCGATGAAGGTCGGGCCGTCGATCGTCGACTACATGACCGGCATGAACACCTCGATCGGGATTCTTTCGGCGCTCTACCATCGCGACGCCAATGACGGGCAGGGACAGCACATCGACGTCTGCCTGTTCGACACCGTCATCGCATCGCTGTCGCATTGGCTGCAGATCTACCTCGTCAATGGCAAGATGCCGCCGCGCCGCGGCACCTGGGGCAATGGCGGCATGCCGGCCGGCGTGTTCCGCTGCACCGACGGCGAGCTGATGCTGGTGGTCGGCAATGACGGCCAGTTCCAGCGCACCTGCGCCGTGCTCGGCGAGCCCGAACTCGCCAACGACAAGCGCTTCGTCAAGAACAACGACCGCGTCGTGCACGGCAAGGAGATCATGGCGATCTTCGCCGGCCTGTTCCTGAAGAAGCCGGTGGCCTATTGGCTCGAAAAGCTGGAGGAGGCCGGCGTGCCGTCGGGGCCGATCAACAATTTCGAGCAGGTGTTTTCCGATCCGCACGTCCAGTCGCGCGGCATGCGGGTGAAGGTCGATCATCCGTTCGAGCCCGATCTGTCGCTGATCCGCAACGCGCTGACCCTCTCGGAGACCCCGATCAAGAATTACCGCGCCCCGCCGCTGCTCGGCGAGCACACCCAGGAGGTGCTCGGCGGCAAGCTTGGCTATGATGCCGGCAAGATCGAGCAGCTGAAGCAGCAGGGGATCATCTAGCTTCGCTTCCTGATCCTCCCAGGGGCGTGCCGGCGAAGATCAATCCGGAGCTGGTCGCGCATGAGGCAGGGATCCTGACGGGCCTGGGAATGACGGTTGCGCCATGCCCGGCCTTGCGCGAGGCTTGCGCGCAATCCCCAGACAAACCCGGTCCGTACTCGCACAGGCTTTCGCTTCGCGCGCGACTCTGATGCGATCCTCCCGACGCAAGTCCGGGAGGGAACGCATGTCCTACACGATCGGGTTTCAGGCCAAGGACCAGAAGGCAATTCTGGCGACCGAAGCAGCAACGGCCAATCAGGCTGTCGCCATCATCGCCGCGCTGCGGCAAAGCGCCGACGAGATAAAGTTCATCCGTTCGCCCCAGGAAGGCGAGATGGGCATCGAGATGCTGCTGCTGCTCGCCAAGGAAGAGGCCGAGGAGATGCCGCAGCGGGTGTAAAGCATGATCCGGAAAAGTGCCGCAGCGGTTTTCCGGGAAGACCATGCTCAAACAAAAAACCTAGAGCGCGATCTCATCGCGCTTTAGGCCCGCAACCACACTTCGAGCTTTAGCGAAGCATGCCGGCTGCAGAATAATGTAGCAAGGCGCCAGTCTCGCTTGAACCGAAGGTGGCCGCCGATGAAACGCGAAGCACTCCGCGTCGAACCGATTTCGACATTCCTCGATCGCTGGAAGGCGCCGACCTCGCCAGTGACGCGCGCCGGCAACATGATCTTCGTCGCCGGCCTGCCGCCATTCGACCCCGAGACGGGCGAGATCGCGGAAGTGCCGATCGAGCGCCAGAGCGAGCTCATCATGGAGCAGATGAAGCTCTGCCTTCAGACGGCCGGCGCGACGCTCGACAACGTCATGAAGTGCAGCGTCTACTGCACCTCGACAAAGCACTTCGCCGCCTTCAACGCGGTCTATGCGCGCTATTTCCCGATTGATCCGCCGGCGCGCATCTTCGTCTGCACGCCGGAATGGTTCGGCCCCTTCGACGTCGAGATCGACTGCATCGCGATGATGTGAGGCGCTAACGCGCAGCAATCCTTGACGGCATCTTGGCTTCGGCCTTTCCGGCCGTCAGCGCCATCGTCGCGACGCTGACGACGCGCGCGACGACGTCCTCGACGTCGTCGAGATCGCATTTGCCTTCCGACAGCTTCGTCAACCGCTCGCTCTCGCGGATGGTGTGGTGCGCCATGGCGAGCGCGAAGTTCAGGCCCCAATAGATATCGACGTCGCTGCGGTCGGGCAGGGACCGTCGCATGGCGCTTGCGAATTTCCGCAAATGGTCGATCTCGCGATTCTTGATGCGGCGGATCGGCGGCACGGATTCGATCGAGGCGCGGATCATGAAGCGCGCCGCGGTGGAGCGCTGGTTTTCCGGACCCAGGCAGCCGCGCAAGGTCGGGCCGACCAGCGCGCGCAAGATCACCTCGATCGGCGCGCGGCCACCGCCTTGCTCTTCCGCAGCCTTCAGTTCGCGCAGGCGTTCGCGGTTGGTGGCGATCGAACGCGAGACGAACAGCTCTGCGATCAATTCGTCCTTCGAGCCGAAATGATAGTTCACCGCAGCCAGATTGACGTTGGCCTCCGCGACGATGTCGCGCAGCGTCACGTCGCCAAAGCCGCGATCGGCATAGAGCCGTTCGGCGGCGGCGAGAATGGCAGACCTCGTATGATCGCTGGCCATGGATGCCCCTCAGGGAGGGAGTTGCAATTCAAACACTTGTATGAAACTATCGTTTGAAGGCCGGAGAAAGTCAATCCGCAATCGAGACTGGTTCGCAGCGCGCGAACCGGTTCCGAGGCGTCCGCGGGCATTCGTGCTTGCGGGCTGCGTGCGGCGGGAGGACAGTCCAGCGCAAAACAGCTTTGCAAAGAGAGACCGAGGAGCGTCCCATGGATTTCGATCTGTCCCCCAAGCAGAAGGAATGGCTCGACCGCGTGCAGTCGTTCATGACCAAGCACGTGCGTCCGGCGGTGCCGATTTATAATGAGCAGGATCACAGCGGCGAGCGCTGGAAGGTGATCCCGGTTCTGGAGGACCTCAAGAAGAAGGCGAAGGCCGAAGGTCTCTGGAACATGTTCATGCCGCCGAACGAGCATGAGGACGATGAATTCCGTGGCGCGGGATTGACCAATCTCGAATACGCGCTGCTGTCGGAGCAGATGGGTCACATCTCCTGGGCTTCGGAAGTGTTCAACTGTTCCGCGCCCGACACCGGCAATATGGAAGTGTTCATGCGCTACGGCTCCAAGGAGCAGAAGCGCAAATGGCTGCGTCCGCTGATGGACGGCGAGATCCGCTCGGCGTTCCTGATGACGGAACCGGCGGTCGCCTCGTCCGACGCCACCAACATCGAGACCCGCATCGAGAAGGACGGCGATCATTACGTCATCAACGGCCGCAAATGGTGGTCGTCCGGCGTGGGCGATCCCCGCTGCAAGATCGCGATCCTGATGGGCAAGACCGATTTCAAGGCGGCCAAGCACCAGCAGCAGTCGCAGATCCTGGTTCCGCTCGACACGCCCGGCATCAAGGTCGAGAAGATGCTGCCGGTGTTCGGCTTCGACGATGCGCCGCACGGCCACGCCCAGGTGCTGCTCGAGAACGTGCGCGTGCCCAAGGAGAACATCCTGCTCGGCGAAGGCCGCGGCTTCGAGATCGCGCAGGGCCGCCTCGGTCCCGGCCGCATCCACCACTGCATGCGCACCATCGGCAAGGCCGAGGAGGCGCTGGAGAAGATGGTGAAGCGCCTGATGTCGCGCACCGCCTTCGGCAAGAAGATCGTCGAGCACAGCGTGTGGGAGCAGCGCATTGGCGAGGCCCGCACCAACATCGAGATGACGCGTCTGCTCTGCCTCAAGGCCGCCGACATGATGGACAAGGTCGGCAACAAGACCGCGCAGGCCGAGATCGCCATGATCAAGGTCGCAGCCCCCAACATGGCGCTGAAGATCATCGACGAGGCGATCCAGGCGTTTGGCGGCGCGGGCGTTTCGGACGAGGCGGGGCTTGCCAAGGACTACGCCGGCATCCGCACGCTGCGGCTCGCCGACGGTCCGGACGAGGTGCACAATCGCGCCATTGCCAGGCTTGAAGTTCGGAAGTATGCCAACTCTCCCAGTCATTAAGAGGGAGGGCCGCGCGGCGCTCCCGATCTGAAGAAACGACAGGGCATGATCCGCATTCGGAATGACCGCTTGACGCAAGTGCGTCAGCGGTTACCGATTAGGATCATGCTCGACCTGAAATGGTCAGGACTGAAGAGGGAGCGTCACCGTGGCTGACGGCGTCAGGAAAGACGAAGAGTTCTCGGGCACCAAGCCGGTCGAGGAGCGTCATCGCTTCGACGAGATGCGGCTCGAGGCGTGGATGCGCGACAACGTCGAAGGCTATGAGGGCCCGCTGGTCGTGCTCCAGTTCAAGGGCGGCCAGTCCAATCCGACCTACCGGCTGAACACGCCGAACCGCTCCTACGTGATGCGCCGCAAGCCGTTCGGCAAATTGTTGCCGTCGGCGCATGCGGTCGATCGCGAATATCGCGTCATCGCAGCCCTTGGAAAGCAGGGCTTTCCGGTCGCGCGCGCCTACGCGCTGTGTCAGGACGACAGCATCATCGGCGCCGCCTTCTACATCATGTCGATGGAGGACGGCCGGGTGTTCTGGGATCCGACGCTGCCGAGCCAGACGCCGGAAGATCGCCGCAAGATCTTCACCAGCAAGATCGAGACGCTGGCGAGGCTCCACATGTTCGATCCCGTCGCGATCGGCCTCGGTGAGTTCGGCAAGCCCGGCAACTACTTTGCGCGGCAGATCGACCGCTGGACCAAGCAGTACCGGGCGTCCGAGACCCAGCACATTCCGGAGTTCGAGAAGGTCGCCGAATGGCTGCCCAAGACCGTGCCGGAGCAGGCGCGCGTCTCGATCGTCCACGGCGACTATCGCCTCGACAACATGATTTTCCACGCGACGGAACCGCGCGTGCAGGCCGTGCTCGATTGGGAGCTGTCGACGCTTGGCGATCCCATGGCTGACTTCACGTATCTCCTGATGCAGTGGATCATGCCGGGCCTGCAGGGCGCCGACCTCAAGGCGCTCAACATCCCGAGCGTGGACGAGGCCGCGCAGATCTATTGCAACGTCACCAAGATGACGGTGCCCGATCTCAACTGGTATTTTGCTTACAACCTGTTCCGCCTCGCCGGCATCACCCAGGGCATCGCCGGCCGCGTCCGCGACGGCACCGCCGCCAACGCCAAGGCGCTCGAATCCGCGAAGCGCACCGTGCCGCTGTCGAAGGCCTCATGGGAATACGCGCAGAAGGCGGGCGCGATTTAGGGATGACAAAGGCGCGGCCGATGGCCGCGCCTTTTGTTTGTTGCGACGCCGCTTCTACATGCTCAGTGTCATTGCCCGCGAAGGCGGGCAATCCAGTATTCCAGAGACGCTGGCGCTTGAACCGAGACGCCGCGGCGTACTGGATGCCCCGGTCAAGCCGGGGCATGACACCAGTGATGAGGCGAGCTCGTTCCATCGTCATTGCGAGCGAAGCGAAGCAATCCAGAATCTTTCCGCGGCAGCAGTCTGGATTGCTCCGTCGCAAGAGCTCCTCGCAATGACGAGGATGGAACTCGGAATCCTCGCTAGTCGTTCGAGCAAGGTCTGTAGCCCGGATGAGCGCAGTGATATCCGGGACAGCGGTCCCGCATTTCGCTTCGCTCATGCCGGCTACGACCTCCCGCGTCGCCGGCATCACGCAAGGCATCGCCGGCCGGATTCGCGATGGCACCGCTGCGAACGCCAAGGCTCTGACGTCGAGCGCCGCTCTGACGGTGATTGGCCTGCTACCAGGCGCGAATGCTGAACCTCGGTCCGTAGTAGTAGCCGCCGTATCCGCGATCGTAATAGCCGGGACCGGCGTAGTAGTTGTAGCCCCGGCCGGGGAAGTAGCTGGGGTCGTCAAAGTAGCGCAGGACATAGCGCGGTCCCCGGGTCCGCCAGCAGCGTCCATTATACTCGTTGCAGATCAGACCGACCTGGTCGACGTCGGAGACTTCGCCGGAGCCGATCGTCGTTGCCTTGAGCGGCGCGGCGGGAGCGGCAGACGCAAGCAGCGCGGCACCGAATGCGCCCAGTGCGATGGCCTTCATGGAGTTCTCCCTTCGGGTTAGGCGAGAGTCTGGAGCCTAGCAGAGGGGAGCCTTGCCTGTCGGGCAAATCACCTCCCGTAGGGCGGGCAAAGGCGCGCACTTCGCGCGCAGTGCCCACCGCTTCATGCCGTAGCCCGGGTGAGCGCAGCGATACCCGGGAGAAGCGTTCCCGCATGTCGCTTCGCTCATGCGGGCTACGCCGCTCTCGTAGGGTGGGCAAAAGCGCGAAGCGCTGTGCCCACCATCTCTCCGCTATGTTGATACCAATGGTGGGCACGCTTCGCTTTGCCCACCCTACGGCGGCGTCGCTTCCGGTTACCCCTTCACACAATGCACGATCAGCCTCTCCACAAACCCCGCGCATTTCTCCAGCTCCGCCATCTCCACGAATTCGTCCGGCGTATGCGCCTGCGCGATCGAGCCCGGTCCGATTACGACCGACGGGATATCGGCCATGCTGGCAAACAGGCTCGCCTCGGTGCCGAAGGCGACCTTGGCGTGGTCGTTGCGACCCGCAAGGCTCTTGGCGAGCGTAACGATCGCGGCATCGGCGTCGGTGTCGAGCGCGGGATAGTCGAGGATCTCCTCGAAATCGATGCCGCACTCCGGATGTTGCTTTTTCATCGCGGGCTCGAGCTCCGCCTTGGCCCAGGCGACGATCGCATCCGTCACCTCCCTCGACTCGGTGATGCCGATGCCGCGGCATTCGAAATCCACCGTGCAGGTGTCGGGCACGATGTTGAGCGCGGCGCCGCCATGCACGATACTGGTCAGCAGCGTCGAATGCGGAACGTCGTAGAGGCTTTCATTCGAGCGCGCGGTCGCAAGCTTCACGGCACGGCGGCGGATTTCGGTGATCAGCTCGGCCGCGTATTCGATCGCGTTGACGCCGTCGGGCGCGATCGAGGAGTGGCGGGCGAGACCACGAAATGTCGCGCGCACGCCGTGCTTGCCCTTGTGGCCGATGATGACCTTCATCTCGGTCGGCTCGCCGATGAAGGCGCCGAGCGGCCTGATCTTCCTCTTCGCGACCTCGCGCAACATCGGCCGCACGCCGACGCAGCCGATCTCCTCGTCATAGGAGATGGCGAGGTGAATCGGCGTCGTCAGCTTCGCCTCCAGCATCTCCGGCACTATGGCGAGGCACACCGCGACAAAACCCTTCATGTCGGTGGTGCCGCGGCCGTAGAGCTTGCCGTCGCGCTCGACCAGCTTGAACGGATCGTGGCTCCAGTCCTGGCCCGCGACCGGCACGACGTCTGTGTGTCCCGACAGCACGAGGCCTGGCCGGTCCTCTGGTCCGATCGTGACCCAGAGCGAGGCTTTCTGCCCGGTCTCGTCGACGATGCGCTCGCCCTTGACGCCGAGGAAGGCGAGATAGCTCTCGATATGGGCGATCAAGGGCAGATTGGTGCGGTCGCTGACGGTGTCGAAGCCGACGAGGTCGGCGAGGAGGTTGCGAATGCGGTCGGGTCGGGAACTCGGGAAGATCGGGTTGGGCATTGTCATTTCTTGTCGGAGGAAGGCGGAGGCCGAGGTGCTTGCACGAACCATACCAACGCAGCGGTGGGTCGGGCAAATCAACACAAGCCCTTGCGTCGCCCGTCGGGCAAAACACCCACGGGGCCGGTCAATCCACTCCCTCAAAAATATTCTACTTTACCGAAATTCGGAAACGGCGTATCTGTCACCGCAACCCGGCCCAAGGAAGAGGGGCGTATCGCGATCGTCACGAACGCGGGCCGGGCGGCGGTGGACGCGGGCCACATCGGTGCGAAGGTGATCGCAGGGCGGAGAGCCGTGAGCGAAGCACGTCGCACGCACGACCGGTGTGATTCACGTCCGGCCAAATCGTGTCGTCCTGGCGCCCGGGGTCTGTGCGCCAAGTCTTGCGGTGGTGCGTGTTGCCCAACCGGGCGCGCCCATCAGCCATCTGCAAGGCGACGGGGGCAATAGTGCATCGCTCCCCGGGGAGAGCACGACATAAGCCGTTCCAACCATCCGCGCAGGGAAGGCCGGGATGCTCCGGTTGCCCTGTTACCCGCTGTGCAGTGTAGCGCAGACTACTCATGGCATAGCGGACAATGGGAGCCAACCGGCTCCCGGTCTTCCCTGCGCCCTCTTTCATGAGGGGTGAGGCGATAGAGCAAGCTCGGGCGGAAGATGCCGCGAGGATGCGAAGGTGTGTCTGCGATTGAGATGCCAGTTAGAAGAGCGACCTGACGCTCCTTGCTCCGTCATTGCGAGCGCAGCGAAGCAATCCAGAGCTTTTCCGAGGAGGGATTCTGGATTGCTTCGCTGCGCTCGCAATGACGATGTTCATGCAGGTGCGAGCCACAAACTCACTCTCGTGCCCCGGACGCAGCGCAGCGTCTCTTCGACGGTGCGCTGCAGAGCCGGGGCCCATGTGGCAGCGAGTGCCGTGTCCTGCTGGCTTCCGGCTGTGCCCAACAACGCTAGGAGGCGTTGCAGCGCGTCCGGGACGCGAGAAAGCGCGTGCTAAACCGGCTTGCCCGTATACGGCATCGACGCCGTCAGGCCGCCGTCCACCGGGAACGCCTGACCATTCACATACGACGCTTCGTCGCTGGCCAGGAACAGCCCCATCGCCGCGAGCTCGTGCGGCTGGCCGGGGCGCTTGAGGGGGTTGAGCTGGCCGATCTTGTCTTGGGTGCCGCGCTCCTTGGCGCGGTCGAAGATCGGTTTGGTCATGCCGGTCTCGATCAGGCCCGGGCACACTGCGTTGATGCGTACGCCGGTGCCGGTGAGCGAATACGCCGTGGTCTGCACCAGGCTGATCACGCCGGCCTTGCTCGCCGCATAGGGATGTCCGCTGGCACCGGCCTTGAGGCCCGCGACGGACGCCGTGAGCACGATCGCGCCGGACTGCTGCTTCACCATGTGCGGCATCGCATGTTTCACCGCGAGGAACGGGCCGATCAGGTTGACGCGCAGCACCTCCTGCCACTGTTCCACGGTCTGCTCGCCGAGTGGCACGAGCCCGCCGGAGACACCGGCATTGGCCCAGATCACGTCGAGCCGGCCGTGCGTCTTCACCGCCTTGTCGATGACGCCCATGACATCCTTTTCGGAGCCCGCATCCGCGATCATCGCCTCCGCGACGCCGCCGGCCTTCTTCACCTCGTCGACGGTCTCCTTCACCGCCTCGGTGCGGTCGACCGCGATCAGCTTGGCGCCTTCCCTGGTGAAGAGGAGTGCGGCGGCGCGGCCTATGCCGCTGCCGGCGCCGGTGATGATGACGGATTTGCCTTGCAGGCGGCCCATGTGTTTCTCCCTTTTTGAACGCGCGCGGCGCTTGCCGCACGACGGAATTTCAAACAAGATTTCAAACGGTAAAGTGTCTTGAGACACGTTCACACCTGACGTACAGCGACATCAAACGGGATGGAAGAGTTTCGATGACAGGCGCAGACAAGCCCAATGTGGTCACGACGCGGTGGTGGTGGGTCCGTCATGCGCCGGTGCGCAATGACGGCGGCAACATCTACGGCCAGAGCGATCTCGCCTGCGACACCAGCGACACCTACGTCTTCAATGCTGTTGCCAAGGTGCTGCCACGCAAGGCGGTCTGGTATTCGAGCAATCTGATGCGTACCCACCAGACCGCGGAAGCGATCTGGGCGGCCGGTTACCCGAAGCCTGCGTCGATGAAATGGGAAGCGGATCTCGCCGAGCAGAATCTCGGCCGCTGGCAAGGCATGAACCGCGCCCAGTTCATCGCCAGCCGCCCCGTCGGCTCGAGCTGGTTCGCCGACGTCAACGAGCCCGCGCCCGGCGGCGAAAGCTTTATGGATCTCTATAACCGCACGCGCCGTACCGTTGAGCGGATCAACAACGAGGCGGCCGGGCAGGACGTGATCGCGGTCGCGCATGGCGGCACCATCAAGGCGGCGATCGGCCTCGCGCTCGACGGCCAGGTGGAGCGGGCGCTGTCGTTCGACATCGACAATGTGTCGATCACGCGGCTCGATTATTTCTCGAGCTCCGAGCGCTCGGTCTGGCGGCTGCCGATGGTGAACCAGCAGCCGTGGATCGCCGACGATGCGCATGCGGAGATGCATCAGCTGGCGGGGCCGGAAGTCAAGAAGCTCGCCTGACGCCCAAGCTACCTAAGTTATTGTCCGCGAGCGCGGACGCGGCGTAAGCTTCAAGCCAATCAAAACGCACTCTGGGAGAGAAACATGACCTTGTTCGACATGAAGGGGAAAGTCGCCGTCATCACGGGATCGACGCGCGGCATCGGGCTCGCGATCGCCGAGCGCATGGCCGAGCACGGCGCCAAGGTCGTGATCTCCTCGCGCAAGGCCGACGTCTGCGACCAGGTTGCGAAGGGCATCAACGACAAGTTCGGCAAGGGCACGGCGGTCGCGATCGCCGCCAACATCTCGTCGAAGGAAAATCTGCAAAATCTCATCGACGAGAGCAACCGCGCCTTCGGCAAGATCGACGTGCTGGTCTGCAACGCGGCGTCGAACCCGTATTACGGTCCGCTCGCGGGCATTTCCGACGATCAGTTCCGGAAGATCCTCGACAACAACATCGTCGCCAACAACTGGCTGATCTCGATGGTGGTGCCGCAGATGATCGAGCGCAAGGACGGCTCGATCATCATCGTCTCCTCGATCGGCGGATTAAAGGGCTCGACCATCCTCGGCGCCTACGCGATTTCCAAGGCCGCCGACATGCAGCTCGCGCGCAACCTCGCCTGCGAGTACGGCAAGCACAATATCCGCGTGAACTGCATCGCGCCCGGCCTGATCAAGACCGATTTTGCCAAGGCACTGTGGGACAATCCGGAGAATTTGAAGGCCTCGACCTCGCGTTCGCCGCTGCTGCGCATCGGCATCCCCGACGAGATCGCCGGCGCCGCCGTGTTCCTGGGATCGAAGGCCGGCGACTTCATGACCGGCCAGACCATGGTGATCGACGGCGGCGCGACGATTAGTTGACGCGGTAGAGCGTCATCCCGGGGCGCGCTTAGCGCGAACCCGGGATGACGAGATTCCGGATGCGGTCCTGCGGACCGCTCCGGAATGACCCTTCGGGTCAATCCACCGCTGCGTAAACCAGATCCCGCACCAGCGTTCGTGTAAAATCGCGCTGTCCCGGGCCCTGGCTCATGAACACCGTAAACAGATCCTCCTTCGGGTCGATCCAGAAGAACGTCCCCGCAATACCGCTCCAGAAATACTGGCCGACGCTGCCGGGGAACGGCGCGATGCCGGCCTCGCGGCGCACGGCGAAGCCGAGGCCGAAGCCGTGGCCCGGCGACAGCAGTGTGCCGTTGGTCACAACGTGCGGTCCGAGGTGATCGGATGCCATCAGCTCCAGCGTCTTGCGGCCGACGATCCTGTTGCCGTCGAGCGTGCCGCCGTTGCGCAGCATCAGCGCGAAGCGGGCGTAGTCCATCGTGGTCGAGACCAGGCCGCCGCCGCCGGACTCCATCACTGGCTGCTCGAGCATGTTGAACAGCGCGACCTTGTCGCCGGTCCAGGGATCGGCTTCGAACGGCTGAGCGAGCCGGCCGGCATTGGCTTCGCTGGTGGAGAAGGCGGTTTCAGTCATCTGCAACGGCGCGAGGATGCGCTCGGTGAGGAACGCGCCGAGCGACTTGCCGCTGATGACCTCGATGATGCGGCCGAGGATGTCGGTGGAGCGGCTGTAGTTGAACTCGTCGCCGGGATGGCAGACCAGCGGGAAGCTTGCCACCAGCGCGGCATGCTCGGCATTGGTGATCTTGCGGCTGCGGACGCGGGACTCCTGGTAGAGCTTGTGCACGGGGCCGTCGCCCTGGTGCTCATAAGTGAGACCAGAGGTGTGGCGGAGCAGGTCCTGCACCATCATCGGCCGCTTCGGCGGAACCAGTTCCAGCTTGCCGCCGCTGACCACGCCGACCTTCTGGTTGGCGAACTCCGGAATGAACTTGGCGACGGGGTCGGCGAGCAGGAGGTGGCCATCCTCGACTAGCGCCATGATGCCGACCGAGACGATCGGCTTGGTCATCGAGAATATCCGGAAGATCGAATCAAGCGCCATCGGCGCGGCCCCCATCGGGCTCTGCTTGCCGAGCGCCTCGAACCAGCCGACCTGGCCGCGCCGGGCCACCAGCACGGTCACCCCGGGGATGGTTCCCTTGTCGATCTCGCGCTTGAAGCCGTCCGACATCGCCTGGAGGCGAGGGCGCGACAGACCCAGCGTTTCCGGCCTGGCCTCGGGCAAAAGCGGGGTTTTCGGCGCGGTGGAGGCTTGGGCGGCGGCTGTGGCAGTCATGTTCACTCCCGGGGGCACATTACTATCGGGAATGAAGTCTGGCCCAAAAGGCGCGGCACAAACAAGCGAAGCCAGCGCGCTTCACCCTTGCAATCCAGCCGTCCCCTGTGCTTGAAAGCGCCCCTGATCCGCGTGGCGACGCGAGGGTCCGTAGGAGTGTAGCTCAATTGGTAGAGCACCGGTCTCCAAAACCGGGGGTCGCAGGTTCGAGCCCTGCCACTCCTGCCAGCTAATCCCACACGATCAGGATCGACAGGCAGGACAGCGGCGGGCCGACAAGCTCGGACCGTGGATCATGCGGACCGGGTAAGCCCTTGATCCGGATCGGGTCCGCTGGCCACGGCCGGGCGTGTCCCGGGCAGCCCACACCTTGACCTTTGGCCTCATCCGCAGTATCTACCCCGCACTCGCAGCCGGCCCGTTAAACGCGGATTTCCGGCGCGGCTTTGAAATCCCCGAACAATCGAGCCCGGTTTCCCGGCTCATCCTTCGAGACAGAGGGCTGGGCCAACGGCGGCTGTTCGGATCCCTGAAATTCATTCGCGTCTGTCGACGGACGTTGGACATCAAACGATGGCAGTCAGCCCGTTCAAGTTCTTGCAGGAAGTGCGCTCGGAGACCGCCAAGGTCACCTGGCCGACCCGTCGTGAGACCACGATCACCACCATCATGGTGTTCGTGATGGTCGCCGTGGCCTCGATCTTCTTCTTTGCCGCCGACCAGATCATCCGTTACCTCATCACCTTCCTTTTGGGCATTCACTGATGGCAACAGCAGCCGCTGCAACCCAATCGTCCGACAAGCGCTGGTACATCGTCCACGCCTACTCGAACTTCGAGAAGAAGGTCGCCGAATCGATCCGCGAGCAGGCCAAGCAGCGCGGGCTCGAGGAGCTGTTTGAGCTGGTGCTGGTTCCGACCGAGAAGGTCACGGAAGTGCGCCGCGGCCGCAAGATCGACGCCGAGCGCAAGTTCTTCCCGGGCTACGTGCTGGTGAAGATGAAGCTGACCGACGAGGCGTTTCATCTGATCAAGAACACCCCGAAGGTCACGGGCTTCCTCGGCGCCGAGAACAAGCCGATGCCGATCTCGGAAGCCGAGGCCATGCGCATCCTGCACCAGGTGCAGGAGGGCGTGGAACGGCCGAAGGCGTCGGTGTCGTTCGAAATCGGCGAGAACGTGCGCGTGGCCGATGGCCCGTTCGCCTCGTTCTCGGGTGTGGTCGAGGAAATCGACGAGGCGCGCTCGCGCGTGAAGGTCGCGGTGTCGATCTTCGGTCGCGCCACGCCGGTCGAGCTGGAATTCGGTCAGGTCGAGAAGGTCTGATCGATTGAGGCGTGAGGCTTCGGTCTCACGCTAGCAAGAGGCCGTGGGAGGGAGAGGGCGGTTGCCAGCCGCATCCGACCCAGACCACGAACCTGAAACCGCCGGCCTGGCCGGCACAACAGGAGTGATACATGGCAAAGAAAGTGACCGGATACCTGAAGCTTCAGGTCCCGGCCGGTGCGGCGAATCCTTCGCCCCCGATCGGTCCCGCGCTTGGTCAGCGCGGTCTCAACATCATGGAGTTCTGCAAGGCGTTCAACGCCCAGACCCAGAAGGAAGAGAAGAACACCCCGATTCCCGTCGTGATCACGATCTACGCTGATCGTTCGTTCACGTTCGAGATGAAGACGCCCCCGATGTCCTTCTTCCTCAAGCAGGCCGCCAAGATCCAGTCCGGCTCGAAGGCGCCGGGCCGCGACAAGGCCGGCAAGGTGACCAAGGCGCAGGTGCGCGAGATCGCCGAGAAGAAGATGAAGGATCTCAATTGCGATTCCATCGAGTCGGCCATGAAGATGGTCGAGGGCTCTGCCCGTTCGATGGGTCTGGAAGTGGCGGGGTAAGCGGTCATGGCAATCGGAAAGCGTTTGAACAAAGCCCGCGAAGGTGTTGACCGCGAAAAGCTTTACCCGCTCGCGGACGCCATCAAGATGGTCAAGGAACGCGCCAAGGCGAAGTTCGACGAGACCATCGAGGTCGCGATCAATCTCGGCGTCGATCCACGTCACGCCGACCAGATGGTCCGCGGCGTCGTGACCCTGCCGAACGGCACCGGCCGTACGCTCCGCGTCGGCGTGTTCGCCCGCGGCGCCAAGGCCGATGAGGCCAAGGCTGCGGGTGCCGACGTCGTCGGCGCCGAAGACCTGGTCGAGAAGGTGCAGAACGGTTCGATCGATTTCGACCGCTGCATCGCCACCCCCGACATGATGCCGCTGGTCGGCCGTCTCGGTAAGGTGCTCGGCCCGCGCGGCCTGATGCCGAACCCGAAGATCGGCACCGTGACCATGGACGTCACCGGTGCGGTGAAGGGTGCCAAGGGCGGCTCGGTCGAGTTCCGCGTCGAGAAGGCCGGCATCTTGCAGGCCGGCGTCGGCAAGGCCTCGTTCTCCGAGGAGAAGCTGGTCGAGAACATCAAGGCCCTGGCCGATGCTGTCTCGAAGGCGAAGCCGGCTGGCTCCAAGGGCACCTACATCCAGCGCGTTGCGGTGTCCTCGACGATGGGCCCCGGCGTGAAGGTCGAGCCGGGCACCATTCTCGGTTAAGGCTTGCCTCGGCCGAGGTTTGGAAATTGCATGAGGCGAGGGGCGGAATTGGGCAACCGATTCCGCCCCTCGTCGTTTGTGGCGTTCATCGGAAGCAAGAACCGGGAAACAAGAAAAAATGGCTGACAAGGTCCTGATCTACTCGCGCTTCCCGAAGACGATGATGGCGCGTTTCGCCGAGCGGTTCGAGCTGCTCGACACCGGCGGCAAGCCGGCGCGCGAGGTGTTTTCGGCCGATGAGCTCGTCGGCATCCGCGCGATGCTCACCGCCGGCGGCTCGCCGCTCGGGGCGGAGGCGATGGACCTGTTCCCAAAACTCGGCGCCATCGTCTGCTACGGCACCGGCTATGACGGCGTCGACCTGAAGGCTGCCGCCGCCCGCAACATCGCGGTCGGCCACAGCCCGGGCGCCAATGCGGCTTCGGTCGCCGACATCGCGATGACCCTGATGCTGGCGACAACGCGGCGGATCCTGGTCGCCGACCAATATGTCCGCAGCGGCGATTGGGCGGCGTCAAAGCAGTCGCCGATGATGCGGCCGCAGGCCGGCATGCCCGGCCGCCGTATCGGCGTCTACGGCATGGGCGAGATCGGCCGCAAGATCGCGGCCCGCTGCGCCGCCTTCGAGAGCGAGGTCGGCTATTTCAGCCGCAGCAAATACGATCTGCCCTATCAATATTTCCCGACGCTGGAGGCGCTGGCCGACTGGTGCAGCGTGCTGATGATCGCGGTCCGGGCAGGGGCCGAGACCCAGCACGTCGTCGACGCCGATATCCTCGGGCGACTCGGGGAGCACGGCTATGTCGTCAACATCTCCCGCGGCTCGGTGATCGACGAGAAGGCCCTGGTGGCGGCCCTGACCGACAGGACCATCGCCGGCGCCGGCCTCGACGTCTTCGAAAAGGAACCGCACGCCCCCGATGCGCTGACGGCGCTCCCCAATGTCGTGTTCGCCCCGCATATCGGCGGCCACACCCTCGAATCGCACGTCGCCATGCAGAACTGCGTGCTGGCGAACCTGACGGCGTTCTTCGCGGGCAAGCCGCTGCCACATGGGGTCAAATCGGCCTGAATCGGCCCTTGTCGGCCCGCCTCAAGCCCGGCCGGCAACGGATTGGAACTGGTGTGAATTTTGCTCTTGGCAAGCGGGCTCCGAGCGGTTAAAGAACCGCTTCCGGACGTGCCGGCCTCGGCTGGCGCGTTCGTGCACGCATTCCGAAAACCCGACAAGACAGGAGATCATTCCTTTTCAGGACGTCCGTGAGGATTTGCCCGAAAAGGAAGGAAAACCCGTCGGTTGGTGGGGTGCGGGCAGGGGTCGGGCGGTTCGCCGGCTGACCTTGTCCTGTCCAAGACTGCAGGCGCCCACGGGAAATTTCGATTTCTCAACGGCTTAATCGCATGGCCTGCATAGACGGGTGAAGACCGGATTTCACTTCGCGCCCAGCTTTAGCGGCTGGCTTGCGAAACGGGTCTGGTTCGGACCTCGACACGCCGTGGGCCTTAAGGGCTCCCGGAGGGCAGGCTTTAAATTGTCGTCTCGCCCGGCGCGTGTCCCAGGGGTTTTGGCCCCGAGGTTCAGGTTTTGGGTGGGACGATGGGTGCAACCCGGCGGTCCCTCTTCTCGCGATGACCGCCAACCGGAAAGAGCTTGCTGTGGAACGAGCGGCAAAAAAGGAAGCGGTCGAACAGCTCAATGGGGTCTTCAAGACCACGAGCGTCGCGGTCGTTGCTCAATATTCCGGCCTGACCGTTGCCCAGATGCAGAAGCTGCGTATGCAGATGAAGCAGGCTGGCGCCTCGGTGAAGGTCTCGAAGAACCGTCTCGCCAAAATTGCTCTTGAAGGCACTGACGTCGTTGCCATCGGTCCCATGCTGAAGGGACCGACCGTGATCGCCACTTCGAACGATCCGGTAGCGGCGCCGAAGGTCGCCATCGAATTCGCCAAGGCGAACGAAAAGTTCGTCATCATCGGCGGCTCGATGGGGAAGACCGTCCTGAATGTCGACGGCGTGAAGGCGCTTGCCTCGCTGCCGTCGCTTGATGAACTGCGCGGCAAGATCGTCGGCCTGCTTGTGGCCCCGGCGACCAAGCTCGCTCAGCTCGCCAATGCGCCCGCGGGCAAGCTCGCGCGCGTCATCCAGGCTCATGCCTCAAAGGGCGAAGCGGCCTGACGCCCTTCGCAAAACTCAAACCCGAACCAGACTTACACTCAAGGAAACTGAACAATGGCTGACTTGCAGAAGATCGTTGACGACCTCTCGAGCCTCACCGTGCTCGAAGCTGCCGAACTCGCGAAGCTCCTCGAAGAGAAGTGGGGCGTTTCGGCTGCCGCGGCTGTCGCCGTGGCTGGCCCGGCTGGTGGTGGCGCTGCCGCCGCTCCGGCGGAAGAGAAGACCGAGTTCACGGTCGTTCTCGCCTCCGCCGGCGATAAGAAGATCGAGGTCATCAAGGAAGTCCGCGCCATCACCGGCCTGGGCCTGAAGGAAGCAAAGGACCTCGTCGAGGGCGCGCCGAAGCCGGTCAAGGAAGGCGTGAACAAGGACGAAGCCGAGAAGATCAAGGTCCAGCTCGAGAAGGCTGGCGCGAAGGTCGAACTCAAGTAAGCAACGCTTACTGGCGCGAGATCCCGGGGCGAGCATCAGCGAGACCGGGGTCTCGGTCCATCCTCAAAGGGGTGGGCAATATGCAAAAGGCGTGCGACGGAACGTCCCGACGCAGGCCGAACACGAAAAAGTGTGGGGATTTGAGGGTTTACCCCTCGAATCTCCACTATTGTCGCCCCATATCGGTTCGACAGCACGAAAGCACGGTGGGCAGGGATGCCGGATTCCCTGTAAGCCGTTGGGAGAGCAGGCTATTTCGGGCTTTTGCAGTCCGTGAAGACGATCGTTGAGACGGGCGGGCGCGCACCAGCGCCCCGCGCGTCGTTTTGCGTTTTGAAGGTCTGAAGAACAGATTCAGGACATTCCCGCCTGAACTGAGTCTCCGGCCCCCAAAGCGGGTTCGAAAAATTCAACCCGGGGAGCGGCGGCAGCTGCGTTCCGGACGGCGCGCCCAGAGCGGGCGACGAAAATGAGAGGCCACGATGGCGCAGCAGACATTCACCGGTCGCAAACGCGTTCGCAAGTTCTTCGGACACATCAAGGAAGTTGCCGAGATGCCGAACCTCATCGAGGTTCAGAAGGCGTCCTATGACCAGTTCCTGATGGTCGACGAACCCGCGGGCGGGCGTCTCGACGAGGGCCTGCAGGCGGTGTTCCGCTCGGTGTTCCCGATCTCCGACTTCTCGGGCACCTCGATGCTGGAATTCGTCCGCTACGAATTCGAGCAGCCGAAATACGACGTCGACGAGTGCCGCCAGCGCGGCATGACCTTCGCGGCACCGCTCAAGGTGACGCTGCGCCTCATCGTGTTCGATATCGACGAGGAAACCGGCGCGAAGTCGGTGAAGGACATCAAGGAGCAGGACGTCTACATGGGCGACATCCCGCTCATGACGATGAACGGCACCTTCATCGTCAACGGCACCGAGCGCGTCATCGTCTCGCAGATGCACCGTTCGCCTGGCGTGTTCTTCGATCACGACAAGGGCAAGACCCATTCGTCGGGCAAGCTGCTGTTCGCCGCCCGCGTCATCCCGTATCGCGGCTCCTGGCTCGACATCGAGTTCGACGCCAAGGACATCGTCTATGCGCGTATCGACCGCCGCCGCAAGATTCCGGTAACGTCGCTGATGTTCGCGCTCGGCCTCGACGGCGAGGCGATCCTGTCCACGTTCTACAAGAAGATTCTCTACAAGCGGACCAAGGAAGGCTGGCGCGTTCCGTTCGACGCCAACCGTTTCCGCGGCTACTCGACCATCAACGACCTGATCGACGCCGACACCGGCAAGGTCGTGCTCGAGGCCGGCAAGAAGCTCACCGTGCGCGGTGCGCGTCAGATGCAGGAGAAGGGCCTGAAGGCGCTGCGGCTGTCCGATGAGGAACTCGTCGGCAACTATCTCGCCGAGGACCTCGTCAACCCGAAGACGGGCGAGATCCACGCGGAGGCCGGTGAAGAGATCACCGACAAGTCGATGAAGGCCCTCAACGAGCAGGGCTACAAGGAGCTGCCGCTGCTCGACATCGACCACGTCAATGTCGGCGCCTACATCCGCAACACGCTCTCGGCCGACAAGAACATGACGCGCGAGGACGCGCTGTTCGACATCTACCGCGTGATGCGTCCGGGCGAGCCGCCGACGCTGGATTCGGCGCAGGCGATGTTCCAGTCGCTGTTCTTCGACGCCGAGCGCTACGACCTGTCCGCGGTCGGCCGCGTCAAGATGAACATGCGCCTCGACCTCGATGCGCCCGACACCCAGCGTACGCTGCGCAAGGAAGACATCCTCTCCGTCATCAAGACGCTGGTGGATTTGCGCGACGGCAAGGGCGAGATCGACGACATCGACCATCTCGGCAACCGCCGTGTGCGCTCGGTCGGCGAGCTCATGGAGAACCAGTACCGCATCGGTCTGCTGCGCATGGAGCGCGCGATCAAGGAGCGCATGTCCTCGGTCGACATCGACACGGTCATGCCGCAGGACCTGATCAACGCGAAGCCGGCGGCTGCCGCCGTGCGCGAGTTCTTCGGCTCCTCGCAGCTCTCGCAGTTCATGGACCAGACCAACCCGCTGTCGGAGATCACCCACAAGCGCCGCCTCTCGGCGCTTGGACCGGGCGGTCTGACCCGCGAGCGCGCCGGCTTCGAGGTGCGCGACGTGCATCCGACGCATTACGGCCGTATCTGCCCGATCGAGACGCCGGAAGGTCCGAACATCGGCCTGATCAACTCGCTCGCGACCTTCGCGCGCGTGAACAAGTACGGCTTCGTCGAGACGCCGTACCGCAAGGTCAAGGACGGTCGCGTCACCGACGAGGTCGTGTACCTCTCGGCGATGGAAGAGGGCCGCTACACGGTCGCGCAGGCCAACGTGCCGCTCGACCCGAAGGGCCGCTTCACCGAAGATCTCGTGGTCTGCCGTCACGCCGGCGAAGTCTTGCCGGTGACGCCGGACAAGGTCGACTACATGGACGTGTCGCCGAAGCAGCTCGTTTCGGTCGCCGCGGCGCTGATTCCGTTCCTCGAGAACGACGACGCCAACCGCGCGCTGATGGGCTCGAACATGCAGCGCCAGGCCGTGCCGCTGGTTCGCGCCGAGGCGCCGTTCGTCGGCACCGGCATGGAAGGCGTGGTTGCGCGTGACTCGGGTGCCGCGATCGCGGCGCGCCGTTCGGGCGTGATCGACCAGATCGACGCGACCCGCGTCGTCATCCGCGCCACGGAAGATCTCGATCCGACCAAGTCGGGCGTCGATATCTACCGCCTGATGAAGTACCAGCGCTCCAACCAGTCGACCTGCATCAACCAGCGTCCGCTGGTGAAGGTCGGCGACATCGTCAAGAAGGGCGACATCATCGCCGACGGTCCGTCGACCGATCTCGGCGAGCTCGCGCTCGGCCGCAACGTGCTGGTCGCGTTCATGCCGTGGAACGGCTACAACTTCGAAGACTCGATCCTGCTCTCCGAGCGGATCGTGAAGGAAGACGTCTTCACCTCGATACACATCGAGGAGTTCGAGGTGATGGCCCGCGACACCAAGCTCGGCCCTGAGGAAATCACCCGCGACATTCCGAACGTCTCGGAAGAAGCGCTGAAGAACCTCGACGAAGCCGGTATCGTCTACATCGGCGCGGAAGTGCGCGCCGGCGACATCCTGGTCGGCAAGATCACGCCGAAGGGCGAAAGCCCGATGACGCCGGAAGAAAAGCTTCTGCGCGCCATCTTCGGCGAAAAGGCCTCCGACGTTCGCGACACCTCGCTGCGCGTTCCTCCGGGCGTGCAGGGCACGATCGTGGAAGTGCGCGTGTTCAACCGTCACGGCGTCGACAAGGACGAGCGTGCGCTGGCGATCGAGCGGGAAGAGATCGAGCGACTGGCCAAGGACCGCGACGACGAGCAGGCGATCCTGGACCGCAACGTCTACAACCGTCTTGCCGAGCTCCTCGAGGGACGGCAGGGCATTGCGGGCCCGAAGGGCTTCAAGAAGGACACCAAGATCACCCGTGCGGTGCTCGAGGAGTACCCGAAGTCGCAGTGGTGGCTGTTCGCTTCGCCGAACGACAAGCTGATGGCCGAGATCGAGGCCATGCGGAAGCAGTACGACGAGTCGAAGAAGGGGCTGGAACAGCGCTTCCTCGACAAGGTCGAGAAGCTTCAGCGCGGTGACGAATTGCCACCCGGCGTGATGAAGATGGTCAAGGTCTTCGTCGCGGTGAAGCGCAAGATTCAACCCGGCGACAAGATGGCCGGCCGTCACGGCAACAAGGGCGTGGTGTCGAAGATCGTGCCGATCGAGGACATGCCGTTCCTCGAAGACGGTACGCATGCCGACATCGTGCTCAATCCGCTCGGCGTGCCCTCGCGCATGAACGTCGGACAGATCCTCGAGACCCATCTCGGCTGGGCCTGCGCCGGCCTCGGCAAGCGTATCGGCCAGACGGTCGATGCCTACCTGTCGAAGCAGGACATCAAGCCGCTGAAGGAAACCTTGAAGAAGGTCTACGGCGAGGACGAGACGATCAAGACGCTCAACGACAACGAGTTGATCGAGCTCGGTCACAATCTGAGCCGCGGCGTGCCGATCGCGACGCCGGTGTTCGACGGCGCCAAGGAAGCCGACATCGAGGAGATGCTGAAGCTTGCCGGTCTCGACGCTTCGGGTCAGTCGACCGTCTATGACGGCCGTACCGGCGATGCCTTCGATCGCAAGGTGACGGTGGGCTACATCTACATGCTCAAGCTGCACCATCTCGTGGACGACAAGATCCACGCGCGTTCGATCGGTCCGTACTCGCTCGTCACCCAGCAGCCGCTGGGCGGCAAGGCGCAGTTCGGTGGCCAGCGCTTCGGCGAAATGGAGGTGTGGGCGCTCGAGGCTTACGGCGCGGCGTACACGCTCCAGGAGATGCTCACGGTGAAGTCGGACGACGTCGCCGGCCGTACCAAGGTGTACGAGGCCATCGTCCGCGGCGACGACACGTTCGAGGCCGGTATTCCGGAATCGTTCAACGTGCTGGTCAAGGAAATGCGCTCGCTCGGCCTCAACGTCGACCTGCACAACTCCAAGGTGGGACCGGCGCCGACGTCGGAAGCAGCCGAGTAATACGACCTTTCATGCCCGGCCTTCACGGCCGGGCATCGGCGCCCCTCCCGAGGCCTTGAGGGCAGGGCGCCCCGATTGAGTGATTTTCGAATTTGCGGCCGTAGGCGACCGGCCCGCGAGGAGAAGACGATGAACCAAGAAATTATGAATCTCTTCAACCCGACGACTCCGGCTCAGGTCTTCGACCAGATCCGGATTTCGATCGCGTCTCCTGAGAAGATTCTGTCCTGGTCCTACGGCGAGATCAAGAAGCCGGAGACCATCAACTACCGTACCTTCAAGCCCGAGCGCGACGGCCTGTTCTGCGCCCGCATCTTCGGGCCGATCAAGGATTACGAGTGCTTGTGCGGCAAGTACAAGCGCATGAAGTACAAGGGCATCATCTGCGAGAAGTGCTCGGTCGAGGTCACGCTGTCGCGCGTCCGGCGCGAGCGCATGGGCCATATCGAGCTCGCAGCCCCCGTCGCCCACATCTGGTTCCTGAAGTCGCTGCCCTCGCGCATCGGCCTTCTGCTGGACATGACGCTGAAGGATCTCGAGCGGATCCTCTACTTCGAATATTACGTCGTGCTCGAGCCGGGTCTCACCGCGCTGAAGGACCGTCAGCTGCTGTCGGAAGACGAGTATCTGAAGGCGCAGGACGAGTACGGCCAGGATTCCTTCACCGCCATGATTGGCGCGGAAGCGATCCGCGAGTTGCTCAAGGGCATGGACCTCGAGAAGCTCGAGGCCTCCTTGCGCATCGAGATGCAGGAGACCGACTCCGACATCAAGCACAAGAAGCTCGCCAAGCGCCTGAAGATCGTTGAAGCGTTCCGCCACTCCGGCAACAAGCCGGAATGGATGATCATGACGGTGGTTCCGGTGATCCCGCCGGACCTGCGTCCGCTGGTGCCGCTGGACGGCGGCCGCTTCGCGACCTCGGACCTTAACGACCTCTACCGTCGCGTCATCAACCGCAACAACCGCTTGAAGCGGCTGATGGAGCTGCGCGCGCCGGACATCATCATCCGCAACGAGAAGCGCATGCTTCAGGAAGCGGTCGATGCTCTGTTCGACAACGGCCGCCGCGGCCGCGTCATCACGGGTGCCAACAAGCGTCCGCTGAAGTCGCTCGCCGACATGCTCAAGGGCAAGCAGGGCCGCTTCCGTCAGAACCTGCTCGGCAAGCGCGTCGACTATTCGGGCCGTTCGGTGATCGTGGTTGGTCCCGAGCTGCGCCTGCATCAGTGCGGCCTGCCGAAGAAGATGGCGCTCGAGCTGTTCAAGCCGTTCATCTACTCGCGGCTTGATGCCAAGGGCCTGTCCACCACCGTGAAGCAGGCGAAGAAGCTGGTCGAGAAGGAGCGGCCCGAGGTCTGGGACATCCTGGACGAGGTCATCCGCGAGCATCCGGTGCTGCTCAACCGCGCACCGACGCTGCATCGTCTCGGCATTCAGGCGTTCGAGCCCGTGCTGATCGAGGGCAAGGCGATCCAGCTGCATCCGCTGGTCTGCGCCGCGTTCAACGCCGACTTCGACGGCGATCAGATGGCCGTGCACGTTCCGCTGTCGCTCGAAGCGCAGCTGGAAGCGCGCGTCCTGATGATGTCGACCAACAACATCCTGCATCCGGCGAACGGCCAGCCGATCATCGTGCCGTCGCAGGACATCGTGCTCGGTCTCTACTACGTCTCGATCATGCGCGAAGGTCTGCCCGGCGAGGGCAAGATCTTCGGCGACATGGCCGAGCTCGAGCACGCGCTGCACGCGAAGGTCATCCACCTCCACACCAAGATCAAGTATCGGTGGCAGGGCATGGACGAGACCGGCAAGGTCTCGACGCGCTGGATCGAGACCACCGCGGGTCGCGTCATGCTCGGCAATCTGCTGCCGAAGAACCCGCGGATTTCGTACGAGATCATCAACAAGCTGATGACCAAGCGCGAAATCTCGGGCGTGATCGACCAGGTCTACCGTCACTGCGGCCAGAAGGAGACTGTGATCTTCTGCGACCGCATCATGGCGCTCGGCTTCTACAACGCGTTCAAGGCCGGCATCTCGTTCGGCAAGGACGACATGGTCGTGCCGAACTCCAAGTGGAAGATCGTCGACACCACCCGTACGCTGGCGAAGGATTTCGAGCAGCAGTACAACGACGGTCTGATCACCCACGGCGAGAAGTACAACAAGGTCGTCGACGCCTGGTCGAAGGCCACGGAAGAAATCGCCAAGGCGATGATGAAGGAGATCTCCTCGACCAAGAAGACGGCGAGCGGGGCGGATGCCGACATCAACTCGATCTACATGATGGCTCACTCCGGTGCCCGCGGTTCGCCGGCCCAGATGCGCCAGCTCGCCGGCATGCGCGGCCTGATGGCCAAGCCGTCGGGTGAGATCATCGAGACGCCGATCATCTCGAACTTCAAGGAAGGCCTCTCGGTGCTCGAGTACTTCAACTCGACCCACGGCGCCCGTAAGGGTCTCGCGGACACCGCGTTGAAAACCGCGAACTCGGGCTACCTGACCCGTCGTCTCGTCGACGTGGCGCAGGACTGCATCATCACGCAGAACGACTGCGGCACCAAGCTCGGCATCAAGATGCGCGCCATCGTCGATGCCGGCACCGTGGTTGCCTCGCTCGGCTCGCGCATCCTTGGCCGCACGGCCTGCGAAGACGTGCGTGACAGCTCGGGCAAGGTGATCATCAAGCGCGGTACGCTGATGGAAGAGAGCCATCTGGACGCCATCCACCAGGGTGGTGTGCAGGAGGTGAAGATCCGCTCGGCCCTGACCTGCGAGCTCGTCAACGGCATCTGCGGCATGTGCTACGGCCGCGATCTCGCCCGCGGCACGCCGGTCAACCACGGTGAAGCCGTCGGCGTCATCGCGGCGCAGTCGATCGGCGAGCCCGGCACCCAGCTGACCATGCGCACCTTCCACATCGGTGGTGCGGCGCAGCTCAACGAGCAGTCGTTCGTCGAATCCAACTTCGACGGCAAGATCGTGATCCGGAACAAGGCCATCGCCCGCAACAGCGAAGGTCACCTGGTCGCGATGGTCCGCAACATGGTGGTGGCGATCGTCGATGCCGACGGCACCGAGCGTGCGACGCACCGTATCCAGTACGGCTCGCGCCTGCACGTCGACGAGGGCGACACCGTCAAGCGCGGCCAGCGCATCGTCGAGTGGGATCCTTACACCCGTCCGCTGCTCACCGAAGTCGAAGGTACCATCGGCTTCGAGGATCTGGTCGAGGGGCAGTCGATCTCGGAAACGCTCGACGAGGCCACCGGTATCGCCAAGCGCGTGGTCATCGACTGGCGCTCGACCCGCGGCGGCGCGGACCTGCGTCCGGCCATCGTGGTCAAGGGCAAGGACGGCAAGGTGCTCAAGCTCGCCCGTGGCGGCGATGCCCGCTACATGCTGTCGGTCGACGCCATTCTCTCGGTCGACGTCGGAGCGAAGGTCAATCCGGGCGACATTCTCGCCCGTGTCTCGACCGAAAGCGCCAAGACGCGTGACATCACCGGCGGTCTGCCGCGGGTGGCGGAACTGTTCGAGGCACGGCGTCCGAAGGATGCGGCGATCATCGCCGAAATCGCGGGCACCATCCGGTTCGGGCGCGACTACAAGAACAAGCGTCGCATCTCGATCGAGCCGATGGACAAGACCGACGAGGCACGCGAGTACCTGATCCCGAAGGGCAAGCACATCCACCTTCAGGACGGCGACGTCGTCGAAAAGGGCGACTTCATCGTGGAAGGCAACCCGGCGCCGCACGACATCCTGGCGGTCAAGGGCATCGAGGAGCTCGCGGCCTATCTGGTCAACGAGATCCAGGAGGTCTACCGGCTCCAGGGCGTGCTCATCAACGACAAGCACATCGAGGTGATTGTCCGTCAGATGCTCCAGAAGGTGGAAGTCACCGACCAGGGCGACACGGACATGATCTCCGGCGAGCAGGTCGACAAGATCGAGTTCGACGCGCTCAACGAGAAGGCGAAGGAAGAGGGCAAGAAGGTCGCTACGGGAACGCCGGTTCTGCTCGGCATCACCAAGGCGAGCCTTCAGACCCGCTCCTTCTTCTCGGCGGCCTCGTTCCAGGAGACCACCCGCGTCCTCACGGAAGCGGCGGTCAACGGCAAGGTCGATCCGCTCGAAGGCCTCAAGGAGAACGTCATCGTCGGCCGGCTGATCCCGGCGGGCACCGGCGCCTCCATGGCCAAGATCCGCGAAGTCGCGATGAAGCGCGACAAGCTGATCCTGGACGAGCGCGAGAAGCAGGCGGCCGTCGTGTCGCCCGCGCCGGAAGCGGAGCTTCCTGCGCTGCCTCCTGCGGAATAACCTTCATCCGTAGGAATACCGAGGACAATGAAAAGGCCGGCGCAAGCCGGCCTTTTTGCTGCTTTGTTTGCCTGTTGCGGTGCAGGATCAACCTTTGTTCATCTTTCCTTCAGGCGCAAAAGCGCTTCTGCTAAGGGAACTTAGACCGGTGGTCCCGTGACGGGGGCAGGGCCGGAGACCACGGGAACTCGATATGCTTGATCTCGCAATCGTAGGCGGCGGCCCCGGCGGGCTGATGAGCGCCTGGTACTTGAAGCGTAAGCTCGGCGACCTCTGCCGCATCACCATCTACGAGGCCTCCGACCGGCTCGGCGGCAAGATCGTCACGCGCAAATTCGATTCCGCGCCGGCGATGTACGAGGCCGGCGTTGCCGAGATCTACGACTACTCGATGACGGGTCCCGATCCGCTGCGCGAGCTGATCCAGCATTTCGGACTTCAGACCATTCCGATGGATGCCGAGCAGGTGCAGTTCGGCGGCGAGCTCCTCAACGACGTCGCAGGCATGCGCCGCAAATACGGCGCCAAGACTGCGGCGGCGATCGAGGCGTTCCGCACGCGCTGCGCCGAGGCGATGTCGCCGATCGAATATTACGAGGGCGTCGGCGCGCACGACAACGAGAATCCCTGGGCCTACAAGACCGCCGAGCAGGTGCTCGACGAGGAGGTCGAGGACGAAACCGCAAAGCGTTTCTTCAAGGTGATGGCGCGCTCCGACATCGCGACCGAAAGCCACAACACCAACGGGCTCAACGCGCTCAAGAACTACCTGATGGACGTCGACGGCTATATCGGCCTCTATTCCATCCAGAACGGCAACGAGCAGTTGATCGAGTGCCTGCAGTCGGAGGTCAACGCCGACATCCAGCTCAATCACCGCGTGCTCACCGTCGGCAAGGCGCCGGCCGGCCGCTACCAGCTCAAGATGATGAACGGCAAGGGGCCGGAGACGCGCGATTTCGACCTCGTGCTGGTCTGCCTGCCGCATTCGTGGCTCGCGACCATGGGCTGGGAAGGCGAGCAGCTCCGCAAGTCGATGGTCAAGCACGTCTCGTATTTCGATCGCCCCGCGCATTATCTGCGCGTCTCGATCCTGTTCGACACGCCGTTCTGGGGCGAGAAGATTTCCGGCGCCTGGTTCATGTCGGAAGCCTTTGGCGGCTGCTGCGTCTACAACGAGGGCGCGCGCCATGACGTCGGCAAGCACGGCGTGCTGAACTGGCTGATTCCCGGCTCCGACGCGCTGGCCTTCGCCAATCTGTCGGATCAGGAGCTGATCGACGCCGCACTGAAATCGCTGCCCGCCTCGCTCGGCGATGCGCGTTCGCATTTCGTGGAAGGCAAGATCCACCGCTGGCTGTCGTCGGTGAACGCCATCCCCGGCGGTCTGCCCGTGCGCGATGTCATGACCAATCACCGGCCGGAGCCGAAGGAGCATCCCGGCATCGTGGTGGTCGGCGATTATCTGTTCGACTCCACGCTGAACGGTCTGCTCGACTCCTCGGACGCGGCGACCGACATCATCCTGACCGAGATGATGCGCCTGCGCCGCGAGCGCGCACAGGAGGAGGGCGAGCCGGTCCCGGACAAGATCGACCGCGACTATTTCGAGAATTATCGCGGCCTTGGTCCCTATAGCGACGCCTGGCGCCACTTCACCGATCCCGATTATCTGGCCAAGCTGATCGGCATCGTCTGGGGCAAGGCCAAGGGCGCCAAGCTGCTGGTCGCGGGCTCGGCCAGCGGCGAATTGGTCGGCGCGCTGCGCGATCGCGGCATCGATGCCTTCGGCATCGAGAACAACCGCGCCATCCACGCGAGGACGCCGAAGGCGCTGAAGAAGTACAACAAGCTCGGCTCGATCACCGACATGCCATTCAAGGACGGCGCCTTCGACTTCGTGTTCGAGACCAGCCTCTGCCATGTTTCCCCGAAGCAGGTGGTCCGTGCGATCCGCGAGCTGAACCGCGTGGTCAAGACCGGCCTCGTGTTCGGCTCGATCACCTCGGACATGGCTTCGGTGGTGATCGACCGCTACGACCTGCTGCGCGGCGTCAAGAAGCTCGGCACCTGGTGGGAATGGTCCGAGCTGTTCTTCGGCAACGGCTTCGACCTGTCGATGCACCGCAAGGACTGCACCGATGCGCTCTGGGAGGCGACGCTTGCCGCGAACAAGGGCCCGGGCCAGTGGTACGCCGACGCCGACAGCCTGCGTTATTCCTTCTTCGACAAGGTCGAGGATGAGGACGACGACTAGAGACGGGATCGGACCGGCCTAGCCAATTGCTTTGCCGAATTCGTCATGATCGCATAGAATCGGTGCGATAGCGGTTGCCGCTATTTCCTGCTTTCTCCGCGGTCATGCCGGCCGTCAGCATCGGTTGGTTTCATGGCGTCCAAGCCCCTCCCGCCCGACAAACAGAAACTCGCCACGGAAGAGGCGGTCGAGCTCGACGACAAGCTTGTCCCCGTCAAGCCGGACCTCGAAGACGACGAGGACGACGAAGACGAGGAGGATGACGAGCTGGAGCTCGACGACGACGATGAGGACGAGGAGCTCGTCGTCTTTACCGCGCGCGAGGCCGCAGGCGCGCTCGCGACCATCCTGGGTTTCGTCAAGCCGTTCCTGTCCAACTACAAGCGGATGCTGTCATTCGTGGCGTTCGGCGTCTGCGTCGAGACGCTGTTCAACGTCATCATGCCGCTCAGCCTGAAGTACCTGATCGACGACGCGCTCGGCGAGGAGGATTTTCAGGCGCTCTACAAGATCCTCGGCGTGCTCGCGGTCGCCGGCATCTTCACCTCGGTCGTGGCGGTCTGGTACGAGCGCTGGGACGCCAGGCTGGCTGCCTGCATCATCTCCGACGTTCGCAAGCGCCTGTTCGAGCATGTCCAGGACCTGCCGGCGGCCTATTTCGGCCGCACCAAGCGCGGCGAGATCCTGTCGCGCTTTTCCGTCGACCTTTCGGCCTTCGAGGGCTCGGTCAAGACCTTCGCCAACAGTGCGGCGCTGCCGTTCCTGGAATTGATCGCCGGCATCATCCTGATGGTGTTCCTGAACTGGCAGCTCGCCGCGGTCGCGCTGCTGGTGTTCCCGATCACGCTGATCGGGCCGCGCATCCTCACCCCGAAGGCGGTGCAGGCCAATTACGAGCAGAAGCAGAACGAGAGCGCGCTGCTCGGCATGGTGCAGGAGAACGTTGCCGCGCAGGCCGTGATCAAGGCGTTCAGCCTGCAGCGCAAGATGTTCGGCTTCTTCACCTTCCGCAACGACGAGACCCGCCGCAAGATCGCTTCGGCTGCGTTCCTGTCGACCATGGTGGAGCGGACGGTCACCATTTCGGTGCTGCTGCTGCACCTCGTCGTGCTCGCGATCGGCGCGTATCTGGCGACCAAGGGCCAGATCACCATCGGCACCTTCGTCACCTTCGAGAGCGCGTTCTGGGAGGTCTCCTACAACATCGCCCACGTGATGCACTTCATCCCGGTGTCGATCTCCTCGGCCGCCGCGATCCGCCACATGCAGGAGCTGCTGGACGAGCCGACACGCGGCGCCGATCGTCCCGGCGCGCCCGACCTGCCGCGCATCACCAACGACATCACCTTCGACCACGTGACGTTCCAGTACGAAGGCAGTCAGACGCCGGTACTGGACAATCTCAGCCTCAAGCTCAACGCCGGCAAGCGCATCGCCATCGTCGGCCCCTCGGGCTCGGGCAAGAGCACGCTGCTCAATTTGATCCTGCGGCTCTACGTGCCCAACGAGGGGCGCGTCGCCATCGACGGCGTCGACGTCCGCAGGGTGACGCTGGATTCGCTGCGCCGGAGCATGGCGGTGGTGTTCCAGGAGAACATGCTGTTCAACATGTCGATTCGCGAGAACATCCGGCTCGGCAAGGAGGGCGCGACCGACGAGGAGGTGGAGGACGCCGCCAAGAAGGCCGAGATCCACCGCTATATCATGAGCCTGCCGCAGCGCTACGACACGCCGGTCGGCGAGCGCGGCGATACGCTGTCGGGCGGCCAGCGCCAGCGCATCGCGATCGCGCGCGCGGTCATCCGTAACCCTTCCGTGCTGCTGCTGGACGAAGCCACCTCGGCGCTCGACCAGACCACCGAGGCCGCGATCAACCGTACGCTGCTGAAGGTCGCGAAGGGGCGCACCATGATCTGGTCGACCCATCGCCTGACCTCCGTGGTCGAGATGGACGAGATCATCGTGATCTCTGGGGGCAGGGCGATCGAGCGCGGCTCGCATGCCGACCTGCTCGCCAGGAACGGCACCTATCGCAAGCTGTGGAACGACCAGATCCACCAGCCGCATGGCGCCGTGGCTCAGGCCGATGACGACAGCGACGATGACGACGAGGATGAAGACGACCTCGACGAGGATGATGAGGACGAGGACGACGACGACGAGGAGGCGTGACCGAGGAAGTTCGGCTCCAGATGAATTGCTCCGCCGAGCGGCCGCACCAAGCCTTGAACTGACCAAGCGATGAAGCGCGCCCAGCGCAGCGCGGTCCAGTAGGGACTCGTCGCGGTCGAGACTGAGCGGAACTCGAACGCCTTCGCCGCCGACCATTGGTCGCAGGCCCGCTTGACCGGATCGGAGTAGAAGGTGGCGATCTTGTCCGCATCCATCCCGTCGGAGGCGAGCCAATCCGGGATATGGACGTTGCAGAGCCGCTCAACGTCGGTGAAGACCTTGTCGCAGCCGGTGCCGGCGGCGGGGCACGAGGTCGAGAACGCATCGCCCACCAGCACGAGGCCGGGCTGGCCGCTTGCGTCGTTCACATAAAGGTCGACCGGACGGATCTTGATCTCGCCGGCGATGTCGAAGGCGCCGGTGATGCGCTTGAGCCGGGGCAGGGCGGCGTCCAGCGTCTCGGCTGGCGCGCGGCGCAGCTCGCGCAGCCAAGGGTCGTCGAAGCCGCGATAGACGAACAGATTGGCGCGCATCCGCGGACCGGTCGGAAACAGCGTGATGTAGGGGATTCGGTCGCTCGGCCGTTCCGAGAAATAGGTCAGCGCCGGGAAGTCGAACGAATTCCGCCCCGCCGGCACCACGTCGAATCCGACCGAGATCGAATGGCAGGCGCTGATGACTTTTCGCGCGATGCCGAGCTGGTGGCGCAGGCCGACGTTCAGGCCGTTGGCGAGCACGACGAGTCGGGCCGAGATCGTCTCCTCATTGGAGAGCGTGATCTTTTGGCGCTCCGGGCTCGTCGAGAGCGAGACCGCCTTGGCGCAGATGCGCTCGACGCCGGCAGGAATCTCGTCGCGGACCGCGTTGACGAGCGAATCGTAAAGGATGTTGAATTGCCGACTCGGCGCCTTGTCGAGCAAACGGCCGAAGCGGGCGATCCAGTTTTCGCCGGCAAAGGTTGCGCGGCGCAGCACTGATTCTCCGATTCCGGTCTTCAGGAATCGCTCGAGCTGGACGTGACCACTGAGTTTTTCGACTCGAAAGTCCGCCGGATAGCTCTCATGCGGGTCGATCAATACCGTCGAAATGCCGGCGCGGCCGAGCATTGCGGCGGCGGTCGAACCGGACAATCCCCCGCCGATAATGGCAATGTCGGTGTACCGCATGGTGCAAATCTCTGCCGCAGGCGGCAGATTGACGCATCAACAGGAAAAAAAGCCTTAGCAAGGGTTATAAAAGTACATTTTGCCCGGATATAAATTGTCTCTGGGCTGGTGGAACAGACGTCCGGTCCCCATATCCGACAGGCGTGGTGAGTGCGGGCAAACAGCGATTTCGTCAGGTGGCAGAAGCGTTTTCTGACTGTCGTTTCACCTTGACTTGGCCGACTCTCACTTATAGAAAGCGCCTCACTTAACGACAGGCGGTGAGCATCGCCAGCGTCGGAACGGGCCACCCGTTGATCCGCAAGGATTAGATCTCCAGGGATCGCTAAGACGGGCACCAACCTCGACGAATGCCGCTCAAACGCTGTCGATCATAGCTAGGCAATGCCAGTGCGATTTTAGGTCTCTTGAGCTCGTTCTCTTGAGACCGAATTCGGATGCATGACCTCGGTGCGCGGGCCGCAGCTTTATGCTGATTGGCCTGAAACTGCGGTCCTCTGTGGCGTCGTAACGCTTTCCGCTCGGTGATGGAGCGGTTGGCGCAATTTCGCTTTGTGCGGATTATTCCGTGCGAGGCGACCTCGTCGGGTGGGTGGCCCGAAAAGAATTGCGGTTCCGGCAACGGGCCGCGCCAAGACAGCGGGCCCGGAAGGGGCCGCGGCAGAACAAAGGGTAAGGCCAGGATGCCGACGATCAACCAGCTGATCGCTCAACCGCGTGAAGTGCAGAAGTCGCGCAAGAAGGTGCCGGCGCTGCAGCAGTCGCCGCAGAAGCGTGGTGTTTGCACCCGCGTCTACACCACGACCCCGAAGAAGCCGAACTCGGCGCTTCGTAAGGTCGCCAAGGTGCGCCTGACGAACGGCTTCGAGGTGATCGGCTACATCCCCGGCGAAGGTCATAACCTCCAGGAGCACTCGGTGGTCATGATCCGCGGCGGCCGCGTCAAGGACTTGCCCGGCGTGCGCTACCACATCCTCCGCGGCGTTCTGGATACCCAGGGCGTCAAGAACCGTAAGCAGCGTCGTTCGAAGTACGGCGCCAAGCGTCCGAAGTAAGCGGGAACCAGCTCAATGTCTCGTCGCCACTCAGCGGAAAAGCGCGAAGTTCTCCCGGATCCGAAGTTCGGGAACATCATCGTCACGAAGTTCATGAACTCGGTGATGTACGCCGGCAAGAAGTCGGTCGCCGAAGGCATCGTCTACGGTGCGTTTGGCATCATCGAAACCAAGACCAAGCAGAACCCGCTCGGCGTGTTCGAGCAGGCGCTCGAGAACGTCATGCCGACGATCGAGGTTCGCTCCCGCCGCGTCGGCGGCGCGACCTACCAGGTTCCGGTCGAAGTTCGCTCCACCCGCCGGCAGGCGCTGGGCATCCGCTGGCTGATCTCGGCCGCGCGCGAGCGCAACGAGAAGACGATGACCGAGCGGCTCTCGGCCGAGCTCCTGGACGCATCGAACAACCGCGGGAACGCCGTCAAGAAGCGTGAAGACGTGCACCGGATGGCGGAAGCCAACCGCGCCTTCTCGCACTATCGCTGGTAACGGCGAAACAAACGGACTCGCAAGGAACAGCCCATGCCCCGCCAACATGCCATCGAGGACTACCGTAACTTCGGTATCATGGCGCATATCGACGCCGGCAAGACGACGACGACCGAGCGCATCCTCTATTACACCGGCAAGAGCCACAAGATCGGCGAAGTGCACGAAGGTGCCGCGACGATGGACTGGATGGAGCAGGAGCAGGAGCGTGGCATCACGATCACCTCGGCTGCGACCACTGCGTTCTGGGCCGGTAAGCGCCTGAACATCATCGACACCCCCGGCCACGTCGACTTCACCATCGAAGTCGAGCGTTCGCTGCGCGTGCTCGACGGCGCCGTCTGCGTTCTCGACTCGAACCAGGGCGTCGAGCCCCAGACCGAGACCGTCTGGCGCCAGGGCGACAAGTACAAGGTTCCGCGCATCGTCTTCGCCAACAAGATGGACAAGACCGGCGCCGACTTCTTCAAGTGTCTGTCCGACATCGTCGACCGCCTCGGCGCCAAGCCGATCGCGATCCAGCTTCCGATCGGTGCCGAGAACAACTTCAAGGGGCTCGTCGACCTCGTGAAGATGAAAGGCATCGTCTGGAACGATGAATCGCTCGGTGCGAAGTTCGACTATGTCGACATCCCGGAAGATCTCGTCGAGCAGGCCAAGGAATACCGCGAGAAGATGGTGGAAGCCGCCGTCGAGCTCGACGATGACGCATTGGCCGCCTTCCTCGACGGCAACGAGCCGGACGAAGCGACGCTGAAGCGGCTGATCCGCAAGGCGGTGCTGACCGGTGCGTTCTATCCCGTGCTGTGCGGCTCGGCCTTCAAGAACAAGGGCGTGCAGCCGCTGCTCGATGCCGTCGTCGACTATCTGCCGTCGCCGATCGACGTGCCCGCGATCAAGGGCACTGACGACCACGGCAACGAGGTCGTGCGCAAGGCCGACGACAAGGAGCCGCTCGCGCTGCTCGCGTTCAAGATCATGGACGACCCGTTCGTCGGCACCATCACCTTCTGCCGCATCTACTCGGGCATCCTGCAGAGCGGCACCGGCGTCGTGAACTCGACGCGCGAGAAGAAGGAGCGCATCGGGCGCATGCTGCTGATGCATGCGAACAACCGCGAGGACATCAAGGAAGCCTATGCCGGCGACATCGTCGCGCTGGCCGGCCTGAAGGAAGCGCGCACCGGTGACACGCTGTGCGATCCCGACAAGCAGGTGATCCTGGAGAAGATGGAATTCCCCGAGCCGGTCATCGAGATCGCGATCGAGCCGAAGTCCAAGGCCGACCAGGAAAAGCTGGGCGTGGCGCTGGCGAAGCTCGCCGCGGAGGATCCGTCCTTCCGCGTGTCGACCGACCAGGAGTCCGGCCAGACCATCCTCAAGGGCATGGGCGAACTCCATCTCGACATCAAGGTCGACATCCTCAAGCGTACCTACAAGGTCGACGCCAACATCGGCGCGCCGCAGGTTGCGTTCCGGGAGCGCGTCACCAAGAAGGCCGAGGTCAAGTACACCCACAAGAAGCAGACCGGCGGTACCGGTCAGTTCGCGGAAGTGTCGATCGTGGTCGAGCCGAACGAACCCGGCAAGGGCTACGAGTTCGAGTCCAAGATCGTCGGCGGTGCGGTTCCGAAGGAATACATCCCCGGCGTCGAAAAGGGCCTCAACAGCGTGATGAGCTCTGGTGTCGTCGCGGGCTTCCCCGTGGTCGACGTCAAGGTTCAGCTCGTCGACGGCAAGTACCACGACGTCGACTCGTCGGCGCTCGCCTTCGAAATCGCATCGCGTGCGGCATTCCGCGAAGCGCTGCAGAAGGGCAAGTCCGTCCTGCTCGAACCGATCATGAAGGTCGAAGTGGTGACCCCGGAAGACTACACCGGCTCGGTCATCGGCGACCTGAATTCCCGGCGCGGTCAGATCCAGGGCCAGGACATGCGCGGCAACGCCAACGTCATCAACGCGATGGTGCCGCTCATGAACATGTTCGGGTACGTGAACAACCTGCGCTCGATGAGCCAGGGTCGCGCGACCTTCACCATGCAGTTCGACCACTACGCAGAAGCGCCGGCCAACGTGTCGGCAGAAGTCCAGAAGAAGTTTGCCTGATTGTCGTCGGTCCAGAGCTGACGATTGAACGGAGAGTCAAATGGCCAAAGCAAAGTTTGAACGTAACAAGCCGCACTGCAACATCGGCACCATCGGTCACGTCGACCATGGCAAGACGTCGCTGACGGCGGCGATCACCAAGATCCTCGCCGAGACCGGCGGTGCGACGTTCACCGCGTACGACCAGATCGACAAGGCGCCGGAAGAGAAGGCGCGCGGCATCACCATCTCGACCGCGCACGTCGAGTATGAGACGCAGAACCGCCACTACGCCCACGTCGACTGCCCCGGCCACGCCGACTACGTGAAGAACATGATCACCGGCGCCGCCCAGATGGACGGTGCGATCCTGGTCGTGTCGGCCGCTGACGGCCCGATGCCGCAGACCCGCGAGCACATCCTGCTCGCCCGCCAGGTCGGCGTGCCCGCGCTCGTCGTGTTCCTCAACAAGTGCGACATGGTCGACGATCCGGAGCTCCTCGAGCTCGTCGAGCTCGAAGTCCGCGAGCTGCTCTCGAAGTACGACTTCCCGGGCGACAAGATCCCGATCATCAAGGGTTCGGCGCTCGCCGCTCTCGAAGATTCCGACAAGAAGCTCGGCCACGAGGCCATCCTCGAGCTGATGAAGAACGTCGACTCGTACATCCCGCAGCCGGAGCGTCCGGTCGACCAGCCCTTCCTGATGCCGGTTGAAGACGTGTTCTCGATCTCGGGCCGCGGCACCGTCGTGACCGGCCGTGTCGAGCGCGGCATCGTCAAGGTCGGCGAGGAAATCGAGATCGTCGGTCTGCGCGCCACGCAGAAGACCACGGTCACGGGCGTCGAAATGTTCCGCAAGCTGCTCGATCAGGGCCAGGCCGGCGACAACATCGGCGCGCTGCTCCGCGGCACCAAGCGCGAGGACGTCGAGCGTGGCCAGGTGCTGTGCAAGCCGGGTTCGGTCAAGCCGCACACCAAGTTCAAGGCTGAGGCCTACATCCTCACCAAGGAAGAGGGCGGCCGCCACACCCCGTTCTTCACCAACTACCGTCCGCAGTTCTACTTCCGCACCACCGACGTGACCGGTGTCGTGCATCTGCCGGAAGGCACCGAGATGGTGATGCCGGGCGACAACATCGCGATGGAAGTGCACCTGATCGTGCCGATCGCGATGGAAGAGAAGCTCCGCTTCGCGATCCGCGAAGGCGGCCGCACCGTCGGCGCCGGCGTCGTCGCCTCGATCATCGAGTAACAAGCGAATAGGGAATGGTGAGTGGCGAATAGGGAATTCTATTCGCTACTCGCTACTCGCCACTCACTAGAGAAAGCACGGCAATGAACGGCCAAAACATTCGTATCCGTCTCAAGGCGTTCGACCATCGTATCCTCGATACGTCGACCCGCGAGATCGTGAACACGGCGAAGCGCACCGGTGCGCAGGTCCGCGGACCCATCCCGCTGCCCACCCGCATCGAGAAGTTCACCGTCAACCGTTCGCCGCACGTCGACAAGAAGAGCCGCGAGCAGTTCGAGATGCGTACCCACAAGCGCCTGCTCGATATCGTCGATCCGACCCCGCAGACCGTCGATGCTTTGATGAAGCTCGACCTGGCCGCCGGTGTCGACGTCGAGATCAAGCTCTAAGATTTTTGGATCACGTTCGCGACTAGCGGACAGAAAGAACAGGAAGCACGCCGATGCGCTCCGGAGTGATCGCACAAAAGGTCGGGATGACGCGGGTCTTTACAGAGGCCGGCGAACATATCCCCGTGACCGTGCTGAAGCTCGGCAATTGCCAGGTCGTAGGCCACCGCACTGAAGAGAAGAACGGTTATGTCGCGCTCCAGCTTGGTTCTGGCAGCCGCAAGACCGTGTACATGCCCAAGGCTGAGCGCGGCCAGTTCGCGGTCGCCAAGGTCGAGCCGAAGCGGCAGGTCGAGGAGTTCCGCGTCTCTGCGGATGCCATGATCCCCGTTGGCGCCGAGATCCTCGCCGACCACTTCGTCGTCGGCCAGTTCGTCGACGTCACCGGCACCTCGGTCGGTAAGGGTTTCGCCGGCGGCATGAAGCGCTGGAACTTCGGCGGTCTGCGCGCCACGCACGGTGTGTCGATCTCGCACCGCTCGATCGGTTCGACCGGCGGCCGTCAGGACCCCGGCAAGACCTGGAAGAACAAGAAGATGCCCGGCCATATGGGTGTCGACCGCATCACCACGCTCAACCTTCGAGTCGTTCAGCTCGATGTCGAGCGCGGCCTGATCCTCGTCGAAGGCGCCGTTCCCGGCTCCAAGGGCGGCTGGATCCGTGTGCGCGACGCTGTCAAGAAGCCGCTGCCGAAGGAAGCTCCGAAGCCCGGCAAGTTCAAGGTTGCTGGCGAAGCGGACGCCGCTCCGGCTGCGCAGGAGGCGTGAGATGGAATTGAAGGTCACGACCCTCGAAGGTAAGGAAGCCGGCTCGGTCCAGCTTTCCGACGCCATTTTCGGCCTCGAGCCGCGCCAGGACATCATTGCGCGTTGCGTGCAGTGGCAGCTCAACAAGCGTCAGGCCGGCACTCACAAGGCCAAGGGCCGCGCCGAGATCTGGCGCACCGGCAAGAAGATGTACAAGCAGAAGGGCACCGGCGGTGCTCGTCACGGCTCGGCCCGCGTGCCGCAGTTCCGCGGCGGTGGCCGTGCCTTCGGTCCGGTGGTGCGTTCGCACGCCACCGACCTGCCGAAGAAGGTCCGCGCGCTTGCCCTCAAGCACGCGCTGTCGGCGAAGGCCAAGGACGGCGATCTGCTGGTGATCGACAAGGCCGCGCTGGAAGCCGCGAAGACCAAGGCGCTGCTCGGCCACTTCTCGGGCCTCGGCTTGACCAACGCGCTGATCATCGACGGCGCCGAGCTCAACAACGGCTTTGCCGCTGCGGCCCGCAACATCCCGAACATGGACGTGCTGCCGATCCAGGGCATCAACGTCTATGACATCCTGCGCCGTCAGAAGCTCGTTCTGACCAAGGCCGCCATCGATGCGCTGGAGGCGCGCTTCAAATGACGAAGAACATCGAGCCTCGCCACTACGACGTGATCTTGTCGCCGGTCGTGACCGAAAAGGCGACGATCGCCTCGGAGCACAACAAGGTCCTGTTCAAGGTGGCCGCGAAGGCGACCAAGCCGCAGATCAAGGAAGCGATCGAGAAGCTGTTCGACGTCAAGGTCAAGAGCGTCAACACGCTGGTCCGCAAGGGCAAGACCAAGGTCTTCCGCGGCAATCTCGGCTCGCAGTCGAACAGCAAGCGCGCGATCGTGACCCTCGAAGAGGGCCACCGGATCGACGTGACCACCGGTCTGTAAGGTCGTACGACGATGGCACTGAAAAAATTCAATCCCACGACGCCGGGCCAGCGCCAGCTGGTGATGGTCGATCGTTCGGCCCTCTACAAGGGCAAGCCGGTCAAGGCGCTCACCGAAGGCAAGCACTCCTCGGGCGGTCGCAACAACACCGGTCGCATCACCGTGCGCTTCCGCGGCGGCGGTCACAAGCAGACGCTGCGCATCGTCGACTTCAAGCGCGACAAGGTCGATGCGCCCGCGACGGTCGAGCGGCTGGAATACGATCCGAACCGCACCGCGTTCATCGCGCTGGTCAAGTACGAAGACGGTACCCAGGCCTATATCCTGGCGCCGCAGCGCCTTGCCGTCGGTGATTCCGTCGTTGCCGGCAACTATGTCGACGTGAAGCCGGGCAACGTCATGCCGCTCGGCAACATGCCGGTCGGCACGATCATCCACAACATCGAGGTCAAGATCGGGAAGGGCGGCCAGCTCGCTCGTTCCGCCGGCACCTACGCCCAGCTCGTCGGCCGCGACCACGACTACGTGATCATCCGCCTGAACTCGGGTGAGCAGCGCCTGGTGCACGGTCGTTGCCGCGGCACGATCGGCGCGGTGTCGAACCCGGATCACATGAACACCTCGATCGGCAAGGCCGGCCGTAGCCGTTGGCTGGGCCGCAAGCCGCATAACCGCGGTGTTTCGATGAACCCGATCGACCATCCGCACGGCGGTGGTGAAGGTCGTACCTCGGGCGGTCGCCACCCGGTCACCCCGTGGGGCAAGCCGACCAAGGGCAAGAAGACCCGCAGCAACAAGTCGACCAACAAATTCATTCTCCTAAGCCGCCACAAGCGGAAGAAGTAAGGAACGCCGGACATGGTTCGTTCAGTCTGGAAAGGCCCGTTCGTCGAGGGTTCTCTGCTCAAGAAGGCAGATGCGGCCCGCGCGTCTGGCCGTCACGACGTCATCAAGATCTGGAGCCGCCGCTCGACGATCCTGCCGCAGTTCGTCGGCCTGACCTTCGGCGTCTACAACGGTCAGAAGCACGTACCGGTTGCCGTCAACGAGGAAATGGTTGGTCACAAGTTCGGCGAGTTCTCGCCGACCCGGACCTTCCATGGCCACTCCGGCGACAAGAAAGCCAAGAAGGCTTGAGGATTAAACGATGAGCAAACCTAAGCGCGAACGGAGCCTCGCCGAGAATGAGGCCAAGGCGGTCGCCCGGATGCTGCGGGTGAGCCCGCAGAAGCTCAACCTGGTCGCCCAGCTCATTCGCGGCCGGAAGGCAGCTGCTGCGCTCGCCGATCTGCAGTTCTCGCGCAAGCGGATCGCCGTTGACGTGAAGAAGTGCCTGGAATCGGCTATCGCCAATGCCGAGAACAATCACGACCTCGACGTCGACGATCTCGTCGTGGCGCAGGCCTTCGTCGGCAACGGCCTCGTGATGAAGCGCTTTGCCGCCCGCGGCCGTGGCCGTTCGGGTCGCGTCTACAAACCATTTTCGCAGCTGACGATCATCGTTCGTCAGGTCGAAGCCGAAGCAGCGGCCTAAGGGACGCAGGAGCACACGATGGGTCAAAAGATCAATCCGATCGGTCTGCGTCTCGGCATCAACCGGACCTGGGATTCCCGCTGGTTCGCCGGCAAGCAGGAATACGGCAAGCTGTTGCACGAGGACGTCAAGATCCGCGAGATCCTGCACAAGGAGCTCAAGCAGGCGGCCGTCGCCCGCATCGTGATCGAGCGTCCGCACAAGAAGTGCCGCGTCACCATCCACTCGGCTCGTCCGGGCGTGGTGATCGGCAAGAAGGGCGCCGACATCGACAAGCTTCGCAAGAAGGTCGCGGACATCACCTCGTCCGACGTCGTCATCAACATCGTCGAGATCCGCAAGCCGGAGCTCGATGCGACGCTGGTGGCCGAGTCGATCGCGCAGCAGCTCGAGCGCCGCGTGGCGTTCCGTCGTGCCATGAAGCGCGCCGTGCAGTCGGCGATGCGTCTCGGCGCGGAAGGCATCCGCATCAACTGCTCGGGTCGTCTGGGCGGCGCGGAAATCGCGCGCATGGAGTGGTATCGCGAAGGTCGCGTGCCGCTGCACACGCTGCGCGCCGACATCGACTACGGCGTTGCGACCGCGTTCACGACCTTCGGCACCTGCGGTGTCAAGGTCTGGATCTTCAAGGGCGAGATCCTCGAGCACGATCCGATGGCCCAGGACAAGAGAATGGCCGAAGGCGAGACGGGTGGTAGCGGTGATCGTGGTGGCCGTCAGCGCCGCGATACGGCTGCAGCCTGAGCCAGCACAGGAATTTGAGGGCTTAAAGCCATGATGCAACCTAAGAAAACGAAGTTCCGGAAGGCGCACAAGGGCCGCATCCACGGCGTTGCGTCTTCGGGCGCGACGTTGGCCTTCGGCCAGTTCGGCCTGAAGGCGACCGAGCCTGAGCGCGTCACCGCGCGCCAGATCGAAGCAGCTCGCCGCGCGCTGACCCGCCACATGAAGCGTGCCGGCCGCGTCTGGATCCGCGTGTTCCCCGACGTTCCGGTGTCGAAGAAGCCGGCCGAAGTCCGCATGGGCTCCGGCAAGGGTTCGCCGGAATTGTGGGTCGCGCGCGTCAAGCCGGGCCGGGTGCTGTTCGAGATCGACGGCGTCAACACCCAGACGGCGCGTGAGGCGCTGACCCTGGCGGCCGCCAAGCTGCCGATCAAGACGCGCTTCGTCGAGCGCATTGCGGAGTAATGGCCATGGCACAGATGAAGATCGAAGACATCCGCGCGATGAGCCCCGACCAGCAGGATGATGCCATCCTGAACCTGAAGAAGGAGCGCTTCAACCTGCGCTTCCAGCGCGCCACCGGGCAGCTCGAGAACACCTCGCGCCTGCGCGAGGCTCGCCGTGACATCGCCCGGATCAAGACCGTCGCCGCGCAGACGCGCGCGAAGAAGAAGTAAGAGGCTTACGAAGATGCCGAAACGTACTTTGCAGGGCGTGGTCGTCAGCGACAAGCAAGCCAAGACCATCGTGGTGCGGGTCGACCGCCGCTTCACGCACCCGATCTACAAGAAGACGATCCGCCGTTCGAAGAACTATCACGCGCACGACGAGAGCAACGAGTTCAAGCCGGGCGACATGGTGTGGATCGAGGAATCGAAGCCGATTTCGAAGTTGAAGCGCTGGGTCGTGATCCGGGGCGAACACAAGAAAAGCGCCTGATCTGTTGGCTTTAGCCGACCGACTTCAGGGAAATGTTGAGCGCCGGCTGGGCTGGCGCAAAGAGAAAGAGGACGAGGTGCATCAATGATTCAGATGCAGACCAACCTCGACGTGGCCGACAATTCTGGCGCACGCCGTGTCATGTGTATCAAGGTGCTCGGGGGCTCCAAGCGCCGCTACGCCACGATCGGCGACATCATCGTCGTCTCGATCAAGGAAGCGATTCCGCGTGGCAAGGTGAAGAAGGGCGACGTGATGAAGGCCGTCGTGGTGCGCGTCCGCAAGGACATTCGCCGCGCCGACGGTTCGGTCATCCGCTTCGACCGCAACGCCGCCGTCCTGATCAACAATCAGTCCGAGCCGGTCGGCACCCGTATCTTCGGGCCCGTGCCGCGCGAGCTGCGCGCCAAGAACCACATGAAGATCATCTCGCTCGCGCCGGAGGTGCTGTGATGGCTGCGAAGATCCGCAAGGGCGACAAGGTCGTCGTGCTGACCGGTCGCGACAAGGGCCGCACCGGCGAAGTGTTCGAAGTGCGTCCCGCCGCGGGCACGGCGCTCGTGCGCGGCATCAACATGGTCAAGCGTCACCAGAAGCAGACGCAGGCCCAGGAGGGCGGCATCATCTCGAAGGAGTCGCCGATCCAACTGTCCAACATCGCGTATGTCGGCAAGGACGGAAAGCCGACCCGCGTCGGATTCAAGATTCTGGCGGACGGCAAGAAGGTCCGCATCGCCAAGAGCTCGGGAGCTGAGATCGATGGCTGAGGCCGCTTACACGCCGCGCCTGCGCGCGGAATACGACGCGAAGATCCGCACGGCGATGACCGAGAAATTCGGTTATGAGAACGTGATGCAGGTTCCGCGCCTGGACAAGGTCGTGCTGAACATGGGCGTTGGCGATTCCGTCAACGACCGCAAGAAGGCCGAGACCGCCGCTGCCGAGCTGACCCAGATCGCCGGCCAGAAGGCGATCGTGACCTATTCGCGTATCGCGATCGCGACCTTCAAGCTGCGTGAAAACCAGCCGATCGGCTGCAAGGTCACGCTGCGCAAGGCCCACATGTACGAGTTCATCGACCGCCTGGTGAACGTGGCGCTGCCCCGCGTCCGCGACTTCCGCGGCCTGAACCCGAAGAGCTTTGACGGCCGCGGCAACTACTCGCTCGGCATCAAGGAGCACATCATTTTCCCCGAGATCGACTTCGACAAGGTCACGGAAGCCCGCGGTATGGACATCACCGTCTGCACCACGGCCAAGACCGACGAAGAGGCGAGGGCCTTGTTGACCGCTTTCAATTTCCCGTTCCGGCAGTGAGACGCTGACCTAAAGCCTCTCAAACGCGGATACCCAGGAGCCAAGCATGGCAAAGAAGAGTTCAGTTGAGAAGAACAACCGGCGCAAGCGGATGGTGAAGAACGCCGCCCCGAAGCGCGAGCGGTTGAAGGCGATCATCGCCGACAAGACGCTGCCGATGGAGGAGCGGTTCGCCGCGACCCTGAAGCTTGCGGAAATGCCGCGCAATTCGTCGGCGACCCGCGTCCGTCTGCGTTGCGAGCTGTCGGGCCGCCCGCGCTCGAACTACCGCAAGAACAAGCTGTCCCGTATCGCGCTGCGCGACCTTGGCTCCAAGGGCATGGTCCCGGGCCTCGTGAAGTCCAGCTGGTAAGGAGGGTCGTTTAGATGTCTACGCACGATCCAATCAGCGATCTGATCACCCGCATCCGCAACGCGCAGATGCGCTCCAAGAGCAAGGTGTCCACGCCTGGTTCGAAGATGCGCGAGAACGTGCTGGAGGTCCTCAAGTCCGAGGGCTACATCCGCGGCTACGCCACGCTCGAGCACTCCTCGGGCCGCAGCGAGATCGAGATCGAGCTGAAGTATTTCGACGGCGAACCCGTCATCCGCGAGATCGAACGAGTCTCCAAGCCCGGGCGCCGCGTTTACGCCTCGGTGAAGAACCTGCCGCGGGTCAACAACGGGCTCGGCATTTCGGTGTTGTCGACGCCGAAGGGGATCATGGCCGACCACAGCGCGCGCGATGCGAATGTGGGCGGTGAAGTCCTCTTCACGGTGTTCTGAGAAGGATTTTTGATCCATGTCACGTGTTGGCAAAAAGCCTGTGGCGGTTCCGTCGGGTGTTACCGCGACCGTCGATGGGCAGACCGTCAAGATGAAGGGGCCGAAGGGCCAGCTTCAGTTCGTCGTCCATGACGACGTCGAGGTGAAGCTCGAGAGCGGCCAGATCAAGGTCAAGCCGCGGCTCGAGACCAACCGCGCGCGGGCCCTGTATGGTACCGCTCGCGCCCAGGTCGCGAATCTGGTCGAAGGCGTCACCAAGGGCTTCGAGAAGAAGCTCGAAATCACCGGCGTCGGTTACCGCGCCGCGATGCAGGGCAAGAACCTGCAGCTCGCGCTCGGCTACAGCCACGACGTGGTCTACGCGATCCCGGAAGGGATCACGATCACCGTGCCGAAGCCGACCGAGATCACGGTGACCGGCAGCGACATCCAGCGTGTCGGCCAGGTCGCCGCCGAGATTCGCTCCTATCGTCCGCCGGAGCCCTACAAGGGCAAGGGCGTGAAGTATGTTGGCGAATTCATCTTCCGCAAGGAAGGCAAGAAGAAGTAACGGAGCCGGTCATGTCGAAAGCCAAGGTTACGAATGCCCGGCGCAAGCGGAGTGTGCGGCTGAAGCTGCGCCGCTCCGGTGGTGGCCGTCCGCGCCTGTCGGTGTTCCGCTCGTCCAAGCACATCTACGCCCAGGTCATCGACGACCTGAAGGGCGAGACGCTGGCCTCTGCTTCGTCGCTCGAGAAGTCGATGCGCGACGGCGGCAAGACCGGCGCCGACATCGATGCGGCGAAGGCGGTCGGCAAGCTGCTGGCCGAGCGCGCCGCCGAGAAGGGCGTCAAGGAAGTCGTGTTCGATCGCGGCAGCTATCTCTATCACGGGCGCGTCAAGGCTCTTGCCGATGCGGCGCGTGAGAGCGGGCTGAGCTTCTAACGGAATTTGAGGATTGAGGCGTAAGCCTCTGAAGGATTGGAAAAACCATGGCAGCTGAACGCGAACAACGTGGTGGACGCGATCAACGCGGCGGCGGACGTGAACGCAGGGAGCGCGAGGAGCGCGACAGCGAGTTCGTCGACAAGCTCGTCCACATCAATCGCGTGGCCAAGGTCGTCAAGGGCGGCAAGCGCTTCGGTTTCGCAGCGCTCGTCGTGATCGGCGACCAGAAGGGCCGCGCCGGCTTCGGTCACGGCAAGGCGCGCGAAGTGCCCGAGGCGATCCGCAAGGCAACCGAGTCCGCCAAGCGCAACCTGACCCGCGTCTCGCTGCGCGAGGGCCGCACGCTTCATCACGACATCGCCGGCCGTCACGGCGCGGGCCGTGTCTACCTGCGTGCAGCCCCGGCCGGTACCGGCATCATCGCCGGCGGTCCGATGCGCGCCGTGTTCGAGACGCTCGGCGTCCAGGACGTGGTCGCGAAGTCGATCGGCTCGTCGAACCCCTACAACATGGTTCGCGCAACCTTCGACGCGCTGAAGCATCAGGATTCGCCGCGTTCGGTCGCAGCCCGCCGCAATATCAAGGTGTCCACCCTCCAGTCCCGCCGTATCGGCGGTGATGCCGAGGCGGCTGCCGACTAACGGAAGCTTTTCGGAGTAGACTCCCATGGCCAAGGCCGCAAAGACGATCAAGCTCGAGCAGACCGGCAGCGCGATCCGCCGCCATCACTCGCAGCGTTCGACGCTGATCGGGCTCAAGCTCAACAAGATCGGCCGCACCAGCGAACTGCCGGACACCCCGGCGGTTCGTGGCATGATCGAGAAGGTTCACCATCTCGTTCGCATCGTCGACGAGAAGTAAGCAAGGGCGCAGGATCCCGAACAACGGGCACCCGTTTTCGGTGAAGATCATGCGCAAGAAACAAGGAGCAGGGCGATGAAGCTCAGCGATATCGCCGACAACGCCGGCTCGCGCAAGAAGCGTATGCGCGTCGGCCGTGGCATTGGTTCGGGCAAGGGCAAGCAGTCCGGCCGCGGCGGCAAGGGCCAGACCGCGCGTTCGGGCGTGCGCATCAAGGGTTTCGAAGGCGGCCAGATGCCGATGCATCGCCGTCTGCCGAAGCGCGGCTTCAACAACATCTTCCGCGTCGAGTTCGCCGAGATCAATCTCGACCGGCTCCAGGAAGCGGTCGATGCCAAGAAGATCGACGCTGGCAGCGTCGTGAACGTCGAGGCCCTGGTGAAGGGCGGCGTGCTGCGCCGCGCCAAGGCCGGCGTGCGGCTGCTCGGCCGCGGCGAGCTCAAGTCCAAGCTCAACATCGAAGTGCACGGTGCCACGAAGACCGCGATCGCCGCGGTCGAGAAGGCCGGCGGCTCGGTGAAGATCCTCGCCCCTGCCAAGGAAGAAGGCGAGGCGGCGTAACAACTGCGTCATTGGCCCGCGGCTCGCGGGCCTTTACGCGTGTGGGACGTGGACTTATCGAAGCCGAGCCCCAGATAATGTCCGGCGTCCGCTAGAGTAGCCCGGCCGCGGGCATGACGGCGCAACAGGCGGCGGGAGAAAGTCCAAGATGGCCTCTGCAGCGGAACAACTGGCAGCCAATCTCAATTTCGGTGCGTTTGCCAAGGCTGACGAACTGAAGAAGCGCATCTGGTTCACCCTGGGTGCGCTGCTCGTTTATCGGCTCGGGACCTATATCCCGCTGCCCGGCATTGATCCCAATATCTGGGAACAGGTGTTCCGCTCCCAGGCGGGCGGCATCCTCGGTATGTTCAACATGTTCGCCGGCGGCGGTATCCACCGCATGGCGATCTTCGCGCTGAACATCATGCCGTATATCTCGGCCTCGATCATCATCCAGCTCCTCACCACCGTCTCGCCGCAGCTCGAGGCGCTGAAGAAGGAAGGTGAGTCCGGCCGCAAGCTGCTGAACCAGTACACCCGCTATCTCACGGTGATCCTGGCGGCGTTCCAGTCCTACGGCATCGCGGTGGGCCTCGAAGGCGCCGGCAACGTCGTCAGCGACCCCGGCATGTTCTTCCGCCTGTCCACGGCGATCACGCTGACCGGCGGCACCATGTTCCTGATGTGGTTGGGTGAGCAGATCACCTCGCGCGGCATCGGCAACGGCATCTCGCTGATCATTCTCGCCGGCATCGTCGCCGAGCTGCCCGCGGCGCTCGCCAACATGCTCGAGCTCGGCCGCCAGGGCGCCATGTCGACCGGCCTGATCCTGGTCGTCATCATCATGGCGGTCGCCGTGATCGCCTTCATCGTGTTCATGGAGCGCGCCCAGCGCCGGCTGCTGATCCAGTATCCGAAGCGCCAGGTCGGCAACAAGATGTTCGAGGGCCAGTCCTCGCATCTGCCGCTCAAGCTCAACACCTCGGGCGTGATCCCGCCGATCTTCGCGTCCTCGCTGCTGCTGCTGCCGACCACGGTTGCCAACTTCAACGCCGGCAGCGGGCCGGAATGGTTCCAGTGGATCACGACCCAGCTCGGCCACGGCCGTCCGCTGTTCCTGATCTTGTATCTCGCGCTGATCGTGTTCTTCGCGTTCTTCTACACCGCGATCGTGTTCAACCCGACCGAGACCGCGGACAACCTGAAGAAGCATGGCGGCTTCATTCCGGGCATCCGTCCGGGCGAGCGCACCGCGGAATATATCGACTACGTTCTGTCGCGCATCACCGTGCTCGGCGCGATTTATCTGGCGATCGTCTGCTTGATCCCGGAAATCCTGATCTCCTACGCCTCGGTGCCGTTCTACTTCGGCGGCACCTCGCTGCTGATCGTCGTCAGCGTCACCATGGACACGGTGGCGCAGGTGCAGGGCTATCTGCTGGCGCATCAGTATGAGGGCTTGATCCGGAAGTCGAAGCTGCGCGGCCGCCGCCGCTAGACGCGGGGCTCTCTCAAGGCGGCGCGACAGCGCCGCCGATTCGCCGCGCGAGCAACGCGCGGCGCCCGCCGAGGCGACCAGTCGGCCATTCCAAGACATCGGCAGAGCTGCTCTCCCTGCGACGCAATCACTGATTTCAAAGGCCTTCTTGGCGTCTTGGCATTTGCTCCCCTATGATATGGGTAGCGGTGCGACGCCGATTATGATTTGCACTGTCATTGGACTTCAAACACGGGTGCGCGACGTATCGCTCACCAATCCGGGGGCGTACGCCGATGAGAATTATACTTCTGGGACCGCCGGGGTCGGGCAAGGGGACCCAGGCGCAACTGCTGGTGCAGCGCTATGGCATCGTCCAGCTCTCGACCGGCGAGATGCTGCGCGCAGCCGTTGCGGCAGGAACGCCGGTCGGGCTGAAGGCCAAGGAGATCATGGCCAGCGGCGGCCTCGTGCCCGACGAGATCGTGGTGGGGATCATCTCCGACCGCATCGACCAGCCGGACGCCAAGAACGGCTTCATCCTCGACGGCTTCCCGCGCACCGTGCCGCAGGCCGAGGCGCTGGATGATCTGCTCAAGCACAAGCATCTCAAGCTCGATGCCGTGGTCGAGCTCCGCGTCAACGAGAGCGCACTGCTGAGCCGCGTCGAGACCCGCGTCGCGCAGATGCGGGAGCGCGGGGAGGAGGTCCGTGTCGACGACACCCCGGAGGTCCTGACCAAGCGACTCGCCAGCTACCGGAGCCAGACGGAACCGCTGATTCACTACTATTCCGAGCGGCGGAAGCTCTCGACCATCGACGGCATGATGGCGATCGACGAGGTCACCCGCGCCATTCATCGCCAGCTCCTGGCGCTCGGGGCGGTCGAGCCCAAGTCGCATGGCAAGGCCCATGCGCGCAGCGCGGCCAAGTCGGCGCCCGCCAAGAAAGGTGCCAAGAAGGCCAAGGTAGCCAAAAAGCCGGCGAAAACGGCCAAAAAGGCGGCCAAATCCGCTAAAAAGGCCGCCAAGAAGGCCGCAAAGGACGCCAAGAAGGCTGCCAAGAAAACGGTCAAAAAGGCAGCCAAAACGACCGCCAAGAAGGCTGTCAAAAAAGGTGCCAAAAAGGCCGCAAAAAAGGTCACGAAAAAGCGAGCTAAGCGCTAGCAGCGGTTGACGAAAGCCCCCTGAATCCCCTAATAAGCCCCGCATCCAAGTCGGATAGTTTCAAACGATGCCGGGCCCCAGGAAGACCAGGGGTGGGCGTCGTGTTCGCGTTTGTGAACACCTGCCCGAGAAAACAAGCACTTAAAGACCGATTCCTGACGAGGGATCGGCAACAGGAGAGAAGGCCGTGGCCCGTATTGCCGGCGTGAACATTCCGACCAACAAGCGCGTGCTGATCGCGCTCCAGTACATCCATGGCATCGGCCAGAAGATCGCTGGTGAGATCCTGGAGAAGGTGAAGATCCCCGAGGATCGTCGCGTCAACCAGCTCAGCGATGCCGAAGTGCTCCAGATCCGCGAAGTGATCGACCGCGACTATCTCGTCGAGGGCGACCTGCGTCGTGAGGTCGGCATCAACATCAAGCGTCTGATGGACCTCGGCTGCTATCGCGGCCTGCGTCATCGTCGCGGCCTGCCGGTGCGCGGTCAGCGTACCCACACCAATGCGCGTACGCGCAAGGGTCCGGCCAAGGCCATCGCCGGCAAGAAGAAGTAAGTTTTCGAATCCAATCGCGGCGTGTGGCGAAAGGGGAGACCCGTTCGCCACACGCCTTTCGTTCCACAGGTGTAGCCGCTGGCATTACGGCGGCGTTTGAGATCTTCAGGAAAGGTACTCTATGGGCAAGGAAGCCACCCGCGTTCGTCGTCGTGAGCGCAAGAACATCGCCTCCGGCGTCGCGCACGTGAACTCGTCGTTCAACAACACGACCATCACCATCACCGACGCGCAGGGCAACACGATTGCCTGGTCCTCCGCCGGTACGATGGGCTTCAAGGGTTCGCGCAAGTCGACCCCGTACGCCGCGCAGGTTGCCGCCGAGGACGTGTCGAAGAAGGCGCAGGAGCACGGCATGCGCACGCTGGAAGTTGAAGTCGCCGGTCCGGGTTCGGGCCGCGAGTCGGCACTCCGTGCGCTCCAGGCCGCGGGCTTCACCGTCACCTCGATCCGCGACGTGACCACGATTCCGCACAACGGTTGCCGTCCCCGCAAGCGTCGGCGCGTTTGAGACCAAGTCGCGGGCGCATCGGCGCCCGCGATGACTTTTTGCAAAGCCGCGGGAATGATCGCGGCCTTTCTCCAACGCCAGTGTCTGCAACAGCAGTTTGACTGGCCTGTATGGGTGAAACAGTGACGATCCAGAAAAATTGGCAAGAACTGATTCGACCGAACAAGCTCCAGGTCACGCCCGGTAGCGATTCGAACCGTTTCGCGACCATCGTCGCCGAGCCGCTCGAGCGCGGCTTCGGCCAGACGCTCGGCAACGCGCTGCGCCGCATCCTGCTCTCCTCGCTCCAGGGCGCGGCGGTGCAGTCGGTGCACATCGACGGCGTGCTGCACGAGTTCTCCTCGATCGCGGGCGTCCGTGAGGACGTCACCGACATCGTGCTCAACATCAAGGACATCTCGATCAAGATGCAGGGCGAAGGCCCCAAGCGCATGGTCGTGAAGAAGCAGGGCCCGGGCGTCGTCACCGCCGGCGACATCCAGACCGTGGGCGACGTCGTCGTGCTCAACCCCGAGCTCCAGATCTGCACGCTCGACGAGGGCGCCGAGATCCGCATGGAGTTCACGGTCGCCACCGGCAAGGGCTACGTGCCTGCCGAGCGCAACCGTCCCGAGGACGCGCCGATCGGCCTGATCCCGGTCGACAGCCTGTACTCGCCGGTCCGCAAGGTCTCCTACAAGGTCGAGAACACCCGCGAGGGCCAGATCCTCGACTACGACAAGCTGACCATGACGATCGAGACCAACGGCGCGATCTCGCCGGATGACTCCGTGGCTTACGCCGCGCGCATCCTGCAGGATCAGCTTAACGTGTTCGTCAACTTCGAAGAGCCGCGCAAGGAAGTCGCCCAGGAGATCATCCCGGACCTCGCCTTCAACCCGGCCTTCCTCAAGAAGGTGGACGAGCTCGAGCTGTCGGTGCGTTCGGCCAACTGCTTGAAGAACGACAACATCGTCTACATCGGCGATCTCGTGCAGAAGAGCGAAGCGGAAATGCTCCGCACCCCGAACTTCGGCCGCAAGTCGCTGAACGAGATCAAGGAAGTGCTGGCTCAGATGGGGCTGCATCTCGGCATGGAAGTGCCGGGCTGGCCGCCGGAGAACATCGACGAGCTCGCCAAGCGCTTCGAGGATCACTACTGATCCGACTTCATCGTCGTGGCCGGAGATATCCGGCCGCGATTTTTAATGGGCGAACGCAGGCAGCCCACCTGAGCAACATGTCCGACGAACCGTCGCGGCAGTTTCAAACTAAGGAATAGTTACATGCGTCACGGCAAGGTTCATCGGAAGCTCAACCGCACGGCCGAGCATCGCCGCGCGATGTTCGCCAATATGTGCGCCGCGCTGATCAAGCACGAGCAGATCGTCACCACGCTGCCCAAGGCCAAGGAGCTCCGTCCGATCGTCGAGAAGCTCGTCACTCTCGGCAAGAAGGGCGGCCTGTCCATGCGTCGCCAGGCCATCTCCGAGATGCGCGACAAGGACCAGGTCAAGAAGCTGTTCGACGTGCTGGCACCCCGCTACAAGGACCGCCAGGGCGGCTACACCCGCATCATCAAGGCCGGCTTCCGCTACGGCGACAACGCCGCGATGGCCGTGATCGAGTTCGTCGATCGCGACGTCGATGCCAAGGGCCAGGACTCCGGTCCGGTGCAGGAGAAGGAAGCCGAGGCGGCGTAAGCCGGCCGGTACCTCAGTTTTCAGAAAGCGGCGCCCTTGGGCGCCGCTTTTTTGTATGGCGCGGCGATATCTCATGCCGCGCATCGTCTGGTGAACGCGATTCCGGCCGGGGGCTGTCGATGAGGATTGTGTTTGGGATCGCGCTGGCGCTGTTGATGTCGCCGGCCTCTGGCGAGACGCTGGTCGAACGCGGCGCTTATCTCGTCAGCAGCGTGATGGTCTGCCACAACTGCCACACGCCGCGCGGGCCGCAGGGCCTCGATCTCTCGCGCGCGCTTTCGGGCGGCAACCAGGTTTTCGATGAGCCTGCCTTCAAGGTCACCGGCTCCAACATCACGCCGGACAAGGACACCGGCATCGGCAACTGGAGCGATGCCGAGCTGAAGCGGTTTCTGGTCAGCGGTGACAGGCCGAACGGGACCAAGGTCGCGCCGATCATGCCGACCGCGTTCTACACGGTGCTCACGGCCCGGGATCTCGATGCGCTTACCGCCTACCTGCGCTCGGTACCCGCATTGCGCCACGAAACGCCGGCGCCGGAATACAGGATCGCGCTGAAGCCGGAAACGCCGACCTATTCCGGCAAGCGGGCGACCGAGGATGAGCTCTCGGACAAGCTCGCGCGCGGCCGCTATCTCCTGACCATCGCCCATTGCCTGGAATGCCACACGCCGGAGGGCCCGTCCGCCGTGCATGATTTCGCCGGTGCCAGCGGCAAGGGTGGCCGGACATTCAAGGGACCGTGGGGCGAATCCATCTCCCCCAATATCACCGCGGATCCCGCGGCCGGCCTGGGCGGCTGGAGCGACGACGAAATCAAACGTGCGATTGCGCAAGGCATCGCGCGCGACGGCCACAAGCTCAAGCCGCCGATGGCCTATGCTGCGTACGCCAGCATGACGGCCCAGGATCTCGATGCCATCGTCTCGTTTCTCAGGACGCTACCGCCGCGGCAATAGTGCCGCAGGGTGGGCAAGGGTGCGCTCTCCGCGCGCCGTGCCCGCCATTTCGCTTTCGACTCGTGTCGAAAAGGTGGGCACGCTTCCGGCTTCGCCCTTCGAGCTACGGCGGACAAGTCGCTTTGCCCCACCCTACGATTTCGCAGTTGTGGCGATTGAAGCGGCGTGCGCTGCACACGATATCCGCTTCAGCAACAATGGAGATGCTTCATGAAGATCGACCTTTCCGGAAAGACCGCCCTCGTGACCGGCTCCACCGCCGGCATCGGCCACGCCATCGCAAAAGGTCTCGCTGCGTCCGGCGCGAGCGTGATCATCAACGGTCGCGGCCAGGACAAGGTCGATACCGCCGTGCGCAAGCTGGAAGGGGCGGGCGTTAAGGTCCGCGGCATCGCCGCCGACGTCTCGACCGCAGCGGGCTGCAAGGCGCTCGTCTCGGCGCTGCCGGAGGTCGACATCCTCATCAACAACGCCGGCATCTTCGAGCCGAAAGACTTCTTCGAGATCCCTGACGAGGACTGGGGCCGCTTCTTCGAGGTCAATGTGATGAGCGGCGTACGGCTGTCGCGCGCCTATATGAAGGGCATGCTCAAGCGCAACTGGGGCCGCATCGTCTTCATCTCATCGGAGTCCGGACTCAACATTCCCGTCGAGATGATCCATTACGGCATGAGCAAGACGGCCCAGCTCTCGGTCGCCCGCGGCCTCGCGCAGCTCACCCGCGGCACCGGCGTCACCGTCAATTCCGTGCTGCCGGGTCCGACCATGTCGGAGGGCGTCGAGACCTTCGTGAAGGATCTCGCCAAGCAGAATGGGCAGTCGGTCGATGAGGCCGCCGCCAATTTCGTCAAGCAGCACCGTCCGAGCTCACTGATCCAGCGCTTCGCCAGCGTCGACGAGATCGCCAACATGGTGGTCTATGTCGCGTCCAAGGAAGCGTCCGCGACCAACGGTGCGGCGCTGCGCGCGGAAGGCGGTATCGTCAATACGATCGCCTGAGACTGCGCACGTGCCGGCCTATGTGATCTCCGAGGTCGAGGCGCGCGATCAAGCGGCGATGGAGGCCTATCGCTCGCTCGCCGCGCAGACTATCGCGCAATACGGCGACCGCTACCTCGTGCGCGGCGGTGCTGCCGAGGTGGTGGAGGGCGGCCCGCCGGCGAAGACCATCATCATCGTGGAGTTTCCCACGATGGCCCGCGCGCGCGAATGGTACGCGTCGGCGGAATATGCCGAGGCGTTGAAGCTGCGACAGACGGCGCTGGAGCGGCGGTTGATGTTCGTGGACGGCGTGCCGGAAACGTAGGGTGGGCAAAGCGACAGCGTGCCCACCACTTTGATTGCGTATGTCGAGAAGATGGTGGGCACGGCGCACGTGCGCCGTTGCCCACCTTACGAAGCCGTAAATACCTACCAGCCCTCCAGCACGATCTTGCCGCGCGACTTGCCGCTCTCGAGCAGCGCATGCGCGCGCTTGAGGTTGGCCGCGTTGATCGTGCCAAAGGTCTGGTCGAGCGTGGTGCGCAGCACGCCCTTGTCGATGAGGTCGGAGACGTCGTTGAGCAGATGATGCTGCGCGATCATGTCGGGCGTCTGGAAAGACGAGCGCGTGAACATCGATTCCCAGTGTACCGAGATCGCCTTGCCCTTGAAGGTGCTCATGGCGAACTCCGGGGGATCGTCGATCAGGCCGAACCGACCCTGCGGCGCCATGAACTCGGCGATCGCCTTGTAGTGCTGGTCGGTGAAGGTAAGGCTGGCCACCAGCGCAACCGGCGGCAGCTTCAGCTTCTCGATCTGCTCCTTCATCGGCCTGCCGTGGTCGATCACTGCATGCGCGCCAAGATCGAGGCACCATTTTTGCGACTCCGGCCGCGTCGCCGTCGCAAGCACCGTCAATCCGGTGAGGCGGCGCGCAAGCTGGATCAGGATCGAGCCGACACCGCCGGCGCCGCCCGTGATCAGCAGCGTGCGCGGGTCGACGCTCTTGCCGGGCACCGCGCCGAGCCGGTCGAACAGCAGTTCCCAGGCGGTGATGGAGGTGAGGGGAAGGGCTGCGGCCTGCGCGAACGACAGGCTCTTCGGCTTGTTGCCGACGATGCGCTCGTCGACCAGGTGAAATTCGGAATTGGTGCCCTGGCGCAGGATCGAGCCGGCGTAAAACACCTCGTCGCCCGCCTTGAACAACGTGACGTCCGGACCCACGGCATCGACGACGCCGGCCGCATCATAGCCCAGGATCTTCGTCTCACCCTCGGGCGGGGCGGCACGCTTGCGTACCTTGTAATCGACCGGGTTGGCCGAGATGGCCTTCACGGCGACGCGGATATCGCGCCCCTTGGGCTCGGGCTTTGCGGTCTCGAAATCGATCAGCGCGTCCTGATCCTCGATCGGAAGCGACTTTTTGTAGCCGACGGCCTTCATGGCTTGTCTCCATCAAATGGCGCGTAGCTTGTGATGTGCGCCTGGCCTGCTAACTGTCCCGCTAGCCCCGGTTTGGCAAGTACTGTAAATTCGGGGATATAGTCCCTGTTTGGATACTATTGGGAAAACACGCATGAAGCGGCGAGATTTTACCCGGCGTCCCGGCTGCTCGGTCGAGGCGACGCTGGACCTGATCGACGGCAAGTGGAAGGGCGTGATCCTCTACCACCTCCAGGACGGCACCCAACGCTTCGGGGAACTGCGCCGCCGGATGCCCGGCATCACCCAGCGCATGCTGACAAAGCAGCTTCGCGCGCTGGAGGAGGACAAGCTCGTCATCCGCAAGGTCTATGCCGAGGTGCCGCCGCGCGTGGAGTATTGCCTCTCCGAACTCGGCGAGAGCCTGCGGCCGGTGATCGACATCCTGAAGGCCTGGGGCGAGAGCCATCAGCAACGGCTGTCCTGCGCGCCGCTGCCCGAGGCGGAGCCGGTCAAGAAGCCGAAGCGCGCAGCGTAAGTCTCCGGGAGCGGAAGGTGCCGCTCCCGGAAGAGATTGCGTCAGAACGCGAACTGCGTGCGCATCGCGATCGCATCGAACTTCGAGCCGACATCGGCGGTCGAGATCGGCGAAGCCTGTTTCGATACCGTGCCATGCAGGTAGTCCAGCATGAAGCGGACGTTGCCGTTGACGTACCAGTTGAGCGCGAGCGTGTAGACGGTCTGACGTCCGCCGGCGATGCCAGCGGCGGTCGCGAGCTGATTGTTCAGATCCATGGTGGAGTAGCGGCCGGCAATCTCCCAGGCACCCCAGCCGCCGCCATCGAGCGAGAACGGATTGTTCGGCTTGACGCCGCCATAGGCGGCATTCGACGGATTGTACTTGCGTGATTCACCGGTCAAAACATAGGCCGCTTCCGCGTAGCCGCCCTGGAATTTCAGGCTTGGCGCACCGATCAGCGGCACGCTGGTATTCGCGTTGCGATCGATGTTGAACCAGTAGTATTCGCCCTGGAGATACAACGATCCGTAGGTCGCTGCGGCTTCCACACCGTAAACCTGGGCGCCCGCGACATTGGCAATCGCACCGGTCGAGATCAGCGTCGTGGGATCGATGCGCAGCTCGGGACGATCGCTGAGCGTGAGCGTTTGCGTGTTCGCGATCAGATTGCGCGGCGGCTGGATCAGCCATTCCGCGTCGGCGCCGAGATGCACCGAATAGCCATTACCGCTGACCGCCTGGCCCGCCACGCGGGCGATCGCGCCGTATTGCTCGCTGGTCCCGGGAGGTGAAACGCTCGAGGCCGAGTGAATGGCGCCCGTGGTGGGGCCAGTCACGTAAGCGCCGGCCCAGAACACGTCATTGTACCAGCGTGCGCCGATGGCAGAACGGAAGTCGCCAGCGGCGATGTTCTGCGCGATCAAACCGACTGAGGCGCGCTCCATGAAGGGAATGTCGTTGGAGCTCATGGATTCGTCCAGGGTCCAGGCAAGGTCCATGACGCCGGCTTCGATCGACAGCTTGCCGCCGAACGGCTTCAGCCCTGTATAGCTCACCCAAGCGTTCTCGATGCCGGATGTGCCACCGCCGGGCAGGAAGCCGACAGGGGTAGCGCCAGCGGCGCCCGTGCCGCCAAATCCGTCCGACGAGCCGCCGAAATCATAGATCAGCGCGAAATTCCAGTCTTCGAGGAATTTGCCGACGACACCGATGCGCGCGCGGCGGATGTTCTCGCCGCTGTCGAGCTTCTGCGGCACGGTCGCCGCCGTGTTGGGACGATAGTTGTAGCCGCCGACGTCCCAGTGCACGCGGCTGGTGATGGCGACGCAGTTCGCCCCGTCAGCGGTGCAGATGGTCGGCCGGTTGTTCGGCATGGTCACGACAGCACCGGAGACGGGTACTGGTCCCTTGAGCGGGATCGCGGCGTTGGCGTTGGCGACGACGGCCTTCGCCTCCGAGCGCGCTTCGGCCTTCGCTTCGGCCTTGGCTTCAGCTTTTGTCTTCGCCGTCGCCGCCGTGTTGGCGGCGGTCTGACTCTGGAGCTTGTCGAGCTTCTGCTCGAGCATCTTCAACTGCTGCTTCAGGAGCGCGATCTCCTGGTCGCTGCTGCTTGCCGTTTGGGCCTGGGCTTGCGAGGCCGCCAGCACGCCGGCGAGACCAATCGCCGTGGCTGCTATTCTTGTCCTACTCACATCATGACTCCATCGTTTGACGAACTTCCCCAAGTCGTAACGGGAGAGCCTAGGTATGAACGATGACTGCCCCGCGACGCTGCGCCCGGTTGCGCGGTTCCCACTGATGCCAATTCGCTGCAACCGAATCCGCTCGGCACTACAATGCTGGATGACACGCATCATGCCAATCCACCGCCCAGGTAAATTGTCATTTCGCAGGCAGGACTTGCAGGCGGGACACACCGGAAAGGGGGGCTGAATAATGCCGCCTGGCGCCCTTCTATTGGCGGGCGAACGCGCCTATATTCCGGCGTCTTTTCCGAGAGGTAGGAATGTTTCGATCGACCCGGACTGCCGTGCTCACGGCATTGTGCATAGCGTTTTCAGCCCACTTCAATCCGGCCGCCGCGCAGGACCGTCGTGTCCCGTCCTCGCCCGCCGAGCTGCGGCTGTCCTATGCGCCGATCGTGCAGCGGGTGCAGCCGGCCGTCGTCAACGTCTACGCCGCCAAGGTGGTGCAGAACCGCAATCCGCTGCTGGACGACCCGATCTTCCGCCGCTTCTTCGGCGTGCCGGGCCAGCAGCCCGAGCAGATGCAGCGCTCGCTCGGCTCCGGTGTCATCGTCGATGCCTCCGGCCTCGTCGTCACCAATGTCCACGTCATCGAGGGTGCGGACCAGGTGAAAGTATCGCTGTCGGACAAGCGGGAATTCGAGGCCGAGATCCTGCTGAAGGATCCGCGCACCGATCTCGCCGTGCTGCGCCTGAAGGACACCAAGGAGAAGTTTCCGACCCTGGACTTCACCAATTCCGACGAACTGCTGGTTGGCGACGTCGTGCTCGCGATCGGCAATCCCTTCGGCGTCGGCCAGACCGTGACCCACGGCATCATCTCGGCGCTCGCGCGCACCCAGGTCGGCATCACCGACTACCAGTTCTTCATCCAGACCGATGCGGCCATCAATCCCGGCAATTCCGGCGGCGCGCTGGTCGACATGAGCGGAAAGCTCGCCGGCATCAATACCGCGATCTATTCGCGCTCCGGCGGCTCGCAAGGCATCGGCTTTGCGATTCCCGCCAACATGGTGCGCGTCGTCGTCGCCTCCGCCAAGAGCGGCGGCAAGGCGGTGAAGCGGCCGTGGCTCGGGGCAAAATTGCAGGCGGTGACGCCCGAGATCGCGGAGAGCCTCGGCCTGCGTTCGCCGACCGGCGCGCTGGTCGCAAGCGTGGTCTCGACCGGCCCCGCGGCCAAGGCCGGCCTGAAATCCTCCGATCTCATCACCGGGATCGACGGCCAGGCCGTCGATGATCCCAACGCCTTCGACTACCGTTTCGCCACGCGTCCGCTCGGCGGCACCGCGCAGATCGACGTGCAGCGCGGCGGCAAGCCGCTCAAGGTCACGATCGCGCTCGAGACCGCCCCTGACTCCGGCCGCAACGAGCTCGTCGTCACGGCGCGTTCGCCGTTCCAGGGTGCGAAGGTCTCGACCATCACGCCGGCAGTTGCCGACGAGCTGCATCTGGACGCCGACACCGAAGGCGTCGTGATCACCGATCTCGGCGGCGACAGCGCGGCTGCGAATGTCGGCTTCCAGAAGGGCGACATCATCCTCGCCGTCAACAACCAGAAGATCGGCAAGACCACCGACCTCGAAAAGGCGGCGGGCGAGCGGCCGCGGATCTGGCGCATCACGCTGGTCCGTGGCGGCCAGCAGATCAGCGTCACGCTGGGCGGATGAGCCCGAAGCGCCCACAGGAGACCCCAACTCTCTTTGCCGCGGCGGGGCTCGATCACGAGGCACCGCATCCGCTGCCGGACCGGCTGCGCCCGCGCGCGCTGTCGGAGGTCGTCGGCCAGGACCATATCCTCGGTCCCGACGGTGCGCTGACGCGCATGCTGGAGACGCGCACGCTCGGCTCGCTGGTGTTCTGGGGCCCGCCCGGCACCGGCAAGACCACGGTGGCGCGGCTGCTGGCGGATGCGACCGATCTGCATTTCGAGCAGATCTCCGCGGTGTTCTCCGGCGTCGCCGATCTGAAGAAGGCGTTTGACGCCGCGCGCGCCCGCCGCGAGATGGGCAAGGGCACGCTGCTGTTCGTCGACGAGGTGCATCGCTTCAATCGCGCCCAGCAGGATTCGTTTCTGCCGGTGATGGAGGACGGCACCGTCGTGATGGTCGGCGCGACCACCGAAAACCCGTCCTTCGAGCTCAACGCGGCGTTGCTCTCTCGTGCGCGCGTGCTGGTGTTTCGCTCGCTCGATGCCGCCGCGATCGAAAAACTGTTCGCGCATGCCGAGGAGGTCGAGGGCCGCAAGCTGCCGCTCGATGACGAGGCACGCGCCGTGCTGGTGCGCATGGCCGACGGCGACGGCCGGGCATCGCTGACGCTTGTCGAAGAGGTCTGGCGTTCGGCGCGGGCGGACGAGATTTTCAACGCGGCGCAGTTGCAGGAGATCCTGCAGCGCCGCGCGCCGATCTACGACAAGTCGGCCGACGGTCACTACAACCTGATCTCGGCGCTGCATAAATCGGTGCGGGGCTCCGATCCTGATGCCGCGCTGTATTACCTCGCGCGCATGCTCGATGCCGGCGAGGACCCGCTGTTCCTGGCCCGCCGCGTCGTACGCATGGCGGTCGAGGACATCGGCCTTGCCGATCCGCAGGCGCTGGTCATCGCCAATGCCGCCAAGGACGCCTTCGATTTCCTCGGCCATCCCGAAGGCGAGCTCGCGATCGCGCAGGCCGTGGTCTATCTCGCCACCGCGCCGAAATCGAACGCGGTCTACACCGCCTTCGGCACGGCGATGCAGGTCGCCAAGCAGGCCGGCTCGCTGCTGCCGCCAAAGCACATCCTGAATTCCCCGACCAAGCTGATGAAGTCGGAGGGCTACGGTGCGGCCTACGAATACGACCACGATGCCCCCGACGCCTTCTCCGGCCAGGACTACTTTCCGGAAGCCCTGGGCCGCCAGACTTTCTACGACCCGCCCGAGCGCGGTTTTGAGCGCGAGATCCGCAAGCGGTTGGATTACTGGGCCAAGCTGCGGAAGGAGCGGGGTGGCTCGCGCTAGAAACGGCCATTTCGCCGTGACGGGAGCCGGCTTTTAGGGTACGCAGGCAACCATGAGCCGCCGCATCAAGAGAATGAACCCAAAGCCCCGCTCGCGTGACGAGCGCGACGATTCGCGTCCGTTCAAGGCGCGTACTGCGAAGAAGACGGGACCACGGCTCGGTGGCAAGCCGGGTGCGAAGCCGCCGCGCTTCGCGGGCGAGCGCGCCGAGCGGCGGCCGCCCAAGGCTGCGCCCGAAGCGTCGGCGCCGGCGAAGCCCGTCGAGGCGCTGCTGCCGACCAAGGTGCAGACCGTCAAGGTAACGGCTGACGAGAACAACATGCGCGTCGATCGCTTTCTCGAAGCGCGCTTTCCCGGCCTGTCGTTCTCCCACATCCAGCGCGTCGTCCGTAAAGGCGAGCTGCGCGTCGACGGCAAGCGTGTCGACAGCAAGGATCGGCTGGAGGAGGGCCAGAGCGTCCGCATTCCGCCGTTGAAGCTCGACACGCCGAAGGCCGCCGGTGAGCTGTCGGAAGGCGCCCAAAAGACGCTTGCCGCGCTGAAGGAGATGACGATCTACGAGGACGACGACGTCCTCGTCCTGAACAAGCCGGCCGGCCTCGCCGTGCAGGGTGGCTCGGGCATGACGCGGCACATCGATCAGATGCTGGAGGTGATGCGCGATTCCAGGGGCCAGAAGCCGCGCCTCGTGCACCGCATCGACCGGGAGACCTCTGGCTGCCTGCTGATCGCCAAGACGCGATTTGCCGCCTCGCATCTGACCGGCGCCTTCCGCTCGCGGTCCGCGCGAAAGACATATTGGGCGCTGGTGCCGGGTCTGCCGAAGCCGAAGCAGGGCCGCATCTCGACCTTCCTCGCGAAGGAAGAGAGCGAGGACGACACCATCATGCGCATCGCCCAGCATGGCGACGAAGGTGCCAGCCACGCGGTGACGTACTATGCGGTGGTCGAGACCGCCGGCAACAAGTTGACCTGGGTGTCGCTCAAGCCCGTGACCGGCCGCACCCACCAGCTGCGCGCCCATATGGAGCATATCGGCCACCCCATCGTCGGCGATGCCAAATATTTCAACATCGAGAACTGGCAGCTGCCGGGCGGCCTGCAAAACCGGCTGCATCTGCTCGCGCGCCGCATCGTCATTCCGCATCCGCGCGGCGGCGTGATCGACGCCACCGCGCCATTGCCGCCGCACATGCAGCAGTCGTGGAATCTGCTGGGGCTCGATGCGAGCCGGTTTGATCCGATCGAGAACGCGCCGGAAGAGTAGGGGCGGCCGCACGGGCGAGTAAGCGGCGCGGCTAGCAACAATCAAAGCCGTCATGCCCCGCTTTCGCGGGGCATGACAGCGGTGTTCACTTCCGAAACTGCTCCAGAAACATCCGCAGACTGTCATGCGGGCTCTCGACATCCGTGATCAGCCATCCCTCGGGTCCGTTGACCAGGACGAAGTTCAGCGTGACCTTCCGCCCGCGATTGTCGAAATTCGCCGCGACATAGGTCTTGTCGTATTGCCTGCGAACGACCGTGATCGCGACCGGGCCGAGCTTCCAGTTCGGGCTCTGCACCAGGAAGTCGTAGGGCTCGACCCTCGGCGCGCTCCAGGCCTTGCGCAGGCTGGGGTCGAAGAATTGCCGGGCGGCGGCGGCATCGCGCGGCAGGCCTTTTGACAGTTCCGGCGCGCCATCGCCGTAATGCGCGTAGACATTGCGGACCAGCGATTCCGGGGTGCGGAAACCGGCGTCCGCCGCGGCCAGCCAGAGCCCGGCGAGAAGGGTCCCAATGCCCGCAAGTTCCCTCATGCCTTGCCGCTCGCTTTATCAGCCGCCGGTCTTGGCTTACAAGCCTAGCATTCAGAGACCGAAGGCCGAAACGAGATGCGCGAATTGTTCGATGAGGTTGCGGGGCGGTCCCCGCTCGATCCGCAGGAGGCGGTGAGGCAGGCCGCGCGTCCGCCGCAGCGCAAGCGCTTCTACAAGGAGGCGGGCGTGGCCGAGGCCGAGGGCGGCTTCGCCATCACGCTGGATGGCAGGCCGATCCGGACGCCATCGGCCCGCCAGGTGGTGATCCCGTCGCGCGTGCTGGCCGATGCGGTGGCCGCGGAATGGGCGGCCCAGGGCGAGACGATCGATCCCGTGACCATGCCGCTGACTCGGATCGCCAACAGCGTCGTCGAGGGGGTCATCGATCGCGTCGAGCTCGTAGCCGACGACCTTGCAAGATACTTCGAGACCGACCTGCTGTTCTATCGCGCCGGCCACCCCGAAGGGCTGGTCGCCCGCGAGGCCACGCATTGGGACCCCGTGCTGTTCTGGGCCGCGGAGGCGCTGGGCGCGCATTTCATCCTGTCCGAGGGCATCATGCATGTGAAGCAGCCGGACGAGGCCGTTCAGGCCGCCCGCGCGGCTCTGCCCGGGGATGCCTGGTCGATCGCGGCGCTCCACGTGGTCACGACCCTGACCGGTTCGGCGCTGCTGGCGTTGGCGCTCGCCCATGGTGTGCGCGATGCCGGCCAGGTCTGGGCCGCCGCCCATGTCGACGAGGACTGGAACGCCGAGAAATGGGGCGTGGACGAGGAGGCGGCTGCCCGCCGCGCCGCCCGCCTGAAGGATTTTCAGGCCGCCGTGGCGGTTCTGGCGGCCGTGAAGCCGCAGGCGGCCGAAGGTCCTTAACGAGAGGTTTACGAGGGCGGCCTTAGGGTGGGACCAGCGTTCCCTGGGCCCCTGAAATGCCAACGCCGATAAGCTCGATCGTTCCGGTCAGTGCCGCCAGCCCCGTGGCCGATGCGGCGACGCCCGTGCTCCAGGCCGGCAGCGTCGTGGATGCGAGGGTCGTCAGCGTGATGGCCGACAATCTGGTGCGGATCGCAATCGCCAATCTGTCGATGGACGTGATGTCCGAGGTGTCGCTGACACCGGGGCAAAATCTCCAGCTCGCAGTGTCGCAGAACGACGGCACCACCAGGCTCGCCATCATGAACGGGGCAGGCGAGGCGGCGGCTGACCAGATCACGCTGACGCCGCGGGCGGCTTCGCTCGTGGACGGCCCGCCGCTTGCGCCATCTGCCACCACCGCACGCAACACGCTGACGCCGTTGGAGCAGGTCGCCGTCACCGTGGCTTCGGCCGAGGCGGTCACAAAACAGGGCAGCCAGGCGCCGCTGTTCGCCAATCTCGCCTCCGTCGTCACCGGCAGCGATCTGCCGGTGGGACTGAAGCAGGCGGTGCTGGACGTGCTGGCGCAGCAGACGCCGCTCAACACCGCCCTCGATGGCGGCGATATCGAATCCGCCTTCCAGAAGTCCGGCCTGTTTCTCGAGGCCTCGCTCGCTGCAGGTACAACGCCGTCCTCCGGCGCGATGCCGGACCTGAAGGCCGCGCTGCTGGTGCTGCGCCAGACATTGGCCACGCTTGAGACCGCCGCGCCACAGGCGCAAGGAGCCGCGCTCGCTACGGCGGGGACATCGCAGACCACCGCCGTGCCAGCTCAGGCAGCATCGCCGTCGACCGATCTCGATATGGCCCAACAGCCGCAGATGCCGCGCAGCGCCAATCTCGCAGCCGCTGTGCTCGCCGACATCGCCGGCGGCGCTCCGCAGGCTGCGATGCCGCGAACCATGTCCGCCGGCCTTGCCGCGGCCCTTCTTCAAGAGGTCACGCAAAACCTGCCGCGCCTGACCGGCAATGTGCCCGGCTCGAACAAGGCCGTGCCGGATGGTCACCTCTTCGAGGCCGCGGCGCGCGCGACACCGCCGCCGTTCCGCGGCGCGCTGCCGGCGCCGCAGGCGATCGCCTCGCCATCGCTCGCGCCGGATACGCCGCTCTCCGCAACGGTGCATCGCCTGCTCGACGACACCGATGCCGCGATCGCGCGTCAAACGCTGCTCCAGGTCGCCTCGCTGCCCGATCGCACCGACGCCTCCGGCCATCGCATCGACCCGACCGTGCCGCAATGGAATTTCGAGATTCCCTTTGCGACCCCGCAGGGCACCGCGATGGCGCAGTTCGAGATCTCGCGCGATGGCGGCAACGAATCCGCCGATCCCGCCAAGCGCGCTTGGCGCGCGCGCTTCACGCTCAATGTCGAGCCGGCCGGCCCGGTGCGCGCGCTGATCACGCTCAACGGCGACAAGACTTTTGTGCGGATGTGGGCGGAGCGGCCGGCGACCGCGCAGCAGCTCCGCGCCGGCATCGGTGAGCTCAATCAGGCCCTGACGCGGGCGGAGCTCAAGCCCGGCGACATCCTGGTGCGCGACGGCACGCCGCCGCAGCCGGCGCCGGCCCGCGCCGGCCACTTCCTGGACCGCGCAACATGAGCGATCCATCCAAGCTCGCCATTGCGCTGCATTACGAGAAGGGCGGCAACGCGCCCGTCGTCGTCGCCAAGGGCAAGGGCACGATCGGCGAAAAGATCGTCGAGATCGCCAAGGCCAACGACATCCCGATCGAAGAGAACGAGATCCTGGCCGGCGCGCTCTCCAAGGTCGAGCTCGGCGAGGAGATCCCGCCGGATCTCTACAAGGCCGTCGCCGAAGTGCTGGTGTTCGTGCTGCGGCTGTCGGGGCGGGGCGGTAGAGCCTGATCCGGACCCGAAGGGCCGCGTTAGCGCAAAGTGTGCAGCGGTTTTCCGACAAGCTCAGGAAATAACCTGTCATCGTTTCACCACGATAGCGGCTGCATGGTCGCGGCCATCTTCATTGCTCAACGGATACCGCTCTTGCTGACCCGCCGTTCCACCCTCGGCCTTCTCGCCGCAGCCGCCACCGTGCCGCAGCGCGCGTTCGCCCACGTCGCGCCGCCGCGCAACGAGATCCGCGACAGCCTGGCAAAGCGGTTCACCGATCTCGGCACATCGGGGACCTTCGTCGGCTACAAGGTCGAGGACTATCTGATCGTCGCCAGCGACAAGGAGCGTTCCGGCGAAGCGAAGCTGCCGGCCTCGACGTTCAAGATCCCGAACTCGCTGATTGCGCTGGAGACCGGCGTCGTCGCCGACCCCGACAAGGACGTATTCCCCTGGGACGGCGTGAAGCGGCCGATCGAGGCCTGGAACAAGGACCACACGATGCGCAGCGCCATCGCGGTCAGCGCCGTGCCGGTCTATCAGGAGATCGCGCGCCGGATCGGGCAAGAGCGGATGCAAAAATATGTCGACATGTTCGACTACGGCAATCGCGATATCGGCGGCGGCATCGACCAGTTCTGGCTCACCGGCAATTTGCGCATCGATCCGGTTGAGCAGGTCGATTTCGTTGACCGGCTGCGCCGCCGCGCGCTGCCGATCGGCAAGCGCAGCCAGGACCTCGTCGCCGACATCCTGCCGGTGACCAAGGTCGGCGACAGCGTCATCCGCGCCAAATCCGGCTTGCTCGGCGCCGAGCGCGGCGAGCCGTCGCTCGGCTGGATGGTCGGCTGGGCCGAGAAGGGCGAGGCGCACACCGTGTTCGCGCTCAACATGGACTGCAAGGAGCCGCGTCTCGTCGGCGAGCGCATGCCGTTGACGCAAGCCTGCCTTGCCGAGATCGGCGCGATCTAGCTGGCGCGCACGAACCTGCTAGCATCCTTCCGACCAAACAAAAGAAAACGTCGGGAGGACAAAATGAATTCAACGCCACTCTGGCTGTCGTCGCTCACGTTGGCCGCCGCCGGCGGCTGGCTCGCAGCCACGATGTTTGCCGCACCCGCCACCAGCAAGGAGCCGCGCTTTCCGCAGCTCACCATCGACCAGCTCGACGCCAAGCAGAAGCCGCTAGGCGAGCAGATCATGAAGGTGTCGAGCGTCGGCATCGGCGGGCCCTACAATCCGATGATCCGCAGCCCCGTGCTCGGCCAGCGCCTGTTCGACCCTGTTCTACTATCTGCGCTGGGAAACCTCGGTCCCGACCAAGCTGACTGAGTTCGCGATCCTGATCATCGGGCGGCAGTGGCGCTCGCAGGTGGAATGGTTCGCGCACGCGCCGCTGGCGGCCAAGGCGGCCCTGTCGCCTGATATCATCGCGGAGTTGAAGGCCAACAAGCGCCCGTCGAAGATGGCCGAGGACGAGGCGGTGGTCTACGATTTCGTCACCGAGCTCACCACGACAAAGAAGGTCAGCGACGAGACCTATGCGCGCGCCAAGAAAACTTTCAATGATCAGCAGATCGTCGATCTCACCGCGCTCGCCGGCAATTACGTGATGGTCGCAATGCTGCTGGCGATGGCGGAGGAGACGGTGCCACCGGACAAGCAGGAGCCGTTCAAGCCGGGTGAGCCGTAAGGCTCGTCCTCGTTGTCGGGAGCGCAACTCTCGCCAACGTCATTGCGAGGAGCCCGCGACAAAATTGCGAAGCAATTTTGCGCTGGTGCGACGAAGCAATCCAGACTGCCGCTGCGGAAAGATTCTGGATTGCTTCGCTGCGCTCGCAATGACAGAGAATGTGGCGGTGACGTCGCCTATCCCAGCTTGAACAGCGCTTGCAAGAACTCCACCACCGCCTTGCGCGACTCCGCGGCCGTCGCGGGATTGCCGCCGACATGCGGGTTGAGCTCGACGCATGCATCCTTGTAGGTGAAGGGCGCGTTGGTGTCGCCGTTCATCAGCACGCCGCCGTCGCCCTCCTTGATATGGCAGTTGCGCACGGTCTGCGCGTTGGCCGACACCGCAACGGTGCTGACGCCGAGCAGGCCGCTGTCGAAGCCGTGGGCGCTGTCGGGGTATTCGGTCAGCACCACATCACGCCCGGCCGTCTTGAGCCGTCCGACGAACGCCTTGCAGCTCGTCACGGGATTGTAGTCGTCGGGCGTGCCGTGGAAGATCCGGATCGGGCGTGCGGCGACCTCGCTGTCGCTTTGATACGTCGTCGAGCAATCCGGATAGAACGGGATGTAAGCCGCGAACTGCACGCCGGACTTGTTCCAGAGCTTGTTGAAGCGATCGAGGCTCGCATAGAGCGTCGCCTGTCCGCCGCGCGAGAAGCCCATCAGCACGATACGATCAGGATCGACGCGGGGATGCTTCGCAAGAATCTCCAGCGAGCGGTAGATGTCGACGATCAGGTTGAGGCGGCCGAGCAGGGCCTGGTTCGGCCCCACCACCGTCAGCCCGCGGCCGGTGAAACCGTCGATCACGAAGGTCGAGATGCCCATGGCGTTGAAAGCGTGGACCCAGGCCTCGGTGGTGGCGCCGACGCCGCTCGAGCCGTGCATCAGCACCACGACGGGAAGTTTGCCGGTGCCCTGGGCGACGCGGAATTCGCCGGCGACGGTCACCGGCTTGCCGGCCGCCGCATCGCCGCTGAGGAATTGCTGGTCGGAAAGGGTGAGCGAGGGGATCGGGTAGATCTCGGCGCGGGTGGCGACTTCCTTGGGAAGCGCCTGCGCGACGGCAGCGCCGCAGGCGAACGGGCTCGACACGCACAGTGCGATAAGCGCCGCAACGGTGCGCCAATTGGTGACCATCGTGATCCCCCCTATGATTTTCATGAAGTAGAACAACGGACCTGCGCGCTGTCAAATTGATGCGCGACTGCTCAGGCCTTGTCGGCCGTCTTCTTCATCAGCGCCTCGTCGATCGCAAAGCCGCCGATCGCGCTCATCGCCTGCGAGATCACGTCACCCCTGCGGGCAAAGCCGGCGGAGAGGACATCGAACTGCGTGCGTGCCAGACGCAGCACCTCGAGCGGCACCGAGACCACGGTGTCGTTGAAGCTGTCGACGGAGGCGCGCAAGCCGTCGAGCTCGGCGGTGAGCTTGCCGATATGGCTTTCCGCATCCTGCATCAGGCCGAGCAGCTTGCCGCGCTCGGCGTCGAACGCCGCGCGCTCGGCCGCCGCGGCCGCGGTCACCTCGGCAAGCTGGGTCCCCAGCGCCGCGATCTGGTTGAACATGGCGCTTGAGGCGAGCGCGGTCGTCTCGCGCAGCTCCACAAGGCGCTTGTTCTCTTCCTGTTGCTCGTGAAACAGCCGTTCGGCGGACATCGCCCGTTGCTTGAGCGATTCGATCAGCGCGGCCGCGCGCAGCAGCGTCTCGCCGTTGCGCCCCGAGACCATGCTGGCCATCCGCCGCAGGAAGTCGGTGGTTTCGGACGGGCTGTTCGGCGGCAGAGGGACGACCGTGGCGGACATGGGTGATGCTTGCAGCCAGACGTGGTGACCGCCGCCGTACCGACTGAGCTCACGCAACATTCGGCGCCTGATCGTGGAGGGAGCAAGCCTGAATCGGCCGGCCCGGTCAACCGGCGGGGCCGACAAAAAGGCGGCAATCCCCTCAGGCGTCTTTCTGGCGGCCGATCCGCCCGAGATGGGTGAAGCCGAACCCGGCCGAATATTTCAGGCCATAGCCGAGCGCCCGGTCGATGCCGATATGGGCGAGCCAGATCAAGGCGATGGACAGCGTGAGCGGCGAGGCGAAGCCGAAGCCCAGCGTCAGCAGCGTCACCGGCGCCATGTAGCTGTGGGCGGCATTGTAGACCAGCGCCCCGAATCTGGCGTCGGCCAGGTACGCCAGGAAGCTCAGATCGGGGACAAAGAAGAGCAGGGCGAACACCAGCCACGAGCCGTCCCAGGAGGCGTAGAGCATCACCATCCCCGTGAACAGGGTCAGGCCTTCCAGCCGCAGCAGGATCTTGACGCCGCCGGTCGCCGCGCCCGTCTCGGCCGTTATCTCATCCATCGTCGTCTCCCAGGCAAAACTTTGTAATTCCTTGCGCTTTCCCGCTGCGGCAAGGCAGCCCTGCGGCGCCGAAAGCGGCTTCCCGGCCCGCAAAATGCCGTGTTAGAACCCCCGGCAATCGCATTTAGGCTAAGAACTGGCGGGAGCAAATGAAGAATATCCTGGACGCCCTTGAAGATCGTCGCGCCGGCGCAAAGCTCGGCGGCGGGGAGAAGCGCATCGAAGCGCAGCACGCCCGCGGCAAGCTGACCGCGCGCGAGCGCATCGAGCTCCTGCTCGACAAGGGATCGTTCGAGGAGTTCGACATGTTCGTCGAGCACCGCTCCACCGAGTTCGGCATGGAGAAGACCAGGGTGCCCGGCGACGGCGTCGTCACCGGCTGGGGCACTGTCAACGGCCGCAAGACCTTTGTCTTCGCGAAAGACTTCACGGTGTTCGGCGGCTCGCTCTCCGAAACACATGCGCTGAAGATCACAAAACTCCAGGACATGGCGATGAAGGCGCGGGCGCCCATCATCGGCCTCTATGACGCGGGCGGCGCCCGCATCCAGGAGGGCGTTGCCGCGCTCGCCGGCTATTCCTATGTGTTCCGCCGCAACGTGCTCGCCTCGGGCGTGATCCCGCAGATCTCCGTCATCATGGGTCCCTGCGCCGGCGGCGACGTCTATTCGCCTGCCATGACCGACTTCATCTTCATGGTGAAAAACACCAGCTACATGTTCGTCACCGGCCCCGACGTGGTGAAGACCGTCACCAACGAGGTCGTCACGGCGGAAGAGCTCGGCGGCGCCTCGGTGCACGCCACGCGCTCCTCGATCGCGGACGGCGCCTTCGAGAACGACGTCGAGACGCTCTTGCAGATGCGGCGCCTGATCGACTTCCTGCCGTCCAACAACACCGACGGCGTGCCGGAATGGCCGAGCTTCGACGACATCGGCCGCGTCGACATGTCCCTGGACACGCTCATCCCCGACAATCCGAACAAGCCCTACGACATGAAGGAATTGATCCTGAAGGTCGTGGACGAGGGCGATTTCTTCGAGATCGCGGATGCCTTCGCAAAGAACATCGTCACGGGCTTCGGCCGCATCGCCGGCCGCACCGTCGGCTTCGTCGCCAACCAGCCGATGGTGCTGGCCGGCGTGCTCGACTCCGACGCCTCGCGCAAGGCCGCGCGCTTCGTCCGCTTCTGCGACGCCTTCAACATCCCGATCGTCACCTTCGTCGACGTGCCGGGCTTCCTGCCGGGCACCGCGCAGGAATATGGCGGCCTGATCAAGCACGGCGCGAAGCTGCTGTTCGCCTACTCGCAGTGCACCGTGCCGCTGGTCACCATCATCACCCGCAAGGCCTATGGCGGCGCCTTCGACGTCATGGCCTCCAAGGAGATCGGCGCCGACATGAACTACGCCTGGCCGACCGCCCAGATCGCGGTGATGGGCGCCAAGGGCGCGGTCGAGATCATCTTCCGCGCAGACATCGGCGACCCCGACAAGATCGCCGCGCGCACCAAGGAATACGAAGACCGCTTCCTGTCGCCGTTCATCGCAGCCGAGCGCGGCTACATCGACGACGTCATCATGCCCCACTCGACCCGCAAGCGGATCGCCCGGGCGCTGGCGATGCTGAAGGACAAGAAGGTGGAAACGCCGGCGAAGAAGCACGACAATTTGCCGTTGTGAAGACAAGTAGCCCGGATGGAGCGTAGCGAAATCCGGGTTCTTAACCCAAGTGCCGCATGTCGCTGATGTCCGAAGACGATCCGGCCGACGAGATTTCCGACATCGAGGATCGGATCGAGGCGCTAGCCGAGGTCGCGGAGCGGTGCCGGAAATACATTCTGGCATCCAAGGTCGCGATTGGTAGCGGTGCAGCGTTGCTGCTGATCACGATCCTCGGCCTGCTAGGGACGGGGCAGACCGCTGCCCTTGGATCGATTGCCCTGGTGCTGGGCGGGATCGTGTCACTCGGCTCGAACGTCAGCACGTTGCGGCAGACGGATGACTCCATCCGCGCTGCGGAGGCACTTCGCGCGCAGCTGATCGGTAGGATCGACCTTCGGATGGTCAGCGATGCGCCTATGAAACTGATGTGACGGCGGCGTACGCATAAGGACGAGCGCGCAGCGTGGGACTTGGCCGCCGTAGCTTGACGGGCGAAGGTTGAGCACCGCGGCGCGATATCAGCCGGCCGCTAGCCGCTTGCAATCGCCTCCCGGTGGCCTACCATGCGTTGCGTGCCTACCTTGAAGGAGCGCAGCCATGGAACTCACCGTGGTGCCCATCGTCAAGCCGGACGCCGCCAACTTCATCTTCGGCCAGTCGCATTTCATCAAGACCGTGGAGGACCTCCACGAGGCGCTGGTGGGGGCTGTCCCCGGCATCCGCTTCGGGCTGGCCTTCTGCGAGGCCTCCGGCAAGCGGCTGGTGCGCTGGTCGGGGAATGACGAAGCCGCCATCGCGCTTGCACGCGACAACGCAATGGCCATCGGCGCCGGCCACACCTTCCTGATCTTCCTGGGCGAAGGATTCTTTCCGGTCAACGTGCTGGCCCAGGTGCGCGGGGTTCCGGAGGTCTGCCGCATCTACTGCGCGACGGCCAACCCGACTGAGGTGATCGTCGCACAAACAGAGCAGGGGCGTGGCGTGCTCGGCGTGGTGGACGGCGCCTCGCCCTTGGGCATCGAAGCCGACGCCGACATTGCGTGGCGGAAGGATCTGCTGCGAAAGATCGGCTACAAGTTGTAGCAGCCGGATGACGTCGGAAGCGAGCGGCCTGCATCGACAATGCCGTCGAACCGCCGGCGCTCTCAAGCTCCATACCCGAGGAGCAATGATATGACGCAGCACACCCCCGCGGAATTTTCCACCTTTGTGGTCATGGGCAGCATGAAGCCGCCCCGAGATCCTGATGACGACGAAGACGACGAAGAAGATGAGGATGAGGAGGACGAAGACGAAGACGAAGATGAAAGCGACGCACCGCCGGCCGTACGCGAGCCGGACGAAGACTAGACCAGCCTCGAGCCGGCAATCGGCCTTGTTGCGGAGCACGTAGCGCCGGCAGAGAGGTATCCGCACTCGGCCGCGGCGCTCCTTTCAGGGCTCGAGAGCGCGATCATGAAGGCCTTGCTGCTCGTGATTGCCATGATTGTCCTCGCGCGGGACGCGAGCGCGCAGGACGCGCAATGCGTCCGCGAACGCGCCGCCATGGTTGAAACCATCCGGACCTACGCCCGGTCCGCCGCCGGTGTTCTCGGACGGCAAGGCCTGTCGGAGAGGGTCCTTGAGGCCATGGCGCAAACGTTGCGCCATCTGTTCATCCCCGAGCGATCATGCTCTGTCGCGTACGCGGATCAACCGATACCGATTGGCCTCGGCCAGACCATATCGCAGCCCTATGTCGTCGCCTTGATGACCCAGCTGGCCGAGGTCGCGCCCGATCATGTTGTGCTCGAAGTCGGTACGGGTTCGGGCTACCAGGCAGCCATTCTTGCGCGTCTGGCGCAAAAGGTCTGTACCATCGAGATTATCCCGCAACTGGCCGAGACCGCCGCGAAGACACTACGAGACCTCGCATATGACAACGCGAGTGTCAGGCTCGGCGACGGCTACAATGGCTGGCCCGAATGCGGTCCTTTTGACGCCATCGTCGTGACTGCGGCGCTCGGGGAACCACCGCCACCGCTGATCGAGCAGCTGAAGGTGGGAGGCCGGCTCGTCATGCCAGTAGGACCGGCTTACACGACTCAGCAGCTCACGGTCGTCGAGAAAATTGCCCCCGGCAAGACGACGACTCGCGCGGTTGCCCTCGTGCGCTTTGTCCCGTTTACGCGCTCGCAAAACTAGAAGCCAGGCGCGGAATTGGTTGAGCGCGTAGGGCGGATTGGCGGCTTGTCCGCCGAAGCTCGAAGAGCGAAGGCGGAAGCGTAATCCGCCATCTGTCCGCGGCGCCGAAGGTGGTGCATTACGGTTTTGCCTAATCCGCCCTACGAAGTTGGTCCGCCGCAGCGAAATGCGCCATCTGGTCGGCGTGGGCCTTGGCGAACGTCGGGCGAGCGGTGGCGCGCGCGACGTAGTTGCGGCAGGCCGGGTGTTCCGACAGGCCGTCGAACTTATCGACGACGCGCAGCACGTCCGACATCAGGATGTCGGCGACGGAAAAGGAGCCTGCCAGCCATTCGCGGCCGGCCAGCACCGTCTCCATGTGCTTGAGGCGGAGTTTTAGGAAGTCGTCGACGAACTTCACGGCAGGTGAGCCATCGTCGCTGCCGGTGAACTTGAACATCGTCCAGGGCAGCGCCGGCATCTCCACCGAATTGAGCGCCGCGAACACCCACTCCTTTGCCTCGCTGCGACCGCGCGGATCGGTGGGCATCAGCCTGGCGCTGAGCTCACCCAGATGCAGCAGGATCGCGCCGCTCTCGAAGATCGAGAGGTCACCGTCGGTCAGCCACGGCACCTGGCCGAAGGGCTGGTGTGCGAAATGCGCGGCGTCCCGCGGGCCGAACGGCACGCTCGCGACGCGGTAGGGCAACGCCGCTTCCTCCAGCGCCCAGCGCACGCGAAGATCGCGCACAAAGCCGCGCGGCATCTCGGGAACCCAGTCGAAGGTGGTGAGGGTGAGATTCGTCATACGGTGTTCTCCGTGCTGTCTGGTCATAGGACGGATGAAGGACGGGCGTTCCGACAGGCGAGGACGTTTTTTCTCTGCAGGCAGCGACCGTAGGGTGGGCAAAGGCGCACTTGCGCCATGCCCACCATCTTTGGGCCGACGACAGAAGTGGTGGGCACGCTCCGCTTTGCCCACCCTACGGGAGCACTGGGCTTCGCTCACTGCCCAAGCTTCGCCAGCTTGCCTTGCTTTGCAGCTTCGACCACACGCTCCGCATCCTCCGGCAACAGAATCCGCTCCGCCACCTGCCGTGCCGCCTCGCGCCGCACCGCCGCCACATACGCCCCATCATCCGCATATCGCTCCGCGATCGACAGCCTGGGATCATGCACTTCCTTCCGAGCAGCCTCCGTCGGCGCGAACGGCACGACTGCGCCTTGCAGCGGATAGAGCGCCGTCGGGCCAAATCCCTGCGCGCGCGGATTCCATGCGGTGTAGGTCGCGCGCGGCACGGCGAGCGCGAGCTGGCGGATACCTGCAATGGCGATGCCGTCATTGTCCGCCTTCGGCACGAACACGGGATAGCGGCCGATCTCCTTGGGCGGCAGCACGCTCTGGTCGGAGAAGGCGGCCAGCGTATGGATTCCGGCATAGGGCAGGCCGGGGATATCCATCGGCACCGCGCCTTGCGCCGGCACCAGCGTGCCGTGGGCGCGCATGGGGACGCGGCTCGCGGGCGGCTTGGTGCCGTCGCTGATCCAGGCGTTGAGGTCGGTGAGCAGCGCGCGCATAGGCCCGCCCGCATGCATCGGGTTCTGCGGCAGCGACATCGCCGGCACGCCCTTGCGCATCACGTCGGCGGCTTCGGCGAAATGCGGCGTGCCTGCGATCATGTAGGCGCGGACGTTGTCGGGCAGATCAAGGTGGTTGCCGGCGAGGTCGGTGACGAGCAGCGAGGCGTGCGAGGCCCACCATTCGTGCTCGCTGTCGGTCTGCATCACCTTCGGGCACGTCGCCGAGAGCGTGCAACGGCGAAGCAGGCCGTCGGTCTTGCCGGAATAGGGATCGCTGAGGCTCGCATAGGTGAACGGGAACAGATCGGCCTGCCACGCCGGATCCTGCGGATGGCGCGGGTTGCGGCCGGGCTGGCCGAAGCGGACGTTTGTCGCCATGCGCCGCGTGCCCGCGACATGCGGCATCAATCCGTCGAACACGGTGCGGCCCAGGAGATCCTCGTTGAAGCCGAGATAGAGGAAGTCGCGCAGGAAGCGGCCGGATTGCGACACGCCGAAGCCGATGGCGCGGCTGACGGAGGGATGCAGGCCGTTCAGCAGCGGGTTCGCCTGGGTCTCGTCGTGGCGGAGGAAGCTGACGACGTCGCGCACGGCGGCATAGCCCATGCCGAGCGGCACAGGATCGCGCGCGGTGTAGGTGATCTCGTAGAGCGCGCCGGCATCAAAACCGTCGGGCCGGGTGATCTCCACCGTCAGGGGATCGACGAGCTTTGCGAGGAGGCCGGAAGGCGCCTGCCGCGCATCCGCCCAGGCGGCGCGCACGGAGACCTTGAGGTCGGCGGCGTCAGTCGCCGGCCAGGTCAGCGTCGCGCGCGCGGGACTGGTCGTGTTGTCGAAGACCACCTCTTCGCGCGCGGGTCCGGTGATGCTCTTGAGCACCGGCGCAGTCATCGCGAGTTGTCCGGGCTTGGAGGGGATGTCGCCTTGCCAGCCGACCCAGACCATCGTAAAGCCCTGGCGATGCAGGAAGCCGATGCCGGCATCCTCGGCCTTGTCGGCGTTGTTGGCGCCGGGCTGGGCGGCATCGTCGAACAATTGCGGCGCCAGCTTGCGGCCGCGATTGGGCACCTCGAGCAGCAGCGTGCCGTTGCCGTGGGTGGGATCGGAGGGACGCAGGATCACGACGTCGGCGGTGGCTGCCACCTTGCCGTCGGAGCTACGCGGCGCGAGCGCAAGGTCGGTGATAACGGCGTTGCGATCGTCGGACGGGTTGAGCGCAAAGGTCGCACGCGCGGTGATGCGCTCATAGGTGCCGACATCGCCAAAGCTGCGCCCGGCAAAGGCGGGCTCGCGCGCGAGGATGTCGAAGCGGACGATTTCGGCGAGCGAGGCCGTGGGCCACAGGCAGGTGATCGCAACGAGGCCCGTGATGATCCTGCGCATGGCCGTTCCTTCCCCCATCGGCGCGATCCGAATGTTCCGTCGCGCGGGCTTTTTGTTGCCGCCACTATAACCGTCTATGCTGCGGCCAAACAACGGGAGGAAACACATGCCTGCTGCCTACTTCGTCGTTCGCGCCACCGTCACCGACGCCAGCAAGCGCGCCGCTTTCGACACATGGTACGAGACGGAACATGTGCCTGATGCGGTGAAGGCGTTCGGCGTAGCTAAGGCCTGGCGGTTCTGGAGCCTGGACGATCCATCGCTGCATCAGGCGATGTATCAGTTCGATGACGAGGCCAAGCTGGCTGCGATGCTGAAGGGCGACGCGTTGAAGCAGCTCGTCGCCGATTTCAACCGCGACTGGCCCGACGTGAAGCGCACGCGCGAGACGCTGGTGCTCGCGCAGGAGTTTGCGAAGCAGGGCGCCGGAGCGTAGCCGTAGCTCGCTAGTCCCTGACACCCATGTCATGAAGCTGAAGATGCGATTCAGCTTTCGTTCATGTCGTGACCGCGACACTCCCTCTGCATCACTTGCTCGATAGCCTAGAGGACATGTCATGGAGCGTCGGAACTTTTTGAAACTTGCATTCGGCGTCGCGGCTGGAGCCGCGACGTTGAGCGCGACCGCACAAGCTGCGCCGTTGGCGCCGCAGCCGCTCGGTGATCCCGCGCGCGCGCCGCAAGGCAATCCCGACGCTCGTCCCGCCGTCACCACCAGTGAGGAGACCGCGCAGCTCAAGCCCGAGCAGGTGCATTGGCATGGCCACCACCGCCATTGGGGCTGGCGCCGCCGCCACTGGGGTTGGCATCGCCGGCGCTGGCACCGCCACCACTGGTAAGCTCGGCACAAGCCAGGCCTTGAACGGGGATCGCGCTCGCGGTCCCCGTTTTGATTCGGAGCTGGCGGATGCGACGTCAGGCGTTCAAAACGAAAATGGCCGCGCAGGCTTTCGCCGCGCGGCCATCTCGCAATACGAAAAGGTCAGATCAGATCGGGCGGCAGCGGCCACCCCACCAACGGAAGCCGTACGGGCAGACGCGGGCGCGGGGCACGACGACGACCGGCGGGGCAACCACCACGGGGGCGGGTCGCACAACGACCGCACCGCGCATCGGACGGCAGCCGCCATAGGGGCCACGGTACCAGCCGGGGCCGCAGCCACCAGCGGCGCTGGCCGCCTCGCTGAAACCGACGACCGCGCTGGCGAGCATGACGGCGGCAAACAGGTATTTCATATGATCTTCCTTCTTGTCCTTGGGCAGGTTTTTAGGGCAGATTCTTAGGGGATTGGCGCTTGCGGCGCACAATGAATCAAAAGACACGATTCGACACGTTAAAATTTGGAGACGTGCCGGCACGTCGCGATCCAAACCTGCCAATCATGACCTGAATGCGGCATGAACATTCTTCGCATGCGGCTTCCGGCGACAGCAATGGCGCTGGAGCGCCGTCCTGATGGAATCGGAACGGGGCTCCAGGTTCTTTGTTCTGATGCGTTTCCTTGACGCGAACTGAATTCGCTTCGCTCGAAAACGCCCTAGCGGCCGAGAAAGCCCAGCAACAAATCCTTGTACTTCTCCGGCGCCTCCAGGAAGACGAGGTGGCCGGTGTCCGGGATCACCTCGGCCCGCGCATTCGGCATCTTGGCCGCAAGCGCTTTCGCCAGCTCCGCGTTCTGTCCCATTTTCGCGCGCAATGCCTCCGGCGCGTTCGGACGGCCCGGCGCGTTGTGATCGTCGGCGCCCATGATGAACAGCGTCGGCTCGGTGATCAACGCGACCTCGTGCGCGACCGGTTCGCGATAGATCATCTGGCCGGAGCTGACGTAGGCGCGCAGCCAGCGCGGATAATCGGGGCTGCCCTTGATGTTGAAGCGGGCGTCGACGAACGGGGTGATCGCGTCCGGCGGCAGCTTGATCGCATAGTTGGTCTGGAGCTGCTTGCGGTAGCCGTCGGGTGTGAGCTTGTCCTCGTTCTCGATGATCTTCTCGGTCGGCGTCGGCGGCACATAGAGACGGTAGTCTTCCAGCCCGATCGGCGCGGTCAGCACGAGATGGGCGACGCGATCCGGATAGGCGCGGGCGATGCGCACGCCAAGCATGCCGCCGAGCGAATGCGCGACGACCTCGGCCTTGTCGATCTTGAGATGATCGAGCAGCGCAATGGTGTTGCGCGCCAGCGTGTCGAAGTGCAGCTCGCCTTGCGGCTTGGAGGATTTGCCGAAGCCGATCTGGTCCGGCACCACGACGCGGAAGCCTGCCTCGCTCAGCATCTTGATGACGGGCGCCCAGTAGCTCGACGGAAAATTGCGCCCGTGCAACAGCACGACGGTGCGGCCGTTCGGCCGCTCGGGCGCGACGTCCATGTAGGCCATGCTGAGCTGCTCGCCGTCATTGATGACAGGCAGCAGATGCACGGGATACGGATAGGCAAAGCCTTCGAGCGCGATGCCATAGGGCTCGCGCGGGGCGGTGTCGGCAGCGAGGGCGGACGGGAACGGGGAAGCGAGGAGGGCGGCGGCGAGAGCCGCGCGAAGGATATAGCTCATGGAGGGCTCAGAGTAATGGTTGAAGCTGGGAGACACGACCTCGTCATGCCCGGGCCTGTCCCGGGCATCCACGTGGTTCGTCGAGAACTGCACTAAAGGCGTGGATGGCCGGGTCAAGCCCGGCCATGACGATGGTGCTCGTTCACACGCAAACGTGCGATCTCACGCACCTGGCGTGATCAATCCTTCCCGGTCCCGAACAGCGTCGCAAACTGCTTCTCGCCGGTGCGTGTGAAATTCACCACGCGGCTGCCGGGTGTGGCGTCGCGCGCAGCCCATTTCAGCTCGGCGAAACGCTGCATCATGGCGGCGCCCAGCGTGCCGGCGAGATGATGGCGCCGCTCGCTCCAGTCCAGGCACGCCTTGCACACCGGACGGCGCGGATGGGTGAGCATGTCGGGCGAGATCTGCAAATGCCTTGCGAGAAAGCGCTCGCCCTCGGCCGTCAGCTCGATGTCCTGCTTCTTCTGCCTGACCAGGTTTCGCGTGCGCAGGCTGTCGAGCATCTGCACGCCGAGATCGCCGGCGAGGTGGTCGTAGCAGATCCGCGCGCGCCGCAGTGCCGGATCCTTCGGCCCGGTGCGCACACGCATGTGGCCGGTGCGCGCGGCAAGGCCCGCAAGGCCTTCGAGCACGCCGGCGACGTCATCGTCGGTGAGGCGGTAGTAGCGGTGGCGGCCCTGCTTCTCCGGCTCGATCAGCCCGCCGGCCTCGAGCTTGGCCAGATGCGAGCTCGCGGTCTGCGGCGTGATGCCGGCCTCCTGCGCGAGCTCGCTCGCGGTCAGCGCGCGGCCGTTCATCAGCGCGGTGAGCATGTTGGCGCGGGCGGGGTCGCCGACCAGCGAGGCAATCATGGCGATGTCAGGACCTGATTTCATGCTTCGATGGTAGCCGAAGCATTGCGGTGGAGCAAGAGCCTAGTCTGCCAGCCAGGTCGTCATTGCGAGCGAAGCGAAGCAATCCAGAAGTGTTTCCGCGGAGGGATTCCTGGATTGCTTCGCTGCGCTCGCAATGACGATGTGGAAACACAGGAGCCAACTATGTCCGTCACCGTCTTCATCCGCTACCAGCTCGATCCCTTCAAGCGCGCGCAGTTCGAGGAGTATTCGAAGCGCTGGCTCTCCATCATCCCGAAATGCGGCGGCGACCTGATCGGCTATTTCATGCCGCATGAGGGCACCAACAACATCGCGTTTGCGCTGATCACCTTCGAGAGCCTGGCCGCCTATGAGGCCTATCGCGCCCGGCTGCGGCAGGACGCAGACGGCATGGCCAACTTCCATTTCGCCGAGGAGAACAAATTCATCCTCGCGGAAGAGCGCACCTTCCTGCGCAAGGTGGTATTGTAGACCGCCAACGCAAAGGAGACGCCCATGATTGCCGTGATTTTCGAAGTCTGGCCCAAGCCGGAACATCGCCAGGACTACTTCGACCTCGCGGCCGACCTGAAGCCGATCCTGCAAACCATCGATGGCTTCATCTCGGTTGAGCGCTTTGAAAGCCTGACCGAGAAGGGCAAGATCCTGTCGGTGTCGTTCTGGCGGGACGAGGCAGCAGTCCAGGCCTGGCGCAACACGATGGAACACCGGCGCACACAGGCGAAGGGCAGGGCGAAGATCTTTGCCGATTCTCATCTGCGCATCGCCAGCGTCATCCGCGACTACGGCATGGATGATCGCGAGCAGGCGCCGAAGGACAGTCGCGCCGTGCACGACGCGCACTAGCTTTTGCGGGCGCGCACTGGCGCAGCCCAATGCGCGCGCTTATGTCTGCGCGGCCAACAAGGGAGAGAAACATGCATGTGACAACCGCTGACAAGCGCGCGACGTTCAAGACGATGCACGAGGGCGGCTGCTTCATCCTGCCCAATCCGGTCGACGTCGGCAGCGCCAAGGCGTTGCAGCATCTCGGTTTCAAGGCACTGGCCTCATCGAGCGCGGGCTTTGCCTGGACCATCGGCAAGGCCGACAACCACGTCACGGTCGATGACGTCTGTCAGCATCTGGCAGCATTGTGCTCGGCCGTCGACATCCCCGTGAATGCCGATTTCGAGGGTGGCTTTGCCGTCGAGCCGGACAAGGTCGCGGACAATGTCGAGCGCGGTGTGCGCACCGGCGTCGCCGGCCTCTCGATCGAGGATTCCACCGGCGACAAGGACAAGCCGCTCTACGAGCGCGCGCTGGCGGTCGAGCGCATCAAGGCCTCGCGCAAGGCGATCGGCGACAGCGGCACGCTGCTGGTCGGCCGCTGCGAGGCGTATCTGTGGGGCGTGACCGACCTCAAGCTCGTCATCGACCGGCTCACGGCCTATGCGGACGCAGGCGCCGATTGCCTCTACGCGCCGGGCCTGAAGACGCGCGAGGACATCGCCGCCGTGGTGAAGGCTGTCGCACCAAAGCCGTTCAACCTGTTGATCGGCGCGTCCGGCCTGTCCTTGCAGGAGGCCGCCGACCTCGGCGTGCGCCGCATTAGCGTCGGCGGCTCGCTCGCCCGCGCCGCCTGGGGCGGCTTCATGCGCGCCGCGAAGGAGATGGCGGAGAAGGGGACCTTTACCGAGCTCGGCACCGGCTATTCCGGCGGCGAACTCAATAAGATGTTCAGCTAAGCGAAAAGCGGCGGGATGTGAGGTCCCGCCGCTCTCTCATCTTCTCGCTGTCATGCCCCGCGCAAGCGGGGCATCCAGTGCGCCGCGGCCTCTCGATTCAATCGCTGCCGCTGGTGGAATACTGGGTCGCCCGGTCAAGCCGGGCGACGACAGCTGTTGTCGTTACTTCGCGCCCTCGGACGGGGCGGCCGGATCTGGCGCCGCCGGCTTGCTCGGGGCAGCACCCGTGGTCACGCCGGGTCCGGTGTTGTTTCGCGGCGTCACGTCACGCATGCCGGGAGGCGCGGCGGGATTCGCAGGCGGAGCCTGCTGGGCGGTCTGCGTTGCCGGCGTGTTGCTGGCCTGGTTGCCGGTGCTCGTGTTGTTCAGTCCGTAGAACACGGCACCCAGTACCAAGGCGATCGCCACTGCGAACAAGGCTACCTTGCCGCTGGAGGCGGGGCCTTCGCCAAGCTCGGGATCGGCCTGAAGCTCGGCATCCCGTCGCGCCGCACGGACATACTCATCATCGGCGAGATTCGGGCGGTACGGATCGTTGGGAAAACGCTCGTCAGCCATCGATTTTGTCTCCTCGATTATTGCGGCTGGACAACCGCTAGATGCGAGATTCTGTTCCGCCCTCCTTGGTGCTTTCGTCGCATGTTGCCCTTGCGCGAGGAATCGGGAACCTGTTCATTTTGGAACCGTGCGCGTCGGTTCCATCGATGGGAAGGGAACAAGGCGATGTGGAGCTTGCCGCCGAGCGATAGCGTGCTGCATCTGTTGTCGCTGGTCGCGGTCGCAGCGCAAGGCATGACCGCCGCGCTCGCGGCCGGCCGCCGAAGCATGGACTGGCTCGGCGTCTGCTTCCTTGGCTGTATCACCGCGCTCGGCGGCGGCACCTTGCGCGATCTCTTTCTCGGGCACTATCCGCTGGCCTGGGTCGCTCATCCCATCTATCTCGCGCTGGCCGGCGGCGCGGCCTTCCTCACCATCCTGATCGCGCAACTCGTGCACCGGCTGAAGGTGGCCTTCATCGTGCTCGATGCCATCGGTCTCGTCGTCTTCACCATGGCAGGCTGCGACATCGCCTGGCAGACGAATGCCGCGCTGCCGATCGTCATCGTCTCCGGCATGGTGACCGGCTGCGCGGGCGGGGTGCTGCGCGACGTGCTCTGCAACGACGTGCCGCTGCTGTTCCGCTCCGAGCTCTACGCGACCGTTTCGGTGGCGACCGGCCTGTTCTACGCCACCGCGTTCGGCTTGAAACTCAACGCGGAGCTCTGGACGATCTTGACGTTTGTCCTCGGCGTCAGCTTCCGCCTGCTCGCGGTGCGCTACAAATGGGAGATGCCGAAATTCGTGTTCACGGAAGGCGAGGAGCGGTAGGGCTCTTTCAGTCACTGTTCCATCTACGTCGTCATTGCGAGCGCAGCGGAGCAATCCAGCATCTTTCCGCGGAGGGACTCTCGATTGCTTCGCTGCGCTCGCAATGACGGAGAGGAGGCAGCAAGAACTACGGCTATTCCTTCCGCGCCTTCGCCACCTGCGCCGCGGTCACCAGCGGCGCGGCGTTGCCCCAGGAATTGCGGATGTAGTTCGTCACCGCGGCGATCTCTTCGTCGGACAATTGCTTGGCATAGCCCGGCATCTCGCCGGTGTTGGGCGCGCGTGGCGTTGTCACGGTGTGGGCGCCGTCGAGGATGATGCGCAAGCTGGAGGACGGGTTGACCGACTGCAGAAGCGCGTTGCCGGGCAGCGGCGGATAGATGCGCGGCGCGCCGGAGCCGTCGGCTTCATGGCAGGCGATGCAGAGCTTTGCGTAGACGGCCTGGCCGGCCTTCATCTCGGCATCGTCGGGCGGCGTCACGATCGTCTCGCGCCGCGACGCCGGCAGGCTCTTCAAGTAAACCGCGATTGCGCGCACATCGGCATCGCTCATCTTCGCGGTCGAGTTGACGACCACCTCGGCCATCAGCCCGCCGGCATGGCTTTTGGCGTTGCGGCCGCTCTGGAGATATTCCGTGATGTCCTCGGCGCTCCACGACTTCAGCCCGGTGCGCGCGGCGCCATCGAGCCTTGGTGCGTACCAGCCGCCGACCTCGTTGCCCGACAGCGCCTGCGCAGTTTTGTCCGCGCCGAAATAGTTCTTCGGTGTGTGGCAGGAGCCGCAATGGCCGAGCCCGGTGACGAGATAGCCGCCCCTGTTCCACGCCGCGCTCTGGCTCTGGTCCGGCTCGAACAGGGCGGGCTTGAAATACATCGCGTTCCAGAGCCGCATCAGGCCGCGATAGCCGAACGGCCAGCGCAGCTCCGGCGACTTGTTGCGGCTCGCCACGGGCGCCAGCGTTCCGAGATAGGCCCGGATCGCCAGCGTGTCGTCCTTCGTCACCTTCGTGAAATAGGGATAGGGGAAGGCCGGGTAATAGTTCGAGCCGTCGGGCGCGACGCCGGTGCGCACCGCCCGGGTGAAATCGGCGTCGGTCCAGGCGCCGATCCCGGTGTCGCGGTCCGGCGTCAGGTTCGGCGCGTAGATCGCGCCGAAGGGCGTATCGATGCGCTTTCCGCCCGCGAATGGCTTTGCCGGATCGGCGGTGTGGCAGCTCGCGCAGTCGCCGGCCTCGACCAGCGCCTTGCCATAGGCGATCAGCTCCGGCGATGGCTCGGCGGCGCGGGCCACGCTCGCAATTGCACTGCACAATGCGACAACGGCCAGAATCATTCGCATCGAAAGCCTCCCCTGCGACCAATCGCCCGGACAGGAGCCTCACGTCGTTTCGCGATGGCGGGGGTATGGTGACACAAATTGAAAATGCTTGATGCCTTTGCAGCCACGAAATTGCGATTTTTACCCGGCGCTTCCTTTGGTCCAGATTTGTGATGCGGAGCGTTAAATATCCGACATAGAGTGGCAGAGGTGGTCGGCGCGCCCTAGCTAAAAACAACGGGCAGGCAACGGCTTAAGTGGCCAAACGCCCAAAAGGGCGGAAGAGGACAAGAATGGGTATCAACCAGGGTCCGATCAGTCTCGACCAGAAATACACCCAGGAAACCGGACACGTCTTCACCACGGGCATCCAGGCCCTGGTCCGGTTGCCGATGGCCCAGATCCGGCGCGACCGCGCCAACGGCCTCAACACCGCGGGCTTCATCTCCGGCTACCGCGGCTCGCCGCTCGGCGGCTATGACCAGCAGCTCTTCGCGGCGCGAAAGCATCTCGAGCAGTACAACATCAAGTTCCAGCCCGGCGTGAACGAGGATCTGGCGGCGACGGCGGTGTGGGGCTCGCAGCAGCTCAACCTCTCGCCCGGCGCCAAATATGATGGCGTCGTCGGCATCTGGTACGGCAAGGGCCCCGGCGTCGATCGCTGCGGCGACGTGTTCCGTCACGGCAATGCCGCCGGCTCGGCCAAGAACGGCGGCGTGCTGTGTCTGGCCGGCGACGACCACGGTGCAAAATCCTCCACCGTTCCGCATCAGTCCGACCATGCCTTCATGTCGGCTTTGATGCCGTATCTCTATCCCTCAAGCATTCACGAGATGATCGAGATGGGCCTGCTCGGCATCGCGATGTCGCGCTACTCGGGCTGCTGGGTCGGGATGAAGGTGATCACGGAGACGGTGGAGACCACCGCCGAGATCGACCTCACCGACGAGATGAAGCCGTTCATCATCCCGCCCGATTTCGAGCTGCCGCCCGGTGGCCTCAATCTGCGTTGGCCCGACGACCGCTTCGAGCAGGACCGCCGCCTCCAGGACTACAAGGGCTTTGCCGCGATCGCCTTTGCGCGCGCCAACAAGGTCAACCGCGTCACCATGGATTCCCCGAACGCCCGCTTCGGCATCATGGCGTCGGGCAAGAGCTATGAGGACGTCCGCCAGGCGCTCCGCGAGCTCGGGATCACCGAGGAGGTCGCCGCCAAGATCGGGCTTCGCCTCTACAAGATCGGCATGCCCTGGCCGCTGGAGCCGGAAGGCGTACGCCAGTTCGCGGTCGGCCTCGAAGAGATCTTCATCATCGAGGAACGGCGCGAGATCGTCGAGAACCAGGTCAAGCAGGAGCTGTTCAACTGGCGCGACGACGTCCGCCCGCGCATCGTCGGCAAGATGGACGAGCACGACAAGCGCTTCCTGACCTTCGCCGCCGAGCTCAGCGTTGCCTCGCTTGCGACTTCGATCACCGAGCGGCTGCTTCGACTTAATCTCAACCCCGAGATTGCGGAGATGCTCCGCGTCAAGGCCGACTGGTTCAACGGCCGCCAGGCCACCCAAATGCAGGCAGTCGCGCCTGTCTCCCGCACCCCCTATTTCTGCTCCGGCTGCCCCCACAACACCTCGACCAAGGTCCCCGAAGGCAGCCGTGCCATGGCCGGCATCGGCTGCCACTTCATGGCGCTCTGGATGGACCGCTCGACCGAGACGTTCACGCATATGGGCGGCGAGGGCGTGCCGTGGGTCGGCATCGCGCCCTTCACCAACGAGAACCACATTTTCGCCAATCTCGGCGACGGCACCTACTTCCACTCGGGTCTTCTCGCCATCCGGCAGGCGGTCGCCTCCAAGACCAACATCACCTACAAGATCCTCTACAACGACGCCGTCGCCATGACCGGCGGCCAGCGCCATGACGGCGATCTCTCGCCGCAGCAGATCACGTTCCAGCTCCACGCCGAAGGTATCCGCGAGATCTACCTGGTCTCGGAGGCGCCCGATGCCTATCCCGCCGACACCATCGCGCCCGGCGTGAAGAAGTATCATCGCGACGAACTCGACAACGTCATGAAGATGTGCCGCGAGTACAAGGGCACCTCGGCGATCGTCTTCGTGCAGACCTGCGCCGCCGAAAAGCGCCGCCGCCGCAAGCGCGGCCTGATGGAGGATCCCGCACGCCGCGTCATGATCAACCCGGCGGTGTGCGAGGGCTGCGGCGACTGCTCGGTGCAGTCGAACTGCATCTCGGTCGAGCCATTGGAGACCGAGTTCGGCCGCAAGCGCGCCATCAACCAGTCGTCCTGCAACAAGGACTATTCCTGCGTGAAGGGCTTCTGCCCGTCCTTCGTCACCGTGGACGGCGGAAAGCCGCGCCATCGTGCACCGGCCGATCTCGGTGAGATCGGCGAGCTGCCGGAGCCAGCGTCTCGGCCGATGCTGGACAAGCCCTACAACATCGCGGTCGGCGGCGTCGGCGGCACCGGCGTGCTCACCATCGGCGCGCTGCTCGGCATGGCCGCGCACATCGAGGGCAAGGCCTCGATGATCCTCGACATGTCGGGCCTGGCGCAAAAGGGCGGTGCAGTGCTCAGCCACGTCCGCCTGTCCGATCATCCGGCCGAGGTGACCTGCTCGCGCATCGTCACCGGCACCGCCGACGTGGTGCTTGCCGCCGACGAGGTGGTCGCGGTCGCCAAGGATACGATCTCGCTCTGTGACACCAGCCGCACCCGCGGGATCATCAATAGCCACGTCATTCCCACCGCCGACTTCGTCCTCAACCGCGACTTCAACTTCCAGACCCGCAAGCTGAACGGCTTGCTGGAGACGGCGCTGCACAAGGACTCGGTGTTCTTCGATTTCACCAAGCCGGCTGAGCAGCTCCTCGGCGACTCGATCGCCACCAACATGATGATGATGGGCTACGCCTATCAGAAGGGGCTGTTCCCGCTATCGGCTGAAGCGATCGAGCAGGCCATCGAGGTCAACGGCGTCTCGATCAAGATGAACAAGGAAGCCTTCCGCCTCGGCCGCCTCGCGGTCGTCGATCCCCAGCGCCTCGCCGAGATGCTGAAGGGAACGGACGAGGTGGTTGCGCCGAAGACGCTCGACGCAATGACGCTGGATGAGGTCGTCGCGCATCGCGCCAAGCACCTGACCGCCTACCAGAGCGGCCGCCTCGCAAAACGCTATCGCAAGCTGGTCGACCAGGTTCGCGATGCCGCCAAGCAGGGCGGTTATGACGATGCGCTGCCGCGCGCGGTCGCGGTGAACTACGCCAAGCTGCTGGCGTACAAGGACGAATACGAGGTTGCGCGCCTCTACTCCGACGGTGCTTTCGAGCAGCAGCTCCGCGACCAGTTCGAGGGCGACTTCAAGTTCAACTTCAATCTGGCCCCGCCGATCCTCAGCAGTGGTGTCGACGCGCTCGGCCGCCCGAAGAAGCGCGCCTTCGGCCCGTGGATGCTGAAGGTCTTCCGCGTGCTGGCGAAATTCAAGTTCCTGCGCGGCACGCCGCTCGACATCTTCGGCCGCAGCGCCGACCGCAAGCTCGAGCGCGATTTGATCGTGGGCTACGAGAAGGATGTCGCCACCGTGCTCGGCCTGTTGTCGCCGATCACGGTCGACACGGCAGTCGAATTGCTTTCGCTGCCCGACCGCATCCGCGGCTACGGCCCGGTGAAGGAGAAGGCGGTCGTGGACGCCAAGGCCCGCTATGCCCAGCTCGCCGCCGACCTCGCGAGCCCACCGCCGGCGCCAAGGCAGATCGCAGCGGAGTAAGGGCGGTCTCGACGCGGACGCAATGCGCAGGGCGGGTTAGCCCTGCAGATGCGCGAAGCGCATCTGCTCGGCGTAACCCACCACTTCTCCGTCCACGTGGAAAGCAAAGAGGTGGTTACGCCTTCGGCTAGCCCACCCTACGATTTCCTGTTTGAAATCAACCAGCGTCCTACTGTGCATGGGGTTGTTTTCGTAAAAAAGAAAAGCGCTTGTGCCTTCGGGCAAAACACCTTTAGGATTTTGGTCGTCGCGTTCATTGTGAGCGCAGCTAAGCAATCCACTTGCGCCGACGCGCTGCCCTCTCGCCCGACGGAATATTTCCGCGCTTGCCAAGCTGGGCTCCGCGGTTCAGAAAAACGGAGCAAGAAGAAACGCGAGCGGAGACCTCTGTTTTGACCATCAAGGGCAAGGCCTACATTGCCGGGATCTACGAACACCCGACCCGGCATGCGCCGGACAAATCCACCGCCCAGCTCCACGCCGAGGTCGCGAAGGGCGCGATCGAGGATGCCGGGATCAGCAAGGACGATGTCGACGGCTATTTCTGCGCCGGCGATGCACCGGGCGGCGCCTGGCCGATGGTCGATTATCTCGGCCTCAATACCAAAATACTCCGCCACGTCGATTCCACCGAGACCGGCGGCTGTTCCTACATCATCCATCTCGGCCACGCTGCTGAAGCCATCGCGGCGGGCAAGTGCTCGATCGCGCTGATCACCCTCGCCGGCAAGCCGCGCACCGGCGTGATGCCGCCGCGTGCAGCCGGCGCGGAAGCCGATTTCGAATCCGCTTACGGCGCGACCACGCACAATGCCTATGGCATGTGTGCCATGCGCCATATGCACGACTATGGCACCACGAGCGAGCAACTCGCCTGGATCAAGGTCGCGGCGTCGCATCACGCGCAATACAATCCGCATGCGATGCTCAAGGACGTCGTCACCGTCGAGGACGTGCTGAACTCGCCGATGATCTCCGATCCCCTGCATCGCATGGATTGCTGCGTCGTCTCCGACGGTGGCGGCGCGCTGATCGTGACGACGCCGGAGATCGCCAGGAGCCTGAAGAAGCCGCTGGTCAAGCTGATCGGCCATGGCGAGGCGATGAAGGGCCCGCGCGGCGGCAAGGATCTCGATCTCACTTACTCCGCCGGCATCTGGTCCGGCCCGCGCGCGTTCGAGGAAGCTGGCATCACGCCGAAGGACATCAAATACGCCTCGATCTATGACAGCTTCACCATCACGGTGCTGATGCAGCTCGAGGACCTCGGCTTCTGCAAGAAGGGTGAGGGTGGCAAGTTCGTCGCCGACGGCAACCTGATCTCGGGCGTCGGCAAGCTGCCCTTCAACACCGATGGCGGCGGCCTGTGCAGCAACCATCCCGTCAATCGCGGCGGCATGACCAAGATCATCGAGGCCGTCAGGCAGCTGCGCGGCGAGGCGCATCCGAAGGTGCAGGTCAAGAATTGCGATCTCGCCATCGCCCACGGCACCGGCGGCCTTTTGGGCGTTCGCCACGCCGCCTCGACGGCAATTCTGGAGCGCGTGTGATGGTAGATGCAAAAAAATACCCGGCCCCGGTGACCAATCCGGAGACTGCCGCGTTCTGGGACGCAGCCAAGCAGGGCAAGTTCATGATCAAGCGCTGCACCGCGTGCGGCGAAGCGCATTACTTTCCGCGCTCGATCTGCCCGTTCTGCTACTCCGACAAGACGGTGTGGGAGGAGGCGTCGGGCGAGGGCACGATCTACACCTGGAGCCTGATGCGGAAATCGCCGACCGGCCCTTACGCCATCGGCTACGTCACGCTGAAGGAGGGGCCGTCGGTGCAGACCAATTTCGTCGACTGCGATCTCGAGAAGCTGAAGATCGGCCAGAAGGTGAAGGTGGTGTTCAAGCCGACCGACGGCGCGCCATTGCCGTTCTTCACGCCGGCCTGATTTCTTCCTTCCCCTCTTGTGGGGGAAGGTGGCATAGGCCGCCTCCGGCGGCCGTTCTAAAAATCGACGCCGAAGCGAAGCTTCGGCTACGGCGCCGGATGAGGGGTTCTTTCCACGAACAGAGTCTTTGTGCGGAAGCGACCCCTCACCCAATTGAGCTTGCCGCACGGCTCTCGCAGCCTTCCCACAAGGGGAGAGGGCACTTCGACTGGCAGCGGCGCATAGGAATCCGGGGAGGAAACAACAAAATGTCCGCCAGATACGAAGAACTCAAAGGCCTCAAAAACATCGGCCAGAAATACGCCTATGGCGATCGCGAGGTCATGCTCTACGCCTACGGCATTGGTCTCGGCGCCGATCCGATGGACGAGAACGAGCTCGCCTTCGTCAATGAAGGCACGTTCACGCCGCGGCCGCTCAAGGTGGTGCCGACGTTTGCGTCCGTCGCAGCCTGGGGCTCGGGGCCCGGCGAAATGAACCTCAACCGCGTCATGGTGGTGGACGGCGAGCGTGACATCACCTTCCATCAGCCGCTGCCGGTGGCTGCAAACATCACGGCCGACTCCTCCGTTGTCGAGGTCTACGACAAGGGCAAGGACAAGGGCGTCGTCATCAGCCACCAGACCGTGCTCAAGAACGAGAAGGGCGAGAAGCTGGCAACGCTCGTCGCCTCGCGCTTCGCCCGTGGCGACGGCGGCTTTGGCGGGCCGAACCTGACCCAGCCCGATCCGCACAAGATTCCATCGCGCAGCCCCGACAGGACCATCGATATCGTCACGCGCCCCGACCAGGCGTTGGTCTATCGCCTCTGCGGCGACCGTAACCCGCTGCACAGCGACCCCGAGTTCGCCAAGAAGGCCGGCTTCCCGCGTCCGATCCTGCACGGCATGTGCACCTACGGCATCACCTGCCGCGGCGTGCTCCAGACCTATGCCGACTACGACGCCTCTGCTTTCCGCCAGCACGTCGCGCGGTTCTCATCGCCGGTCTATCCCGGCGAGACCGTGACCATGGACCTCTGGAAGGACGGCAACACGATCTCGTTCGAAGCCAAGGTGAAGTCGCGCGGCGTCACCGTGATCAAGAACGGCAAGACGGTGCTGGGTTAGCTTCCTTCGTCATTCCGGGGCAGCCCGAGAGGGCTGAACCCGGAATCCAGAGGTTGAGGCGCGAGATTCCGGGTTCGCGCTTCGCGCGCCCCGGAATGACAACAAACAAAAACAGGGAGAAGCCACCATGGGACTACTCGACGGCAAGGTTGCGCTGATCACCGGCGCGGGCGGAGGGCTCGGTGAGGCCTACGCAAAACTGTTCGCGCGGGAAGGGGCGTCCGTCGTCGTCAACGATCTCGGCGGGCCCCGTGACGGCTCCGGGGCCGACAAGTCGATGGCGCAGCTCGTGGTCGACGCGATCAAGGCCGAAGGCGGCAAGGCGGTCGCCAACGGCGCCGACATCTCCACCATGGAAGGCGGCCAATCGGTGTTCGACGACGCCATCAAGCATTTCGGCCGCGCCGACATCCTCGTCAACAATGCCGGCATCTTGCGCGATCAGACCTTCGCCAAGGCGTCCGAATCCGACTGGGACAAGGTGATCAAGGTGCACCTGAAGGGCACCTTTTGTTGCACCATGCCGGTGTTTCGCTGGATGCGGGAAAACGGCGGCGGCGTCATCGTCAACACCTCCTCGACATCAGGCCTGATCGGCAATTTCGGCCAGACCAATTACGGCGCGGCCAAGGGCGGCATCTGGGGCCTGTCCAACGTGCTGGCGATCGAGGGCCGGAGGTACAACATTCGGATCTGGACGCTGGCCCCGGGCGCCCTGACCCGCATGACCGCAGACCTGCCCCGCTATAAGGAGAACCCCGGCGCGGCGCTGGGGCCGGACGGCATCGCGCCGGCCGTGCTATACATGGTCAGCGATTTGTCGGGCGACCAGACCGGCAAGGTGCTGGGTGTGTCCGGACCCCGCGGCGTGCGCGAAATGCGGATGATGGAAATGGAAGGCTGGAAACCGCCGCACTCGGGCTGGAACGCCCAGGACGTCGTCGATCATGCCAAGGAGATCTTCTTCTCCGAAGAGCAGATCAAGATGGGGGCGAGGCGGTTCTAGCCATCGACAGAGAGAAACAAGGACAACGATGAAACTCACCGCCGACGCCAAGGGCACCTTCGCAATCGCGCCGACGCCGTTCCACGATGACGGCCGGATCGACGAGCGCTCGATCGACCGCCTGACCGACTTCTACGAGGAGGTCGGCTGCGACGGCGTCACGGTGCTGGGTATCCTCGGTGAGGCCCCCAAGCTCGACGCCGCCGAGGCCGAGCAGGTGGCGGTGCGCTACGTCAAGCGTGCCAAGAAGATGCAGGTGATCGTCGGCGTCTCCGCGCCGGGCTTTGCCACCATGCGTTCGCTGGCCAGGGCCTCGATGGACGCAGGCGCGGCCGGCGTCATGATCGCGCCGCCGCCCTCGCTCCGGACCGACGACCAGATCGTCGGCTATTTCAAGCAGGCGGCCGAGGCGATCGGGCCCGACGTGCCCTGGGTGCTCCAGGACTATCCGTTGACGCTCACGGTGGTGTTCACCCCCGCCGTGATCCGCAAGATCGTCATGGACAATCCGAATTGCGTGATGCTCAAGCACGAGGACTGGCCGGGCCTGGAGAAGATCTCCACTTTGCGCGGCTTCCAGAAGGACGGCTCGCTGCGTCCGCTCTCGATCCTCTGCGGCAACGGCGGCACGTTCCTCGATTTCGAGATGGAGCGCGGCGCCGACGGCGCCATGACCGGCTATGCTTTCCCGGAGCTTCTGATCGACGTCGTGAACCTCTCCAAGGCCGGCAAGCGTGATGCTGCGCATGATCTGTTCGACGCGCATCTGCCGCTGATCCGCTACGAGCAGCAGCCCGGCGTCGGCCTGACCGTGCGCAAATACGTGCTGCAGAAGCGCGGCATCATCGCTTCCAGCGCGCAGCGCAAGCCGGGCGCGACCATGACGGCGACGGCGAAGGCCGAGGTCGACTACCTGCTGTCGCGCGTTGCCCGTTTCGACAAGCGCGCCAATCTCGGCCCGCAATCCAGCGCCGCAGGTTAGTTGAATGGCAGAGACATCCGCATCACGCCCGGCTTCGACCATCCTTCTGCTCCGCGACGGTGCAAAGGTCGACGGCAAGAGCCGCGACGGAATCGAAGTCTTCATGATGGTCCGCCATCATCAGATCGAGTTCAACTCGGGCGCGCTGGTGTTTCCCGGCGGCAGCGTCGATGCCGGCGACAACGAGATCGTCGCCCGTGCTGACCTCTATTCGGGCGGCGAAGCCTTAAGTGAATCGGATCGCGGTTTTCGGATCGCCGCGATCCGCGAGACCTTTGAGGAAAGCGGCATCCTGCTGGCGCGGGCGAAGGGCGCGGGTACGACGATCGATGCCAGGCGCGCCGGCGAGATCGCCGACAAGCATCGCGTCGCCCTCAACGAGCACAAGATCAGCTTCCTGAGTATCCTTGCCGACAACGGCCTCCAGCTCGCGCTCGACACGCTCGTGCCCTACGCGCACTGGATCACGCCGGAGGGCATGCCGAAGCGGTTCGACACCTGGTTCTTCCTCGCGGCCGCACCGCCCGATCAGCTCGGCGCCCATGACGGCCGGGAGTCCACCGACTCGATCTGGGTGTCGCCGCGAGAGGCGGTGGAGGGCGGCGAGAGCGGCCGCTTCAAGCTGCCGTTCCCGACCACGCGCAACCTGATCCGCCTCGCCAAGCAGGGTAGCGTGGGCGCCGCGCTGGAGCACGCCCGCGGCATGTCGATTGTCACGGTGATGCCGGTCATGACCAAGACCGAAGGCGGCCGCCAGCTCCGCATTCCCCGCGAAGCCGGCTATGACGGAGAGGTGTTCGAGGTCGGGGCGGTCGGCTAGGATACTTCGACACCAAACGAAGTATTGGCGGCCACGGACGCGCTAGGTTCCGTCCATCGCGAATGGACGGGACGTGACAAATGGATAAGGGACGGGATCCCAACATCGCCGTCGAGCTGGCGCTGCTGGTCGCGCTCGCAACGCTCTGGGGCGGCTCCTACACCTTCATCAAGCTCGGCGTCGCCACCATTCCGCCGATCACGCTGATCGCGGCGCGCACCACGATCGCCGGTCTGCTGCTGCTCGTCGTCATGTGGGCACGCGGCATCGGGATGCCCACGGATGCCGCGACCTGGCAGCGCTTCGCGTTCCAGGCCGTGCTCAACAGCGTCATCCCCTGGACGCTGATCGCCTGGGGCGAGCGCCACGTCGATGCCGCGCTCGCCACCATCCTCAACTCGGCCGGACCGATCTTCACCTTCCTGCTCACGGCCGTCGTCACGCGCCATGAGGTGACGACGCCGCGAAAACTGTTCGGCGTGGTCGCCGGCATGGCGGGCATCCTGCTGATCGTCGGCGTCGACGCTTTCCACGACATCGGCAGTGGCCTCGTGGCGGAGGCCGCCATCGTCGCCGCCACCATCTGCTACGCCTGCGCCGCGATCTTCGGCCGCAGCTTTAAAGGTCTCGATCCGATGGCACCGGCCGCCGGCTCGCTACTGGCGGGCGCGGCGGCGCTGATCCCGGCCTCGCTGATCGTCGAACAGCCCTGGACGCTGTCCCCCTCGCTGAGTTCCGTGCTGGCGCTGCTCGCGCTGGCGACCTTCTCGACGGCGGCGGCGTTCGCGATCTACTTCCGCCTGATCCAGACGCTGGGCTCGGTCGGCACCACCGCGCAGGCCTATCTGCGCGTGCCGATCGGGGTCGCCATCAGCGTCGCCTTCCTCGGCGAAACCCTGAGCCGGACCGCCTGGATCGGGCTTGCCTGCGTCGTCCTCGGTGTCGCCGCCATGACGATCCCGGCCCGGCGGCCGGCCAGCGTCAAAACGTCATAATCGGGAGGGGAGACGGGCGCCGGGCTCGCGATATTAAGGATATTCGGCAGCGCGAGGCATGTTCCCCCGGGGCCGCAAACCATCGTATATTGGGCCTCCAATAGCCCGGTCCTCAAAAGCCCCAATGTCCGCCGAATTGACGCCGACCCCTGAGAAAAAGCGAACATTCTCGCTCTCCATCGGCCAGCTCACCTTCGGCAGCTTCCTCCTGGTGCTGGCGGTGATCATCGTCACCTCGACCGCGAGCGTGATCGCGATCCGGCACATCGATACGACCTTCGCCGAGTTGCAGCGGCTCCAGAGCGTCGGCGACCTCGCCGAGGACATCGACCGCCGCATGAACGAGCTGCGGCTCGCCGCGCGCGATTTCGTCACTGATCCCGGCGCCGGGATCCAGTTCAAGCAGGTCGGCGAGGCGGCCGCGACGCTCAGCGACATCCTGAAGAAGACCCGCATCGAGCTCGCTCCCGAGCAGCAGGACATGATCGACGGGGTCACCGAGCGGCTGGCGACCTATCGCAATGGCCTCGAGCGGATCTCGACCCTGATCGACCGCCGCGCCCAGCTGCTCGCCGGCCTGCCGCCGCTGCGCGACCAGTTTGATGCCGCTGTTGCCGGCACCGCGGACCGCGAGCTCGCTTCCCGCCTGTCCGAGGCGCAGAGCCGGATCGCGCTCGGATTGCTGGCCCGCAACCCGTCTGCGGCCGAGCAGGCCGCACAGAACATGCGGGCGATGGATATCACGGATGCCAAGCTCCGCGCGGCCGTGAACGACTATGCCGAGGCCATCATCGCGGTGGCGGTCCGGGAGCGGCAGATCGCCGATATCGACCGCGAGGTGCTGGGCACCGAGGGCCGCCTGATCGGCCGCGTGACGGAACTGCTGCGCGAGGTCAGCGCGAGGCGCGGCCACGTGCTGTCGCGCGATTTCGCCCGCACGCTGACAGAGGCGCGGTGGCAGAGCATCGTGTTCGGCACCATCGGCGTCTTGATCGGCATTCTCGCGGCCGGCTTCGTGGTGCGGCGGACCGTCCGGCCGCTTGCGAAGATCGCGAGATCCATCCGCGCGCTCGCAGCGGGCGAGAAGGACACCTCGATCCCGTCGGCCGACCTCGACAACGAGATCGGCGACATCGCGCGCGCGGCCGAAGTGTTCCGCCGCGCGCTGGAGGAGGCCGACACGGCGCGCGAGGCGGCGGTGCGGGCGCTCACCGAGCAGCGCCTCGCCGAAGAGAGCTACCGCAAGCTGTTCGAAGGCTCGGTCGACGGCATCTATGTCACGACGCCGGCCGGCGATCTGCTCAACGCCAATCCGGCGCTGGCGCGGATGATGGGCTACGACAGTCCGCAGCAGCTCATCGACAGCATCAACGACATCGCCCACACCATCTACGTCCACCCCGAGGCGCGTGCCGAATATCAGCGGCTGATGGCGCGCGACGGCATCGTGCGCGAATTCGAGTACCAGGTGCGCCAGCGCAGCGGCAACATCCTGTGGCTTTCCGACAGCGCCACGGGCGTGCGGGACGAGGCGGGCAACATCGTCCGCTACGAGGGCACGCTGCGCGACATTACCGACCAGAAGCGGGCGGAAGACGCCATCGCCGAAGGCAGGCGCCTGCTCCAGCAGGTCATCGACACCGTGCCCGCGGTCATCAACGTCAAGGACCGCGAGCTGCGCTACGTGTTGATGAACCGCTACATGGCCGGCATCTTCGGCATCGAGCCCGGCGATGCGCTCGGCCGCACCACCGCGGATCTGATGTCGCGCTACGGCGCGGCCAAGTCCGACGAGAGCGACAAGAGGGTGCTCAAGCTTCGAAGGGGCCTCGGCTTCTACGAGGAGGAGTACAAAGATTCCTCCGGCAACATGCGGCAATGGCTGGTTAACAAGTTGCCACTGCTCGATGCCGACGGCGAGATCGAGCGGATCGTCACCGTGGCGCTCGACATCGGCGAGCGCAAGCGCGGCGAGCAGGAGATGCGCAAAGCCAAGGAATCCGCCGAGACCGCGCTCCGGAATCTGCGCGAGACCCAGGCCTCGCTGATCGAGGCGGAGAAGCTCGCCGCGCTCGGACGGCTCGTCGCCGGCGTCGCCCACGAGGTCAACAATCCCGTCGGTATCAGCCTCACGGTCGCATCCGCGCTGGAGCGCAAGACCGCGATGTTCACCTCCGAAGTCGAGCGCGGCGAGCTCCGTCGCTCCACGCTCAACGACTTCCTCAACACCAGCCGCGATGCGTCCTCGCAGCTCGTCTCCAACCTGAACCGCGCGGCCGAGCTGATCCAGTCGTTCAAGCAGGTCGCGGCGGACCGCAACTACTCCGACCAGCGCAGCTTCGATCTCGGCGACCTCACCGAGCAGGTGGTGATGAGCCTGCGGCCGGGCCTGCGCAAACACAATCTGACGCTCAACGTCGAGTGCCAGCCGAGCCTGACCATGAACAGCTATCCCGGCCCGTATGGCCAGGTGCTGACCAATCTGTTTCTCAATTCGGTGGCGCACGCCTTTCCGGACGGCCGGCCAGGGATCATCGACATCCAGGTGCGCGAGTCCGGCAAGGACAATGTCGAGATCATCTTCTCGGACAATGGCTGCGGCATGTCGCTCGACGTCCGCCGCCGTGCCTTCGATCCGTTCTTCACGACGCGGCGCGACCAGGGCGGCACCGGCCTCGGACTGCACATCGTCTACAGCATCGTCACCAATCGCCTCGGCGGGCGGCTCGATCTCGATTCCGAGCCGGGCGAGGGGACGCGCATCCAGATCATCCTGCCGCGCACCGCGCCGCTCGAGCAGGCCGCGGAGTAGTCCCGCGCCTAGTCAGCTTCCGCGAGCTTGTGCAGGGTGGCGCCGAAAATCAAGCTGGCCTTGCCGACGAGCGCTGTGCCCGTCATCTCCGCGCGGGTGTCCGAGTAAGTCCCGCTGACGCCGATGCCGACGGGGGCAGGGCCGCCGAACAGCGGATTGTCGTCGCCCCGCGGCGAGGTGTGCCGTTGCACCAGCACCTCGCCTTTGAAGGTGTGGTCGTCCTTCACGATATAGCTGCCGGTGTAATACAGGTACGCATCGCCGCCAAGGATCTTGCCGTCGCGAAAAACAATCACGCCGCTGCCCTTGCCGACTCGACCATCGAGCAGGTTCACGTGAATCGAATAGAGGCCGTTCTTCATCACGTCCCACGGGCCGGCCGCCATCGCCCAACGGCGTAACCGGTAGAGCTTTTATGCCAAAGCGCGTTCCCGCGCGCAACGCGGCAGTTTGCCGGGCGGCGGTGCGATCTTGCCGCCGCCAGCCGTAGTTGTCCCGGCTTGTCTATGACACCACCATGACGGTCTGATCATGACGCGTGGCCAGTGGTTGCGAATCAAGTTGGCCCGCGAAATGCATAACCATTGTTGCACTGGCCGCGGGGTGCTGGAGCAAGACAAACGTGAGCAACTGGATCGATTCCGGCGGCGATGAGCCGCGTCTGTACAGTGTGCGTCCCACGATTTGCGAAACACAACGGCCGCCTAGCGGTGCGCCACGCTGGCGAAGCGTGGCCAGTCTCGCTTGCGCCTTGGCCCTGATCGCGCTCGCAGCCCCTTCGGGGCATGCGCGCGACCGCGGCCAGTTCGTGAACACCAATGCCGAATTGAAGGCATGGTTCGACGGCCTGCGCAGCGGCAAGGGGCCTTGCTGTTCGGATGCCGACGGCTCGGCGCTCTCGGACACTGACTGGGAGAGCAAGGACGGACATTATCGTGTCCGCATCCCGCGCCTGGGTCATGTGCTCGACGGCCAGCAGCAGGAACTCGTCTGGGTTGACGTGCCCGAGGAGGCCGTCATCTCGGAGCCGAACCGGGTCGGGCGCACCATGGTGTGGCCGATCTACGGCTACATGGGCGTCACCATCCGCTGCTTTATGCCCGGCAGCATGACCTAGCCGGGCGACAGGTACGCCCGACTTCGTCGACATCAGATGCGGCGCCGCGTCAGGTGTATTTCTTGTCGCGCTCGAGCAGCTCGATGGAGATGCCTTCCGGACCGCGGATGAAGCAGATGCGCACGCCGGGCCGGATCGTGGTCGGCTCGCGCGTGAACGTGACGCCCTTGGCCTTGATCTCGGCGGCGACGGCGTCGATGTCCTTCACGGTGAGACCGAAATGGTCGAGGCCCTGATGCGGGTGCGGCGGCGGCGGGTTGACGGCGTTGTCGCCCTCGAGCGATGCGATGAAGATTTTTGCGCCGCCGAGATTCACGTCGATCCGTCCCGGTGCGCGCACGATCTCGCCGCCGAGAATGTCCCGGAGCCAGGCCGCTGTGGCCTCCGGATCGGGACTGCGCAGATGGACGTGATCCCAAGTGACGACGACTGGCATTTCATGTTCTCCCAACGGGGTCTTCGATGTTGCAGCGCATGTTAGCGGCCCCGGCTGGTGATCGCCACCGTCCTTGCCGACTCGGCACGAGCGCGGGAACCTTAGTTCGTCTCCCGGATTAAGGTAAACAGTGGCCGAGTCCGTCATCGAACGAGCTCCGGCCGCGGTCGGTGATACAGCCATGAACGTCAGGTTTGACCGGATCGGGTGGGGACGTTTCGCCGGGAGCGGTGAGCGCCTGGCGCGAGCCGTGACGATAGCGAGCGTCTCGTTCGGGCGAAGTCTGCTCTGGCTACTGGCGGCGATCATCGTCGGCTGCGGGGTGTGGATGCTGCTGCCGCTCTCCAGGGGCAACAGCACCGAGCCGGTGAAGCCTGACGTGGCAACGGTCGAACCGGCACCTCCGGGCAGTACGGCGGCGGTCTCGCCGATTGTCGAAGCTCAGGCGCCAGCTGCGGCAGAACTCGATCGCCTCAAAATCTCGTCGCAGACCTGGCGCCGTGGCGGGCTCGGCTCGAAGGCGCTGGTGACGTTTACGCTGCGAAACGACAATGACTATGCCGTTAAGGATCTGGAGATCGTCTGCGCGTTCACGCGGCGCGATGGCAGTCATCTCACCGACCGCAGCCGCGTGCTCGCCGACACGGTAACGATGAAGAGCCGCAAGACCTTTGCGCGTATCCCTGTCGGCTTCATCAACGTTAACGCCGATCAGGCAAAGTGTTCGCTGGTCGCAGCACGGCGCGCGTAACGTCCGCCAGTTTCCGATAGCGGAAAAGTTACTGTCCGCAGCCCTTGGCCGAAAAACTTGGCGTTGCCATTTGAACCAAGGGCCGGGTGCAGGAACCAATTAGAGTATCGCCAGTTTAAGGCGAAGAGCCCACGCGGGGATGCGGGGGCGGAGCGTGGCCAATGCCCATTTTCAGGTACTTCGTTTTCGTCGGTGGAGCTTTGCTCGCACTGTTGTTCGTGGCGGATTACGTTCTGCCATCGCAACCGGTCGCACAGGCCATCGTCAGTGCAAGCAACGATCAGCCGCTGATCCGGATCCGGTCGGATCGCCATTTGCCTGAGCGTGTCGTGCTCGACACCAGCCAGCCGACGCTTGCCGCACCCGCAGTGAAGACCGCCGCGGTCGTTGCGCCTCAGGTGCAGGAGGCTGCTCCGCCGGAGCTGGCCGAGATGTCGGCCAAGGCCCGGGTGCGCGAGACCTTTGCCCAGTTTACGCCGGCCCCGAAGGATGCCGCCAGGAAGGCCGACGCCAAGCCGCAAGCCCAGGCCCAGCCCTCGCAGGCTACGGGCCAGCCCAAGCGCAAGGTCGCCAGGTCGCATCCGGCGCCGCAGCAGGGCCGGCCGATGATGATGGTGGCGCAGCGGCCGCAGTTCGGCTTCTTCTGGTAGGAACGCCTCTGACCCGTCTCGAAACGAGACGGGAAGGGCTTTTTATTGGTCAATCTCTCTGCTAATTCGAACCGATCCGAACGCCGTCCGGCGCGCTGGCTTGCCAGCAGCGGTCAGGCGGGTTTCGGTTGCGGCCGCATACCCGGGCCGGGGCGCTCGTAGCTCAGCTGGATAGAGCATCGGATTTCGATTCCGAGGGTCGGAGGTTCGAATCCTTCCGAGCGCGCCAATCGCCAGGCCGGAGCCTCGAGGCCCGGCCGGCCCAATTCGCGGGTCCCCTTACTTGCCCTGGATCTTCAGCCCGTTGGGGCCGACATTGATCTGCAGGCCGTCGGGCTGCTTTTTCGCCTGGTAGAGATTGTAGCCGAGCACGGCTGCCGTGACGACCAGAGCGCCGATGATCAGAAACAGGACGTTACGGTTGATGGACATTCTCTTCCCTGAACCACTTGATTGACGCCGAGAAAAACCCCGCGCGTAGGGCGCGCGGGGTTTCTCAGCGCGCCCCCGGGGCTGGCTGGCGGCGCACTGCTCGGACCTGACAACGTCGTTCGGGGGAACCTGTTCCATGGCCGCCCGACGCGTGGTCAAGGCAAGCCATCGGCGTCGCGCCTGTGATGTCAGCTTGCGGAACGGCAGGTGTGCCGGGCCCGTGCCAGCGTGTCGGATGGCGCCTCGTGGAAGGTCGCGCGGTAGGCCGCGGCAAACTCGCCGAGGTGATGAAATCCCTGGGCGCGTGCGCATGTGGCGACCGTGGCACCGCCGCCCTTCAGGAGCCGCGAGCGTGTGGCCCACAGCCGCTTCAGGCGGATGTATTGATGCAGGCTCATGCCGCGCACCTTGCTCACCGCGCCGCCGAGCGTTCGGACCGAAACGCCCAACTCACCGGCGAGATTGGCCGTATAGATCGGAGCGGTCGGATAGGCCGCGACGTAATCGTCGATCTGCTGCACGAGCCGGGCCGATCGCGCGCCTGCATTCGGGGCGGTGCGATCAGACGACGGGTCGATTTGAAACAGGTCGTCGAGGGCGAGCAGCAGACCCTCCTGGAGATGCGCGGCGACTTCTGTGGTTTCGAACATGTGCGGCTCTACGGACGCGGTCCGCAGGATGTCGAGAACAAGCTGACGCGCGTAGAGATGCGCCACGGGGTCCGCGATGCGAACCCACAATGCATCGGCGCGATCGAACCAGCCGCGATCCCTGAGCGCGGGGGAGAACATGATCAGCGCGTGGTAATTGGTCTGATGCTCGACGAAATGACAATGATGATTGCCGCGCAAGGCAATGAAAACGCGCGAGTCGAGTTCGATCCCGCTCGAGCTCGCCCGCAGATCGTCGGTCATCGGCAGGATCACCATGCCGCCCGGTGCGCGATAGGCGGTATCGAGAATCCGCGCAAACGACCTCGCCACGATGATCCGGCATCCCGGCAGGTTCACGATCGCGCGCGCCGCAGCGAAGTTGGCGACATCGAGCGGAATGCTGCGGGCGTCTTCCATCGACTCGGCTGGCCGAAACGCGTCGACATCGGAAAACCGGATCAGCTGGAGGGCGGAGGAGGGGGCGAGGGCGTCGAAGAACATGCTTCTGGCCGAATGCTGAAATGTGACAATCAAATGAAAATCGATATATCGCAATCAATGGCGAAACAGGATGATTCAGTAAACCGGATTCCGGGCCGTAGTATTGCGGACATCATGCCACGTAGCAGGTCGATGTCACCGTCAACGGTCCCGGTTCATCGGTTGGCCTGAGACGAGGTCGATGAAATGAAGACGCGTGCAGGCGGGGCAGGCGAAGGACTTGAAGCTCCGCCCCTCGAGCCGCCGCCCCTCAAGCCTCCGATCGTCAGGCCTTGGCTGCCTCTCGAGATGCGTCTGCACATTCATGCCCGTCTGGGGGCATCGGAAAACAATGAAATCCGCCATCGACGTAGAATGACGGCACAACGGATTTCATCTTTGATCTAGATCAGTTTTGGAATCGCTCCACGCAGGCCGCGAGCACGCGAATGGACGCAACGCGCGATCTCGCAAAAGCGAAGGGGCCCGAGAGGGCCCCTTCAGAAATCACCAGCGGCGATAGCGTGGTCCGTAATAGCGAGGCCCATAGTAGCGCGGACCATACCCATAATATCGGGGCCCGTAATACGGCCGCGGGCCGTAATACCCATAATAGTTCGGGCGCCAGAAACAGCGACCCCAGGCGTCGCAGACCATGCGGACCTGCTCGACGTCGGAGACCTGCGGCGTCGCAGGTGCGGGCGCGATGGGCATGGCGGACGCCGCCGGCGATGCCATGACGGCACCGAACAAGGATGCGGCGACGAGGCCAGTCTTGAGATTCATGATGTCTTCCTCTGCTTACGCAATGCAGGATATCGAAGTTGTTCTGATAAAATTGTGGCGGAACCGAAATGTAATGCTGATGAACAAATCTTCAGCAAAGCTCGCCGCAGACCTGACCTTTCGCTTCGCAAGATTATCCCAGGTTCGCGCGTGTGACCAATGCTGCGCTTGCACTGGCGCTGCCTGGCAGGACATTGCGTTCATCCTTGATCCTGCGCAAGTCGCCGGCACGACTTCATCCCTAGTCTTGCCGAAGCGAGCGCTTCGAGGAATTCGAAGAGCAGGCTCGCGAGATTGCCTGGAGCTGTGCAATGGACAAGATGAGAATAGACAAGGGTGACTGGCTGATCGTGTGCGACGGGCGCAAGGCGCTCATTCTGGAAAACCTCGGCGACGAGATGTTTCCGAACCTCCACACCCGGGAGGTGCACGAGCAGCCCAATCCCTCGACCGGTGCGCAAGGGACCGATGCGCCGGGCCGGCTGAACGCCGCCGTCGGCGGCGCGCGCAGCTCGGTCGAGCAGACCGATTGGCACGATGAGGCCGAGCGTGCCTTCCTGCGGAACCTGGCCGGCCGGCTCGATGCCGCCGTCAGCGCGGGCGAGACCTCGGCCCTGACCATGGTGGCCTCACCACGCGCGCTCGGGATGATCCGCGCCGATTATTCGGCCGTGGTGCGCAAGGCGCTTCAGGGCGAGGTCGGCAAGGACCTCGTCAAGCTGCCGGTCTACGAGATCGAGAAGCAATTGCTGCTGTCGGGCGCCAAATAGCGGCACCCGCAGAGGATGCGCCAGCGCGCCCCTCAGAAGCAGGGGTGCCGCCGGCCGTCCTGGCCGATATAGGTGGCCGAGCTCTGGTAGCAGCGGTTGTTCGACGGGCCGTCGTAAAAGGCGTAGGTGCCGGGGGTGATGCCGGGCCCGTAATTGTGCAGATAGCTGATCGGGTAGGGCAGCGGGTTGGTGTAGTGGCGGTGGTACCGGTGGTGTCCCCGCGCCTCCGCAAGGCTGGGGGCGAGGATTGCGGCCGACAGGGCAGCAACCGCGGCTACAAGCTTCAACGTGCTCATCTCGATTCTCCGGAACCCGCGCGAATAGGTCAGGTGTTTATAGCCATTTCGGGCCGCCGGGACACCCGTCCGGGGCCTGGAAATCGGGGCCAATCCCGCCGATTCCCGGGTGGGTGTGACAGAATTGCCCGAAGCAGGGTCGAAGGCTGCCCATTTTTGGCCTTTTCGGGATGCTTAACGAATTCCCCACACAAGTATGGCCAAAGAGAATTCGCTCAAGAATCCTGTCGCCGGCCCTTTGGGGGTCCTTCGAGGCCGGTTCATTCCTGAAGGCTTTCGCCGTCACGCACCATGCGCATCACGCTTTTGAGCCTGCTGTTGCTCTCCGTCGCCGCCGCCACGCCGGCGCGCGCAGAGCTGCACATCACCCGTGACCACGGCGGCTACGTCGAGGAGTACAAGGCCAAGTACAAGCGCGTCCGCGAGAAGGGCGAGCGGGTCATCATCGACGGCATCTGCAATTCGGCCTGTACCCTGGTGCTCGGCATCGTGCCGATGAACAAGATCTGCGTGACGCCGCGCGCCAGCCTCGGCTTCCACCAGGCCTATTACGACAAGGCCTTCACCTTCGGCATCAAGGTCACCAGCGCGGAGGGGACGTCCGACCTGATGTCCTATTACCCCAACACGGTGAAGGACTGGATCCGCCGCAATGGCGGGCTCACCACCGACATGAAGAAGATCAAGAACGGTGTCGAGCTCTGGAAGATCATCGACCCCTGTCCGGAAGAATGGTGAGCGGCTGAGCTGCGCGTCCGCTGTCCGTCGCAGCGCAGCATCGCTCGTTTGGAAATTCGCATTGCCGCACAGGCCCCGGTCGCGCAATGAGGGGCGGCAATGAACCATAATCAAGAAGCCCTGACCGCCCGCGCCGCACCGATCCTGTTCGTCGTGCTCTGGAGCACCGGATTCATCGGCACCAAATACATCATCAACAACGCCGATCCCTTGACCTATCTCGCCATTCGCATGGCGATCGTGGTCGGCCTGATGGCGATCATCGCGGCGATTGCGCGACCGAAATGGCCGGACCGTGTCGACGTCGCGCATAGCGCTGTTGCCGGCATTCTCGTCCACGGCTTCTATCTCGGCGGCACGGCCATCGCGATCGCGCATTCGATCCCGGCGGGACTCTCGGCGTTGATTCCGGGCCTTCAGCCGATCCTGACCTCGACCATCGCCAACCGCTGGCTCGGCGAACGCGTGACGCCGGTGCAATGGGCGGGGCTGGTGCTTGGCCTCGGCGGTGTAGCGCTGATCCTGCACGGACGCCCGATGACCGGCGAGGCCGGGCTCGGCTGGCTCGCCTCGGTGGTGTCGCTAATCAGCATCACGCTCGGCACGCTCTATCAGCGCCGGTACTGCAACCACATCGACTGGCGCGCCGGCAATCTCGTGCAATATGTCGCCGTCACCGTCTTCTTCACGGTCGGCGCCTTCCTGTTCGAGGACCGCGTGGTGCACTGGACGCGGGAGTTCGTGCTCGCGCTTGCCTGGCTCGCCGTGGCGCTCTCGATCGGATCGATCGGGCTGTTGTACTGGCTGATCCGCCACGCTGCGGCGACCTCGGTTGCGAGCCTGTTCTACCTGGTGCCCGCCGTCACGGCGCTGATGGCCTATCTGCTGTTCGGGGAGAAGCTCGATGCGCTGGCGATTGCCGGCATGGCGATGTGCGCAGCGGCGGTGTTCGTGGTCAACCGGCGTTTCTAGGCAGGCAAGCCAGTACGTCGGAATACATCCCTGACGTGCGGAGCGCGCTCGTGCTAGGCTGGACTGATTTCAGCTTCCCTTTCGCAAGGTGATTTCCATGAAGAAAGCGAGACGCGCGCTGCTCGGCAGGTCCTTGAGGCCGGTCCGGATTGCCTGCATCAACTACGCGGAGGAGATGATGAGCGAGCGGATGATGGGGAGGCTCACGACGGCGCTGCAGAAATGCTACGATGAGCATTTCCTGCCGGTCTGGGGCTATCCCATCGACCTCGACGTCACCCGCAAGCCGAAGCCGACGGACTGGCAGCTGCTCTATTTTGACGACGCCACCCACAAGAACTTCCTCGGGCGGCACGAGCTGACGCACCGCGGCCAGCCGATCTCTAAGATCTTTCTGAAGGCACTCGGCGAGGATGATCCGGTCAGCCTGGCGGCTTCGCACGAACTGTTCGAGATGGTGCTCGATCCCATGGCCAATCTGTGGGCCGACAAGACCCGGCACACCCAATATGCCTACGAGGTCTGCGACGCCGTGGAAGAGGAGTCTTTTCTCGTCAACGGCTTTCCGATGTCGAACTTCGTCTATCCGTCCTGGTTCGAACCGTTCGAGCATCCCCGCGGCACCAAGTTCGACCATATGGGGTCGCTCAAGGCGCCGTTCTCGATGACGGAAGGCGGCTATGTCATCAAGAAGGTCAACGGCCGAAAGGTGATCAAGCAGTTTGGCTCACCCGAGAAGCGGAAGCGCTTCGCCAAGGAGGACCGGCGCGGCCATCGCAGCGAATTCCGCGATCCGAAGGGAGAGCATCACCCGGGCCGGCGCGCCGCCAAGCGGCGAGGGTAGGGATGGGAGAAGTCTCCGGGCGCCCCGCACCCGGAGACGTGCACGAGCGCAGCGATCAGCGCTTGGCCTTCTTGGCCTTCTTTTTCGACTTGGCAGCCTTCTTCGCAGACTTCTTGTTGGTGACCTTCTTTGCAGCCTTCTTGGCCGCTTTCTTCGACGACGTCTTTGCAGCCTTCTTCGAAGCTTTCTTGGCTTTCTTCTTGGAAGCCTTCTTCGGCGCTACTTTCTTCGCGACCTTCTTGGCGGCTTTCCTGACCTTCTTGACGGCGGTGACTGCGGCTTCGCTGGTCGCTTCCACGGCGGTGGTGATCGTGTCCAGCGCCTGTTCGGTGATCGGCTTCTCGTCGTCCATATCGTCCCCCACGGTTTGTATGGAGCGATGACGATAGCGGGTTTCATAATTGTGTCAAAGCAACGCTCAACCTTTGCGGATCTTTGCGTAGGCGGCGAGCGCGCGCTCGCGCCCCTTGGCGTGATCGACGATCGGCTGCGGATAGGTCTTGCCGAGCGTGACGCCCGCGCTCGCAAGCTCGATCGGTGATGCCTGCCAGGGCTGGTGGATCAGCTTGGCCGGCACGTCTTTCAGCTCGGGCACCCAGCGCCGGACATAGGCTCCATCAGGGTCGAACTTCTCGCCCTGGAGAGTTGGATTGAACACGCGGAAATAGGGCGCGGCGTCGGCGCCGCAGCCGGCGACCCATTGCCAGTTGGCGGGATTGCTGCCGGCATCCGCATCGACCAGCGTGTCCCAGAACCAGCTCTCGCCATCGCGCCAGTCGATCAGGAGATGCTTGACCAGGAAGGACGCCACCACCATCCGCACCCGGTTGTGCATCACGCCGGTGTGCCAGAGCTCGCGCAGGCCGGCGTCGACGATGGGATAGCCGGTGCGTCCGCGTTGCCAGGCGGCGAGCGCCTTCTTGTCTCCCTTCCAGGGAAAGCCATCGAAATTCGTTTGCAGGTTTTCGGTGGCAAGGCTCGGGTGATCGTGGAGGAGGTGGCGGCAGAATTCGCGCCAGCCGAGCTCGCTCAGGAACTTTTCGACGCCGGGCCCGATCGCGGGATTCTCCGCTGCGGCAAAGCGCGCGGCGTGCCAGACCTGGCGCGGGCTGAGCTCGCCGAACCTCAAGTGAGGCGACAGGCTTGAAGTCCCCTCGCGATCGGGACGGTCGCGATCGCCGACATAGACGCGCGCGGTGTGCCTCAGGAAGTCGCGGAGGCGCATGCGGGCCGAGGCTTCGCCCGGCGTCCAGGTCTGGCGCAGGCCGCCAGCCCAGTCGGGCTTTGTCGGCTCGAGCGTCCAGCTCTCCAGCGCGTCGCCGGCGAGCGGCGGCGCAGGGCGTAGCTCCCGCGGTGCGGGCAGAGGCTTGGGCGGATCGCCCAGCGACACCACCCGCCGCCAGAACGGCGTGAAGACGCGAAGGCCGCGGCCCTCCTTATTGCGGATCGCCGAGGGTGGCACCAGCAAGTCGCCAGGGAAGCTCTGCGAGTCCACGCCGAGCTTTGCCAGCGCCGCTTCGAGCTGTTTCTCGACGGACTGATGTGGCGCCTGCGCGACCCCGTTCCAGTAGACCATTGCGGCGCCGCTCTCGCGCGCCACTTCGGGGATCACCTTGGCCGCCGGCCCCTTGCGCAGGATCAGGGATCCGCCGCGCGTGGCGGTCTCGGCGCCGAGCGCCCGCAGCGACTGCGCCAGCCACCAGCGCGTCGCGCCGCCCGGCGCCCGTCCGGCCATCTCATCCATCACATAGAGGCAGATCACCGGCGCGCCTGTCTTCGCCGCAGCATGGAGGGCGGGATGGTCGGACAGGCGGAGGTCATCGCGGAACCAGACGATGACGGGCGGCGCGCTTGGCGTGGTCAGGGCAGGCCTCGTTTACAATTTGGCAAGCATGCCGCGTGCGGCGGTGTGAACCGTCGTTAATTCGGTCGTAAGCCGAATGCATGAATATGCAGGAATTCCGGGGGTAGTTCCATTCATGTCCAACCGTGCGACGGCAAAGTTCTTGCCGCAATTCAAGCTGGGTACCAAGGCCGTCCTGTGCGCCGTGCTGCTGATCGCCGTGAACACGGCGCTCGTGGTCGGCGCCGGCTACTTGTCGCTCACCTCCGCCTTCAACGATCGTGCGCTGCGCGACATCGAGGTCAATTTGCGCACGCTGGCCCTGGCCTTTGCCGAGGTCGTTCCCGACGCGAAGATCACGATGCGGGATGGCGGGGTGGCGCGCGCCGAGATTCCCAAAATGCCGGAGTTCAGGGATCACGCCATCGTCGATCGCGCGGTGTCCTATGTCGGCGGCAACGCGACCCTGTTCGTGTTCGATGATGCGAGCGGCCAGTTCGTCCGCCGCTCGACCAATGTGAAGAAGGAGAACGGCGACCGCGCTGTCGGGACCCAGCTTGCCGCCGATCATCCCGGGCAGGCCGTCCTGCGCCGCGGCGAGGCGTACAAGGGCCCGGCCACGCTGTTCGGCAAAACCTTCATGACCGCCTATTTCCCGGTCGCGGATGCCACCGGCAAGGTCGTCGGCATTCTCTATGTCGGCATCCCGATGGCGCAGTTCGAGAGCATGCTGACCCAGGCCATCGAGAGCATGGCGATTGCGGCCGGCATCGCCGCGCTCCTGGTCCTGGTCCTCACCTTGCTGGTCGTCCGCCGTATCACCAAGCCGCTCACCTCGGTCACGCGCTCGCTGACGGCGCTGGCCGAAGGCCAGAGCGACGTCGAGATCGATTGCGAGGATCGCGCCGACGAGATCGGCGAGATCGCCCGCACGGTCGCCGTGTTCAAGAGCAACTCGCTGGAGCGGGCACGCCTGCGCAGCGAGCAGAGCGCGGCCACGGCTGCCGCGGCAGAGCAACGCAAGGCGGAGCTGCGCAATTTCGTCGAGCAGTTCCGCGGCAGCGTCGGCGGCATCCTCGACAAGGTGCTGAACTCCTCCGGCGAGTTCGAGCGGGTGGCGCGGCAACTCACCGACACCGCACGCTCCACCGCCGACCTGTCGGCGCAGTCGGCCGGCGCATCCGAGAACGCCTCCGAGCACGTGCGCACGGCGGCCTCGGCCTCCGACGAACTGTCCCAGTCGATCTCCGAGATCACCCGCCGGGTACAGGAATCGAACGAGATCTCCGCCGAGGCGGTACGGCAGGCCGAAGCCACCGACCAGCGCATGGCGCAGCTCTCGGAGGCGGGGGCGCGCATCGGCGACGTCGTCAAGCTGATCACCTCGATCGCCGAGCAGACCAATCTTCTGGCACTGAACGCCACCATCGAGGCCGCGCGCGCCGGAGACGCCGGCCGCGGCTTCGCGGTGGTGGCCCAGGAGGTCAAGACGCTCGCCGGCCAGACCGCCAAGGCGACGGACGAGATCTCGAACCAGATCGCCAGCATGCAGCTTGCAACGGAGGAATCGGTCACCGCCATCAAGGCGATCGGCCAGACCATCGAGCGCATCAGCGGCATCGCGGGTTCGATCTCGGCCGCGGTCGAGCAGCAGAGGAGCGCCACCCACAACATCGCGGCCAGCGTTCGCGCTGCGGCCTCGGGTACCGCCGATGTCGCGGTCAATGTCCGTCACGCTGCCAAGGGCGCGAGCGAGACGGGGGAGACCTCGAGCCGGATGTTTGCCTCTGCCCAGGCGCTGTCAGGCGAGAGCCTGCATCTGAAGGCCGAGGTCGACAGCTTCCTCGACCGCGTGCACGCGGCCTAGGAGCGGGCGTGTGACCTGACACTGTCATCCCGGGATGGTCCGAAGGACCAGGTCCGGGATCTCGAGATTCTCAGGTGCGCAATTGCGCACCATAGTTCGGTCCTGCGGACCGCACGGGAAGACAGTGAGTTACTTCGGCTGCGGCACGATGCGGATGTAGGGCTTCGGTTCCTTCCAACCCTGCGGATAGATCGTCTTCGCCTCGTCGTTGGAAACCGAGCCGGCGATGATGACGTCCTCGCCCTGCGTCCAGTCGGCCGGCGTGGCGACGCGATGCTTCGCCGTCAGCTGAAGCGAGTCGATGACGCGCAGGATCTCCTGAAAATTCCGGCCTGTCGTCATCGGATAGACCAGCACCAGCTTGATCTTCTTGTCCGGCCCGATGATGAAGACGTTGCGGACGGTCTGGTTGTCGGCCGGCGTGCGGGTAAGGGGATCGCCCGAGGTCGAGGCCGGCAGCATCTCGTAGAGCTTGGAGACGTTGAAGTCGGTGTCGCCGATCATCGGGTAGTTGGGGGCGGCGCCTTGGGTCTCCTTGATGTCCTCCGACCATTTCGAATGGCGGTCGACCGGATCGACCGAAAGGCCCATCAGCTTGACGCCGCGCTTGTCGAATTCCGGCTTCAGCTTGGCAAGCGCGCCGAGCTCGGTCGTACAAACCGGCGTGAAGTCCTTCGGGTGGGAGAACAGGAGAGCCCAGCTATTGCCGATCCAGTCGTGGAACTTGATCTTCCCTTCGGTGGTCTCGGCTTCGAAGTCGGGCGCGGTGGTGCCGATCGGGAGTGTCATGGTTCTACCTCATCTCATTGAATTTACTTGGTAATTTATCTTTGCCGTCGCGGCCAGTATAGGGTCTCCGCGACCCTAAGTGAACCGCTTCAAGTAAAATGTGAATTTCTTCTCTGAAGGGCCGATTTCCTAGCACCTTTCTGTTACAGCCGCGCCTGCGACGAAACATCTCGACCGGAGCCGTACGGTCTCGATTGCCCCCATAAAGCCGTTTATGACCCGCATCACGCTCGCCCCGACGCCTCCGGAACCGAAATGGTCCTCGTAGCGACTAATCGGCAACCATTGAGAAAAGTCGCGATCCCCGTATCGAATCATTAACCACCCCTTTACGCCCGCATGAAAATGCTGGTCGATCAGAAGAAATCTGGAAGTGAACTATGTCCGCCGCTGCGCCTAAGTCTGTTGAGTCGCCGTCCCTCGAACCATCCTGCCGCGATACCGCGGCTCATGCATTGACCGTCGTGCGCGACGGCGTGATCACGGGCGAAGGCCCGACCACCAAGGGCCGGGTCCACTTTTCCCGCTCGCTCGATGCCGATGACACCGCCTGGTGCGCGCGCATCCTGACTGCCACGGCCGTCAACGACCAGCCGGTCAGCCGCGCCGAAGCCGAGGCGCTGTTCGAGATCAATGAAGCCGCAACCGAGCGCACCGATGGCGGCCGGTTCGACGACCTGCTCGCCAAGGCCGTTGCCCATTACGCCGCGAGCGCCTCGGGCCTGAAGGTGCCGCCGCGCAGCGTCGCGCTGTCGGCAGAGTCCGAGATCGAGAGCTGGGCGCCGTCCTACGCCGCCAAGGTCAACAGCGAGATGCTGGAGTGGATCGCAGGACAGATGCGCGGCAAGCGCCAGAACAACCGTCGCCTGATGGCGATGGTAGCGACCTTCCTGGGCGCCACCGCGCTGCCTCTGGCGGGCCAATTGCCAAACGTGTTCGACATCGGCATGTAAGTTTCTTGGGCATGTAAGTTTCTTGACGAGATTGTCGCGCCTCTTGCGAGGCGCGACAGACAGCGGCGGGGTTATTTCCCCGCCGTTTTTGTTTGCCGGCGTCCGGCTCGAGCCCGAGCGTGCGGCCCGGGAAACCGGCGGCGTCGAAATAGCGCTGGCTGCCGACGCGCTGGAAGTTCAGCACGGTCACCAGGCCGCCCTCGGCGGGCTTGGACTTCAGCGTGCCGATATAGGCCTTCGGCACGATGCCGTTGGGCAGGGCCTCCGACATCACGCGGCCGACAAGGCCGCCGTTCTGCGGGCCGCGCAGGCCCATGAGCTGGGCGGCCGTCATGCCGACGTCGGCATTGCTGACCGGGATCTGGCTGACATAGCCGGCTTTGAAGTCCGGACCGATCGCGGCCATGAAGTTCATGGTGTCGCCGCGGCTGAAGCTGCCATGCATGCCCTGACCCTGGCGCAGCACGGTGTCGGCGACCTGCACCGAGCAGTTGGTCGGCGCCTCACCGCAATCGCTGGCATAGGAGCGGAAGTTGACGACGATCGACGGCGTCGGCGTCGCCGACTTGCCGCGCAGATTGACGCTCGACAGCGGCAGGGTGCCGGGGAGGCGGCCGAGCGAGTCGTCCACGAACAGGCCGGAGACGTAATCCTGCTCGAGCAGCGCCTTGATCGTCTTCGCCGCCAGCTTCTTGTCCTTGTTCGGCAGGTAGATCAGGTCGGAGCCGCCATTGGTGGCGACGACGAGATCGGGCTTCTCCGGATCCTTGCCGAGCACGCCGTTACCGGCCTTCGGATGCTTGTTGCCCTCGACCTTGGCGTTCTTGTCGTTCGGGTCGAACAGTGGCAGGTCGAGCGCCTTGGCGAGGTCGATCGCCAGGAAGCCCATGGGCAAAAAGTCCTTCGGCGTGTCGTCATAGCTGACCTTGGCCGAGGGGCTGGTCTTGCTCTCCTTGGAGATGGTCGAGAAGCCGTGGTCGGCCTGGATCATGATGTTGGTGGTGGCGGCAAGGCCGAGCTCGTCGAGCGCCTTGCGGAGCTGGGCGAGGTTGTTGTCTGCATTCTTGATGCCGGCCATCGAGGTCGGCCCGTTAATGCCGGGCAGGATCTGGTTGAGGCTGTCGCCGGTGTTGTGCTGGCTGCCGTCGGGATCGCGCGACCAGAACACCAGCACGAAGGGCTTGTTGCGCGCCTTGAACATCGGCAGCAGCACCTTGGTGGCGACGTCTGCGAAATAGGCCTGCTGCGCGATATTGGCGACCGTGGTGCCGGGCGTCTTGGCATCGCCCGCCTTGGAATTGTCGCCGCGCGGGGGCGGGGCGAGGGGCAGGCCGGCCTTGGTCAGCGCCGCCTTCACGTCGTCCGACAACGCCACGCCGTTCTTGCCGCCGGTGGCATCGTCGAACACGACCGAATGCAGGCCCGGTTTTTCGGGCTTGTCGGTGTGGTCGAACTGATAGGTCGGACCGTGCTTGCCCAGCGCCGCGGTGCTGTATCCCTTGTCGCGGGCCATCTTCAAAATGGTCTCTTCGTTGAGATAGTCGCCCTTGAAATGCTCGTCGATGTCGCCGAGTACGGCGTCGTTCTCGATGAAGGGGACGACGGTGTCGCCGGCGGGAACGGACGTGTAGTTGGTCCAGATCGTGTTGGAGAACACGCCGGTGTCGCCGAGATAATGGCCGGTCGACATCGCCGAGCCGTTGGCCATGGTGAAGGTCGGGAAGAGCGAATGCGGGTTCTTGAAATTGACGCCCTTGTCGCGGACCTCGGCCATCGCCGGCGCGGTCTCCGGCGTCACCTTCAGCGCGCGCAGACCGTCGGGGATGAAGAGGATCAGGTTGCGGGGCGTGTTGTTCTGGGCGGAGGCAAGTCCGGTGGACAAGACTGTCAGTCCGGCGGACAGCAACACCAGTGAACGGCGCATCGAAATCTCCTGCGGTGAGGCGGCAATGGCCGCGACCGCGGCCCCCGGCCATCGTTTAGTTTTGCTGTATGACAGTTTTGTTACAAGGGGGCGAGGCATGCAAGAGGGCTGGGGAGGGGGCTCGTTCTCACGGACAAGTCATTGCCGAGCGCATCAAAACGGAATTCACCCCCTCTCGTTTCCCGGACGCGCTGCAGTTTCTTACGCCGCTGCGCAGAGCCGGGACCCAGGAGGCCGCACCGGTTCGCCACAACATGGGCCCCGGCTCGGCAGCGCATCACTTCGTGCTGCGCAGCGTCCGGGGCACGAGAGTGAGTTTGTGGCGCGCACCTGCATCAACATCGTCATTGCGAGCGCAGCGAAGCAATCCAGAATCCCACCGCAGAAACACTCTGGATTGCTTCGCTGTGCTCGCAATGACGGAAGTTGGGGCAAGTATCGCATAAGGACATCCGCTGGTCAGCCTGAGGCGGTCTGACCCCTGCCGCGGTAGCGCAGCGCCTCCACCAGCAGTGAAAACGCCGGCGAGGATTGGCGGCGGCTCGGATAATAGAGGTGGTAACCGGAGAAGGGCGGGCACCAGTCGGCGAGCACGCGGACGAGCTGTCCGCTCACCAGATAGGGCTGCACCTGGGTCTCTGTGATGTAGGCGAGGCCGAAGCCGCGCAGCGCGGCACTCAGCAATGCGCCGGCGCCGTTGAAGACGAGCTGTCCCTCGACACGAACGTTGAGGTCGCGGCCGTTCTTCTCGAACTCCCAGGCATAGAGCCCGCCATGCGTGGGCAGGCGCAGGTTGAGGCAGTTGTGCTCGGTCAGGTCCTGCGGGGTGCGGGGCTTCTTGCGCCCTGCGAAATAGGACGGCGCGCCGATCACAGCCATGCGCATATCGGGACCGACGCGGACCGCGATCATGTCCTTGGCGACGAGACCGCCCGGCCGGATGCCGGCGTCATATTGCTCGGCGACGATGTTGGACAGGCCATAGTCGATGATCACCTCGACCTTGATATCGGGATAGTTAGGCAGGATCTTTTCCAGTGCCGGCAGCAGGACGGCATCGGCCGCGTTCTCGGTTGCGGTGATCCGGATGGTGCCCGCGGGCTTCTCGCGGAATTCACCGAGTGCGGCGAGCTCGACGTCCATCTCCTCGAATTTCGGAGCAATCGACCGGAACAGCTTCTCACCGGCCTGGGTCGGGGCGACGTTGCGCGTGGTGCGGCTCAACAGCCGCACGCCGAGCCGCTCCTCCAGGGCACGCACGATCTGGCTGAGCGCGGATTGCGACATGCCGAGCTTGATAGCAGCCCGCGTAAAACTGCGTTCTCTCGCGACCGCGAGGAAGGCGAGGAGGTCACTGGCGTTGTCGCGGTCCATTCATTAGCCCAGGCGATAAATCTATTCAGGTTTTATCATCTAATCACTTGGCCGGAAACGGCCTAGCTTCAGCCGACAGCAAATCACCGGAATGGACCTCCCGTCCGCGAACGACGGAGGGATCGTCGCTGCGCGCATTGAAGAAGGTTGAACGTCATGAACGAGGGTATCTCAGGCAAGGTCGTCGTCATTACCGGCGCCAGCAGCGGTCTCGGCGAGGCTGCCGCGCGGCTGCTTGCATCACAGGGTGCGGCGGTCGTGCTCGGTGCGCGGCGCGCCGATCGCCTTGCCTCGCTCGTGAACGAGATCACGGCGAGCGGCGGCAAGGCGCTGGCCGTCACGACCGACGTTGCCGACCGCGCGCAGGTGAAGGCCCTGGTGGACGCGGGTGTGAAGGCCCACGGCCGCATCGACGTGATGCTCAACAATGCCGGCCTGATGCCGCAGTCGCTGCTCGAACGGTTGAAGGTCGATGAGTGGGACCGCATGATCGACGTCAACATCAAGGGCGTGCTCTACGGCATCGCGGCGGCGCTGCCGCACATGACCGCGCAGAAGGCAGGTCATATCATCAACGTCTCCTCTGTTGCCGGCCACAGGGTGGGACCGGGCTCGACCGTCTATGCTGCGACGAAATTCGCGGTGCGGGCGCTCTCCGAAGGGCTGCGCCAGGAGGTGAAACCCTACAACATCCGCAGCACCGTGATCTCGCCCGGCGCGGTCGCGACCGAACTGCCCGACAGCGTCACCGACCGCGACGCGGCCTCCCGCATCCAGCAATTCTATGCGCAGGTCGCGATCCCCGCGTCCTCGTTCGCGCGCGCCGTCGCCTTCGCGATCAGCCAGCCCGAGGATGTCGACATCAACGAGATCCTGTTCCGCCCGACGCGCCAGGACTATTGAGCGAGGCGCGCCATGTTTCCCGTGAGACGAATGACCATCACCATCGCTGCGCTCGGCCTGATCGCCGCTGCGCCGGCGAGGAGCGAGCAGGGAACCGAAGGAGCCAAACCGATGTCTGACAGCATCAGGGACGTCGCCCCCGCGCTGGAAAAATACCGCGAGACCGTCGTGCTCGGCGATCTCTGGAAGCGTCCGCAGTTGAGCGCGCGCGATCGCAGCATCGTCACGCTGGCGGCGTTGATCGCGCGCAACCAGACCGTCGAGCTCGCCTATTACCTGAACCTGGCGCTCGACAGCGGCGCCAAGCCCGCCGAGATCTCCGAGATCGTCACGCATCTGGCTTTCTACACGGGATGGGCGAATGCGATGTCGGCAGTCTCGGTTGCGAAGGATGTCTTTGCGGCCCGAAAGATCGCGTCGGACCAGTTGGCGGCAGTCTCGCCTGCGCTGTCGCCGCTCAACGAGGCCGCGGAATCCGAGCGGGCCACGCGCGTGGGCCAGCAATTCGGCAACGTCGCGCCCGGCCTCGTGCAGTACACGACCGATGTATTGTTCCGCGATCTCTGGCTGCGTCCGGGCCTCGCGCCGCGCGACCGCAGCCTCGTTACGGTCAGCGCGTTGGTCGCAACCGGACAGGTCGCGCAGATCACCTATCATCTGAACCGGGCGATGGATAACGGGCTGACACAGGAGCAGGCCGGCGAGGTCGTCACGCAGCTTGGGTTCTATGTTGGCTGGCCCAACGCGTTCTCGGCAGTGTCGGTGTTCAAGGACGTATTCGAGAAGCGGCCGAAGCCGTGAGCCAGCTATCGCGACGGAGCGTGCTTGTTGCGGCGCTGCTTGCGAGCGCGTCTGCGAGGCTGGCAGCAGCCAAGGAGACCGACATGGACATCAAGCGCAATGGTTCGCAGCCCTCCCGCAAGGGGCCTGCGGAATGGTTTTCGGGGTCGGTGCGTATCGACCCGTTGTTCCAGGTGCCCGAACCCGGACGCGTCGGTGCCGGGCAGGTGACCTTCGAGCCCGGCGCGCGCACCGCCTGGCACACTCACCCGCTTGGCCAGACGCTGATCATCACGTCGGGTCTTGGCTGGGTGCAGCGCGAGGGCGGCCCGATTGAGGAGGTCAGGCCCGGCGACGTCGTGTGGTTTCCACCTGATCTGAAGCACTGGCATGGTGCGACGCCTGCGACCGGGATGACGCACATCGCTATCCAGGAATCGGTTGGCGGCAAGACTGTCGACTGGCTCGAGCATGTCACCGATGCCCAATACAGGGCGTGAGCATCATGACGTTCTGGCCAATTGACGAGCTGCGCCGTATCGCGGATGCGGACGACCTGCACGTTGCGCCGTTCCGCGAGGACGGCGCAACGCCGGGCACGCCGACCTGGATCTGGTCGGTCGCGGTCGACGATGCGCTCTATGCGCGCCCGTATAACGGGCGGAACTCGAGCTGGTACCAGGCCGCGGTGCGGCAGAAGGCGGGACGGATCGTCGCGGCAGGCATGATGAAGGACGTCACCTTTGCGCCGGTCGAGGGGGCGATCAACCATCGCATCGACGAGGCCTACCGGGCGAAATACGCCAAATGCGCCTATCTCCAGCCGATGATCGGGGCGCGCATGCACGGCGTCACGATCCGGATATTGCCGCGCTGACCGATTTCGGGACAGCGGCAATCGGCCGCCGCACCGCTGTAATTCCGTGCCTTAACCAACAATTAATTATACGTTTGCGGGCGGGTGACGGCCCGGCCTAGCGTGCGGTGGGGAGCCGCCGAAGCCAAACGAGTTGGTGCGTATCATGATGTCCAGATCATATGGGGCGCTCTTCGCCTCGCTCAGCGCAGCCGCGCTGCTCCTTTCTTCCAATGACGGTTTTGCCAGGCCCGGCGCCACCGCCACCGCCGCGCACGGGATGGCCGCGCCTTCCGGCGCGATCGCGCGTCCGCAGATCGCTCCTGGCGCCCGGTTCCGCGGCCGCAACACGCCCTGGGTCTACTGGCCGGGCGGCGGCGGGTTCTTCTACGACAACGGAGGCTATAGCCAGCCTTTCGTCGATGCCGGGCAGCCGACCTCCACCGACGTGCGTTACACCTATACGTACGACGTTCCCTGGGACTGGACCCATCGGTTCCCGCCGAACGTGGTGCCGTCCGACCGGCCCTATGTGCCGAGCTGCCCGACGGAGCAGGTGACGGTGCCCGGCCGCGGCGGCGGCGAGCACACGGTCAACATCATGCGCTGCTACTGAGCGGCTCGGTCCGCTCAACTAGCCCAGCTCAAAGCTGGTCACGCCGAATACGCGGTCGATCCGCAGCGGCGGGATCGGCCCTGTGTACATCCGCGTCGTCTCGAACACCGGCTTGAGCCCGAGCGATTCCGCGAGCGCGATGGCCTCGCGATTGATGGCGGGGACGTCGAGGAAGACCTCGCCGCCGCCTACGCTCGCGAGCAGGGCCTGCACGATCGCGTCCGCCGCTCCGCGGTCGTCGGCGACGAGCGGGCCGATCTTGTGGCCGGTCCGGCAGGGCCGGATCACCCCCCATGCCGCGAGCTTGCCGTCGCGCAGCAGCGCGCCGCCGAGATGGCCCGATGTGTTGATCCAGGCGCGCAGGAAGGCGCTACGCGCGGCTGGGAAGACGGTCGCGTCGTCGGCTTCGACGAGCGCGAACGGGATATTGTCGAGCGCGACGATTTCGGCGGGCGGATTCGGCGGCGCGGCGACGATGCCGCCGTACCGGATATTGGCGTAGGCAAGCTGGAAGCCGGACTTCCTGTAATTGTCCTGCTGCGCGACGACGCCATCGAGCCCGATCACGCGGGCGCCCGCATGCGCGATCGCCGTGTTCCAGATCCGCAGGCCGTGGCCCGCGCCGCGAAAGCCTGAGCGCACGATGTAGAAGCCGAGGAAGGCGAAGCGATCGTCGTAATTGACGCAGGAGACGGTCGCGACCGGCTGGCCGTCGATCTCGCCGACGAAGAAGCCTTTCGCGTCCGGGATCGCGAAACAGGCGGCGTCGCCGAGGCCCGGATTCCAGCCCTCGGCCGCGGCCCAGTCGACGGCGATGGCGATCTCCTCGGGGCGCAAATTGCGGATCTGCAGATCGCTCATGACGGATGCCTTGACGGATGCCTTGGGCGGTGGACCTGGCGGCAGGTCCGGCGGTAGAAGGCCTCATGATAGGCCGGGCCCGGGGCTCGCCTCAACACAGGGATGATCGGTCATGGCAGCAGAGAAGGTCGCACTTGTCACCGCCGGCGGCAGCGGCATGGGGGCAGGGGCTGCGCGGCGGCTCGCGGCCGACGGCTTTCGCGTCGCGATCCTGTCGTCCTCGGGCAAGGGCGAGGCGCTGGCAGTCGAGCTCGGCGGCCTCGGCGTCACCGGCTCCAACAAGTCGAACGATGATCTGAAGCGGCTCGTCGACGGGGCGATGGCCAAATGGGGACGCATCGACGTGCTCGTCAACAGCGCCGGCCACGGGCCGCGAGCGGCGATCACGGAGATTACCGACGAGCAGTGGCACACCGGCCTCGACACGTATCTCCTCAACGTGATCCGGCCGACCCGGCTGGTGACGCCGGTGATGCAGGCGCAGAAGAGCGGCGCCATCATCAACATCTCGACCGCCTGGGCATTCGAGCCGAGCGCGATGTTTCCGACCTCTGCGGTCTTCCGCGCAGGCCTTGCCGCCTTCACGAAGATCTTCACCGACACCCATGCCGCCGACAACATCCGCATGAACAACGTTCTGCCGGGCTGGATCGACAGCCTGCCGCAGCTGGACGCGCGCCGCGACAGCGTGCCGATGAAGCGCTACGGCAAGGTCGAGGAGGTCGCGGCGACGGTGTCGTTCCTGGCGTCCGAGGGTGCCGCCTACATCACCGGCCAGAATATCCGTGTCGACGGCGGACTGACGCGCTCGGTGTGAGTCGGCGCGCGGCTTCGCTCCGCCATTCTGATGCACTTGTCGTAACGCGACGCGCGGCCTGCGCGGTGCGCCGCTGCGGCGGGGCGGCGCGTGGCGTTTGGGTCACACTCGCCACTGGCCTTGCGCGATAAGTCACTGACTACGTCACAGTCCATACGAACTGCGCCGCAGGCCGAGACGAACGGACGTCCTCCGCCTATTCCCAAACTGCGCGGGATGGCTCCCACCAGCGCGCATCGAAAACGCGAGATCAAGCGCGTGGGGGAATGGAGATTGGAATGAAGAAGCTTTTGCTGGCGGTCGCGTCGATTGTGCTCGGCACCGCATCCGCGCAGGCGGCCGACCTCGCGGCGCAATACACCAAGGCGCCGATCATGGCGCCGGCCTATAACTGGACGGGCTTTTACGTCGGCGGCAATGTCGGCGGGCAGTGGGGCGACTCTGACCTGAACACCTCGACGGTGTTCTCTCCGACCGGCTATTTTGCGGCGAGCAGCGTCCCCGCCATCAACACGGTCGGCGCCCAGGGCGTCAACAGCTCCAGCGTGACCGGCGGCTTTACCGCGGGCTACAACTGGCAGGTCAACCACGCCGTGCTCGGCCTCGAAGGTGACATCAACTATTTCGGTTTCAAGGGCAGCGCGACGGGCTCGGCGCTCTATCCCTGCTGCGCCCCGACAGGCTTTACCGTGTCGTCGTCGGTCTCGGCCGATTGGCTCGCCACCATCCGTGGTCGCATCGGCTTCCTCGCGGCTCCGACCTGGCTGCTATACGCGACGGGCGGCGCGGCGATCTCCGAGGTGAAGGGCAATTTCAACTTCACCGACACGTTCTCGGCCGCGACCGAGTCCGCCACGATCCGCGACACGCGGCTCGGCTGGACCGCGGGCGTCGGCACCGAATACGCCTTCGGCGGCGGCTGGTCGCTCAAGGCCGAATATCTCTACGTCGATCTCGGCCGCGCCAGCGCGACCAGCACCAATCTGGTCGGCTTTGCCGGAACGACGCCATTTCCAAGCAACGTCTACACCCACTCGGTCGATCTCAAGTCGAACATCGTGCGCGTCGGCGTGAACTACAAGTTCGGCGGACCGGTCGTCGCCAGGTACTGAGCATCCCGTTCCTGATCTGGCGCGGAAAGCCCCGGCTCTGCCGGGGCTTTCTGTTGCGAGGGACGGTTCAGTGCGAGGCGACGAGTTTCGCCAGCGCGGGCAGGATCTTGTAGCGAACGATCTCGTGCGGGTATTCGCCCCGATTGGCGAGCAGGACGAAGCCGATCTGCCTGATCGGGACGAGGCCGAGATAGCCGGAGGCATTGTTGAGACCGCCGGGCTTGTCGACGATGGTGGCGTCGGGGAGGTGGACCGTCTCCCAGGCCATGCCTTGTCCGAATTTGTCGTCGACGCGGAAGATCTCGCGCTGCGTCATCCGCAGCGCCTCGCGCAAATGCGGATCGACCGAGCGGCCGTCGACGCAGGCCGCAACGAAGGTCGCGAGATCCCGCGCGGACGAAAACATCTGGCCGGCGCCGGGAAAGTCGAAATAGCTCTGCTGGTTGCCGGGTGGGCCGATCGCCATGCCCTGATCCGAATAGCCTTGCACGACGCGCTGCATCCACGCCGCGTCCATGACGGCGCGGTTGTCCTCGCCGCGCTCCGGCAGGGAGGTCGCATTCATGCCGATCGGCCCAAGGATGCGCTGTTCGAACAGGGTTGCGATCGGAGCGTCGTAGCAGCGCTCGAGCACGAGCTGAAGCAGCACGTAACAGGCATGGCTGTAGACACGCTGCTTGCCGGGCGCCTCGCCGGCCTGCGGCTCGAAGGCGTTGAACATGTCGATGAACCGCGCCCGCGAGAACGAGTCGTTCGGCCAGGGTGGATGGTCGGTCGGCAGCAGCATGCCCGACGTGTGCGTGGCGAGCTGGCCGACGGTGACGCGGCGGACATAGTCTCCGGTGAGCTCGGGCAGATATTTCGGCAGGCGGTCGTCGAGCCGCAATTCACCCCGGAGCGAGCCCAGCGCCACCAGCGTCGCCTCGAACGGCTTGCGCAGCGAACCAAGGTTGAACAGCGTATCCGGCGTGACCGGTCGTCGCGTGGCGTCATCGGCGAAGCCGTAGTTGAAGAACTCGACATGGCGGCCGGCATAGAGCGCGGCGGCAAGGCCGCCCGGCTGGTCCGGCGTCATGGTCGGCGCCAGCTCGTTGGCGACGATGTCGCGCATCTGCGCGATCATGTCGGAATCCGCGGATGCGCGGCGCGGCCAAGCCAGCGCGAGGGGAACGAGCGCAGCCCGGGTGAACGCCCGCCGGGTGAGGTGTGATGAGGTGACAACAGACGGCACGGCTCTGACGCATGATGCGATGCGCCCCCTCTCTCTTCTAACGGGGAGGGCCGGCTGCCCCAATTCACGATTGCGCGTTGTGGGCTCCTTCGGCGGGGGCTTGCGGAAAAATACTTAGCTTATGGGCTAACAATTATTGACGGCGGGCGGTGGCGAGTCTATAGTTAGCTTCATGGCTAACCAATTATCCCAGCTCGACCAGATCTTCGCAGCCCTCGCTGATCCCACAAGGCGCGCGATCGTGATGCGGCTCTGTGCCGGCGAGGCGTCGGTCGGCGAGCTCGCCGATCCGTTCGAGATGGCGCTGCCGAGCTTCATGAAACACATCCATGTGCTGGAGACGAGCGGGCTCGTTCAGTCGGAGAAATCCGGCCGCGTGCGCACCTGCCGTCTCAGTCCGGACGCGCTCGTCGGCGCGGAGGACTGGTTCCAGCAGCAGCGCGCGATCTGGGAGGCGCGGCTCGACCGGTTCGAGGCTTACGTCTTGCAACTGAAGAAAGAGAAGGAGAGGGCGTCCGCCAAGCGGCCGTCCCGCACAACCAAACGGAAAGGTTCTGAGTGATGACGAATTCTGCCAATCCCGCTCTGTCGCAATGGTCGATGGACCGCGAGATCGTGATGTCGCGCGTGATCGACGCGCCGCGCGATCTGGTGTTCGAGGCGTGGTCCGATCCAAAACATCTCCCGCAATGGTTCGGGCCGAAGGGCTTCAAGCTCGAGACCTTCGAGATCGACGTGCGCGTCGGCGGCGTCTGGCGCTTCAACATGATCGGTCCCGACGGCACCGTCTATCCGAACCGCATGCGCTTCCGCCGCATCGAGCGGCCGTCGCTGATGGAGATGGACCACGGCGTCGACCAGGACGACGATCCCGGCATGTTCCGCTTCACCATCACCCTTGCCGAGCAGAGCAACGGCAAGACCGTGCTGATGATGCGGCAACTGGCCTCGAGCACCGAGCAGCGCGACGGCATGATCGGCTTCGGTGCCGTCGAATACGGCTACCAGACGCTGGACAAGCTCGCGGCGTATGTTGGTGGGATGAAGAAATAAAGTCCCCGCGTTATTCCGGGGGCCTCGAAGAGGCGCCCCGGAATAAACTCGGAAACATGTGGGGAGAGCCGTCGCCTTCGCGAATATGACAGCGCGCAGGTCAATTATGACAGCGCCATAACGTAGATTTTTGTCGCGTCGCGCCGCCGATTTATGACAGAATTGCTACCGCTTGATGTCATATCGATTACGGCGGAGCGATTCATGTTGCAGTGGCCGGCGCGGTCAAATCCCCTCGCGTGGTGGTGGGGCTCCCTGACGCTTGTAAGCAGTGCCAACATCCTCGTCTGGTTCATGCTGTACCGCGAGTTCTATCCGACGGTTGCCGGCAGCGCCGGCGGCGGTTCGGATATCGGGCTGATGTTCCTGCTCTGCGCCGGCTATGTGTTCGGCTGCGCGTTCCGATCGTTCCTGCCGCGCGCCGACGTGCAGCGCATCTGCCTGTTCGACACCTGGCTCTCCAGCGTCTTCGTCGGCCGCACCGTCGCGACCGTGGCCGAGCTGTGCTTCGTGGCGCAATGGGCGATCATCCTGCATCAGCTGGGTCACATGACGGGGGCGGAGACCGCGGTGAACATCGCGCTGGTGATCGTGCCCATCATCATCATCGCGGAGTGCTTCTCCTGGTACGCGGTCGTCACGACGAATTTCCTCTACAACGCGATCGAGAATTCGCTGTGGGCGGTGACGTTTTTCCTCGCCGGCATCGCGCTGTGCCGCCTCATGCCGGAATTCCAGGGACCGGTGCGCTGGGCGCTGATCGCCGGCATCATCGGCATCGCCTGCTTCCTCGCCTTCCTCGTCACCGTCGACGTGCCGATGTATCTCAGCCGCTGGCGGGCAGGGCATGAAGAGGGCAACAGGCTCCTCGGCTTCCTCGAAGGCCTGCACGACGTTGCGACGCGCTGGGTGGTGACCCACGACATCGCGCACTGGAAGGGCGAGCTGACCTGGATGTTCCTGTATTTCACCGCCGCGGTGTGGTCGAGCCTCGCGCTCTGCGCGCTCTACGCCATGGAAGGCTATCTCACGCGTTATCTCGCCTGATTCGATTACCTGCCGACCAGGCTGCACTTGCTGCGGTCGAGCGGGCGGAAGGCCTGGTCGGGCGGGATGGTCGCGACCAGCTTGACGAAGTCCCACGGGCCCTTCGATTCCTCGGGCGTCTTGACCTGCACCAGATAGAGATCGTGCACCATGCGCTGGTCCTCGCGGATGCGACCGTTCGGCGTATACGCATCCGACACCGGCGTCGCCTTCATCTTGGCCATCACGGCTGCGCTGTCGTCCGTATCGCTGTCCTTGACGGCTTGCAGATAGTGACGCACGGCGGAATAGACGCCGGCCTGGATCTGTGACGGCATCGCCTTGCGGCGGGCATAGAACGCGTCCGAGAATTTCCGGGCGGCCGGCGAGACGTCCTCGAAGAACGAGGTGACGATGAGATCGCCGCGCGTCGCCTTCAGGCCGACCGCCTCGATGTCGACGTTCTGGAACGACATCGGCACGATCTTCATGCCCTGGTCTGCGAGCCCGAATTCCTCCGCCTGCTTGATCGCGGTGGCGTTGTCGCCGGCGACGTTGATCGCGAGGATTTTTGCGCCGGACGACTGGGCCTGAAGCAGGAACGACGAGTAGTCGGGCGTGCCGAGCTGGGCCTTCACGCTGCCGGCAACCTTGCCGCCGAGCACGGCGATGCGATCGCGCGCGGTCGCCTCGATCGAATGGCCGAAAGCATAGTCGCCGGTGATGAAGAACCACGGCTCCTTGCTGGTCTGCATGATGCCGGAGACTACGGCGGTCGCAGTGGAGTAGGCGTCCTGGGTCCATTGCACGCTGGTCGGTGCGCAGGCCTCGTCGGTGAGCTGGTTGGCGCCGGCGCCGGAGACCAGGAAGATCTTTCCGTTGCCGCGCACCAACTCCTGCACCGCGAGCGCCGCGCCGGAACTGCCGCCGTCTGCGATCGCCTGCACACCGTCGCTGAACCATTTGCGGGCGAGCGAGGCCGCAAGGTCCGGCTTGTTCTGGTGATCGGCCTGCAGGATCTCGATCGGCTTGCCGTTGATCTTGCCGCCGAACTCCTCCGCCGCCATCCGCGCCGCCTCGACCGAGCCCGGGCCCATGGCGGTCGCGAAAATGCCGTTCATGTCGGTGAGTACGCCGATGCGGATGGCGTCGCCCTTGATCTCGGCGCGCGCGGTGGAGCCTGCGAGCGCCAGCGCAATGAGCAGAGTGGCGGCGGATGTCGTGCGAAGGGGGACCATGGCGTTTCCTGATGTTGTTATGTTTGATTGATCGGCATCGGCGGTCAGGCCGGTTCGGCGATGACCTCGTTGCGCAAGGTGCCGATGCCGGAGATCTCGATCTCGACGGTGTCGCCGGGGCGCATCCACAGCGGCGGCGTGCGCTTGGCGCCGACGCCGCCCGGCGTGCCCGTCACTATGACGTCGCCGGGGACGAGCGGACAGATCGTCGAGATGTAGGCGATCAGCTCGGGGATGGCTGTGATCAGGAGATCCGTGGTGGTGTCCTGCACCACAGTGCCGTTCAGCCGCGTCTGCAGGGTGAGCTTGGACGGATCAGGAATCTCGTCCGCCGTCACCAGCCACGGACCAAAGCTGCCGCTCTCGGCAAAGGTCTTGCCGGAGAGGAACTGGCTGGTGTGGCGTTGCCAGTCGCGGATGCTGCCTTCGTTGTAGCAGGAATAGCCGGCGATATGATCGAGCGCGCGGCCTGCGGGGATATGCCGGCCTGCCTTGCCGATGACGAGCGCGAGCTCGCCCTCATAGTCGAAATCGTCGCTCACTTTCGGCTTCACGATGGGCTGGAGATGGCCGACCTGGCTGCTGGGGAAGCGGACGAACAGCGCCGGCTTCTCGGTGACGGTACGCCCCGTTTCGGCGACATGATCGTGATAATTGAGGCCGACGCAGATGATCTTGCCGGGATCGGGGATCACGGGAGCGAAGGCAATGCTGCCGAGCGGATGATCCGGCGCGGTGGATGCCACTAGCTTTGCCGCCTCGGCGACGCGGCCGGCTTCGAGCAACTGTCGCAGCGTGGTGCAGGGCGTCATGCGGGTACCGAGATCGACGACGCCATCGTCCTTGACGGCCCCGAAGGAGGTGCGGCCATTGGCGACGAAAGAGAGCAGCTTCATGGGATGTCCTTGAGAGGTTCGGTCAGGCCGCGGACGGCACGTGGGTTGGAGGCGTGATGGCGGCGATGAGCCGGCCGAGTTCGATCTCGTTGCGGGCGGTACCGCGAATGTAGCGGTCGGGGCGAACGAGCGCGGCGATGACGCCGTGCTCGCGGAGCCAGGGGCCGATGCCTTCTGCATCATCGCTGGTCAGGATATCGAGCCCTGCCTGCGAATGAGCCAGATGCGACGGGAGCGTGGCGGCGCTTTCGACGAGCAACACATGCCTGTAGCCGATCTGATCGTCGGAGCGGGCGCCATCGCTGAGTATGAACTGCGGTGCGAGATGTCCGGCAACCGGCAGATCGCCGAGCGCGAGCCCCGGGCCGAGCAGGGGCTTTTTCACCTCGAGCTTGACCGGCGCATTCTCGCGCGCCTGCCCGGCGGCAAGGCCGGCTTCGATCGCCTTGGTGTTGATGACGCCGCCGAGGCGAATGGCAAGCTCGATGAACTCGCGCACATGCGGCTGGCGCTCGCTCTGATAGGTGTCGAGCAGATCGGGCGTGACGCCCTCGCGTATGACCGCAGCAAGCTTCCAGGCGAGGTTTGCGGCATCGCGGATGCCGGCGCACATGCCCTGGCCGAGGAAGGGTGGGGTCTGGTGCGCGGAGTCGCCCGCGAGCAGCAGCCGCTCGCTCCGCCATTGCTGCGCAATGACGGAATGAAAGGTGTAGACCGCGGCGCGCTCAAGCTCCGCATCGTCGGGGGTGACCCAGCGCGACAGCAACTCCCAGACCCTGGCCGGCTGCGCGACATCCTGGGAGGTCTCGTCGGGAAGAACCGTGATCTCCCAGCGCCGCCGCGTGCCGGTGCCGCGCACATAGGTCGCAGGCCGCCGCGGATCGCAATGCTGGAGGCTGTAGTCGCCGAGATCGTCGCGCTCGCGCTTGAGCAGCACGTCGATGACGAGCCAGCGCTCGTGGAAGCCGAGATCCTCCATGCCGGAGCCGATGAATCGTCGCACCAGCGAGCGGGCGCCGTCGCAGCCGATGACGTAGCCGGCACGAACCTCGCCGAGCTGTCCGTTGGAAAGGTCTTCGTAGCGGACGCGCACGCCGGTCTCGTCCTGATCCAGCGCAAACACGTCGCAGCGGCTTCGCAAGGTAACATGCGGCCAGCGCGAGAGGCCACCGATCAGCACGTCCTCCAGATCAGGCTGGTGGAAGCGGTAGCTGAGATTCCAGCCCATCGGCGTGAGCGTCTGCGGCCGCGACCAATCCAGCAGCATCCGACCGTCGGCGTCGAGGAAGAGCATCCCGGGGCTGAGGATGGTTTGCGGCAGGATCGCGTCGGCGAGGCCAATGGTCTGGAACACGCGCATGCATTCGTCGTCGAAATGCACCGCGCGCGGCAAATGATAGGTCCGCGCCTCGCGATCCAGTACCAGCGTCCGCACGCCGCAAAGGCCGAGCAGATTGGCGAGCGTGGCCCCGACCGGGCCACGGCCGACGATCACGACATCAAACTCTTCGGGGGCGGATTTATCTTGCATGGGGCTATCTCTTCCCCAAGCGATGCCACCCCTTCAACGTCGCCGCGCCAAGTGTCCGCCCAGCGGACGGGCCCGCCTACACCTCGACCGGAATGGCGGATGCCGTCTCCTGAAGTTGCGCTGCAAACTGCGCTACCGCTTCCTCGATCCCCAGAGCCGAGCGGATCCAGATGATGGAGATACACCCGAACACAGCGCCGTTCCGCTTGATGGGGACGGCAATCGAGGCGGTCTTCGGATTGTATTCGCCCTCGCTGCGGATCGCGTAGCCGCGAGCGGCAGTCTCCGCGATCATCTGGTCGAGGCGGGCTTGGTCGAGGAAGGGGCGGTCGTCGGCCTCGTCGATACGGCGGAGATGATTGACGATCAGGTCGCGTTCGCGGGCCGGGCACGCGGCGAGATAGGCGCGGCCCGCAGACGTCCGCAACATCGGCAGGCGCTTGCCGATCATGCCGCGGTCGATCGAGAGAGGGCTGCGGGAATGGGTGGTCTCCTGCACCACCATCGCGGCGTTCTCGTAAGTGGAGAGATCGACCGGCCAGACCAGGGTCTTGCTCAGTTCCGCGAGAAAAGGTGCGGCGGCCTGGCAGATCACCACGCCGGGATCATATCCGTCGCCGAGACTGAGCGCGCGCCGGGTCACGCGAAAGCGGTCGTCGCTGGCGCTGCGGGCAACATAGCCGAGCTCCTCCAGCGTTTCGAGCAGGCGATAGACCGTGGGACGGGGCAGGTCGAGCGCGCGCGCGACGTCGCCTGCACGGATGCCGCCGGAGCGGTTGACCTCCTGCAGTACGTCCAACCCGCGCTTGAAGGCGCGGACGCCCTCCGATTGCCGCGGTTGTCCCTTCCGCGTCCGCTCCTTGGACACTTCGTATTTCCTCCCTTGTAGCCGATCGCGGCGCGACTATCGTCTTTGCGAATGCGCAGCGATTGCGGGACGCCACCGTAGGATCGCGCGCGGCCGGTATCAAGTTCGCCGCAGTGCGGCGAATGCGATGCCCTCGGGAGGACGTCGATGGAAATCACCGCGCTCGGCTATATCGGGATCAATTCATCCCAGCTCGATCAGTGGGGCCAGATGGCGACCGGGCTGCTCGGCATGCAGCAGGTCGATCGCGGCGGCAAGATGCGCGCCTTCCGCATGGATGATCGCAAGCAGCGCCTGATCGTCGATGGCAGCAGCGACGCGGGCCTTGCGGTGATGGGCTGGGAGGTTCCCTCGACGGCGGAGCTGGATCAGTTGGCTGGGCGGCTGGAAAACCACGGCGTGAACGTGACGCGCGGATCGCGCGCGCTCGCCGACGAGCGTCACGTGGCCGAATTGATCGCGTTCGCCGACCCCGCAGGCAACCGGCTCGAGGCCTTCTGCAAGCCGGGGCTTGCGAGCGAACCTTTCAAGCCGGGCCGGCCGATCACGGGTTTCCGCACCGGGGCACTTGGCATGGGGCATGTTGTGCTCAATGTCGAGAACGTCGAACCGTTGGTGCCGTTCTATCGAGACGTGCTCGGCTTCCGCGTCTCCGATTTCGGGCTGAAGCCGTATGGGCTCTATTTCTTCCACGTCAACGGCCGCCACCACTCCTTTGCGATGGTCGGGTCGGGGCGGAAGGCCCTGCACCATTTCATGGTCGAACTCGGCAGCCTCGACGATGTCGGGCAGGGCTACGACCTTGCGCAGCTCGAAGATGGCCGCGTCGTCTACACACTGGGTCGGCACACCAACGACCACATGACCTCGTTCTACGTGAATACGCCGTCCGGCTTCTTCATCGAATATGGCTGGGGCGGGCGCGTGATCGATCCCGAGACCTGGCAGCCGCACGAGACCTTTGACGGGCCCTCGCTGTGGGGCCACGAGCGCCTTTACATGCCGGAGGAGCCGCGCAAGCGCCTGCGCGACATGCGGCTGGATGCGGCGGCCCGCGGCGTCCGTGTCGCCGACCCGCGCGTTCCGCCGCTTAACTGCGCATGGCTGGACGCGGTGGTCGCGCGCGAATGATCCGCGGCGACGCGGCAATTATCTGACATCCAAGGAAGGGACGATATGCTCAACACCCTCTTGAGGGCGGGCCTTGTGCTGCTCGCGTTCAGCACTTCTGCCTCGGCCGAACCGATCAAGGTCACATTGCTGGGCACCGGGGTACCGACGCCGCGGCCAACCAGTTTCAGCGCTTCGACGCTGGTCGAGGCGGGGAGCGAGAAGCTGCTGTTCGATCTCGGCCGCGGCTCGACCATGCAGCTCTACAAGCTGAAGATCCCGCTCGGCGCGATCACCGCGAACTTCATCACCCATCTGCATTCCGACCACCTCGTCGGTCTTCCCGACATGTGGCTGACCGGCTGGCTCGCCACGCCATGGGCGTCACGCAAAGGACCTATGAAGCTCTATGGCCCCAAGGGCACCGTCGCCATGACGGAGAACCTGACCAAGGCGTTCGCCGACGACATCCGCATTCGCATCGACGACGAGCATCTCGATCCCGGGGCGATCACTTTCGCCGCAAAGGATATCGAACGCGGGCTGGTCTACGACAACAACAGCGTCAAGGTCACCGCGATCGAGGTCAACCATGGTGACAAGATCAAGCCGTCGTTCGGCTATGTCGTCGAATATGGCGGCCAAAAGGTCGTGCTATCCGGCGACACCAAATACGATGAGCGCATCGCGAAGGCGGCTGAAGGCACCGATCTGCTGATCCACGAGGTTGCGGTGATCGAGCCGGAGCTGCTGGTCAGAAATCCGGTCTATAAGGACATCCAGGCGCACCACACGTCACCCGAGGAAGCCGGCCAGATCTTTGCATCCGCCAAGCCAAAGCTCGCCGTCTATTCCCACATCGTATTCGGCTCGGTGAAACCGGGGCCCGACATTCCGGAGGAGCCGCTGATCCTGCGCACGCGGACCGCCTACAAGGGGCCGCTGCTGGTCGGCCGCGACCTGATGTCGTTCAGGATCGGCGACACGGTCGAGTCATTTGCACCTGACGGAGCGAAGCTGGAGCCTTAAGCTTTCGTCGAGATCAGACCTCCGTCAATATCCCTTGCCGCAGCGCCAGCCGGACCAGCTCGATGTCGGAGCCGACGCCGAGCTTGTCCTTGATCAGCGAATGCAGGTTCGCCACCGTCTTCGGGCTGACGTGGAGCGTCTCGGCGATCTCCTCCGTGGTGTTCTCGGCGAGCAGCAGCCGCAACACCTCGAACTCGCGCGGCGTGAGCACGTCGGCGGCCGAGCTCTCGCCGCTGATACGGCTGAGCGCGAGCTCGTGGTCGATGTCGGGGCTGATGGCGATCTTGCCGGCGAGCACGTCCATAACGGCGCGCACCAGCGTCTCGGGCGGGCTGGTCTTGGTGACATAGCCCCGCGCGCCGGCGCGGATCGCCTGCACGGCGAAGCCGGCATTCTCGTGCATGGTGAAGACGAGGATCCGCGCCGCCTTGTCCCATTGCCTGATGCGCCTGACGGCCTCGATGCCGCCGATGCCGGGCATGCTCAGATCCATGATGACGAGGTCGGGCACCTCGGATTTGAACAGACGGTACGCCTCGGCGCCGTCGGCGGCTTCCGCGACGACGCGAAGCCCGGGCTGCTTCTGGAGCACGGAGCGATAGCCCTCGCGGACGACGGAATGGTCGTCGACCAGCAGGATGGTCGCATCGGCCGCGCTCATGCCGCGCGCTCCAATGGCTGCCGGTCGAGGCCTGCAAGCGGAATGACCACGCGCAGCGCGGAGCCGCCGTTCGGCGCGGCCTCGAAGCTCAACTGGCCGCGCAAGGCCGCGACGCGCTCGCGCATGCCGAGCAGGCCCATTCCGGATTTTACGACGGGATCGTTCGACCGTCCGTCGTCGTCGATCGCAAGTGCGATCTCGTCGGCACGCATCGCAAGCTCCAGGCTGACCCGTGTGGCGCCGGCATGCTTGGCGGCATTGGTGAGCGCCTCCTGCACGATCCGGTAGAGGCTCGCGCTGATCGTGGCCGGCAGGGTGGCGAACGCACCGTCGAACCGGATCGAAAACCGCGTCTGGCCGCGGCTACGCCCGTTCCAGCCCGCAACCAGGCCTTCGAGGCTCGCCACGAGTCCGAGCTCCTCGACGTCGGGCGGGCGCAGCCGGAACAGCGCGCCGCGCAACGTCTCCATCATGCCGGTTGCGGTCCGCGCGATGCCGTCGCACTCGCCAAGCAGGGAGGGGCAGTCCTGTACGGCGGTCTGGCGGGCAGAGGAGGCGAGCGCGCGGATGGCGGCCAGCGACTGGCCGAACTCGTCATGCAGCTCGCGCGCGAGATGGCGGCGCTCCTCGTCCTGGAGTGCGATCAGTTTCCGCGTCAGCTCGCTGCGCTCGGCCAGCGCGGTGTCGAGGCTTTCGGCCAGATGGTTGAAGACGTCGCGGATCGCCGACAGCTCGGCGAGATCGAACGGCGGCAGCCGCGTCGAAAGGTCATTGGCGGCGATCCGTTCGAGGCCGGAGCGGATCATGCGGGTGGGGCGCAGCGCACGCGCCAGTGCGGCGTAGACCAGGACGCACAGGAGCGGCAGTGCGATCGCAAGTGCGAGCATCAGGCGGCCGGCCTCGTGCCAGGCGTCGGCCGTCTGCACGGCCGGATCGAGCGAGACCACGGTCTCGCCGAGCTTCGTTCCGCGCACGATCACGGGCCGGGCCGCCTCGCGGCCGGGGTCGAACAGGCTGCGATAGAAGGCCGCGAAGGCTTGCGGCGGCGGGTTCGCCGGTATCGGCGCGCCGCTGCAGAATCGCTGGAGGATGTCGCCGCTCACGCCGCGGAACGCCAGGCACAGGCCGGGCGTCATCACATAGGCGGAAACGGGGTCGAGGTTGGGGAAGTCCGAGCGCGGGCTCGCCACCCACTGGATCTTGCCCTGTTGCAGCTCCAGCGTCTTGGCCACGATGGCGGCGATGTCGTCGAGGCGCGCATGGGCCGCGCGGTCGGCGGTGATGAGGAAATAGGCGGAGATCGCGGCGAAGCACGCGGCCGATATGGCGGCCACGCGCAACGTCAGACGGACCTTGAGATCGAACCTCGGGCGGTTCCACATCGGCGGGCACCTGGTGCGAACGGAATTGTCGCCCCGGCATTAAACGGCAGAACGCAAGCGGCGCAAAGCGCCGCGCTTACCGCGGTGCAACGTCGTGAAATTTTCCCGGCCTTGGTCGGGACCAGCGCAGCTGCATGACCTAAGGCTGCCGTCCAGATTGCGCCGCCGCTCCATCACACGAGGCCCGCATGCGCCGTATCAGCTTGATCCTCTCTGCTTTCCTCCTCTTCGTCCTCCCGGCGGCCTCTTCGCCAGCCGGCGCCGAGGATGCCATCGGCGTTGCCATGGACGATTTCAGCTACACCGATACGTCGGCCGAGCCGGCCAACCAGACCGCCGCCCATGAGCGGCGGCTATCGGCGTTCATGGCCGCGCTCAGGCGGGATATCAGTGCGGACGGCCGTTACCGGCCGGTGCCGTCTGCCCAGGACGGCGCGGCCTTCAAGGTCATCGGCGGCATCCAGAAGACGAGCACGCTGGTGCAATGGGCCAAGGTCGCCGTCATCGACGTCGGCGCCAAGAAGCTCGTGATGGACAAGCTCTACACCTTCCGTGGCGACAACGATGAATCATGGGAGCGTGCCGAGATTTTCGTGTCTCGCGAGGTCATGGCCGCGCTCGCCACGCCTGCGCCGGTCGCGCTGGCCGTGTTCGATTTCGAGCTGGAGGACACGACCGCCGCCTCGGCGGGCGCTTCGGCCGCGTCGGATGCGTCATACCTGGCCGAGGTCACCGGCAGCGTGCGCGAGGCGCTGGGCCAATCCGGCCGCTACCGCATCGTTGATGCCGGCGGCGAGGCGGTCAAGGCGCGCGCCTTGCGGGATTGCGGTGGCTGCGAGGCGGCGATCGCGCAAAAGCTCGGCGCGGATCAGTCGCTGATCGGCGTGGTGCGGCGGGTCAGCCGCACCGAATACACGCTCGGCTTCCAGGTCCGCGATGCCAGGACCGGTGCGGTGCTGTCGCGTGGCGACAGCGGCCTGCGCATGGGTGCCGACTATTCGTGGAAACGGGGCGCGGTCCGGCTGGTCAGCGATAAGCTGATCGGGAGCCAGTAACCGCGATACCAGCCCTAGAACGTCAGCTGCACCTTCATCGACTGCGAGCGGTCGCTGGCGAGTTCGAACGCGGCGACAGCGTTCTCGAACGGCATGGTGGCCGTGATCAGCGGTTTCACGTCGATCAGCCCTTCGCCCATCAGCCGCACCGCGAGCTCGAATTCGGGGTCGAAGCGGAAGGTGCCGCGGAGCTGCAATTCCTTGGCGACGATGGAGTTGATCGGCAGCGTCATCTCGCCGCCGAGACCGAGCTGCACCAGCGTCGCGCCGGGCCGGAGCACGTCGAGCGCGGTGCGGAGCGCGGCCTGGTTGCCGGAGGCCTCGAACAGGGTGTCGAACACGCCCTTGCCGGCGCGCCAGGGATCGAGCGCTGTGGCATCGGTCGCGACATTGATGGCGTGGGTGGCGCCGAGCTTCTTTGCGACCGCAAGAGGCGCGTCGGCGACATCGGTCACCACGATCTCGGACGCGCCGCCGAAGCGCGAGACCAGGATCATCAGCGCACCGATCGGCCCGCAACCCGTGATCAGCACGCGCTTGCCGAGGAGGGGGCCGGCCTGCTTGCCGGCATGCAGGCACACTGCGAGCGGCTCGGCCACTGCGGCTTCCGCCAGCGACAGCTTGTCAGCGATCGGCACGGCTTGCGTGGCATCGACCGTGATGAACTCGCGAAAGCCGCCCTGGACATGGGGGAAGCGCATCGCGCTGCCGAGGAAGCGCATGTCGAGGCACTGGTTGCGCATGCCTTCCTGGCAATGCAGGCACTGGCCGCACGGTCTGCTCGGATTGACGGCGACGCGCGCGCCCGGCTTCACATTGGTGACGCCGTCACCGACGGCCGCGACCACGCCCGCGATCTCGTGGCCCAGCGCCATCGGCTGCTGGATGCGCACGACGCCGAAACCGCCGTGATGATAGTAGTGCAGGTCGGAGCCGCAGATGCCGCCGTTCGCAATCTTGACGCGGACTTCGCCCGGGGCGGGGGCTGGATCGGGATAGCTGTCGATCCGCAGGTCTTTCGGGGCGTGGATGACGACGGCGCGCATGGTCTCGTTCCCTGTTTCGCGATTACATCGCGGCGATCATGCCGCCATCGACATAGATGATCTGTCCGTTGACGTAGGTCGAAGCGTCCGATGCCAGGAAGATCGCCGCGCCCACCAACTCGTCCGGCTTGCCCCAGCGCTTGGAAGGGATGCGACCCATCAGCCAGTTGTTGAAGTCGGTGTTGTTGACCAGCGCCTCGTTCATGTCGGTCAGCATGTAGCCGGGGCCGATCGCGTTGGCCTGGATGCCGTGCTGGGCCCATTCCACCGCCATTGAGCGGGTGAGATTCTTGATGCCGCCCTTGGCCGCGGTGTAGGGCGCGATGGTGGGACGTGCGAGCTCGCTGCCGAGCGAGCCGATATTGATGATCTTGCCACGCTTGCGCGGGATCATGCGCTTGCCGGCCTCGCGGCCGATCACGAAGGCGCTGGTGAGGTCAGTCTCGATCACCTTGCGCCATTCGTCGGTGGTGAACTCGACCAGCGGCTTGCGGTGCTGGATGCCGGCATTGTTGACGAGAATATCGACCGCAATACCTTGTCTGTCGAAGTCGTTGAAGGCGGCGACAATCGCCGGCTCGTCGGTGACGTTGAACGCGGCGCCCTCGGCCTGATGTCCGGCGGCGCGAAATTCGGCCACGGCCTGCTCGACGCGCTTGGGATCGACGCCGTTGATGATGATCCTGGCGCCGGCTTTCGCCATGCCCTCGGCAATGGCGCGGCCGAGCCCGCGGGAGGAGCCGGTCACGAGCGCAGTGCGGCCGGAAAGGTCGAAGAGGGCGGTGCTCATCTCAAGAAATCCTCACGCGTTGGAGCGACGCACGGTCAGATCGGAGCGGTCGAATACGGCGGGCAGAAGGTCGACGCCGAGGCCGGGTCCTTCCATCGGATAGACAAAGCC